>CAYGGZ010000009.1:38820-68348 GCA_964349765.1 uncultured Bacteroidales bacterium
TTCATCCCTACGGGATTATATTACGTTCGCCTTCTTTTTACCGATGTTACATCCCTTCGGGATTATCTTATGGTTTGCCTTCTTTTACCGATGTTTTATCCCTACGGGATTATTTTATGGTTCGTCCTCATTTTACCGATGGTTTATCCCTGTGGGATTAATTCTTTTCGTCTTCATTTACCGATGTTTTATCCCTATGGGATTATTTTATGTTCTTAAAATTTGTTTGTAAAATTAATTTTATATAACCAAAAACGGTCATTGGTGCGTGGCCTTTATAATTCAAATTTTGTTACTGATTTATAAAAACCGAACAACCCATTAATGACTTTTCTGAATTGTAACAAAAATAGGTTAGTTCTTGTCTTCTGGGAATATCATGATTGTTGAGGAGCGATATTTTTGCATGTTCTTGGTTATAAAAACATTGCAGGCATAACAAATAATTGAACAGGGGGTTTCGGTTGTGTTCCCAGCCACAGCAACAACCCTTCCCTTGTTGAACAGCGTTAACAAATTAAACCTTTTGTAATGCCCGTGCTGACGTTTGTTGTGTTTTACGGCTGATTGAATGTTGCGCCTTTTTCCAATGAACCGATTAACTTTGCCGATTGTTAAAACAAAAAATATTATGGCTGTAATACAAAGCAATGATTCGGGTTTCCATGATCTGATAGGAAAGAACCCTTTTGTGATCGTCAAATTCTATGCAAGCTGGTGTGGTAGTTGCAAGTTATTTGCAGCTAAATACCGCCGTATCTCCGATAGCTCAGAATTCCAAAAGGTTGTGTTCGTTGATGTGAATGCGGAAGATAATCCCACAGCCCGCAAATTGGCCGGAGTTAATAATCTGCCCTTTTTTGCAACATTCTTCAATGGCCAATTGTTAGAATCAACTGCTACATCAAGAGAAGACCGGGTTTTGGAACTCCTTAATAACTTGCTTAAAAAATGAAGCTTCCGGTAGTGAGCAAACTTGCCTCCTCAAACAGCCTTGAACTTTTGCTCTTGGCGGAGCAGGCATTATACAATGGCGAACCGCTGCCGATTGAAGTTGATGGCGCCGATGAAGGCGAACAGTTAACCCATCTAATTGCTGCAATTTGGATCCTCAACGACATGGAGATGAATGGCAACGACTTGAAAACGAGCCTCAGGCTCTACACTAAACTGGTAAGGGACTCGATCGTGTAACCGGCTTTGCTTCGGCTTTTCAAACACTTGCATTGGAGTATCCGGGAACGAGCCTTCGCAGCGGCACAACAATTATCTCGCATTTAAGGGTTATAGCCAAACCATTGCAGTTAACTCCATAGGATGTAGATTTAACCCAGATTAAGCATTTGACAATGCTTAAACCCAGATTACGCAATTGCATTGCGTAAACGATTTAGAAAATGTAATTCAGCAATTTAAAATTGCTTCAAACATTTTCTAAATCGGGGTTACCCTCATGGAATCAATAGTTCAGCCCTAACGGACTTTCTATTGATTAATTCGGGTTTAATGCTTTTTCCTATTTTTGGCGCAACAAAAAAACGACTATCATGAATGGAAGCATTGCCATACTTTGCGGCGGCGGACCAGCCCCGGGCATAAACACAGTAATCGGAACATTAGCAAAAGTTTTTCTTAAAAACGGCTATGGCGTGTTAGGTATTCACGAGGGATTCAAAACATTGTTTACGCCGAATCCGAATTTTCAGGAAATTGACTTTCCGATGGCCGATAAAATTTACAATCAGGGCGGCTCGGCTCTCCAGATGAGCCGATACAAGCCCCGCGACACGGAGTTTAATATTGATTTTTTTGTTAAACACAATGTAAAGCTGCTTGTATCAATCGGCGGCGACGACACAGCATCTACTGCCAACCGCATCGGAAAATTTCTTGGCGATCGCGATCTCAAAATTCAAAATATACATGTTCCTAAAACCATTGACAACGATCTGCCGCTCCCCGAAGGGCAGCCTACTTTCGGATACCAGAGCGCCAAACAGGAAGGCGTCAGGATTGCAACAACAGTATATGAAGACGCACGAACCAGCGGAAACTGGTTTGTAGTTTCAGCAATGGGTCGCGAAGCCGGACATCTTGCTTTCGGAATCGGAGCTGCCTGCCATTATCCTATGATTATTATCCCCGAAATGTTTAACAATGTTCCCATAACCTTCGACCGGATAATCCGACTCGTGATCTCCTCAATATTGAAACGTAAAATTTTCGGTCTGCCATACGGCGTTGCAATTATCAGCGAGGGCGTTTTTCACTTTATGGACGAAAGCGAAATTAAAGGGTCAGGAATTCAGTTTACCTATGACGATCATGGCCACCCCGAACTCGGAAATGTTAGTAAAGCGCACATATTCAATATATTGCTTCAACAAAAACTCAAATCGCTTCGGCTTGATATTAAAAGCCGCCCTGTGGAATTGGGTTATGAATTGCGCTGTGTGAGGCCAATCGCTTTCGATCTGCTCTACTGCGCGCTGCTGGCGCTTGGCGTAAAAAAACTATTCGATCAGGGCTATACCGCCTGTATGGTAACTTCGGATCACAATGGCGAGGCTAAACCACTATTCCTCAAAGATGTTACCGACGAGAACGGTAAGGTGCGACCACGATTGGTGAACATGGATAGCCCTAAGGCTCAGTTGGTGTTCGAAAACGGTTTACAATTTCTCGGTAAATCCGATTATGAAACTGCCGGAAAATATGTAACCAATCCGGCCGAATTCGATTTCCTGAGAATTCTTGAATGGGAATAACTGTTCTATTGTTTTCCGGTAGCCGGAAAGTGCAATAATATTTTGTCTGCGAGTACAGTTGCAAGTTTCACTGCTGATTCTTTTGTCCATCCGGCTACATGAGGTGTGAAAATTACGTTTTTGCATCTAACAAGGTAAGCGAAGTCGGCCGAAGTATTTTCGAGCGTTTCAAGCGATTTCTTTTCGTATTCAAGTACATCGAGCGCCGCTCCAATCACTTGCTTTTCTCTGATCATCGTGACCAGACCTGATGTTTTCACTACTCTGCCACGCGATGTGTTGATTAGATAGATCGGTTTTGTAAAGTTGCGCAGATAATGTTCATCAACAAGGTAATCTGTTTCATCGGTAAGAGGAACGTGCAGGCTAACTATATCGGCAGTTTTGAAAATTGTTTCCATGTCGGCTTCATAAACGAATTGGCTGGAATAACCTGTTTTGTATTTATCGTAAGCAATTACTGTAGCGTCGAATCCTGAAAGCCTCCTTGCGAAGGCGCTACCAGTATTTCCATACCCAATAATTGCCACTGTTTTCCCCATAATCTCAACACCACGGTTTTCCTCTCGCTTCCAATGGCCTTTTCGAACCTGTTTATCGGAGCGGAGAAAGTTGTTCATCAGTGCCAGCAACATTCCAACGGCATGTTCGCCCACAGCATCCCTGTTGCCTTCCGGTGCATGCAAACAAATAATTCCTCTGCGTGCAGCTTCCTCAGTATCAATATTTTCCATTCCCGACCCAACACGTGCGACAAATCGAAGTTTGGTTGCACGATCGAGCAATCGTGAATCAACCGGTATTCCGCTGCGCAGTATAATGCCTTCATAATTGTTAATAATGCTCAGGCATAGCTCATATGAGGGCGCTGGCATCTGATAACAGTTAAAGCCAGCTTCTTCGAGCTTGCACTGTAGAGCAGGGTGAGTAGTGTCGATAAAAAGTACTTTCATTAATCCGGTTTGCGTAATGTTATTAAGAATTAGTTACTTTCCAGAGAAAAACTTCCTAAGAATTATTTGTCAAAACTGTACCTTTGCCGCCGTTTTCCGAACGGCACAAAGGTATTGATCTTTGACCGCCTTAAAACTGGATGATATAGAATGTTTAAATTTCTTGTACGGATTATTCTCCGCTATCGCTTCACAAATCTGGTGATCATAGGCATTCTCATCATGTTTATGGGCTATCATGCTACCAAAATAAGGCTCTCGTATGAATTGGTGCAGATGCTCCCCGAAAGCGACTCTACGCAATTGATTTACAGCCAGTTTAAGGATGTTTTTGGTGAAGACGGCAGTGTGATGTTCGTAGGTGTTCGCGATGACCGGCTGTTCGAAATCAAAAATTTCGCTGAATGGTATCGGCTCACCCGAGCAGTGAAATCAGTTGACGGCGTTCAGGAGGCTATTTCAATTGCTCACCTTTTTACGATCGTACGTAACGACACCGTCAGGAGGTTCGATTTTGTACCTGTAATGGAAACGCTTCCTCAAACACAGCAGGAATTAGATAGCCTGCTGCAGGTAATACATGGATTACACTTCTATAACAGGTTGTTGTTCAACACAGAAACCGGAGCTAACCTGATGGCTATAACACTCGATCAGGACAAGCTCAACAACAAAGGCAGACTTGTTGTTGTGAGTGAGATTGTTAAGGCTGTGAATGAATTCAGCAAGCAAACAGGCATTGCGACGCACATTTCAGGATTGCCGTATATCCGCACCAAAACAATGGAGAAGGTGCAGGAGGAATTAAAACTTTTCATGTTTTTATCCATAGCGATTGCTTCGATTGCCCTGTATCTGTTTTTTAGGTCGTTCAAGGCTGTTGTTTTTCCTTTGATCATAGTCAGCATAACAGTAGTGTCGGCACTTGGAATGATGAGTCTGTTTGGTTATGAGATAACGATCCTTACAGGAATGCTTCCTTCGTTGCTGATTATCATAGGCGTAGAAAACTGTATTTTCCTTCTTAACAAATTCCATCAGGAATACCGCTCACATGGCAATAAGGTGAAAGCGCTGTCAAGGATTGTACATCGTGTTGGAAATGCAACATTTCTTACCAACCTCACTACAGCTACGGGTTTTGCGGCATTCACCCTTACCGGAAACACAGTACTTGTTGAGTTTGGTGTGATTGCATCAATTAACATTATGGTAGTTTTTCTTTTATCGCTGATGTTGATTCCTATCTTTTTCAGTTATTTGGCACCTCCGCAGCAAAAGCATATAAAACATCTTGATAACCGCTTTGCTCTGCTACTTCTGGAAAAAGTGGTATATATTGTTTTGAACCACAGGAAAAAAGTTTATATGATAGCAGGCGTCGTAGTATTATTAGCAGTATTTGGGATCACACGGCTGCGCACTTCAGGCAACGTAGTTGATGACCTGCCTTATAAAGATCCGGTGTATCAGAATTTATTATTCTTTGAGCGGGAATTTGGCGGTGTGCTGCCCTTTGAGATCACAATTAACACACATCGCAAAAGAGGAATTACGAGACTTTCTACAATTCAAAAAATCAATCAATTGCAAGATACGCTTGCGAAGTATCCGGAATTTTCCCGGCCGCTGTCTATTGCCGAGGTCGTCAAATTCCTGCGACAAGGATTTTACCATGGCAATCCGGATATGTACGGGTTGCCAAACTCCCACGAACAAAACTTTATAATGCGATACATACCCGGAATGGAAGCAGAACGCCGTTCTATCATGAATTCATTTATGGATAGCGATATGCAGACTACAAGAATCAGCGTTCAAATGGCTAATATCGGAACCCGCGACATTAAACGGATTAAAGATGAACTGACCCCCAAAATAAACGCCATATTTCCTCCTGATGAATATGAGGTGAATATCACCGGGGCAAGCATCGTTTTTCTGAAAGGCACCGATTATTTGGTTAACAACCTGATCACCAGCCTTATAATTGCAATTATAGCTATCACATTGATGTTGGCGATGTTGTTTACTTCGTTAAAAATGGTTGCAGTTTCAATGATTCCAAACCTTCTGCCACAACTCCTTACTGCTGCCCTGATGGGATTTCTGGCTATCAGCATTAAACCTTCAACAATACTTATTTTCAGTGTTGCCCTGGGAATTTCGGTTGATAACGCAATCCATTTCCTGTCGCGCTATAGGATGGAGCTAAAGAAATCGAACTGGGATATACATCGCTCGGTAATTTCTGCCCTTCGTGAAACAGGCTTCAGTATTATCTATTCGTCAATAGTGCTATTTTTTGGTTTTGGAATATTCATGCTTTCAAGTTTTGGCGGAACCGAAGCTATGGGGCTTCTGATTACATTCACTTTGCTGGTAGCGTTGCTATCAAACCTCTTTGTTTTACCTTCGTTGCTGTTAAGCCTCGATAAACGGATCACCACACATAACTTTGAAGAACCTGTCATAGAGATTTTTGAAGATGACGATATCAATTCAAATGGAAACGGAAAAAGCACAAAATAGTAACTATTAACACGCGCCCCATGAAAGGAATCATTCTTGCCGGAGGAGCCGGCACCAGACTTCACCCCCTAACCCTTGCTATGAGCAAGCAAATGATGCCTATCTACGACAAACCGATGATTTATTACCCCCTGTCGGTTTTAATGGTATCGGGAATCAGAGAAATTCTAATCATTTCAACACCTCACGATCTTCCAAATTTTGAGCGGCTTCTTGGCGATGGAAAACAGTTGGGCTGTTCGTTCAGCTATGCTGTTCAGGAAACGCCAAACGGTCTGGCACAGTCATTTGTTATTGGAGCGCCCTTTGTTGGAAACGATAAGGCTGCACTTATTCTGGGCGACAATATATTTTACAGCACCGGTTTGAGCAAACTGTTGCAGGCCAATAACGACCCCGATGGCGGAGTGATTTTTGCTTACCATGTGTCAGACCCTCACCGTTATGGTGTAGTTGAGTTCGACGAAAACATGAAGGCAATTTCAATTGAAGAAAAACCCGTAAACCCAAAATCGAACTATGCAGTTCCGGGGTTATATTTTTACGACAACAGTGTACTCGAAATTGCAAAAAACCTTCACCCCAGTGCCCGTGGGGAGTTTGAGATTACCGATGTTAACAAGGAATATTTGCGAAGGGGCAAGCTCAAGGTAGCGCTCCTAAGCAGGGGAACTGCCTGGCTCGACACGGGGACGTTTGCCTCGCTCATTCAAGCGTCGCAGTTTGTGCAGGTGATCGAAGAGCGGCAAGGTCTTAAGATAGGATGCATTGAAGAGGTAGCTTATCGTATGGGATACATTGATTCTGCTCAACTTGAAGCATTAGCCAAACCGTTGCTTAAGAGCGGTTATGGAAAATATTTGTTGGATGTTTTAACGGCTTGATATTAGGCTAATTGCAACTTTTCTAATTTTTATCCAACTGTAATAAAATGGATCACAAGCACTATCAATCATTAGTAGACGAGGTTATTGACAACATTCACTATCCGCCAAAACCTGCCCTGATTTACGAACCGATACGCTACACTCTTGCGAATGGGGGAAAACGGTTGAGGCCAGTTCTGGCGCTGATGTCGTGCGATCTCACAAACGGGAATTGCCAGGATACACTCTATCCGGCTGTCAGCCTCGAATTGCTACATAATTTCACACTGATTCACGACGATATTATGGATCAGGCTCCTCTGCGCCGGGGAAAAGAAACGGTTCACTGCAAATGGGGTACAAATGTGGCGATTTTGTCTGGCGATGCATTATTTTCAATGGCATATGATTATCTGGCCAAAACAAACTCCGCAGCAATCCAACATCTACTTAAAACATTCAACCGCATTGCAGTTCAAATATGCGAAGGACAGCAGTTCGACATGGACTTTGAGAACCACAATGATGTTAGTATTGATGAGTACATCGAAATGATAAGGTTGAAAACGGCGGTGTTTTTTGGCGGATGTATGCAAATTGGAGCCATTGCCGGTGGAGCCAGTATTGAGATTGCCACACTCTTATACAGTCATGGTGAAAACCTTGGGGTTGCTTTTCAACTGCAGGATGATATTCTGGATGCATTTGGGTCGGAAAAGCAGATTGGAAAAAAAGTTGGTGGCGATATTGCAGCAAACAAGAAAACATTCCTCTATCTGAAGGCTCTTCAACTTGCTGATAACGAAACCTCCGCCAAACTTCGTTATCTCTATTCCACAAAAACTACTAACGAGGCTAAAAAGATTGACGATGTTCTTCAAATTTTCACGCAGGTGAATGTCCGTCGTCATGCCGAAGATTTGATGGATCAATATTATCAGGCTGCGATGTTTTATCTCGATCGGGTGGCGGCTGATACGGAGAAAAAGAAAATTTTCAGTGACTTTGTACTAAGACTGATAGATAGAGACAGATAGCCGCAGTGCAACGTAGAAATCTGAACACCAACCCCATACAATCAAAAAAGATCCTCAGAACAACCAAATGCTACTCCTTAGCCGCATTCTCCAATTTCTTGTGAAGCTCTTCCCAGCGTTGCATTTCCTTCTCCAGGTTGCATTTCAACTCGTTATAGCGCCCGTATACCTCCGGATCATTAAGGACTTCCCGGTAGCGATCGGGATTGGCTAAAATCTGATCAAGGCGGGCAATTTCCTGCTCGGAGATTAAAATTGTGTTCTCGCATTTTTCAACCTCACTTCGGAGCCTACGTAGTGCTTTTTCGCGGTTTTTGCGTTCTTCCCATTGTAATTTCGAGTCGGATGTCTGAACCCTCTCAGATGAATTGATTCCGGCTCTCTTTTGGGCTTCTAGTGTTTTCAGGGTTGTTAGTTTGCGCGACTGTAAGAAATCATATACATCACCAAAATATTCTTTGATGGATTTATTCTTAAACTCAAATACTTTATTTGTGAGACCCTGTAAAAAATCGCGGTCGTGCGAAACAATGATCAATGTTCCTGAAAATTGTATCAGAGCATTCTTCAGGAGATCTTTCGACACCATATCGAGGTGGTTGGTAGGTTCATCGAGAATAAGCAGATTCACCGGTTTAAGGAGCAAAACTGCAAGGGCAAGTCTTGATTTTTCACCTCCTGATAGCACTTTCACTTTTTTGGTGATATCGTCGCTTCCAAACAAAAAAGCTCCCAACAAGCTTCTTACTTTGGTGCGCATTTCGCCTGTGGCAGCATCATCAATGGTTTGAAAAACAGTTTTTTCGCCATCAAGTAGTTCTGTTTGATTTTGAGCATAGTAGCCAATATGCACATTGTGTCCGTAGGATAGAACGCCTGTATAATCAAGTGTTCCGGCAATAATCTTCGACAATGTTGTTTTACCTTCACCATTGCGTCCGACAAAAGCGACGGCATCGTTTCGCAAAATTGCAAAACTCAGGTTTTGTAACACTTTTTTGCTTCCATAATCTTTCTGGAGTCCTCTGGCTTCTACAACAACCTTTCCCGATCTTGGTGCGGGCGGAAACCGGAGACGGATAGCTGAATTATCAGTCTCCTCCATCTCAACGATGTCCATTTTTTCAAGCAACTTCACCCTTGACTGTACCTGTCGTGCTTTAGTGCTTTTATATCGGAAGCGTTCGATAAATCGCTCAATTTGTGCTATTTCGCGTTGTTGATTGTTTAGAGCAGCAAGCTGTTGCTCTCTTTGTTGCTGACGCATCACAACGTAGCCTGAATAAGACGCACTGAAATCATAGATTTTGCCTAAAGAAATCTCAATGGTTCTGATTGTAACGGCATCGAGAAAGGCGCGGTCGTGTGAAACAAGAATTACAGCACCCGGATAATCCTTCAGGAATTCTTCGAGCCATTGAATTGACTCGATGTCGAGATGGTTTGTAGGCTCATCGAGAAGCAGCAAATGAGGCTTTTGAAGGAGAATTTTTGCCATTTCAACACGCATCTGCCAGCCACTGCTGAATTCCCTGAGTGGGCGGTCGAAATCGCTGCGTTCGAAGCCAAGCCCCAGCAACACCTTCTCGGCATCGGCTTGTCGTGTATGCCCTCCGATGAGGTGATACTGTTCGTTGGCATCAGTCAATCTGGTGATTAACCGGGAATATGCAGGTGACGCTGTGTCGGATCGCAGTTCAAGTTCCTTGCCTATTGCTTCTATCTGGTGCCCGAGTTCCACGGCCATTGCAAAAGCCAGCATTGCTTCGGCAAAAACGGTTGAATTACTTGTTGTTTCGAGCTCCTGAGGAAGATAGCCAACAGTTTTGTTGTCGGGTATAACTATAATACCCTGCTCTGGCTCCATCAAACCACAAATGATCCTCATCAATGTAGTTTTTCCGGCGCCATTACGACCGACAAGCCCTACACGGTCGCGCTCCTGAATTAAAAAAGTAA
Source organism: uncultured Bacteroidales bacterium (assembly GCA_964349765.1). Classification (GTDB taxonomy): domain Bacteria; phylum Bacteroidota; class Bacteroidia; order Bacteroidales; family JAAYJT01; genus JAAYJT01. The sequence continues at coordinate 48,936 of CAYGGZ010000009.1, forward strand.
CATCCTCAAACACGGAGGTTCCCGTGAAATGGACTGAAAGGTTCTGAACAGCAAACATGTGGCAAAAATAAGGTTATTTTTACTTGGTGTATTAGGTTCGCAGGAGAGGTTACGTGTGAAAAATCTTTGTAATTTTATTGTCTGGCTTCAATGCTACATGTTGTTCAAAATTAATCCCCATGCTTGTAAAAACTTTTGGAAGCGCCATTACAGGAATCAACGCCACTACTATCACAGTTGAAGTAAATGTAGATATCGGCGTTCAGTTTTTTCTAGTAGGGCTGCCCGACAGCACCGTAAAAGAGAGCCATCAGCGTATAGAGGCAGCCTTGCGTAATAACGGATACAGGATTCCAGGAAAAAAGATTGTTATCAATATGGCTCCTGCCGATCTTCGCAAGGAGGGATCGGCGTATGATTTAACTCTGGCTATCGGCATACTTGCAGCAACCGAGCAAATTCCTTCTACCGAAGTACAGGACTACATAATCATGGGAGAGTTGTCGCTCGATGGTGGCCTGCTACCAATTAAGGGCGCTCTCCCAATAGCTATAGAAGCACGAAAGCAAGGGTTTAAAGGTTTTATTCTTCCCGCTCAAAATGCACGCGAGGCCGCAATTGTTTCGGAGTTGAAGGTGTATGGAGCCGATAACATAAAACAGGTTACAGGATTTTTCGAGAAGAAAAACTCACTGGAACAGGTGGTTGTAAACACCAGAGATGAGTTTTACTCACAGTTAAACTTTTACGAGCATGATTTTTCCGATGTAAAGGGTCAGGAAAACATAAAGCGTGCATTGGAGGTTGCCGCTGCCGGGGGTCATAATGTTATTCTCATTGGCCCGCCTGGTGCCGGAAAAACGATGCTTGCAAAGCGCCTTCCCTCAATTCTTCCTCCGCTAAGCTTGCAAGAGGCGCTGGAAACCACCAAGATTCATTCGGTTGCGGGTAAAATGAGCCGTGAGTCATCGCTGATTTCTGTACGACCCTATCGTTCGCCGCATCACACCATAAGCGATGTGGCTCTTGTGGGGGGCGGTTCGAACCCGCAACCTGGCGAAATATCACTTGCACACAACGGAGTACTGTTCTTAGATGAGTTGCCGGAGTTCAAGAGAACAGTACTCGAAGTATTGCGGCAACCACTCGAAGATAGGGTGATCAGTATATCGAGGGCAAAGATGACAGTTGAATATCCCAGCAGTTTCATGCTTGTTGCCGCTATGAACCCTTGCCCATGCGGCTATTACAATCACCCCGACCGAAACTGCGTTTGCCCGGCAGGCACAGTTCAAAAATATCTTAACAAAATCAGCGGACCTCTACTCGATCGTATTGATATCCAGATAGAAGTTATACCTGTTCCATTCCGTGAACTCTCGCAAATATCAACTGCTGCGCCCAGCAGCGAAATTAGGGCAAGAGTTGAGCAGGCCAGAAAGATTCAGGAAACCCGCTATAGCGAACACAAGAACATACATTGCAACGCCCAGATGACCAGCAAAATGCTGAGAACCACCTGTAAGCTCGATCAGGCAGGAGCCGCTCTGCTGAAGACGGCCATGGAAAAACTTAGCCTGTCGGCCCGCGCATACGACCGGATTCTGAAAGTTTCCCGAACCATTGCCGACCTCGACAACAATATGGATATCCGCCCCGAACACTTAGCCGAAGCTATTCATTACCGTAGCCTGGATAGGGAAACGTGGGGAGGATAATTTGGCTAAGTCAAACGTAATTCCGTTTTTTGCAGAACAATGCAAACACAAACCCAACAACAATTTTTCCCGTACTTTGTTGTTTCTTCATTCAACTCAGTAAAAGCAAAACAATAAGATGCAACTGATCAGAATGCTAATTTGCTACGTCCGCTACCGCCTGAAAGCACAAACCAGGTTTAGCATACATTCACCGTTTGTTTACAACCTGGTTACCCAGATATTGCGCGACAAAACTGAGTATGCAGAATACAATAAGGTTGAATCCATTGTAGCGCGAATGAGGCAAATGAAAGACATTATCGAGGTTAGCGATTTTGGTGCCGGCGCAGGGAAAAGGAGATACTTAACCAGAATGCTTCCGATTCACAAGATTGTTGATAACTCGGGGGTTGATCGAAACAGAGGAAGGTTGCTTTTTAGAATTGCCCGACACTATAGTGTTGATACAATAGTAGAACTTGGCACATCGCTGGGAATCAGCACAATGTATCTTTCCTCAGCTCGCCCTTCAGCAAAAATTGTTACAATTGAGGGATGCTCAACTAAAGCCGAAATGGCATCGAAATGTTTCGATGCGCTCGACACCACAAATATTGATATTGAGTTGGGTAATTTTATACATGTTCTGCCAAAACTATTGCCTAATTTGCCAGCACCCGATCTGGTATTCGTTGACGGCGATCATCGAAAAGAGTCAACACTACGATATTTCGACCTTCTACTCCCCTATGTTGCAAACGATACAATAATTATTTTCGACGATATTTATTGGTCGAAAGGGATGGAAGAGGCCTGGAGGCAGATTGTGGCACATCGGCAAGTAACCGTTAGTATTGATCTTTTCGATGTGGGAATTATCTTCTTTAGAAAAGAGTTGAGCAAACAGCATTTTGTGATCCGTTAAACCCTAACGGGCTTTCTATTGATTAATTCGGGTTTTATCACATCCATTACGTTGCTTACCATAAACCCAACTTTAATACCTTTGTCTTCTAAACTCAACTCATTCACAATGAATCAGGAAATTATCCGGCTTGTTGACATCACTCGTTTTTATCGTATGGGCTCCGAAATCGTCAAAGCGCTTAAAGGAATCAGCCTCACAATCAAACGCAACGAATTTGTCGCCCTGATGGGGCCATCGGGTTCAGGGAAGTCAACCTTGATGAACATCATCGGCTGCCTCGATACGCCCACCTCTGGTTCATATTCCCTGAATGGCACGAACGTAAGCAAACTCGACGACAATCGTCTTGCCGAAATCCGAAACAAGGAGATTGGATTTGTTTTCCAAACTTTCAACCTCCTTCCACGTAGCACTGCTCTTGAAAATGTAATGCTACCCCAGATATATGCCGGTTTTGGCAAAGACCAACGAACAAAACGTGCGCTTGAAGTTCTGGGTTCAGTAGGCTTAGCCGAACGCGTAACACATAAGCCTAATGAATTGTCGGGTGGCGAACGACAGCGCGTAGCCATTGCCAGGGCACTTGTAAACCATCCTTCGATTATCCTTGCCGATGAACCCACCGGAAACCTGGATTCTACTACCACTCAGGAGATTATGGCGCTCGTTGAGTTGATCCACAAGGCCGGTAACACAATTGTGCTGGTTACACATGAGGAGGATATTGCACGCCGTGCCCATCGAATCATCCGTTTGAGAGATGGTTTAGTGGCTTCAGATATTCAAAATCCGTTGGTGCTGACAAGTGCAGCAACAGCAGAAGTTTCCGGTTGATGTAAACATCTGTTTTTAGCAATGAAGCCAAAACATACTGTGATAAACTGATTGTAGAACCATTAAAAACATACGATGAACAAAGGATGGAAAATATATACAAAAACAGGTGATACAGGCGAAACCTCACTTCTTGGAGGTACACGGGTTCTCAAATCTCATTTACGTATAGAAGCCTACGGCACGCTCGATGAACTAAACGCCTGCCTTGGCCTGATACGCGATCATACCGAAGAAAAACACTCACAAGCAATTTTGCTAGAGATACAGGACAGAATATTTACAGCCGAATCGCTGCTTGCGGCCGATCCGGCGGTTGAATCAAAGCAACAACTACCACACCTTTACGATGAAGATGTAGAACTCCTTGAGAAAGAGATTGATCGAATGAATGAAACCCTTCCGCCACTCAATTCCTTCATTTTGCCCGGAGGGCATAAAGCTTCTTCAATGGCTCACCTTGCCAGGTGTGTTTGCCGCAGGGCAGAGCGTATCGTGATTCGGCTCAACTCCGACTCGCCGGTTGACCCGACCATTATTAAATATCTTAATCGCCTTTCGGATTACCTGTTTGTTTTATCGCGAAAATTCGTTTACGATAACAATGCAATCGAAAATCACTGGAAAGCAAGGGTTTAATTCCCTCCGGCATTCAAAATATTAATGATGTGTTCTTTTGAACTAAATTCTTGCATTGTTTGTTAAAAAATTTACTTTTGCAAAAAATTTCACATAATCTTTCCAATTATGTATTGGACCTTGGAATTGGCCTCAAAACTCGAGGATGCTCCCTGGCCGGCTACGAAAGAAGAGCTGATTGATTATGCTACACGCTCTGGCGCTCCACCTGAAGTAATAGAAAACCTCAATGAAATAGAGGACGAAGGTGAGATATATGAGAGTATAGAAGATATATGGCCGGACTATCCTACCAAAGAAGACTTCTTCTTCCACGAAGATGAGTATTAAACAGATATAAAAAAGGCTGCCTAACAAAGCAGCCTTTTTTATATGGAATCGGCACGTACTGACCCCTTATTAATCCCGAATTAATCAATAGAAAGTCCGTTAGGGCTGAACTATTGATTCCATGAGTGTCACCGATTAAGTGTTATCAAATGCTTAATCTGGTTTAAAATGTAAACATAGTATGGCATATCTTAAAAGAGCAGGATGAAACTCCTGCTCTTTGTACCCGGGGCGGGACTTGAACCCGCACGGCCGTTACTGGCCAAAGGATTTTAAGTCCTTCGTGTCTACCATTCCACCACCCAGGCGATTTTTAATTTTCGGTGCAAAAATAACACAAAAGCCACCGCAATAAAAAGTTAATAGTTAGTTATCTTCACAACCCTATCAGGGCAATCATCATCCTGCATTGATGTTGATAAAAAGCCGGCCCAATTACGAGCCGGCCTGGAGCGGAAGACGGGACTTGAACCCGCGACCCCGACCTTGGCAAGGTCGTGCTCTACCAACTGAGCTACTTCCGCATACTAAAAGAACATTCCTTAAAAAAGCGTGCAAATATACAATTATTATTTTCTGCAAAAAGAATCGAAGTTTTCATTTTGCTCCTAAGAGTCGCTTTATCTCGTTAAGCTTCATTAATGCCTCAACGGGAGTTAAGGTATTGATGTCGGTATTGAGGACATCCTCTCGAATCTGCTCCAGCAACGGGTCGTTCAACTGGATGAAACTCAACTGATATTGATCTTGTGCACTACGCTGTTTCGACCCTTTGCGGGTTAGGTTTTCGTTGCTGTGCGATTGTTCGAGTTGCTTAAGCAACTGATTTGCCCTGTCAATTATCCGCTGTGGCATCCCAGCCATCCGGGCTACATGTATTCCAAAGCTGTGCTCGCTTCCACCTTTTTTTAGCTTTCGGATGAATAAAACTTTATTCCCTACCTCTTTAACGCTCACGTGATAATTGCGGATGCGTGCAAAAGAGGCCGCCATCTCATTTAATTCGTGATAATGGGTCGCAAAAAGAATTTTAGGACGAAAAACTGGATGTTCATGCAGATATTCAGCTATTGCCCATGCAATTGAGATACCGTCGTAGGTGCTGGTGCCCCGCCCGATTTCATCGAGAAGTATCAAACTCCGGTTTGAAATATTATTAAGGATGTTTGCAGTTTCGTTCATCTCAACCATAAAAGTTGATTCACCCGATGAGATATTGTCAGAAGCACCAACGCGCGTGAAAATCTTGTCGACAACTCCCAGGCGGGCTGTAGAAGCCGGGACAAAACTTCCTGTCTGCGCCATAAGTTGAATAAGTGCAGTTTGCCTGAGCAGTGCCGACTTGCCCGACATATTAGGCCCTGTAAGTATCATTATTTGTTGATCCTCATTGTCGAGAAACAGATCATTTGGCACATACTCTTCGCCGGCAGGCAGGTGTTGTTCAATAACCGGATGGCGTCCGGCGGTGATCTCTATTTTCCACGAGTCATTCATTTCCGGCCGGAAATAACGGTTAGATACTGCAGTGGAAGCAAACGACAACAAACAATCAATACGAGCCACCAGGCTGGCGTTAAGCTGCACAGGAGCGATATAATCGTGAAGGTTCACAACCAAATCATCGAAAAGCGATTGTTCGAGTACAATAATTTTTTCCTCGGCTCCAAGAATTTTCTGTTCGTATTCCTTCAGCTCTTCTGTAATATAGCGTTCGCAGTTCACTAATGTTTGCTTCCGGTGCCATTCGGCCGGTACTTTGTCTTTGTGAGTGTTTGTAACTTCGAGGTAATAGCCGAATACACTGTTATAGCCAATCTTCAATGAAGGTATTCCGGTTCTTTCGCTTTCGCGTTGCTGGAGTTTAGCGAGGTATTCACGACCATGATAGAGCAGGTTGCGCAACTCATCAAGATCGGTATTCACGCCGTCGGCAATTACATGGCCCTTATTTACTGAAACCGGTGGTTCGGGTTTCAGTTCGCGCCCAATCCTCTCACAGATGAGAGGGCAGGGGTTGATCTGTTCCGCAATCTTTTCAAGCGGGGTAAAGCCGGTGGAGGTAAGAGCTGTTCGAACCTGCCCTAAGGCATCATGTGCACGTTTGAATTGCATCACATCGCGAGGATTTACCCTGCGAACCGCCGCCTTTGAAATCAAACGCTCGATATCGCCGATTAATCTGATAAGCTGTCGAACACCATCGGCAATTGACACATTCCGGATAAAATAATCAACAATGGCGTGCCTTTCCTCAATGGGCTTACGGTCTTTCAACGGTAGTAGCAGCCAACGTTTCATTGTGCGTGATCCCATCGGCGAGATTGTACGATCGAGCGTTTGCAGCAGTGTTGGAGAATTGGGGTTAAGAGGGTGTACCAGTTCAAGGTTGCGAACCGTGAACGGGTCGAGCCAAACATAGGTATCTTGCTCTATGCGGCTGACTTTGCAAATGTGTTTCGATTTTTCGTGATGAGTTTCTGCAAGGTAATGTAGTGCAGCGCCGGCAGCAACTACTGCGGCCTTCATCTCTTCAATACCAAACCCTTTAAGCGATACTGTCTTAAAATGGTTTATCAGTAGTTCGTTGGCAAACTCTTGAGTAAACACCCAGTCGTCGAAAGTGTTGATGTAAAACTTTTCGCCAAACTGTGCTATAAATTGCTGTTTTTTGCTTTTTTGAACAATAATTTCGCTCGGACGGAGTGTCTGCAACAATTTGTCGATTTGTTCGTCAGAACCCTCAGCAACAAGAAATTCGCCAGTACTCACATCCAGAAAACTTATTCCGGAGATGTTAGGCTGCAGGTGTACTCCCGCAAGAAAGTTATTTTCCTTGTGGTCGAGGATTTTATCGTTGAACGACACACCCGGCGTAACCAATTCGGTTATTCCTCTTTTCACCAGTTTTTTAGTGAGCCTGGGGTCTTCAAGTTGTTCGCAAATAGCTACCCGGTATCCGGCTCTAACCATTTTGGGCAGGTATGTATCGAGTGCGTGATAGGGAAATCCGGCAAGTTCTACATATGATGCAGCGCCATTGGCTCTTCGTGTTAGAACTATGCCAAGGATTTTTGATGTTTTTATGGCATCCTCGCCGAAGGTTTCGTAAAAATCGCCCACCCTGAATAGCAGCAACGCATCAGGATACTTCGCCTTAACGGAGTAGTACTGCTTCATCAGAGGTGTTTCAACCATGCCTGCAGCTATTGACTCTTTCACAAAAAACAGTCTATTTCACAAAGGTAGTACTTTCTCCGGGTCATGAAATGGGTTTAATGTGGTCGGATAATGTTCGCTCGAAAAAGTTCCAGAGTGGATCATCAGGAACGGGGGCTATTATCTCAACCGGTTCTTCTTTAACCGGGTGCATTAATCGCAGATAGCGGGCATGAAGGTGTATTGATGCATCTGGATTGGGGCGAGGTGCGCCATATTTCAAGTCTCCTTTAACCGGACATCCGATAATGGAAAGCTGACTTCGTATCTGATGGTGTCGGCCGGTTATCAGGTTAATTTCAAGCAGATGGTAATTATCGCCCGATGCAATCAGCCGGTAATGCAGCTCGGCCTGGGAGGAGTTTTTGCGCTGATTATCGTATGAATAGCTCTTGTTTTTATCACGATGGCGCACAATATAATGCACGAGTGTATCCGAGGGTTTGGGAGGTAGATTTTTTACAACTGCCCAGTAAATTTTAGTGATCGCGCGGTCGAAAATCATCTGGTTCAAACGAACAAGAGCCTTTGATGTGCGGGCAAAGAGAACTGCGCCGCTTACAGGTTGATCGAGCCGGTGGGGTAGTCCAAGAAAGGCATTGCCAGGTTTGTCGTATTTTGCTTTAATGTATTGCTTACCCAGATCCAGCAGTGTTACCTGTCCGGTATGATCGCCCTGTACGATTTCTCCAGATTTTTTGTTGAGAACCAGCAGATGGTTGTCTTCGTATAACACACGCGGAGTGAGTAGTTCAATGCTATCCATAATTCGCTCTCCGGCGTCAGTACTGCTCTTTTTCGTTGGGAAACTCAAGCGATTTCACATCGTGTATATATGCTTGCACCGAACCTTGTATCTCTTCGCTCAGATTATGATACCGGCGCAGGAATCTGGGAGAAAACTCCTGTGTGATCCCAAGCATATCATGCATAACCAGCACTTGCCCGTCAACATGGCGACCGGCTCCAATACCAATAACCGGAATACGTAATTCTGAGGCCACCTTACCACCGAGTTTGGCTGGTATCTTTTCGAGCACGAGGCTGAAGCAACCTGCTTTCTGCAACAAATGAGCGTCTTCAACGAGTTTATTAGCTTCGTCGTCTTCAGTTGCGCGAACCACATAAGTTCCAAACTTGTGAATACTTTGCGGGGTTAGACCCAAATGACCCATAACCGGTATGCCCGCCGAGAGGATACGTTCAACCGATTCGATTACTTCGCGTCCTCCTTCTAATTTAACTGAATCTGCGCCTGACTCTTTCATGATTCTAATTGCCGAATGGAGCGCTTCGATAGAATTACCCTGGTAGGTTCCAAACGGCAGATCAACAACCACCAACGCACGTGAAACAGCTCGCACAACCGATGTAGCGTGGTAAATCATCTGATCAAGGGTGATAGGAAGCGTACTGTTGTGGCCTGCCATAACATTCGATGCAGAGTCGCCCACAAGCAGAACATCTATCCCTGCTGCCTCAATCAAACGTGCCATTGAATAATCATACGCTGTGAGCATGGCAATCTTCTCGCCCTTAAGCTTCATCTCCTGAAGCACATGAGTGGTAACCTTACGAACAACTACCTTGGTCATAAAATTTTAATTGGTGGTACTCTGCAAATATACGTCTAATTAAATACGGATAACTTCCTCGAAAAAGTGCATTTGATTTGATTCATAATGCAGATAGAAAGGCAATTCCACTTCACCCGTACTGTTCAATGAGCTTCATCAACTTGGCGATTGCGTGTTTATTCTCAGCAAACTGGCACTGATGCATCCGGCGATGTTCAAAATATTTTCCCGTCAGATTAGCAACTTCTTGCGATTGAGCAAGCCATAACGGAGTATCTGCGCCTTCTTCAGGAGTTTCGTTGCCGCCAAAGCCAAGGTCGTTGCTTAATTTCGAATTCACATCGCCTGGATGGCATGCGTTTACGGTTATATTTACATCACAAAATGTATCGGCCAAATAGCGGGCCATCATTCGTTCGGCTTGTTTACTTTGGCGATAGGCCATATCGTTGTCGTATCTGCGACGATTGAACTCCGGATCATCCAGGTCAAGACCGCCAGCCCAGTAGCTTGCCACGTTAACAACCCTGGCAGGTGCAGCATTAACTAAATGAGATTTAAACGCCATGATCATCCTATAATAGCCCAGAACATTAACAGCCCATTGTATCTCTATTCCTTCGGTACTTTCTCTCCTTTTGCGGGATGTGGTTGAAGCATTGTTGATAAGCAACTGCACCGGCCCGGTTATAGTATTCGCCAACTTTTCTATATCTCGCCTCTGCGACAAATCTGCAACGTGGGGTTCAACATTCCGATTTCCAGTTCTCTCCTTCACCTCCTTGGCTGCTGAACTAAGCCGTTCAGGATCACGGCCTATCATCAATACACGGTTTTGGGCATTTCCTGCTAATCCGGTAGCAATTGCCTTTCCAATAGCTCCATAAGCTCCGGTGATTATTGTTTGAACCATTGTCAAAGATTTGTGTTTGATAGCTATATTTCGTTACGGTAGTTGATTCTGCTTCTCACTAAAGCAAATACAAAAGTAGCTGATGCTGATTATGAAGTCAATAGGCGCCATGATCAATTTTTTATTGTTAATAGTGTAACTTTTGAATAATTGTTGCGCCTAAAACCAGAAAACCAAAATAGTTTTTAGTTTTTGTCGTTAGATTTAGAAATGGTGGATCGCAAAGAACATATTCTGGAACATGCCAGCCAAAGCTTCTTCGAAATGGGAGTGCGGAACGTTACAATGGGCTCGCTGGCTTCGAGTCTCGGCATTTCAAAGCGTACGCTCTATGAGTACTTCGAGGATAAGGACCAGCTTGTAATCGAAGCAATCCGTTACATAATCATCGAAAACAACAAAATGCTTCTTCAAATAATTGAGAACTCCGATAATGTTGTGGAAGCAATGTATCAAATAAGCAAGCACCAGGACCAATTCCAAAAGCAATTTCCCAAGGTGTTCATGGAGGACATTAAGCGTTATTTTCCTATGGTACACGCCTCATTCTACGCCTGCCAGGCCGATATAAGAAAGCTTTCCCCTTCCTATACACTTCTGGAAAAGGGAATAAACCAGGGAATTTTCAGAAAAGAGATGAGGGTAGACCTTGTGGATAGGTTTTTACACGAAATCATCTCCATAATACATAACAGCGATAGGATTCGATTGCTTAATCCTACAAACGATGAAGTAAAGAACAGCATCATTATACCATATTTTCGAGGTGTCTGTACCTCAAAAGGGCTTGCTCTGATGGAAAAGTATTTTCAAAACCACAATAGCAATAATTCATAGACGATATGCACATTAAAAAAGTAGGATTATTTATTTTGACGTTTGCTGCCGCTCTACCGATGCAGGCACAAAAACTCACCCTCAGCCTCAACGAGGCAAGAAACTACGCTCTTGAACACAATCGAACGATGATTAACGCTGGCCTTACAGTTGATAAGGCCAGAATGGCTGTTTGGGAGGCCATAGCTCATGGGCTTCCGCAGGTGGACGCCTCAATGGATTACTCCAATGCCCTTGGCGCCCAGATTTCTATCCGCTTTCGCGAGGACATGCCGCCAACTAAAATTGACATTGAACCGCAGAGTAATTTGTTTCTGAATGTTGGGCAGCTTCTTTTTAGCGGAAATTATATTGTTGGGATTCAAACTGCACGTCTGTATCATGAACTCAGTAAGCTCAACAAAGAAAAAACCGAGTTGGATGTAATAGCGATGACAACTGATGCCTATTACCTTGTTCTGATCTCAAATGAGATGAAATCAGTACTCGAAAAAAACCTGAGTAATCTGCGGGAACTTTACGCCAAAACCTCAGTACTCGAATACGCCGGACTTATTGAAAAAACTGATCTTGATCTGTTGTGGGTGCAGGTAAACACGTTGCAGAATGCTCTGAATGCTTCTGAGCGTCAGGTAGAACTAACTACAAATATGCTGCGGTTGCAGCTTGGTGTTAGCGTTGACACGGAGATCGAGCTTACCGAAACCCTCCCTGAACTTATCGCAGACGCCAAATTGGAAAATGTTCTTCTTCAACAATTCCAGCCCGATAATAATATTAACCTCCGCTTGATGGAGCAGCAGACAGCCATTGGCGAAAAACTGCTTGATATGCGGCGTGCTGGCGCTTTACCAACACTGTCGGCTTTTTATCGTTTTACACACAAGATTCTGAGACCCGACTTCGACATGGCGCCAACCAATATGTTGGGACTGCAGATGAATATTCCGTTGTTCTCCAGCGGACTGCGGCACGCCCAGACACAGCAGGCTTACATTGATCTTAAATCCATACGCAACAACTATTTGCTTGTGAATGATCAGCTTCAGATACAGGAAAGTCAGCTAAGGTTCAATTTCGCAAACGCTCTTGAAAGCTATGAAAATCAAAGTAGCAGTGTTGAGGTCTCTCGTAGGGTTAATGAAAGCATTAGACGCAAATATGCTCAGGGAATGATTTCCGGCCTCGATATAGTAACTGCCGATAACAACTTTCTACGAGCTGAAACAGACTATATTTCGGCTATGATGCAGGTTTTGACCGCACGCCTTCAGCTCGAAAAGTTATATGGAAATATAAAATAACATCGTAAACAATAACTCATGAAAAGTTTATTCATCACAGCCTTTGTAGCCCTTGCACTGCTTATTGTGTCATGTTCACCTGCTCAAAAAAATCAACCTGCGGAGGAGGCTGCCGCACAACCAGAGCCCGTGCGTGTGCTCACGCTCGACTATCAGTCGATTTTCCGCTCGGTAGATTACACAGCTTCGCTACAAGCCTGGGAAGAAATTCATCTTGCTCCGGCAGCACCCGGAAGAATCGACAATATTACCGTAGAGGTTGGTTCGCACGTTAATAGGGGCGATCTCCTTGTGCAGATGAACCGCACTCAACTACATCAAGCCGAAGTGCAACTGCGAACACTCGAGGCCGACTTTAACAGATTCGATACACTCCGAAAAGCAGGAAGTATTGCACAGCAACAGTACGATCAGATTAGCGCCCAACTCGATATAGCCCGAAAGAATGTTGCTTTCCTAAGCGAAAACACACAACTACGTGCTCCATTCAGCGGAGTTATTTCAGGAAAATACTTCGAAGCCGGAGAAATGTTCTCAGGGGCTCCAAATCCATTGATTGGCGCAGCAGCTATCGTAACGCTCATTCAACTGGATAGACTAAAAGCAATCGTGCCTGTTTCGGAACGATTTTTTCCACAAATTAAGTCCGGAATGCAAGCAAGCGTAACTACTGATATCTTGCCAGAACAAGTTTTTCCCGGGCGGGTGTTCCGGATTCACCCAACTATTGATCCACTCAGTCGTACTTTCAATGTTGAGGTGGTTATTGATAATCGCGATGGAAATCTACGGCCAGGCATGTTCAGTCGTGTTAGTTTTGATCTCGAACAAGTGCAGGCAATGTTAGTTCCTAATATCGCAGTATTAAAACTGCAGGGGTCTAACGAGCGCTATCTCTTCAAAGAAGAAAATGGCCTGGCGGTGCGGGTTCCAGTTGATCTTGGAGCGCGCTTCGACCATAAAGTAGAGGTTATCAGCAACCAACTTCAACAAGGCGACCGTATCGTAGTGAGCGGACAAGCTCGTTTGCTCGACGGTGTAAATGTAAAGGTGATAGAATAAGCCCACACAATGCTTTCAACATTTAAGAACGAAAATAATTATGAGTATCTATAAAAGCGCCGTAGGCAAACCCATAACAACTCTGATGGTTTTTGCCGCTATCATTGTGATGGGAGTATATTCTTTGTCGCGTATTCCGGTGGATTTGTATCCGGAAATGGAACCACCATTCATCTCAGTTATGACATCCTACCCTGGTGCAAATGCGGAAGAAATTGCCGGTATTGTAACCCGGGAGTTTGAAGATGCATTCTACATGCTCGACAAAGTAAAAGAGGTAACCTCGATTTCAAGCGATAACCTCTCTGTAATAACGATGGAATTTGCATGGGGAGCAAACCTCGACGAAGCTACAAATGATATCCGCGATGCGGTAGATCGCATTTTGCCCTTCCTGCCCGAAGGAGTCGAACGACCTTCAATATTCAAGTTCAACACTGCTATGATGCCAATAGTCTTCTTTGCCGTTACAGCAGAAGAAAGCTATCCTGGACTTGACAAGATTTTAGAAGAGAAGATTATTAATCCGCTGAACAGGGTAGAGGGCGTTGGATCGGTAGGCATGATCGGTGTGCCTCGCCGTATGGTTTACGTTGAAACCGATCCCCGGCGCCTTGACGCCTACAGGTTAACTATCGAACAGATTGGAAGTGCTATTGCTGCCGAGAACCTCAATATGCCTGCCGGAAGCATCAGAATGGGAGAGATGGACTACTTTGTCAGAGTACAAGGCGAGTTAAAAGATAGCGATGACCTCAATGATTTAGTAGTTGGCAACTTCAATGGAAGTTTGGTTTACTTACGCGACGTTGCTACAGTAAGAGATACTCTTGTAGATCTTAGCCTCGAAGAACGGATCAATGGCCAGCAAGGGCTACGAATGTTTGTAATGAAGCAATCGGGAGCTAATACAGTTCAGGTAGCAGAGGGTGTAAGAGAAAGCCTGGAAACATTAAAAAAAGAACTCCCACCCGATATCAACCTCAGGCTGATTATGGACACCTCCGATTTTATTCAGGGGTCAATCAATAACCTCTCCAGCACCCTGATGTTCGCCTTTCTGTTTATAATTCTGGTAGTGCTCTTCTTTATTGGCAAGTTCAGGGCAACCATTATTATCATACTTACAATCCCAATATCACTTATTGTCGCTTTCGTTTATCTGTTTATTACTGATAACTCAATTAATGTTATTTCGCTCACTTCATTATCCATTGCAATTGGGATGGTTGTTGACGATGCCATTGTGGTATTGGAAAACATCATGCGCCATATTGAGCGGGGAAGCAGCCCAAGGGAGGCGGCGATTTATGCAACAAATGAGGTTTGGCTATCCGTAATCGTGACTACACTAGTTATAGTGGCTGTATTTTTCCCTTTGACCCTGGTCGGAGGTATGACTGGTGTTCTCTTTAAGCAACTCGGTTGGATTGTCTCTATCACTGTAGTTACTTCTACCATTGCTGCACTTACTCTCACACCAATGCTTGCATCGCAAATACTGATGCTGAATCAAAAACTTTCGAATTTTCCCCGGTTTGGCTACACCAGAAAAGTGCTTCCAATTCTTGATCGGATTGATGATTTGTATGCAAAAATTCTTAAGCGGGCATTACGTCACAAAACCGTTGTGTTGCTTCTTGCTCTTGCCATATTTGCCAGTTCGATTTTGCTGCTTAGGTTCATACCAACCGACTTCATGCCCGAAGCCGACGATTCAAGTATAACTGCTTCTATCGAACTGCAAACAGGAACACGCGTTGAAGAAACAATAAAAACAACCCGTACAATTGAAGCCATCATAAACGAGCAATTCCCAGAAGTGGTTGTTCTGTCGTCCAGTTCAGGTTCTGACGATGAGGGCGGGATGTTCTCGCTCTTTCAAACCACTGGGTCAAATATCATAAACCTGATGATGCGATTTACTGACATAGAAGAACGCGAACGATCCGTCTGGGATATTGCCGACGAACTTCGTAACCAGATTGATCAACTGCCAGAAGTTGTTAACTTTAGTGTAAGTACGAACGGATCAGGCTTTGGCGGTGCCAGTAATACAGTAGATGTTGAAATATATGGATACGATTTCGATGTAACTAACGACTTGGCCGAACAGGTGCGATCACGTTTGAGCCAATTAGACCAAGCCACTGACATCACTGTAAGTCGTAAGAAAGATAAGCCGGAACTTCAAATAGAATTAGACCGCGAGAAACTTTCAACTCATGGGTTGACTACTGCTGCCGTTTCAGGAATGATTCACAACCGCATCAGAGGTATGGTTGCTTCCCGGTTTAAGGAAGAAGGAGAAGAATATGATATCAAAGTACGGCTCACCGAAGAATATCGAAATTCTATAACAGATATTGAAAACCTCACAATACCTACCCCAATGGGAAGAACAGTGAAACTAAAAGAACTCGGCCGTGTTAAAGAATATTGGGGACCACCATCTATTCAACACAAACAGAAGGAACGTGTGGTAATCGTATCGGCAACCCCCCGAAACGCTTCGTTAGGCGAACTTGCCAGCTTGGTTCAAAATGAAGTTGACGAAATCGTTATTCCTCAGGAGGTGATGGTGGTAATAGGAGGCGCTTTCGAAGACCAACAAGTAGCTTTCCGCGACCTGCTACTCCTTATGCTCGTTAGCCTGATACTTGTGTTCATAGCTATGGCTTCACAGTTCGAATCGTTCAAAATGCCATTTGTTATCATGTTTTCAATTCCCTTCGCATTTACCGGGGTTGTTTTTGCTCTTCTGATTACAGGAACAACACTTAGCGTTATTGCGGCTCTGGGAGCTGTTTTGCTGATTGGTATCGTAGTTAAAAATGGAATCATGCTGGTCGACTTCACCAATCTTATGCGCGACCGCGACATGCGGCTGTACGATGCAGTTATTGCGGCGGGCAGGTCCAGGCTCCGGCCTGTGCTGATGACAGCTACCACTACAATTCTGGGAATGCTTCCACTGGCGCTTAGCACGGGCGAAGGTGCCGAAATTTGGAGCCCGATGGGTATTACTGTAATCGGAGGACTTGTTTTTTCAACTATTGTAACCATGGTGTTAATCCCCGTTGTTTACTGCATTATTGTCAGAACAGGCGAACGCGATAAGATAAAAAAATTAAGAAAAAGATTCCTATTCCTCGATTAAACCAAAATCACTATGAAAGCTGTAATGATTATATTCAATCAGGCTCACACCGACAGGGTAGAGTTTATCCTCGACCGTATGGAAATAAGAGGTTATACCTGGTGGAGCGATGTCAAGGGTAGGGGTTCCGTTAGTGGCGAACCGAGAATGGGAACTCATACCTGGCCTGAATTGAATTCGGCACTGATAACGATTATACCAGATGAAACAGTTGACCCTCTGCTGGAAAACATCAAAAAACTCGACAACCTAAACCACTCAGTTGGAGTGAGAGCTTTTGTTATGAATGTTGAAAAAAGCTACTGAGTACCTTGTGAAGAGTGAACGGAATTGCCACTTTGCTTTCGAAGTTCTATCATCACTATTTCAGCAGGACAGTTAAAACGCACCGGCAATCCGCTCACTCCTACACCGCGTGAAGTGTAACCAACCATTTTACCTATACTCCATAACCCATTACTGAAACGCCGGCCTTCATACTGATGACTGATAAGCGGTACGCCTTCTTTCAAACATATCTGACCGCCATGCGTATGCCCACACAAATAGAGATCATAGTCATGTTCGGCAGCAACTGAGGCTAATTCGGGAGTATGAATCAGGGCAATTTTGAAATCATAACCTTTTGTGTCGAGGCATAAAACTGCTGACTCAGTGAAATAGTAATACGGATCGTCAGTACCTGTGACCAGAATCTTCATTCCCTCTCTTTCAATTTCAACCGACTCATTCACCAGCAACTCCACCCCTATTCCTTTCTCATAACCTGCCATAAGGTAGGTGTCGTGATTACCAAGAACGGCAAAAACACCATACGGTGCGTGAAGGTGCTTCGACAGCGCATACATTGGTTTGAGTATTTGATTGAACGCACCGTTTATATCGCGCCGGTAATCGCCGGTTAATAGACAAATATCGAAGTTTAGACCTCTTATCTTGTCAATTATAATGGCTGCGAACCCAGGAATACTGTCAATGTGCAAATCAGACAGGTGTAAAATTCTGAAACCATTGAAAGATTCGGGCAGGTTTGGAAAACTGAGAGCAACATTGCTGATGGTCAATGTTTTTGCATTCCCGTGCCCTTTCGGATAGTAACCGGTTATTTTCAGAAAAAAGGCAAATATCCTTAACAAAAACATAAATGTGTTCCAGAGGCTTTTGCTTCTTCTGCCGCTTCGCTTTCTCATAAAGCGAAGGTTTTCAAATACAGCCCGTTTTACTGCCCAGAACAGACGCTTTTCGCTGCGAACATCAGGAGGATCGAGAAAACGATACATACAAAAGCGGGTTAAGAAGTTCAAATTTATAGAAAATATACTGAACACTTCAGATAAGTATGGGGTCGCAAAATGTGATATCAGATTTTATTTTGAAAACAATCTATGTTTGCCGCTACCCGCCTATCTTTGCGCCGATCAAAAAACACCATGCAGCTCTACTCTATCGAAACCGGACAGTTTAAACTTGATGGCGGCGCTATGTTTGGCGTTGTGCCTAAGGTAATCTGGAGCAAATTGTATCCCACCGACGAAAATAACCTGCTCACGTTGAGTATGCGCAGCCTTCTTGCTGTAAGCCGCGATCGCAAAATATTGATCAACAACGGCATGGGCAACAAAAACAAAGAAAAGAACACCCTGTACTTCAGCCTGAATGATCAGGAAACAAATTTAGGCAAATCACTTGCGGCTGTGGGGTTAGCTTACGAAGATATTACCGATGTTTTTCTCACACATCTCCATTTCGATCACTGCGGCGGTAGCGTTGAACCTGACCAGAACGGAAATCTTGTACCTGCCTTCCGCAATGCAGTGTATCATGTGAGTCGCCAACAATGGATGTGGGCTATCAACCCTAACAAACGGGAAAAACCTTCATACCCTTCTGAAAACCTGCTACCGTTGAACGATAGATTAAATCTGTTTGATGGTGATTGCAAACTGTTTCCGGATTTCGAAGTAAGGATTTTCAACGGTCACACTATGGGGCAAGCTATTCCGTTCATCAGCCACAAAGGAAAAACCATTGTTTATACATCTGACGTTTTGCCTACCTCAGCACATCTACCGTTGCCATACATCATGAGTTACGATATACAACCGCTTGTGACCCTGGCCGAAAAAGAGCTCTTATTGAAAGAGGCAGTTGAAAACGATTATGTCCTTTTCTTCGAACACGATTATTATACCGAGTGCTGTACCGTTCAGGAAACTCCAAAAGGAGCAAAGGTAAAGGTGAGGTTAAAATTGTCAGAAATAATATGATATTGAATCAGAATCGCCGCGAGGGTTAATCTTGTGATTACTTAGTGTAAAGTGTGAGCAAATTATACTCAGCGGTAAAATTTGTTTGAATAATGCGCCTGCCTTGTATCATACTGAATGATTTGTTTGCCATTGTGTCTTTGTTTTAAAAGCCACAAAAGTCATTAATCAATCCCCTTATTTGTTCCGGTTGTACACTATATGCCAGATTGTCACCCGAGAGTGGCGCAGGGCGCCGGGCCAAAACTCCTTTTCAAACTAAAAATGACATGTTAAAAGTTGGACACTTTGCTCCAGAATCAATTGTACACTTTACTCCAGAATAAGTTGTACACTTTGCTCCATAATATTCACTAAAACTTTGCGATTCTTTGCGTTAAAACTTTGCGCACTTTGCGAGAACTCTTTATAGGTTATTGACAATTCGGTGTATTCAATCATTCTCGGTTATTTTTTGCACGCAAAGACCGCAGAGATGTCGCAGAGTACGCCAAGCCTTTGCGATTCTTTGCGTTAAAACTTTGCGCACTTTGCGTGAACTCTTTATAGGTTATTGACGATTCGATGTATTCCATCATTTTGGGTTATTTTTTGCACGCTAAGACCGCTGAGAAATCGCAAAGCACGCTAAGACTTTGCGATT
>CAYGGZ010000009.1:68448-78527 GCA_964349765.1 uncultured Bacteroidales bacterium
AACTCTTTATAGGTTATTGACAATTCGGTGTATTCCATCATTTTTGGTTATTTTTTGCACGCTAAGACCGCTGAGAAGTCGCAAAGCACGCTAAGACTTTGCGATTCTTTGCGTTAAAACTTTGCGCACTTTGCGAGAACTCTTTATAGGTTATTGACAATTCGGTGTATTCCATCTTTCAAAAGTTTTGTATTAAAGTTGATAAGCAGGGCTAACTTTTTATCAGCAAGTTTCAGATAAGTCAAGGTTTGTGCAAAATGCACCGGAGCAAGGTTTTCAACTGACTTTATCTCAATGATAACCATATTTTCGACAAGCAAATCAATTCTATACCCTACGTCTTGTCTTACTTCCTTATACACCAATGGCATTGGAACTTGGGTTTTCACATCAAAGCCCAATTCTTTCAAATCATAGGCTAAAGCAGCTTCATATACCGATTCTAATAACCCCGGTCCCAACATTTTGTGCAACTCCATTGCTGCACCAATGATTTTATAGGATATTTCATTTTCACTCATCGTCACCATATTTAATGCTATCATAATTCTTCATCTGTGAAATCATTTAATCTATTAAATCTGTGATCCAGACAGTTTTAAGAAATGAACAGGCGGAAAATCCATTACTGACTCATCAATTGCGGCGGTATTGCCTTCATCGTTAAAAAGAGAGAATTGGTGTGTTTTTTCCACCAAAAATTTAAACATATAATCCCTGCGTTTCAGCATAGAGCCGTTTACGACACTCCATTCAGAAAACACAATCGGTTGTTTGGTTACGGGATTGGTAAAGTCCAAAGCATCTCCCCAAAGTATGTTTCTGCTCAATAAAAATTGAACGGAGCGAATACAGTCGTTATTTACTTGCTTAAATACTTTAGAATACCAATCGGTGTAAATTCCAAGCAAGCGCTCCCCTCATTCCTGTGCATTATCTTCTAAAATGTCGACACCGTAAATGCTTGATACAGCAATAACCGAATAGCGTTCCCATTCCACTTGGCTTTTGCTATATCTGCTGTCCACTACTGCTAATTTTTGTCTCAACACTTCTGCTAAAAAGTTTCCATTACCACAAGCAGGTTCAAGGAAACGGGAGTCGATGCGTGCCGTCTCGTGTTTTACCAAATCAAGCATATCGTTTATTTCACGCTGGTTAGTAAATACTTCCCCGTGGTCGGCAACCCGCTTTTTAGATTTTATTTGGTTGTCTGGCTTTATATCTTCTTTTAATCCGGTCACTTTTTATTTTAATATTTTCAGTCGTCTAAGTTACTTTTTTTGTTCGTTCGTCTGTCCGTGTGTTGGTAAAAAGTGGCTCTTTGGGTTTTAGAGAAGCGTTGGTTTACCGTGTCGGAAAAAACCCGCTGCTAAGCTATATGTCGTCCTGTCGTTTCGATAATTGTCTGTCAGTTTAACGGTTGTTGTGCCGTCTGGTAAACTTTCTTATAAGGTTTTGCCGTTTGCCGATGTGGGGGATTTGCGGCCTGCGTTCCTGTTTCGCGCCACAAAAGCACAAGCGGAGCAGCGAACACCAAACACCATTAAGCCCCGCTATTGCTGGCTATACCATTTTGGCATTTGACAATTTTTACAGTTTTATTTATTTCATTAATTATCAGGCTTGGTATGTCTATCAGGCTGATGTTATTAATGTCAATTTTAAAGTCTGCACGTTTATATGAATCTCTAAAAAAGTTATAATCAGCTTTAATCTTCTTCAAATATCTCTTTTTCTTTGAATCATCCAATTTTTCTATGATAGGATTTGAATCTTTATCATAGAATGTCAATCTATCCAATACATTTTCATGCGAATCATTTATCTGAATTGAATATAAGTCTTTGTCTGCTTTATGTTTTTTATAAACTTGCAGATATGAATATTTTAATCCTGATGGTGTGCCGGAAATTACAGAATCAATGTTTTTTGCAAACAGGTAATCTAAAACTTTACTTGCTTTTTCTCTGTATCCATTCATTGAAAAACACTCATCTTGAATTCTTTCAATTGGTTTACTATAATATTTCTGAATCTCTATATCTAAGTCAAAGAAGGAAAAATCAATTTTTTCAGCCAACCTTTTTCCAATTGTCGTTTTTCCTACACAGCTAATACCTACTAAATACAAAATCATAAAATCCTTAAAGATTTAAAAATCAAATTTTCGCTTTGCAATCGGAATGGTTTTTACTTTCTCGATATTTCCTAAAATCTTTTTACAAGTAATAATCAACTTTTTTTTGTCCGGGGGATTACCCCAAAATAAATCTTCTAATTCCCAATCATCCACTTGCAATATTTCTCTGGTCAGCTTCTCGGCTTTTTCAAGGTATTCAGTCTCATTTTTACAATCACTTGATAATAAGCCATAATGCAAAGTCAAATCATGAGATAATTTCTCGGCTTCGAGTAAAATTCCATCATATGCTTCTCTTGATAAATCGTCTGTATCCATATGCAGTAGTTTTTTTGCTTGCTTTCAAAGGTTTGCGGCTTGGCGATGGTGGGAAACCAAGGCACAAATGTTCAAGTCAGCACAAATTTATATAAGAATTCCAAATGCTCAATTTTGCACTTCAGCCCCACTATTGCCAAACCGATGTTGGCTGCTGGGTTACTTCTTTTTCGGTTACCCTCGTCATGATTTTGTAGTGTGTTTCTTTAACCATTCTCTTGCTCCTTTTGTCTGTGCCCAAATATGTTGTGCAAAACTTGCGTAATAGTCTGCTTCGTTTTCGTCACCAATACCGTAATGGGCTGCTAACTCTGTAATTGGTCTATTTGATAAAAGTCGTTTGGCTACAAACTTATTTTGCTTTAATGCTTTTATAAGTTGTTCATTAGAATTTTCTGTTTCTCCCTCTGTCTTGAAGGCAAATAAAGCACGATTAAAAAGTGGGAACGCCATGCTGTCCTCCTCAAACATTCTGGAATACTTTAAAAACTTTTTGTTTTCGTCAAGTTGAATTAAATAAAGCAACAGTTGGTCTCTCACACCCTGATTGTCATTGGGATTTAGTTCAATCATCTCTTCTAAAATCGTTACGCACTCTCTAACTTTTCTCATTGAGTAAAGGCAGTCAGAGTAATGTTGCAGGCAACGCATAAACGGTCTTGTCTCATGAATACCCCAAAACATTCCTTTATGCTCTTTGAAATATTTTCCGCCAAAAACTCGTCTGCCAATAGCAATACCTTTCTCAAAAAATACACTTGCGAGTTCTGCTGTCCTTTCCATCGAACCTAAAAATTCATATGCTTCAATGCAGTCAGGGTCGAGTTGTAATGCTTTCTCAATATTCACCTTCGCCTTTGTCGGTGTCATCTCGTAGGCAGCAAAAACTAAGTCTTGTGCTTGTTCTTTGAAATTCAATACCTCTTTCGGAAATGAAGGAATTTTTTGTCCTACAAGACTGTCCATAAATTTACGAACATCGTCTTCCGATTTAAAGTCCTGCGCTTCAAGAAGTCTTTGCAGGTCGGTCATCAATTTGTCGTGTTGTTTTTTCATGATTTAAAGATATACAATTTGTAAACCTGTGATTGTTCGTTGTAAAATTTTTCGGAGTTGTCCTACCGTTTCATAAGTCCATTTATTCAATGAATTACTGTCCCCCGAACCCGAACTAAAGTGGGTAGCACAACTCTAAAAAACTAAGTCAAAGCCTGCCGGAAAATCCGAAACTGCGACAGTAATTTAGATTCTTCTATGTTACTCCGTCAAGCTGTTGAACCGCTCCGGAAGCCTTGCTGCCAACTTGTTTATACTCACTACTCCACCCCGCCTTATTACGTGCATCAACCCGAATCGGGTAAGTAATGCGATATAATTTCGGCTTTGGAGTAGCGTGTCATTTTCTTTTCTTATCAGTAGTATCACACCAAAATTACGAAGAATTTAGAAAAGGGGTTACCATCCCGAACGTTTTAACCCGATGTTGCAAGTTTGTAATTACTACTCAACAAGCACAACAGGAGTAAAAATATGGAATCCCGCCTGAATGACAAAGTCGGGCAGGTAAAATTAGTCGGACAGCCGAACTTTTGGTTTGAGCGTTGGCTCGTGTGGGCTTACAAATGTTCTTCAATGAGCGTGGGCTGTTGAATTTTTTCCTGTGTGGTCGATTTTTTCTGTGTCGTGGTGCTCAGTGGTCTGCCAGTCGGTTGGGGTCGTCCTGCCTTTGGCTATAACGGTTACTTGTATGAATTCATGAGGGATTGCAGGCTTGCCACTGTCTGCAGCAACAAAAGTTGATGCGGGATAGAAATATTCTTGTAACCACTTACCCCTTCCCAATATTTTATACAAGATGCTTTGGTGCGTTTTTTCTGATTCTACTGATTCTTGTGAATATTTCAGTATGATGCTTTTTTTCCTCTTCAATATCAAAATCGTCCTGCAAGCCCAGCCAAAATTTTGGAGAATTCCCAAAATAGGAACTCAGTCTCAAAGCTGTATCGGCTGTAATCCGACGGTTACCTTTTATGATTTGAGAAACCCTTGTTTGTGGTATTTCAGTATCTTTTGAGAGCCTGTATGCCGAAATTCCTAATGGTTTAAGAAACTCTTCCATTAGAATTTCTCCAGGATGAATGTTTGCCAGTTTTTCCATTTCTATTACCCCTTTATTTATGATAATCAACTATTTCCACTTCGTAACTTTGATTGTTTTCCCAGCGAAAAATAATTCTCCACTGATCATTAATCCGAATGCTGTAAAAATCGGTTCCTTTCAGTTTTTCAAGTCTATTTGATGGCGGAATTCTCAAATCGTCAATGCTTTGTGAGTTATTCAACATCCTGAGTTTTCTCCTTCCAATCTGTTGTATCTCAATCGGCATTCTTTTTAAACGTTCTCCATTCCATATTTTCTCGGTATCCTTTGTACCAAACGAAACAATCATGCCATCGTTTTATATTACTAACGCCAAAGATAATTATTTTATTTAAATTTCCAAATCATTGCCGAGATGTTCGCCCAAATTCACCACAACTAGTTTATACCCCCTACTCCACTCCGCCTTATAGCGTATATCCACCCGAATCGGGTAGGTAATGCGATATAGTTTCGGTTTTGGCGTAGCGTGTTATTTTCATTCTTTTTCAGTAGTGTCCGACCAAAATTACAAATAATTTAGAAAAACGGGCTGCCATCCCGAACATTTTAACCCGATGGTGCAAGTTTGTAATTACTACTCAACAAACACAACAGGGGTAAAAATATGGAAACCGGCCTGAATGACAAAGTTGGGCAGGTAAAATTAGTCGGACAGCCAAGCCTTTGGTTTGAGCGTTGGCTCGTGTGGACGTTGTTCCCGATAGAAAACGGGATGTGTAATGTGGGTCGTCAATTAATGGATATTTCGGACTATGTTGACCCCCGTGCAGCTTTGGCTTCTTTATGGGTTCTCGATGAACTACAAATATTTAGAACAAAATGGCAGGAAAACCAAAATGTATGGAACAGAACAAACAACTGATTCTTTTGCACCAAAAGGGATATGGGGTCAAGCCCATAGCCCGCGAGCCCGGGATGAGCAAAAACCTATATGAAAAAGTCCCGGGCACTGGGCGCTTCAGCACAGGACATCCTGCAGCTCGACGATCCTGTATTGGAAGCCCGGTTTCACTCAGGCACACCATCGTATAAACAGGCACGTCTCGGGAAGATCAAAGCAGACTTGGGACTCTCTATCTCAAAGAGTTAATAAAGACCGATGTGACCCGTCGCACTCTATAGAAGGAATACCGGATGGAACACTCCGATAGTTATGCCCAAACCCAGTTTTGAAACCACCTGAACCAATCTTTGCTGGCGAAGAAGCCCTCGATGGTGCTAAGCCATCTGTAACGGCACCCGTAAAAAGACGCAAGGCTAGAGGTACGGGTTTGCCGCTTCCTTATGGATGCCCTGATTGGCAAATACGGACCTCAATGGTACGATGAACTGGAAGCCTTAATAAAGATTGCTTTCGGCGAAGGGATGTGAGAGTAATTTGCAATTTAGTGCAATAAAATGCCAGTATTTTTTGTGACCACAAAAAAGATTGGCGTTCATTTCAATATTTTTGTTTTCTTTATGGCATCTTAATGGTAATAGAAAAAGCATACCTGAAATGAACAGCACAGTTTTCTTTTTCATCTTCCTTTTCCTGTTGGCAAAGTTGTCGGTTGCACAGCTTACGCTGACCATTGAAATTTCCGAATTGCGCAACAACAATGGTCAAATCCACCTTGAACTCAGCAATGAGAACGAAGAACAAGAGGCCGCTATCAGCAGGAATATTTCCAATAACAAGAGCATTATTGTTATTGAAAACTTAAAGCCAGGCATTTATGCTTTTAAGTATATTCATGATGAGAATGGTAATAATAGGTTGGATACCAACCGGATGGGGATCCCAGTGGAAGGTTTTGGATTTTCAAATAATCCAAAGATGACCTTTGGACCGCCACCTTTCAGAAAAACGCTTTTCGAATTAAAAGAATCGAAGCTAATGAAGTGTAAACCCAAATACTATTAAAAATTATGGATTCATTTGATCAGCAATCCTTAAAAGAACAGGAAAAGCTACCCTTAAATATGGACACGATTAAAGAATTGTGGTCTCAAACGTATAATCGCGAAGGAAAGCCCGATTGGTCGCACATTTTCAAGTATTATCACAAAGACATTATTTTTCAGGATACCATTCAGAGAATAGAAGGGATTTCCGATTTTATGGCCATGTGCAACCGTCTTACCAAGCGCACCAAGCAGTTGAAAATGGAAATTCTGGCCATAGCCCAGAACGACAACGTGATCATGTTCGATTGGGTTATGACCATGATGTTTAAGAAATACCCCAATACTCCCATGTACGGTTCCACCAAACTGGTGCTCAGTGAAGAAGGGTTGATTAAAGAACAGCGCGATTATTACGATTTGTGGGGTGATATTTTCAACAATATTCCGCGCTTTGGCAAAATGTACCGAAAGTTCCTGATCAAGAAATTCGGATAATCGTTTATGAGAAAGAAAACTGCTCAATACATTCGCGAGTACAGGTGGTCCAATGTGTTTACGATGATCAGAAATAATCTTAGGGACCCGAAAATTTGCACCGATACCTTTAACGGCAAGCTGGTGGTAATAACCGGTGCCACTTCCGGTATTGGTTACTTCACTGCCCGGAAGTACGCTTCGATGGGAGCAAACTTATTGTGCATTAACAGAAATCTTGAGAAATCGGAAAAAATTTGCCGTGAAATTGAGAGCGAATTTGGTGTAAGATGCGATTTTAGGATTGCTGATTTGAGCAGCCTGAAGGATATTTTTCGTGTGTCGAAAGAGCTGGCTCATCTACAGCTTCCCATCGATGTACTAATTCATAATGCCGGCGTTTTCCTTACCATACGCGAACTAACCACCGATGGGTTTGAGAAGGTTTTTGCGGTTCATTATCTTTCTTCGTTCATAATGAATTTTCTTTTGACCGAAAAGCTTAAAGCCCAGGGAAATGCCCGAATTATCATGGTGGGGTCTGAAGGACACCGCTTTGCTGTATGGGGGCTCAGGCTGGACGATCTCAACTGGGAAAAACGAAAATATTCCGGGTTAAAAAGTTACGGCTCGGCCAAAACTGCTCAGTTGCTTTCGATGATCGTTTTCAACGAACGCTTCAAAAACGCAGGGGTTGTAATAAATATAAATACCATGCATCCCGGTGCAGTAAAAACCGAAACCGGTCAGGAAAACGGACCACTTTACCGCTGGTTTAAGAGGAACTTTTTTGATCGGACATTAAAATCTCCGGAAATTTCAGCGGAAGCGCTTTACTATTTGGGTGTTTCAAAAGAGTTGGAAAATGTTAGCGGAAAATTCTTTAACCTAACCACCGAAGAAGAACCCGCCCCACCTGCATTGGATAGAGAAATGGCTTACGAGCTTTGGGAAGAAACGCTGAAAATAACTGGTTTAAATGAAGAAAATTGATGGTTGCCAATTGTATCAGCAATTTTTAGATCAAAATATATGATGGAGAATTCATACGATACGATAGTTGTGGGGGGTGGAATTGCCGGTTTAACTTCCACTGCTTACCTGGCCAGGGAAGGGCAAAAAGTTCTTCTGATAGAAAAGAACAGGGAACTGGGTGGGCTGGTAAACTCTTTTTCGCGAAATGGTTTTCATTTCGACGCCGGAGTGAGGGCGCTTGAAGATGCCGGGATTATCCTGCCTATGATTAAAGACCTGGGTATCGAACTCGAAGTGGTGAAGAGCCCGGTGTCGCTGGGTATTGAAAATGAAATCCTTCATGTCGAAAATCTCGAAAGCCTTGCAAAGTATCGGGATTTTTTAAAAAAATTCTATCCGGAAAGTGGTAAAGAAATTGATGAAGTTGTAATATCCATCCGAAAAATCATGAAGCACATGGATGTGCTGTATGGAATTGAGAACCCGCTTTTCAAGGATTTAAAGCGCGATACGTCTTTTATCTTAAAAAAACTGCTTCCGTGGATGCCCCGGTTTGTGTTCACAGTTGGCAAAATAAACCGCATGCAGTTCCCCGTTGAAGAATACCTGCAATCCATAATCAGGAACCCATCACTCAGGGATATTATATCTCAGCATTTTTTCAAAAATACACCCACCTTCTTTGCCTTAAGCTACTTTTCGCTGTACCTTGATTATTTTTACCCCAAGGGGGGGGTAGGCAAGATTACCGATGGGTTGCGCGATAAGATCGTTGAGTTGGGCGGCAAAATTCAAACCAGCACCATTGTAACCCGGGTAATCCCCAGTGAGAAAATGGTTACTGACGAGAAAAATGTCAGCTATAAGTATAAAAACCTTATTTGGGCTGCCGATCTGAAGACACTTTACCGGATAGCGGAAACTGAAAACCTGCCTGCAGAGATCCAATCCAGATTCGAACCAGTAAAGAAAAAAATGCTTCAAAACAAAGGTGGCGAGTCAGTCTTTACGTTTTTTCTTCAGGTTGATGAACCCTTGGAAAGCTTCGGAAGGATTGCCAATGGACACTTTTTCTATACCCCATCGCGTCAGGGTTTGGGCGAAACCCATCGAAAGGAACTCAGTGAACTTCTTGAAAACTTTAAAAATATTAGTAAACCTGAAATCCTTGAATGGCTTAATAAATTCATTTCTTTAAACACCTTCGAAATCTCCATCCCCGGGCTTAAGGATAAAGATTTAGCGCCCCCCGGAAAAACTGGAATGATAATCAGTTTTCTGACAGGGTATGAACTTTTCAAAAAAGTACAAGAGGCGGGCTGGCTTGATGAGTTCATTCTTGAAATTGAAAACCGCGTTTTAAAAGTAATTTCTGAGTCGGTATTTCCAATGATTAAGAACAAGGTGATTGATCGCTTCTCATTTTCGCCCATTAGCATTCAGAACAGGATTTCCAGCTCAGAAGGTGCTATTGTTGGCTGGGAGTTTCAGAAAAACATGCCTGTGATCAACAAAATTCAGATTTCAGATCGTTCGGTTTTCACGCC
The DNA here is from genome assembly GCA_964349765.1 of uncultured Bacteroidales bacterium. Lineage (GTDB taxonomy): Bacteria > Bacteroidota > Bacteroidia > Bacteroidales > JAAYJT01 > JAAYJT01. The sequence continues at coordinate 77,960 of CAYGGZ010000009.1, forward strand.
CTTGCCATCGGTTTATCAGGCGGGGCAATGGGCATACAGCCCGGCTGGTGTGCCGATGTCAATACTAACCGGAAAGCTGGCTGCAAACCGTGTTTTAAAATCGAAGTAAATTCATTCGCTGCTGAAATCAGATATGATGCAGTAATAGTAGGTGGAATCATTGTCGTATTAACCGCAGTTGCCTACCCTGTAAAAACAGGGAAGTCGGTTGTACTATTCGAGAGGCAACCTAAAAACAGGGGGATTGTGCAAACCATTCAGCGAAACGGGGTAAACTTCGATACGGGATTAAGACCCATTGAAAATTCGGGGATGATATTTCCAATGCCGAAGCAACTGGATATAGATATTGAATCACTAGTATCCGACTAAGATTACAAATAATTTAGAAAAAGGGGTTACCATCCCGTAGGTTTCACCTCCCATGTTGCAATTTTGTTGTTACCACACAAAAAAAACAATATGGAAACCCGCCTGAACGACAAAGTTGGGCAGGTAAAATTAGTCGGACAGCCGTATCCCTCCGACTAACCCATCTTGACCACTGTTTTTGCGCAGCATAATTTTG
>CAYGGZ010000010.1:0-69290 GCA_964349765.1 uncultured Bacteroidales bacterium
AATATACACATATTTATCTGAATATCAAAAATTTAATTTATAGAAGTCCCCTTAATTAATACCATGAAAATACAACCTGATTTTAAGAGTTCTGCGAGCAGAAGTTTGTTGCGCTGGCTTATTGTGCTTACAATACTGTTAATTATTCCTATTTGGGGATGTAAAAAACCATCGCAGCGAAAAGCCCCGGAGGTTCCAGCTTTATCAGAACGGATCGCGTTGGCCGAAGTTCCTTACTTTAATGCTGATTCAGCTTATGAGTTTGTTGCCAGGCAGGTAGCCTTTGGACCTCGGGTGCCCAATACATCGGCGCACGTTAAATGCGGCATTTACCTTACTGAAACGCTTCGCCGTTTTACTCCCTATGTAACAGTGCAGGAAACAAGGGTTCGGGCGTTTGACGGGACAGTATTAAACATAAAGAATATCATAGGAGTATTCAAACCCGAAGCGGAAGCAAGAATATTGTTGTGTGCCCACTGGGATTCCCGTCCGTTTGCCGATTTTGATCCCGATCCCGCCAATCACCGAACTCCCATATTAGGCGCAAACGATGGAGCGAGTGGCGTGGGAGTACTACTTGAAATGGCACGCCAATTTTCGCTGCATCCTCCACCGGTAGGGGTTGATATCATTCTTTTCGATGCCGAAGATTATGGCGAGCCACACGGTTATGAAAACCCAAGAGCCGAACACTGGGCTTTGGGGTCGCAATATTGGTCAAGAAATCCACACGTGCCGAACTATAGGGCAAGGTTCGGAATACTGCCAGATATGGTAGGCGCTACTGATGCTGTTTTCACATTCGAAGGCACAAGTATGCAATATGCCCCTGATATAATGCGCAGGGTTTGGGATGTAGGTCATGCGCTCGGATATGGCTCATATTTTCTTAGGCAGAATACTTCACCTATTATACACGACCACTACTTCATCAATAAACTTACAGGAATTCCGGTTATCAACATTATTCATTATGATGCCGAAAGCCCTTCTGGTTGGTTTTTCGATCAATGGCATACTATAGAAGACGATATGGATGTGATTGACCCAATATCGCTCGGAGTAGTAGGAAGAACAATGCTCACCGTAGTTTTTCTTGAGAACTGAACACTATCAGAACATGTAGTTGGCAATGTTTGCCAGTTCGCTGCGCTCTCCTTTTTCAAGCCTTACATGAGCGTAGATAGGATGATGTTTTACCTTATCAATCAAAAAGCTCAAACCGTTGCTTTGCGAATCGAGATATGGGGTGTCAATCTGGTAAATATCGCCTGTGAAAATAATTTTGGTGTTCTCTCCGGCGCGGGTGATAATAGTTTTAACCTCGTGGGGAGTAAGATTTTGGGCTTCATCAACAATAAAAAAAACATTAGAGATGTTTCGGCCACGGATGTATGCCAAGGGCTGTATCAGTAGTTTTTCGGTTTCGAGCGCTTCGCTGATGGTTCTGTATTCCTTATCCTTCTCGCTAAACTGATTCTGGATGTATTTCAGGTTGTCGAAAAGAGGTTCCATGTAAGGATTCAATTTCGATTTGATATCGCCTGGCAGGTATCCTAAATCTTTATTGCTGAGCGGCACAACAGGGCGGGAGAGATAAACCTGTTTGTAGTTTCGCTTCTGTTCGAGGGCGCTGGCAAGTGCAAGAAGCGTTTTCCCTGTTCCGGCAACGCCTTGCAGAGTAACAAGTTTCACGTTTGGGTTTAGTAGGGCATGAAGTGCGAACACTTGCTCGGCATTACGCGGGACAATTCGGTAGGCCGGCCGTTTTTCGACCCGTTCGATTTTTTCTGTGATTGGATTATAAAAAGCCAACGCCGAGGTTTTTGAGTTCCTGACAATGTAATAATGGTTAGCAACAGGCTTTATTCCAATCTGCTGAGGTTCGCAAAACCCATCGGAATAAAGAAGGTCTATCACGGCTTTATCAAGCCCTTCAACAACTGTTTTACCGGAATAAAGCCCTTCAACATCCAAAATCTTTCCTGTTTTGTAATCCTCGGCAGGGATATTAAGCGATTTGGCTTTCAAACGCAGGTTAATATCCTTTGAAACAAGAATCACCTTGCGATCGGCGTATTCACGCTGCAATACCATGGCGGCATTCAGGATGCGATGATCGGGTTTGTTCTCATCAAAAATTTTTCTGGCATCCGTATGCATGCCTTCAATGTTTTCGTTCATCACAACCTTAAAGCTGCCTTTGCCTGTTCCAAGTCTGACCCAATCCCGCAAAGTCTGGTTCGCAGAGAGTTTATCAATAATCCGTATAAACTCACGAGCTTCGAAATTTATAATCTCATTTCCTTTCTTAAAGTCGTCAAGTTCTTCGAGAACCGTAATTGGGATCGCAACATCGTTGTCTTCGAAACTATTAATAGAGTTGTGATTGTATAAAATCACCGAAGTGTCGAGTAGAAATATTTTTGACTGTTTTTCAACAACGATTACCTTGCTTTTTTGCCTTGTTTTGGGTTGTTTTACTGTAGTTTTTCTTTCTGACATCAATAGGAATGATTTATCTGTTACTGCTTTCGGGTTGGTTTGTGGATATAAGTATGAACTAAAGGTTCATAGGTCATTGCAATTTTGAACTGTTCGTTTGAGCCGGGTCATATCATAACCCATCTCAGTGAGTTTCGTTGTAAGCTCACTAAAAAGATCTTCATTCATAACGGGAGTGCGGCTCAAAATCCAAAGGTATTTGTCGCCTGATGATACAACCGACCATGAATAGTCCGCTGCAAGCATAATGATGTTGTAATCTCCCCTAAACGGCCAGAAAAATTGCACTTTGAGCCTGGTATTGTTGCTGCCAGGCACTGGAAAAGCCTTTCCTCTAACCTGAGAGAGCCTTCCATCACGGCGGCATCGGTTAATTACCCGGATATAATCCTTTCCAGTAATAAGATATTCTGCCGTAGTGCAGTAACACCCTCGCTGGAATGAGGCTGGAAATGAGCCTATCTCGTACCAGAGCCCAGAATATCTTTCAAGGTTAACATTTCCAACCATGGTGGGCGAACTGCCAGATAAAGAGCAACCTGATAACATTATGCTAATGAATGAAATAAGTGTAATTTTCACAAACAGTTTTTTTTGTAAAAGTAGTCAAAACATCTGAAGATTCAATCTCTACAGGTTGGTTTTCGATAAGAAAGTAGCGGCAAACTAAACCTGAATGCAGATAAACTCAGATTAAGCAATTGACAATGCTTAATTGGGGTTACGCTCATGGAATCAATAGTTCAGCCCTAACTGACTTTCTATTGATTAATTCGGGCCTATCTGTAATGCTGCAAGATTGTATGTGGATAACTTCCTCTGAAAGTTTGAAACATTTTTTATTAAAGTTGTGTGCGAATCTATTAAATAATTATGTAGGTTTGTGCTTCATTTATAACCTCTGATTTATATGTGCGAACCACACCTTTCAGAACCTGGAGCCGGTGTTATTAGAGGGAAAATTACTCTGTCGGGCAACCTTGTTGATGTTGTTAACCGCCGCATTTTTATCGGCGAAATAACTATTTCCGGTGGTAAAATTGAAAATATCGTAGCTGTTAGCCATGCCGATCCGGTTTTTATACTACCAGGACTTATTGATGCACACGTACATGTTGAAAGCAGCATGCTTGTACCCTCCGAATTTGCGCAGGCTGCAGTAATACATGGTACTGTTGGAGTGGTAAGCGATCCTCATGAAATTGCAAATGTTTTGGGTAAGGCCGGGGTTCGTTTCATGATCAACAATGGCCAAAGAGTGCCATTTCGCTTTTGGTTTGGAGCGCCATCGTGCGTACCTGCCACAAGGTTTGAAACCGCCGGTGCCATTCTCGACTCAACTGATGTTGAAGAGATGCTCGACTGGCCCGAAGTACGGTATTTGTCTGAAATGATGAACTTTCCAGGTGTGATCTTCCACGATCCTGAAGTAATGGCGAAAATTAACTCAGCCATAAAAAGAAACAAGGTAATTGATGGACATTGCCCGGGTTTGCAAGGAGAGGAGCTTAAAAAATATTTCGCAGCAGGAATATCAACCGATCATGAATGTGTTACACTGGCAGAGGCTCGTGAAAAAGCCGCAATGGGTATGAAAATCCTGATCCGTGAAGGAAGCGCAGTAAAAAATTTTAATGATATCATCCCACTGCTGAACGAGTTCCCTGAATTAGTCATGTTCTGTTCCGACGACAAACACCCCGACGATCTGTTAACGGGCCATATAAATCACCTGATTGCACGAGCTATTCGCGAAGGGTTTAACATTATTGATACCATCAGGGCTTGTACATTGAACCCGATAAAACACTACGGCCTGGATTCGGGACTCCTTCAGGCAGGAGATCCGGCCGATTTAACCATTGTAGATTCGCTCGAAACAATGAATGTGCGTGAAACCTGGATAAAAGGTGTTAAAGTTGCTGAATCAGGACGGAGTTTGATAAAACCTGTTGAAGTAATGGCTGTAAACAGATTTATAGCCAGCAAGGTATCGGCTGCCGATTTCAAGCTTTACGCTACCGGCAAGGAGGCTAATGTGATTGAAGTAGTTGATCAACAAATTATTACAAAAAGGCTTATTGCACCAGTAACAACTATCGACAGCCAGGTTGTTTCGGATGTGGAATCGGATGTACTTAAGATTGCTGTGATAAACCGCTATCATGCCAGCCGCCCGTCAATAGGGCTGATTAAGGGCATAGGCTTAAAGATCGGCGCCATGGCTGGTACAATAGCCCACGACAGCCATAATATTATCGTTGTTGGCACCGATGATGAGTCAATGTGTATGGCTGTAAATAAACTGATTGAAATAGGTGGAGGCATTGCAGTTTCTGATCGCACTAATGTGTATGGTCTCCCTCTGCCGGTAGCAGGACTTATGTCAATTGAAAGCGCTTCAGAAGTTGCTCAAAGGTACAAATGGCTCGACAGCAAGGTTAAAGAGATGGGAAGCCCTCTTGCTTCTCCGCTTATGACGCTCTCGTTCATGGCATTGCTCGTGATCCCTGAACTCAAACTGAGCGATAAAGGATTGTTTGATGGAACTAAGTTTGAATTTGTTCCGCTGTTTTTACCAACATAAAAAATTAACAAATGAGCAAATAAATTTATATATTTATAGGCACCTTATGTATTTTTTGTATTTTTGCACGTTTAAAACATTTTAATATGAAAACATTAGCAGAACTTGACGTAGTAAAATTAGAGGCAGCAGCCAGCAAGCTGCGTGCAATGGCGCATCCTATGCGCATAGCTATTATTGATCTTCTGAAAGAAGAAAAGAAGATGAGTGTAACGCAGATCTATGAAAAGCTTAATCTCGAACAAGCTGCCACATCACATCATCTTAATATTATGAAAAGTAAGGGCGTTCTGGTATCGAAAAGAGATGGGAAAAAGATTTTCTACTCCTTGCGCAGCAAAGCCCTCACCGACATAATTTACTGTATTAACAAGTGTCATCACGATTAGTCAGGATATCTGACAAGAAGGAATTATATCCTTTTTAGGCCTGTTAATTCATTAAACCCAGTTTAAGCATTGTCAAATGCATAAACTGGGTTATACTCATGGAATCAATAATTCAGCCCTATCGGACTTTCTATTGATTAATTCGGGTCAAAATTGTTTGCTTGTTATGAAATTTGACAGGCGGGGTGGAAGTGGTATGTAATCACTCTTTAGAGGCGGGCAGCTCAACAGGTTCTTCTATCTTCCAGTTTGCCCTTACCTCGATGCTTCTATGGTGATTATGCACTGCTTCGGGTTGCCGGCCTGCAAGATAAATGCCACTGTCCCATCGGCCGTTAGCGTTTCGGTCGTAGATAAACCGCAACTTATAAGTTCCTGGCAGCAAGAACGGGAACTCAACCAATTTGTCTTCCAAAGCTGCACTTGCAGAACTAAGAACCTTTTCCTGTGAGTCCATGAGATGAATAAGCAGTTTTCCTTCTGTAAGCCGATGTGTTAGAGTAAGCTGTAAATGGCCATAATCCTCAAGAGAGCGAGTTGTAAAAACTACCTCTAGAGTGTCGTGGCTATGGCCATAGATGCCTGTAAATACCGAGTCAGGTATAAAAATCGAATATTCTGTTGCACTCTGCCATGGAAATTCCACCTGTAGCCGTCGCCGGCTTTCCTCATCTGAAAACGATATAACCGGCATTACCACTATTGAATCCTGCAGAAGTTTGATCATTCCCGAATCAATGGTTGCAATTGGTTCAGAGAAAAGGAATTCAACTGGTTTGTATAAATGAAAAAGGCCAGTTCTTGGTATATTTGGTACAATACCAAGCGACGGTTTGGGTTCTCCATCGCCACGTTCGAAAGTTTGGTTGTCAGGCTGCAATATTTCAATAAAGATCGTATCGGGTGTGTACTTATGACCCGATACTAATAGGTGAACAGAATCGGGCAATGGGAGAGGTAGCCAGCACCAGAGCGTATCACGGTTTCGACTCCATTCATCAATTCTCTCAAAATCACGCTTTGCCATAATATCGTAAATGCTGACAGAATCTACCGGTGTTCTGAAAGAAAACTCTATCCGGTTTGGATGCGCGTATGCTGCTCTTTCAATCCGCTGCACCGTGTCGGCCTCCATAAAAAGAAAAAGTTTCAATGGCAGCGTTTCGGCTGCTGCGATTTCATTAACAACCGTGTCGGTGTAATTCTGGTTGACAATTTGAGACAGCGTTTCAATTATCTGATTATCAGGTTTTAGAAGAGTGTCGTGCCCATGATCGCAGTTGGCGTGGATATTTGATATGTGAACCGTATCTCCTGAAGAAAGTGATTCCTTATCAACTCGTTGCATCTCAGTTGGATATAGGAGCGTATCAAGAAAGGCTATCTCCTCATTCGGAAGGTCGAACAACATATTGTTGTTTGCATCACGTAGGGCGAATATTTTATAGGGTATATTTCGCAGGTGTGTGAACCGAAAACTGCCATCCTCTCCGCTACGGGCAACGTAGTACGGCTGATGCTGATAAGGGATAGAGTCGTGATACTGATCGTAAAGCATGATCAGCACACCTTTTTCGGGCTGATGGCTGTAAGCATTGACAATTTTACCACTGATTTCCATTGAATCAAGTTGAGTGCCGGTCGAAAATACGTATCTGAACTCAGCTAAAGGGTTCGATTCCCTGAAATCCACAATGGCGTTTCCAAAATAGAGTGTGTAGGTGGTATTGGGTTTCAGTTCTTCATCAATATTGATTTGCAGCGACTTTCCGCGTATTGTGATATCTGGCATCTTAGCAAACGGTGGAGAGCTTAAAAACTGCTGGTGTAGTTCACGAAGAACCACAAATTCGTCAAACCAGATTCTGATATTCTCGGCATGGAAATTAACAGTTTCATTTTCAGGAACTGCCTGGATAATTACGGGGGGGGTGGTATCGCGGGGACCTCCTGTTGGGGCAACGGGATTGGCACACTGAACAGAAATCAGTGCGACCACAACCATGACTAACGACCGAAGCAACCATTGGAACGCCTGATTAAGAACCACCATTTCGCACAATGTTATAATTTACTTGATAAGTAACTGCAAACCTACTTGAAAAATTTTTACCTGTGCATATTTGCAGTGCGCAATTCCAAGTAGGTAACTGCGATATAATTCACTTTCTGCTATCTTTACCCTTGTTATTAAACAATTAAGAAGCCAATTAATTATGAAACGCCTTTTCATTGTAATTCTTGCATGGCTTGCCGTAAGCTATGAAATCGGTTCGCAGGTAGCAGCGCCAGATCTTGCACATAAAAGCTGTGCCTCTGCACGAATAGTGTCACACCACCGCTTAATGAACCATGCAAACATTTCGGGAGAGATGATTGATATTCACTACAATCGTTTTGAGTGGCAGATTAATCCCGACACTTTGTTTATTAAAGGATCGGTTACATCATATTTTTACATGATAACAACCACTGATAGCATAAGCTTTGATCTTTATTCCGGATTGATCGTAGATTCGATAATGCGCGGGTCGAACCGGATACTATTCCAACACGCCGACGATATCCTTGTCCTTTCGCTGGGAGATGTTGTGCCTGCAGGAACACGCGATTCTGTAACAATTTACTATCACGGTGTGCCTGCTTACGGAGCTGGGTTTGGTTCTTTTGTTCGTGCGAACCAACCCGATGGCGCTCCAATCATCTGGACCTTATCGCAACCCTTTGGCTGTTCCGACTGGTGGCCATGTAAAAACAGTCTTACAGATAAAATTGACAGTATTGACATTATCGTAACCACGCCATTGCCAAACCGCACTGCATCTCTTGGCTTGCTTGTTAGTGAGAAGGTTGAAAACGACCATCGATCTTCCCATTGGCGGCATCGCTATCCTATTATTCCTTATCTGGTTGCAATTGCAGTTACAGATTACGCAGTATATAGCGAATATATTCCCGTTGGAGTTGATCAGGTGAAAGTGTTGAACTATGTTTTTCCCGACCAACTGGGGCAAATCCGGTTGCAGACACCAGGATTGGCTCCGGTGATGCAACTTTTTTCGAATCTGTTAGGACCCTATCCATTTTTATCGGAAAAATATGGACACGCACAATTCAGCCGTGGGGGTGGAATGGAGCATCAGACAATGAGTTTCATGGGCAGCTTCGGACATGAACTGATGGCACATGAGCTTGCACACCAATGGTTCGGAAATAAAGTTACAACGGCCTCATGGGAAGAAATCTGGATAAACGAAGGGTTTGCCACTTATCTTACAGGCGTTACTTACGAGCATATGTTCGACGGGTACTTCTGGCCTTACTGGAAGCAACAGAATATAAGTTGGGTAACTTCTTTGCCAGGTGGTTCGGTGCGTGTTACCGACACTAATTCGGTTTGGCGGATATTCGATTCGAGGTTGTCGTACAGCAAAGCGGCGCTTTTATTGCATATGCTGCGCTGGAAGGTTGGCGACGAGGTCTTCTGGCAATCGCTCAGAACCATACTCACGCATCCAGCCCATGCATGGGGGTTTATAACCACCCACGATATTCGTGGCATATTCGAACAAGCTTCGCAACAGAATTTAGAACAATTTATTCAACAATGGTACTATGGCGAAGGGTTTCCAACTTACAGTGTGAATTATCGTATTGTAGATGAAAACAATGGTGTGATCACATTAACGCAAACTACCTCACATCCTTCGGTGGAGTTTTTTACTATGCCAGTTCCTTTGCTGTTGTCATCGGCAACAAGAGATACTCTTCTGGTATTTGACCATACTTACAGCGGCCAGGAGTTTGCTGTTGAACCCGGTTTTATTCCCGACACCATTCTTTTCGACCCCGAGCAGTGGATAATATCATCAGGAAATAAAACAGCTATCGGAATTGGTTCGCCTGAAACGCATCCTAAAATCAGAGTTTTTCCGAACCCGGCAACCACTTATCTGAACATCGAGGTGTCGGGAGCTATTGAAGAGGTGGCGTTCATAGCATCGGATGGCGTTATCGTACAAGCTCCAATGTCGGGAGCGCTTGAAAGCGGAAGGATTAGTGCCAACCTGCGGCACCTGAAGCCAGGTATATATCTGCTGCGGATCATCACAGAAGGAGAGTTGATTTACAGCAAGGTGCTGCTAATCGGGAAAGAATAGGAACTGGGGTTGATATAGCCGTCAAAAGATTATAACTGATATAATACTACTTTAACAGGCGAGGCAAGAACATTCTCATATTTTATGGGCGTGCTCATCGCCAAGCCTACCCGGAATACTTCAGCTTGATGCTTTTATCTTGTGATAATATTAGAACCGTTTCAACATAAACGCCATGTTTGATGTGGAAGATATTGTAACTACATTGATGAAAATCAAGCTGATGTGTTTTATGAACGTCGCTTTTCTTGCAACTTAACCTACGTAAACCAACTATTGTAATTCATCAGGCGTGATATGTGCTAACCAAAATATGAAGAAAATATATATTTCAGTTCCGCACAATAAAACTAATTTATGCAAATAATAATAGTCTTCGATTAGTATTCATATGACACTAATGGTTAAACGACACATCATAACGAAATGCAAGTAAATTGACCGGTTAATTTAATGCACAACTTTAACTCTGATTTGTTTTGTTATGTCAAGTGCAGTAGTAATTGTGGATAGGTCAGTAAACAATTCACCGGTTTTTCCTGACCAATGGCTATGGCCTACAGGAAGCATTTTGTAATAATCCTGCAAATTGTTCAAGTCGATTTTAACTTTGTAAACAATTGCAGGTTGACTTGAGGTCATGTAATGTTCATCACCGGGGTATCTATTGTTATGCCAGTGACGGTTCCAGTCCCACGACTGGTTTATCTCCATCACCAAATAAAAAACATCAGCAGCTTCATCTCTCAGCGTGGTACGCAATCTGAAGTTGCTCTTCGGGGTTGGGCCGGTAACAGCATCTGGCATTGCACTTTCCGCAGTAGGCAGGTAGAATCCGTCGTCGGCCCTTATCCCCCTTTTGTGCCCCCAATAAGGCAGTGCAGCCGGCCTTCGGGCGTTACCTGGCAGCCATCGGCCTGTTGAGGCGTCACCGTAGCGGAAATAACCTTTAGCTATTGATTCGGCAACATAAACTGTGTGAATATAATTTCCTGTGGTATCCTCAATCCAAAATACCATAAGGGGGTGATTATGTGATTTGCCTGCTTCAAATTCAATCACCAACCTCAGCCCTGTCTCACTATTCAGAGTTGTAAATTCCTCAAATGTTACTGGCGCCCTTTGCCGGTGCCATAATCTCTGAGACATGATCTGACTTGAGAAAAACAAGTTTATCCCAATCAGTAGAACTATGGCTATCATAGATTTTGATGTGTTAGCACTTTCATTCATTTTGAGCAAATTTCGTTAAAATTTTCATTTGAATGTTTTTCGTTGTCCATATCCGGCCGAACCCGAATGACTATAAAATAGTATTATTATTATTTGAATATGTTATCCCAGAGAGTATTATTTGATAATTATTCATTTTCATTGCATTAATTCAAAACTCCAGCATAATTCCAATTGTTGGAAGCACTGTACCTGTAGGGTTACTCAGTTCGATAAGCTCATACCGCTCTATTCCATTCTCATCTGTAAAGGGTGGCATATTTTCCTCTCTTAGCACTACCGGAGGTAATTGTGCCTGAAAGTTATATGCATTCTGGATATCGAGATACAACATCAACGAAAATCTTTCGAAAAAATATTGTTTGTCTATGCGTAGATCAAGCTGATGAAATGAGGGGAGTCTTTCGGTATTAAACCTTGAATAATCCAGATACCCCCTTCCTTGCAAATCCCATGCATCGGTGCGGCTCGATACATCCATATCAAAAGGTGTAAATGGGGCACCACCCGAGAAGCGCCACTTGGCTCCGATAAACCAATTGCGCGGTAGGCTGTATGTGGCAGTAAGATTGATTAGATGCCTGCTGTCCCAGGCCGAAGGTATAAATCCCCCATTCCTGACATCTCTGAATTCACTTCTCACCAAAGTATAGGATAATATCACATTAAGCCCTTCAAACCTTTGTTCGCGGTATAATAGCTCAAGCCCGTAAGATCTGCCTCGGGCTGTTGATACAACTTCTTCATCTCCAAATATGCCGAAGTCAACTGATTTGCTGCCTATTGCCACAGAATCAACTACCGAGAAGGGGTAATTAAAGTAATCCTTGTAAAACCCCTCAAGTGTAATTTTTGTAGCCCGGGTGGGAAAGTATTCTATCCCTCCGACTAAATGATTTACCCCTTTGAATTTCAAATTATTTTTACGGTTGCTCAACACTCCCTGATTGTTCCTAAATCCTAAAGTAGTATATGCCGGAAGTTGGAAAAACCTGCCGGCGCTGAAGTTGAGCGAAAAATTCTCCCTCAGCCTGTATGAACCTGATAATCGTGGCGATAATTGATTTATAGGATTGGCCATTTCGTCGGAGTAATTATTGGCATCTGTTCTCACTCCTAACGAAAGTGATAGCCTGTCGTTTAAAAACGCTCTGGTTACCTGTCCAAACACACTCCACTTAAACATATCAAACTCTGAATTGTAGTCTATCACGCGTGGCTGACCCAGCAGGAAAAGCTCCCTATATGTGTCGTTAAGGTATTTTGCATATTCGCCCCCACCGCCAAACATAAATCTGTATGGCCCAGTTTGGATTGTACGCTCGTATCTTACTTTGTTTTCAATTTCATCCGACTCATAATCAAATATTCGGGGTATATCCTCATTATTATCGGGGTGTTTGAATGAAAAATTGCGGAGCATATTCCGGCTTATTACAAATCTGTCGAACCCGTTGTCTCTGAATCTTCGGTAAACCACACCAATAGCATAATTCCACTGCTCATTTACGGGTAAATAATCAAGTATAAACCTTTGCTCCCTTGTTTCATTAGCCTCAAGATTGAGCCTGAATTGATCCAGCGCTCCGATACCTAATACTGTTATTTCTGACCTGTCGGAGAGCCTTGTGTCCGTTTTGAATTGAAAGGAATTGTAGGTAGGCAGAAAAGGAAGCCCGATGACGCTAAACAGAAATTGCAGGTATGACCTTCTGGCCGAGGCTATCAAGGTGGTATTTGCCGACAATGGACCATCAATTGTGAGCCCAAGGTCGCTTGCACCTAAAGTGGTTCTTACATTCATCCGCTCAGTATTTCCGCGCACTTGTCTGAACTCAAATACCGAACTCAAGGCATTTCCCCTATTGGCAGGGAAAGCGCTCGAAAACATCTCCACTTCACGTATAAAATCAACATTTATAATCCCAACAGGTCCGCCGCTTCCCCCCTGAGTGGCAAAGTGATTTAGGTTGGGGATCTCGACTCCATCCAGAAAAAACCTGTTTTCATTTGGGCCTCCACCCCTTATGATCACATCATTGCGAAATGCCGGCGTAAAAGCAACTCCGGGCAACGACTGTATTACCCTGGAAATATCCCGGTTGCTTCCCGGGCTTCTTTCAATCTCTGCAATACCGAGCCGGCGCAGAGAGATTGGACTCTCTTCGTTCCTCTGAAAAGCAGATGCTGCAATTACTACTTCACCGAGGTCGATATTTACCTCACGCATTCCGATATCGATATTCGACACTTTGGCGTTGGTTACCATAAATTCTTCAGTTACCTTAGATTCAAAGCCAACAGCCGAAGCCTGAAGGCGGACAAAACCCGGCTGAAGGCCTGTAAAAATAAAATTACCATCCAGATCAGAGGTGCTGCCGATGTTTGTTCCGAATATTACAAGGTTTGTAAAGGGTAGCGGCTCATTGTTCGTTTCATTATATACACGGCCTCTGATGGTGCCGTTTTGAGAAAAGGCAGAAAAGTTAAACAATGTTACCATTACTGCAAAAGCATAAATATACTTCAATCTTATTGGTTTTGTCATAAATATCGCTACTTTAATTGTAGTTTATGAATCTGAAACAAAATATTTTGAAAAATGTTTTTGTTTAACGTTTTTTAGAATAAATTAAAAATCCCATAATCCGCTAATGACATATAGAGGGATTCGATGAAAAGGTTGTTCAGAATCAGGAACAACTAATGTAAATATTATTTTTACAGTTGCTGCCTCCCTCGATACTATTTCCTGTTGGTTGTGGACGAGTGTTTCAATTTAGAGAACAACCCGAGCTTATAAACTGTAAAAAGTAATAAAATCACCGCTAAAGCCACGCCGGATAACACAATAACATTTCCGATTCGTAGCAAAAAATTTGGTTCTGGCCCCCATCCTGCCAATGGATTTTCTATAACGGCATCTGCATTTTTAATTGATAAAACATCGAATACGGGAGTAGACGGGATTAGTAAGTTATTGGATTTCAAATTGGCAATGGAGTCGGTCATTGTGTAATTCGCTGTTGTAATCTGCAGTGGTTTCCATTCCAGAGCATTCAAATCAAATAAGTATGTTGCCAGTACCATTCCAAAAGCACCCGTAATGTTTGTCAGGATGCTTTCCATTTCAGGAAAATGATAAAACCTAACATTGTGAATGTAATTGGTTTGGGGTAGCAATTCCTTGAATTCTAATGGGTATTGAAGACCATTTTTGGCATTCGCCAGAATAGCTCCTTGTGAGCAAGCTATGGATACAAATGCATTAGGGAATTCATCGTGTGTAAATAATAGATGCTGCAATGGTGCGAAAGGAGACTCCAAAAGTGGAAGTTCAAAAGGCATAGTTTGTTCACTTGGAAAAACTGAGTAAAGAGCTTCGCCTCTATGTATCCTTGCTCTTATTCTTGGATAATGGTTTTGGTTTAAGGCAATTTCATTGATATATTCTATATCCCAATATTCTTGAAAAAGCTTTGATTCCTTAGCCAGTTGCAATTCTTCTTCTTCGGTTAAGCTAATGATTTGATTGCTGGATGTTAGCTTCGGAAGCTTAACAATTAAAGCCAACAGGTCGTCAAAATTTAACAAACCGGTAGTTGTTCTGATAATGTAGCTTTTCCCCAAGGAGATAGGGGGAAATTGTTTCATATCCGGATTATTACATATTATGTCGGTGCTTGGGGAAAAAGTTAGGATTGTGGGTTGATGCTCGAATCTTGCAGTTAAGGCAAAGCTTTTCGAAGCAACAATTACTAAATTTTTGAAGTTGCTATCGATAATGCCTTTCTCGAGCATATCGTTATAAACTTTTTCCAACGCTGGCAAACTTTCCAAAACCCGTGACCGGGTTTGAGCAATTGGGGTTACATCTTCATACTGCATTATTAAGGTAATATTTCCCTGAGGACTTTTGATTGCTTCAGAAAAAGGTACGGTTGCCTTTAACTGGATAAAGAAGATGAGAATAAGCGCCAAAGAGATTAACGGGATTTTAAAAAATGTTGGTAAGTTCATATTCGAGTTTTAAAAGTTTTGGTTGATTAATAAAATAATAGACGTTTTTTACAAATACAAAAGAGACTCTGCCTCGACTGGCTTAACACCCTAAGCTTGCCGTTCCTTAATACACGTCTGGCTCCACAATAAGCACACGATGTAGCAATGCCCTCAACATTTTGCGGAAACTGCAGTGCGCTTGATGATAGCTTAGTTAGCAAAACCTGCTTTTCTTTTTCGCTCACCATAGCAAACAGTGGTTCTATCTGTTAAGATGTGTTCATTTTACTTGAAGTTAGGTTGCAACACAAACGTAACATTTTTATCTGTTATATTTTGGAAAACAGCCAATGGTTTAAACAGATTAATCAATGCAATGTTGTATGATAATCGGACCACCAGATTGGTACCGAGCACTATATCATTAATTTATGCTTTAATCCGGATTACGGATTAAATTGCTCTTCAAGAATTTTTTTCAGTTCTGCGGGTGTTAGGTTGAGTTTTAATTCGCTTCCCTTTGCTAATGCAATATTTCCTGTTTGTTCAGAAACCACAATGGCTATAGCATCAACTCTTTCCGACAGCCCTAAAGCAGCACGATGCCGCAAACCCAAATATTGGGGCAGTTCGGAATTGTTCGATACCGGCAGAATACAACGTGCGGCAACGATACGATTATTTAGAATTATTACAGCGCCGTCATGAAGAGGGCTGTTCTTGAAAAAGATGCTCTCAATCAAATGGCTTGAGATGCGTGAATCAATCTTTTCTCCTGTTTCAATATACTCCTCCAGAACCTGTGTTCCACCAATTACAATAAGCGCGCCTGTGCGACCCGCCGACATGGAGTGGCAGGCCTTAACTAAAGGGTCAATATTCAAAGGCGAATCATTACCAATACTAATCCTCCAGAAAAAAAACCTTCGCCGTTGTTTTCTAATAAACGAAGGCGTACCCAACAATAACAGGAATTTCCTGATTTCGGGCTGAAACACAACAATAAGAGCAATGAAACCTACGCTGATAAAAGCACCCAGAATTTCGCTGAGCATCTCCATTTCGAGGATTCTTACCAGCCACCAGATTAGAAAAACTGTTACGATGCCAATAAAAATACGAATGGCTGCCGTGCCTTTAATCAGGTTGTAGAGTTCAAACATCAGGTAGGCAACCAGTACAATATCAATTATATCGAGCAGTCGTACAGTTATGAAAAGGTCAATCATAATGATAACGTTTTGTTGTTTGAGACAAGAAATTTTTCAACAAGTATAACAGTTTCAACAGCTTCCTTTACATCGTGAACCCTAAGAAAGGCGGCTCCGTTCAACAATGCAATAGTATGAAGTACGGTTGTTCCATTGAGTGCACCGGCAGGCAAGGTTCCCAACATTTTATTGATTAGCGATTTACGCGAAACACCAACCATCACAGGATAGCCTGTATCACAAAAATCGGAAAGATTACCAAGTAGCTGGTAATTATGTTCAACGGTTTTTCCGAATCCGATTCCTGGATCAATAATAATGGTTCCGATATCATATCTGGCTGCTTTAGCAGCCTGCGAAACAAGGAAAGCCTTCACTTCGCCGACAACATCGTGATACTGCGGGTTGTTTTGCATCGTAGCGGGAGTTCCCTGCATATGCATCAAAATACAGGCTGCTTTGAATTCCGAAATTACTGCGAACATTTTATTATCGGCAGCGCCTCCGGTTATATCGTTAATGATATGCGCTCCGGCTTCGAGCGCGGCTCTGGCAACTTCTGAACGATAGGTGTCGGACGAAAGAATTACACCGGGAAATGTGCTTCTCAGAACCTTGATGGCTGGAATGAGCCTGTCGAGCTCTTCCTGATGGGATATTTCTGTTGCACCCGGCCGCGACGACATTGCCCCAACATCAAGTATCGAAGCTCCCTGCTCAATCATCATAGCCGCTCTTTCAACCAAGGCATCCGTGTCTTCGACCCTGCTGCCCTCAAAAAAAGAGTCGGCGTTCAGATTCAGGATGCCCATGATCAACGGTCTGCAAAATTCAATCGTTCGGTCTGCGGCTCTTAACACCATTGCATCACAAATAATTTGTATTTTTAACGCCTGAAGCGAGCAAAATTTACTTTTGCTGTTTCAAAAACAGCAAATAAAAAGTGCTAAATTAGCAACATTATGCAAAGCAATACTTTATTGCACTACGACCAGATACTGCAGCAGTGCAGAGAGGTGTTCATTGTTAAGATGCAGGACTACGGCACCGCATGGCGAATTTTGCGAACACAATCGCTCACCGATCAGATCTTTATCAAAGCAAAACGCATCAGAAGTATTCAGGAAAAAGGAGTTCAACAGGTAGAAGAAGGAATTACTCCGGAATTTATCGGCATGATAAATTATTCGATTATGGCTCTGATTCAGCTCGAACTTGGAGCAACCAATGGCAACCCGGAAACAGCCAGTTCAGAATTGATTATCTCAAAGTATGAGTTTTATGGCAATCAGTGTCGTAAGTTGTTATCGCGCAAAAACCACGACTACGGCGAGGCCTGGCGCGAAATGCGTTTGAGTTCATATATAGATATTATTTTGATGAAGTTGCTCAGGATAAAACAGATAGAGGACAACCACCGGACTACAATAGTTTCGGAAGGCGTAGATGCAAACTATTTCGACATCATCAATTATTCTGTTTTCGCTTTAATCAAACTCAACGAATCTGAAGAAACCAAATCAATATAAATTTTTAAGTAACATGAAACGAGTAGCGTATTTCTTTAGTGTTTTTGTAGGATTAGTATTTATCTTTTCTGGATTTGTTAAAGGAGTTGATCCGCTGGGCACTGCCTTTCGCATTGAAGATTATCTTGCAGCTTTCGGGTTCGACTGGCTCCAACCTGCAGCGCTTTTTTTATCTGTGGCTCTATGTGTGTTTGAGCTTTCGCTCGGTATATTTCTAGTGTTGCGTGTTTACCCCGTAATGTCGTCGTGGGCTTTACTGCTTATAATGTCGTTTTTTACTATTCTGACCCTAAATGATGCAATAAACAAACCCGTTGCCGACTGCGGCTGCTTTGGCGACGCTATTAAACTAACACATCTGCAAACGTTTTTAAAGAACGTTGTACTGATGGTTCCAACAATAATCATTTTTATATACCGGCGAAAAATAACTCCATGGTTCGGAAAACAGGGGCAGTTGGCGGTTATGCTGTCTATACCGTTGGTTTTCACAGCTTTTACGGTCTATAATTACCGTAATCTTCCAATGATTGATTTCCTGCAGTGGAAAGTAGGCCAGCAAATGATGCCCCCACGTGAACTGCCTGTAGAGTTTTATCTTACTTACCGAAATATTATCACTGGCGAAGTTAAAGAGTTTCTATCGCCTCACTTTCCTTTCGATGATCCTGATTGGCTGAACGAGTGGCATTTTGTTTCGCAAAGAGTTGTAGATCCGAACCCTCCGCCACCTCACGGTTTGGCTATTTTCGACGGCTATTTAAATAATCTGACGGAACACTTTATCGCTAATCCCGAGTATCAGTTTTTACTCGTAGTTTGGGATGCAGAAACAGCTAATGTTGAAGCGCTCAAGGAAATGAATTCTTTTTTTCAGCAAACCGAAACCGATGGTCATTCTTTTATTGCAATAGCAGCAAGCCCGACAGATCTCGATTTGCTTCAGCAAAAAGTATCACCATTCTACGAGATATATATTGCCGATGATGTTGAGCTTAAAATGATGGTTCGTTCAAACCCGGGGTTAATACTGATGAAGGATGGCATTGTTATCGAAAAATGGAGTCATCACCGCTTTCCGGAATACGAAGAGGTTGCGGCAAAGTTCCTGAATCCGGATGTGAACGCTACTCCTTGATATAAATAGCAGATTCTGGTATGGCTTGGTTCGTTGTAAGGAGGTTATATTACGGCTTTTTTGTACTACTGGGTGTGATCACAGTAGTGTTTGTGCTGTTCAAGATTTTGCCTGGCGATCCGGCCCGTATGATGCTTGGGCAGCGCGCCGATGTTAGCACGGTCGAAGCTATTAACCGCGATCTCGGTCTCGACCGGCCCGTACTTGTTCAGTACTTTAACTTCCTTAACGACCTGTCGCCTATCGCCTGGTTCAACCGTCATGATGCATCTGGATACTGGTATCTCGATCCCACAAAGTACAGCTATACAGTTCTTTTCAGTACCGGATCATCGGGAGTTGTGGTGTTGAAAGAGCCTTATTTACGCCGCTCGTATCAGAACCAAAGGCCAGTAACTTCAATCATAGCCGAAGCTTTTCCCAATACGGCCATCCTTGCAATGGTTTCCATGTTATTTGCAATGATAGCTGGCATAGCCATAGGAGTTTTTGCTGCTTTGAACCGCGATAGTTGGATTGACAGGCTTTCGATGGTACTTTCAGTTTTTGGAATGTCGTTGCCATCATTTTTTGCCGCTATCCTTATCGCCTGGCTCTTTGCTTTTGTTCTGGCCGATTACACCGGGTTGAACATGTCGGGCAGTCTATATAGTGTTGATGATTTCGGACGGGGAAAGTATCTCGACCTGAAGAATCTCATATTGCCAGCCATTACATTGGGGATAAGACCTTTGGCAGTAGTGTCGGCGCTAACTCGGAATGCTGTGCTCGATGTAATGTCGCAGGATTACATCCGGACAGCTTTTGCCAAAGGATTAAGCAAAGGGCGAATAATTTGGGTGCATGTAATGCGCAATGCCATGAACCCCGTGGTTACTGCCATTTCGGGCTGGTTTGCATCGCTAATGGCTGGAGCGGTGTTTGTTGAATATGTGTTTGGCTGGAAGGGGCTGGGGGTGATTATTGTTGATGCCCTCGAAAAATATGACTTCCCGGTGATAATGGGAACTGTCTTGTTTGTGTCGGTTGTACTGATTATAATCAATATTGCCGTCGACATTGTTTATGGATGGCTCGACCCGAGAGCAAGAGTTGATTGATTTATAGCAATTTAACAAATAATTTATGACAAAACGAACTAAGATTGTTGCAGGCAATTGGAAAATGAACAAGACCTTTCAGGAAGCCGAATCGCTGCTTTCAGAGTTAGCAGAGCGTATTAATGCCGAAGATCTCGAAAAAACATTAGTTGTGGTGTTCCCTCCGGCGGTATATCTTGAGTTGGCTAACGATATTTTGCACGGTACAGGCATTTTCCACGGCGCTCAGAATATCAGCGACAAACAGGAGGGCGCATTTACAGGAGAAATATCAGCACAAATCGTTGCCTCTGCTGGCGCCAATTTTGTGATTGTAGGACATTCTGAACGCCGGACATTTTTTGGCGAAACGGACGAGTTGCTCGCAATCAAAATAAAGACGGCTATCAATAATGGGCTTACTCCTGTATACTGCTGCGGCGAACGACTGCAGGAGCGTACTGATGGAGTTCACAAGGAAGTGGTTGGCAAACAAATAAATACAGCGCTTTTCGGGTTCGACCCAGACAATTTTGAAAAGATAATTATTGCTTATGAACCTGTGTGGGCTATTGGAACCGGAGTAAATGCCACACCCGAACAGGCGCAGGAGATGCATGATTGTATCCGCAAATTAGTTAGTGTAAAATACGGAAAAGAGATTGCCGCCAAAACGGTTATTCTCTACGGCGGAAGCTGTAACTCAAAAAACGCTCCGGTATTGTTTTCGCAGCCTGATGTTGACGGTGGGCTTATAGGCGGCGCATCGCTAAATGCTGAGGAGTTTGTTAAAATTGTACGATCATTCTGACACTGTACGTGATGGAGCAACTGTACATCAAAGTGGAACTCACCGCACCAAACAACGAGCAGTTAAGAGAGTTGCTGACCGCTAAGCTCCTGCAATCAGGCTTCGATAGCTTTATGGAAACAGATGAGGGAATCAATGCATATATCCCTTCGGATGAGTTTGATTCTAATCTGCTTATGAGTGTAATTGCTTCGTTCAACAACGCTGTTCAACTCGTTTCTATAGCGCCACAAAAGCAGGAAAACTGGAATATATTGTGGGAAAGCAATTATGAGCCGGTTACAGTTGCAGGAAAATGTCTGGTACGAGCGCCATTTCATCCCCAAATGCCTGGGTTTGCTTATGAAATTACAATCCTGCCGAAAATGGCCTTCGGAACGGCACACCACGCAACAACAAAACTGATGATTGGTTTATTGCTGCAAAGCCAGCCAACAGGAAAAAAGGTTCTCGACATCGGATGTGGTACAGGAGTGCTTGCTATTCTGGCTTCAATGATGGGAGCTACCATTGTAACGGCGATAGATAACGATGAGTGGGCAGTGAAAAACGCCATTGAAAACAACGAACTCAATGGAACCAATGTTGAGGTGTTTGCAGGCGATGCATCAGCCATTCCTGCCACAGACTATGATCTTATTATGGCCAACATCAACCGCAATGTGTTGTTTGAGGATTTTGGAAATTACATAAGTCATCTGAGTAGAAACGGTAAAATTTTCCTTAGCGGTTTTTATGAGGAGGATATTGCAATAATCCAGGTTGAAGCCGCACGGTATGGCTTTGTGTGCGAATCGAAACATACGCTCGACGACTGGTTTGCTCTTGTTTTCGTAAAGGATACACAACAATGAAGATCCTGGTTTCTTCAAAACGATACCAGCTCATTAAAGGCGCAGGCATGTTTTTTATGTTTGCGATCGCACAACTAACCGTTACCCTGACAAACGGACAACAACACTCGTTCAGCACCAACAAATACTTGCTTGCTACAGAAATTGAATCATTTTTCGGGGAAAGCCAAGGTTTTCACAGGCAACGGCTGAATGATGTTGCCTCAAACATGCAGCGTTCGCTGGTTGCCGGCCATTTTAGCGATTTTCATGTGGCGGAAATGGCGAAGGTTGCTAACCGTATGATGAATCTGCAACTTCCTGCTTATCCTACGTTTTATTATTATTTTGGGAACGCATTAGAAATTATAAAATTCAATCAGGCTGAGTCCTTTTTCAACGATTGGAATTCCGGGGTGCTTGTTTTGCTACAGGAGCCAGTGCGAACCAACCTCGACAAGTTCTTGTTGTTCAGCCACCAGTTTTTTAATCAACGTACTCTTTATGAAAGCAATTCGGTTAGATGGGATATAAGAAACGGTTCGTGGAAGTTTCAAACAGACTCTATACCACTGCTGATTGTTACCGGAGCTGATTTGATCTGTTATGCCGGAGCCGATAGCAGCAGAATAAAAAATGCATCTGGCACATATGACCCCTTCAGTATGAAGTGGACTGGAATTACCGGGCAGGTAACCTGGGAAAGGGTATCATTTAGCAGCCACAAGGTGCACGCCTTATTGGGCAGGTATAGTATTCACATGCGATCATCAGGTTTTGAAGCCGATACCGCCTGGCTTCACTATCCTGAGTTATTATCTGTTCCCATTGCCGGAACGCTTCATGAACAGGCATCTCCAGGAATTACCCCGGCTAATTCAAACTACCCCAAATTTACCTCTTTCGAAACTTCATTAAACATTACCAATATCTTCCCAGGAATTGACTTTACCGGTGGAATTGCTCTTGAGGGAAATAGGATGACAGGTTTTGGCGCTTTCAGAAACGATGCTGTGTTACTCATTCATTATCAGGAAAAACCGGTGGTTAGGCTTGCTTCCCGAAACTTTAACATTCGCAGCGATCGGATTACATCGCAGAGAGCGGCTACCACGATTTACTTCTGTAACGACTCTATTGTACATCCCGGCCTCGAAATGCGTTACTCAAACTCAAGCAATGAATTAACTCTTTTACGGTCAGCAACCGGACTGCCTTCAAGCCCTTTCTTTAGCTCCTATCATGGCGTTGATATATATGTTGAAGCAATTTATTGGAATACCGGCCGTGCGGAAATAGAATTCGGCGGTATACGCGGTCTGAAAAGAGAAAGTGAGGCTGTTTTTGAATCACAATACTATTTTACACCAACACGATTTTATCAGTTACAGGGCATTGACGAATATCATCCCCTGGTTGCATTAAACGATTATGCACGGCTGATTTCTTCAAACACTTTTTACCATGAAGAACTTGCAACTTTCATGGGAATTAACCTTTCGCAGGTTAGCGCAATGTTGATACATCTAACAACAAACGGCTTTGTACTCTACAACCCTGGAAGCGGAAAAGTGGTGGTAAAGGAGAGGTTAAGCCACTATCTCGAGGCGTTTAACCATAAAAAAGACCATGACGTTATCCGAATTGTTTCGAGGGTCAACGAAACTGTAAACGCGGTTCTGAACATCGAAAACTGTAATTTGAGCTTAAGGGGTGTGCCCGAAGCAGTACTAAGTAATACACAACGTGTGAACATTTACCCGGCAGGAGGAGAAATTGTGCTTACAAGAAACCTCGGAATAGAGTTCACAGGGAATATTCATGCAGGATTTTTCGATTTTTACGTTGGACCTAGCGTTTTTGATTACAATAGCTTCAGTTTGCTCCTGCCTCAGGTTGACTCGCTCAGCTTTGTAGTTCCGGTAGAAACACCCGGCAAACCAAAAGAGCTTGTAAGAGTGAAAACCGTTATTTCAAATATCAGCGGAGAATTATTGATTGGCCATCCCCATAACAAGTCGGGAAGATTGAACCAACCTCAATATCCGGCGTTCCGCTCAAAAACCGACTCTTATGTGTATTTCAATCAGACCTATGTGCAAAATGGGGTTTACGGAAAAGATCGGTTCTACTACCATGTTTTACCGTTTGAAATTGATAGCCTGCACAGCTTTACAACAGTTGGAATGAGTTTCAACGGATATCTTTTTTCGGGAGGTATCATTCCGGAAATTAGCGAGCCACTCAGAGTACAGCCCGACTTTTCGCTTGGCTTTCAAACTTCCTCACCGCTCAATAATGCTCCCGTATACAACGGTGCTGCTTCTTTTACAGGATCACTGGCACTAAGTCATAAAGGCTTGATTGGGGCTGGAATTATCAGTTATCTGAACGCTACGATGGAAGGAGATTCCTTGCTATTCCATCCCGATTCTCTTATGGCGAACCGGTGCAATTTCCATTTGGCTGAAATCCCCGGATCGCTTGAGTTTCCGGTTGTACAAGCAGAAAATACCGCAATTGTCTGGCATCCCGGCGAGGGATTGGCTATTCTCACAAACCACCCCTCTTATTCTTTTATGCTTTTCAATCATCAGATTCAACTGAGCGGGACACTCGAATTCGGCCCCAAAGGTTTATTTGGCGCCGGAACAGCCAGATGGCAACAAGCTGTATGGCAATCTGGCAGATATAGTTTCACACGCAATTCCCTGTCGGCTGAATGGTGCGATTTTTCCCTGGAGCATCCGTCGCACGGAATAATATTCATGTCAACAGGATATGATTTTGACTTCGAACTCCTTTCAAGGCAAGGGCAGTTTAACCGAAATGGCGATAACGCTGTTGTTTCGTTTCCCTTTAACAAGTACTCTACCCGTGCCGACGCTTTTAGGTGGGAGGCCGATTACGACGAGATTCACCTGAACAACGAATATACTGCCGAACGCCTGAGCATCTCAACACTAAACTCTAGCAGGCTTTCACCGTCTGATTTTGGGAAGTCGGTTTTGCTTTCGTTGTGCCCCGACCAGGATTCACTTGGGTTTTTCGCCATAACAGCTCAGTACGATATGCGAAACCTCGAACTAAATGCATTTGAAGTGCCTTCTGTTCAGATAGCTAATACCGCTGTTATTCCTGTTGATGGCCGTGTTACAATCAGTAACAACGGAACTATCCGCCCTTTGAAAGGTGCCATGCTATACATTTCTCCTGAGAACCTGATTCACACTTTCTATAATGTTGATATTGAAATTTACAACAGAAATTCTTTTAGTGCGTCGGGATACCTGATGTTTAACGGCGGTGAGGGATATGAAAGCGAAATACATTTTTCAGAAATTAAAGCCGATTCGCTTGGAATAGCATTCGCCAATGCACAAATACATGGCGCCGGAATGTTTATTAATCCCTATTTCCGCTTCAAAGGCTCGGTTCATATCGGAAGTGCGGCCAGATATCTGTTCTTAAACGGCTATTACAAGCCAACACAATATTTTAAAGGATTTAATCCTAAGTGGGTGCGGTTTGCCTCTGCGCTACAAAGCAATAACATTGTGTTCCCTGCAACCTTTCCGATGAAAGGCGAAGCCGGCGAAACAATCTATGCCACATTACACTACAATTTAACATCAGGCAAATTGTACCCGGCTTTCTTTGCCTCTAAAACATTTTCGGGCGACACCGCGCTGATTGTTGCAGAGGGCTTTGTTGGGTATGACACTGTTGGTAAATTCTACTACATCTCAAACACCCCTTATGAACATGGAGGCTCAAACCGTAACATCATACGGTTCAATACGCAGGAATCGAAAATAAGCGGCAATGGGAAAATCAACTTTGGCCATGAGTTTGGACGCGTAAGCATGCTCCCGGCCGGTTCAATAAAACATTATGCTACCGCCGATTCAACAATTTTAGAATTGTTTGCTGCGTTTGATTTTTTCTTTTCAAGAGAGGCATTTGATCTGATAATAAAGAAGTTTGAAAATGCAACGTTGCAAAACGTTTCGTTTAAACCCACAGTTGAAGCAGGTATTCATGCGCTTTTCAAGCCTGATGAAGCTGAGCGGTTGATATCGGAGCTCGGCACACGCGGTTCTCTTCGCAGGCTGCCCGATAATCTTTCGCGCGCCTTGATATTTAACGACTTAACAATGATCTGGAATCATCGAACCAGGTCGTTTACAAGCACAGGCCCTTTAGGTGTAATGATTATAAACGGACAGCAGGTGAACAAATATGTTGAAGGTCGGGTAGAGATCATTCGTCGTACGGAAGGCGATGCTTTCAATATTTACCTCGAACAAGCGCCAAACCAATGGTTCTTTTTTCATTACAGTGCTGGAGTATTGCATGCAGTATCGTCGCTGGATGAGTTTAACTCGGCAATTGCCAAAATGAGTGAAGAACGCCGCATGCTTCCGGCCCGTAAGCAGGAAGTGCCGTACCGCTTTGTTGCCGGCACTACTCATATGCGAGATGCCTTTGTGCAACGAATGCGCTAATAGGAAAGTTGCAGTAATTGCTCCAAGTATTTGGTTCGAATCCAAAAGTTGGATATTAACGATTTTTGTTTTTACTTTGCCTATGTAAATAATTCTCTAATTTTGTTGACCGTTTACCAAGAAATAAGAATGACATGAAGTTTATTGTATCCAGCAATACTTTGCTAAAAAACCTCCAGGCAATCAGTGGGTCACTTGGCTCAAGTAGCGCGCTTCCCATCCTTGAGAATTTTCTATTCCGACTTGAGGACAATGTCTTGTATGTTACAGCCAGCGATTTGGAAACCACCATGACCGCTTCGGTTCCTCTTTCAATGGCCGATGAGGATGGAGTAGTGGCGGTTCCTGCCAAGATACTGCTCGACACGCTAAAAACTCTGGCCGATATACCACTTACCATCACAATCGACACTTCCTCAAACTATATGGTTGAGCTCTCTACGGGTGAAGGAAAGTATAAGTTGGCTGGATTGAGCGGCGAAAACTATCCTCGTGCGCCGGTTATGCTCAACGCAAACGTGCTTGAGATGAGTTCATCGGTGCTTGCTCATGCTATTGCCAAAACCATTATTGCAACCGGCAACGACGAAATGAGGCCTGTTATGGCAGGAGTGTTTTGCGATTTTACACCCGACGATCTCACATTCGTTGCAACTGATTCGCACCGCCTGGTTCGCTACCGCCGTTTCGATACTCATGCACAAGCTGCTGTTTCGTTTATCATGCCGAAAAAGCCGCTGCAACAGCTTAAAAACCTTTTGGCGTCAGAAGAAACTACCGTTAAAATGGAGTTTAATCAAACCAACGCAGCCTATTCATTCCGTAACATCAACCTCATTTGCCGTCTTATCGAAGGAAGATATCCGAACTATGAGGCAGTAATTCCGCGCGATAATCCGAGAAAACTTATAGTTGACCGCACGATCTTCCTCAATGCTCTTCGACGTGTTTCGATATTCGCCAATCAATCAACATTGCAGGTTCGCCTGCGTATATCCGGTCAGGAGCTTCAACTGGGTGCTGAAGACATAGATTACGCCAACGAGGCACGTGAGCGCCTTAGCTGCTCCTTTGAAGGCGAAGACATCGAAATAGGATTCAACAGCCGCTTTCTTGCCGATATGCTGAACAACGTTGATACTGAAGAGGTAATGCTTGAATTGTCGGAACCTAACAAAGCTGGTATCTTACGGCCAGTAAGCCCTGGCGACGAGACTAAAGAGCTTCTGATGCTTGTGATGCCGGTTATGCTGAACCAATGATCTAAATAGTAACCAGTTGTTAGAGCGAATATTCAGGTTTTATGCAAAACAAAACGTCTTTCTTATATAAGCCGGAATATTTACTTCGTATGTTGTTTATGAAAGCGACGGGCCTACAGATGCAAGGCGTTTTCCCAATTCGCTATCGGTGTATTGAGCGAAATTTTCAATGAAACGCTTTGCTAAATCCTGTGCTTTGCGATCCCATTCCTGTGGATCGGCGTAAGTATTGCACGGATCAAGAATGGCATTGTCAACACCCTCGAGTTCAATGGGAACCTCGAGATTAAAATACCTGATAATTTTTGTTGGGGCATGGTCTATTCTGCCGTCGAGGATTGCATGAATAATGTTTCTTGTTTCATTTATGGAAATTCGCTTACCCGACCCGTTCCATCCCGTGTTTACAAGATAAGCGGTAGCACCGGATTTTTGCATTCGTTTGATAAGCTCTATAGCATATTTTGTAGGGTGGAGGGCAAGGAAAGCTTTCCCAAAACATGCCGAAAAGGTTGGTTGCGGCGTTGTGACACCACATTCCGTACCTGCAAGCTTTGCGGTAAATCCCGACAGAAAATGGTATTTCGTTTGATCAGGAGTTAGCCTTGCCACAGGTGGCAATACTCCGAAAGCATCGGCGGTAAGAAAAATTACCTTACCAGCATGACCTGCTTTTGATACAGGCTTCACGGTGTTTTTTATATGATAAATTGGATACGAAACACGTGTGTTTTCGGTTTTGCTTGCATCAGAAAAGTTAATAGAGCCATCAGGCAGAATGACGCAGTTTTCAAGAAGAGCATCGCGGCGGATAGCGTTGTAGATATCAGGCTCGCTTTCTTTATTCAGATTGATGCATTTTGCGTAACAACCGCCTTCGAAATTAAACACGCCCTCATCGTCCCAGCCATGTTCGTCATCGCCGATCAGCATTTTGTCGGGATCGGTAGAAAGAGTGGTTTTCCCTGTTCCCGAGAGCCCAAAAAAAATGGCTACATCTCCGTTTTTCCCCACATTTGCAGAGCAATGCATTGACGCAATCCCTTTTAGCGGAAGATAATAGTTCATCATTGTGAAGATTCCCTTTTTCATCTCGCCACCATACCATGTGCCGCCTATGATTTGCATATGTTCTGACATGTTAAACGCCACGAAATTTTCCGAATTCATCCCCATCTCTTTCCATCGCGGGTTTGTAGCCTTTGAAGCATTCAGCAACGTAAAATCAGGATTGAAATTTTTTAACTCCTCTTCCGTGGGTCTGATAAACATGTTTTTGCAAAAATGAGCTTGCCAGGCAACCTCAGTCACAAACCGCACGCTTAACCTTGTTTCAGGGTTTGCTCCGCAAAAGGCCTCTACAACAAACAACCGTTTCCCCGAGAGCTGTTTCGTTACTATTGTTTTTAAATAGCTCCACGCCTCAGGAGTAATGGGGCGATTGTCGTTTTTACCAGTTGTGCTCCACCAAACTGTGTTTTCTGTGATACTGTCCATTACTATGTACTTATCCTTCGGCGAACGTCCGGTAAAAAGACCTGTGTCAACTGCTACAGCTCCGGTGTTGGTTATAAAACCCTTTTCAAATCCAGCCAGGTTAGGATCGGTTTCGTGGCGAAACAAGTCGTCGTAAGAAGGATTGTGTACAATCTCAACGACATCAGTTATTCCGTGAACAGAAAGATCGGGAAGGCGTAGAGTTTTGGTTGTGTTCAGGTTGCACATGCTTAAAAAATGCTTTGTGGGTAAGGGAAGTTACTTTTTGGAATTGCAAAAATATAAAATTGTACATACAAGTAATATAAGAAAAAACCCAGATTAAGCATTTGACAATGCTTAAACGAATAAGTGTTTGTAATCAGCACAATAAAAATTGAGCTGAACAAACACTAGCTCGGGATTACCCTCATGGAATCAATAGTTCAGCCCTAACGGACTTTCTATTGATTAATTCGGGATAAAAGAAAAGCAGTCGAAAAATCCAACTGCTTTTCCTTTTAATAACCAATCAGGAGGTTACTTGCTTTTTTTGTCTTTTTTCTTTTGATCCTTCTTTATTTTATCCGAATCTTTATGCGCTTTTTTTGCTGCTTTTTCACGTATAGCTGCCAGTGCGGCTGCCAACCGTGCAATAGGCACGCGGTAGGGCGAGCAGCTAACGTAATCCATTCCAACCAGATGGCAGAATTCAACTGATGAGGGTTCGCCGCCATGTTCACCACAAATACCAACCTTTAAGTTTGCACGGGTTTGGCGTCCTTTGCGAATTGACATATCAATAAGTTGACCAACACCTTCGCGGTCGAGAATCTGGAAAGGATCGTGTTTTAAAAGACCTTTTTGCAGATAAATAGGCAGGAATTTTCCTGCGTCGTCGCGTGAGAAACCAAATGTCATTTGTGTGAGGTCGTTGGTTCCAAACGAGAAAAATTCGGCCGATTCGGCAATACGGTCAGCGATGAGAGATGCGCGAGGCACTTCAATCATTGTTCCAACAAGATACTCAATGCGGTTGTTGCGTTCTGCAAAAACGGCTTCAGCAGTATCGCGTACAATTTTCTCCTGCAGTTTCATCTCTTCGAGAATACCGGTGAGAGGAATCATGATTTCGGGAATAGCATTGATGTTGCGCGCTTTCAGGTTTAGTGCGGCTTCGATTATTGCCCGTGCTTGCATTTCGCTGATCTCGGGATATGTGTTGCCTAAACGACAGCCTCTATGACCGAGCATCGGGTTTACCTCGTGCAGGTCGGCTACTTTAGCACGTATTTCCTCAATGGTGATACCCATCTCATCGGCCATCTCCTTTTGGTTGGCCTCTTCGTGCGGAACAAATTCATGCAAGGGCGGATCAAGCAAACGAATAGTAACCGGGAGGTCGTGCATCGCTTCAAAAATCCCCTCGAAATCGCTGCGTTGAATGGGTAATAGTTTATCAAGAGCTTTCCGACGGCCAGTTTCGTCCTTTGCCAGAATCATTTCGCGCATGGCTTTGATTCGTTCGCCTTCGAAGAACATATGTTCGGTTCGACACAACCCGATTCCCTGAGCTCCAAAATCGCGGGCAATTTTGGCATCGCGGGGCGAGTCGGCGTTTGTTCGAACAGAAAGTCGTGTGTATTTATCGGCCAGTTTCATCACCTCGCCAAAATCGCCGCTAAGTTCAGGATCTATAGTTTTGATTTGGCCTGAAAACACTTCTCCGGTTGAGCCATTGAGAGAAATAAAATCGCCCTCTTTATACTTTTTACCTTCAAGAGTCATAGTTCTGTTGCGGTAGTCAATCTGAGCGCTTCCAGCACCGGAGATACAACATTTACCCATACCGCGTGCAACAACAGCCGCGTGAGATGTCATTCCTCCACGTGCTGTAAGAATACCCTTTGCTACATTCATGCCACGCAGATCTTCGGGTGAAGTTTCGATGCGAACCAAAATAACCTTCTTTCCACTCTCAGCCCATTTTTCGGCGTCGTCGGCAAAGAATACTATTTGGCCGGTGGCAGCGCCTGGAGAAGCAGGCAGACCCTTGGCAATAGGTTTAGCTTTTGCAATTGCTTCAGGATCGAAAACAGGATGCAACAACTCGTCTAGTTTATTGGGTTCGACACGAAGCAAGGCCTCCTTCTTGCTTAACATGCCTTCGCGGAGCATATCCATTGCAATCTTTACCATTGCGGCGCCTGTGCGCTTTCCGTTACGTGTTTGCAATATCCACAGTTTTCCGTCTTGAATTGTAAATTCGAGATCCTGCATGTCGCGGTAATGCCGGTCGAGCTTTTTCTGATATGCAAACAGCTCTGAATATGCTTTCGGCATTGCCTCTTCGAGTGATTGATAATTTGAGGCACGTTCCATTTCGCTGATACCAGCCAAAACAGCCCATCTTTTCGAACCTTCAAGAGTGATTTGCAGTGGAGTTCTGATTCCTGCTACAACATCTTCGCCTTGTGCATTAATCAGGTACTCTCCATTAAAGAGATTTTCGCCTGTTGCAGCATCACGCGTAAAAGCTACTCCTGTAGCCGAGTTCAGCCCCATATTGCCGAATACCATTGCTTGTACGTTCACGGCAGTACCCCAGCTTGCCGGGATATTGTGCATCTTGCGATAGTACACAGCACGATCGTTCATCCAACTGTCGAATACGGCCATAACCGACCCCCATAGCTG
This sequence comes from uncultured Bacteroidales bacterium, assembly GCA_964349765.1. Taxonomy (GTDB): domain Bacteria; phylum Bacteroidota; class Bacteroidia; order Bacteroidales; family JAAYJT01; genus JAAYJT01. The sequence continues at coordinate 31,424 of CAYGGZ010000010.1, forward strand.
TTCCCAAGGGTCTTCAGGGAAATCGCGACCAGTATTTTTCTTAACAGCATGCTTGAATCGCTTAACAAGCTCCTTTAGATCGTCGGTATTAAGGTCGGTATCGAGGTCAACTTTTTTTTCAGCTTTCAAATGCTCCAGAATCTCTTCAAACGGATCATTTTCCTCTTTTGAGGTTGGTTTAAGGCCAAGCACCACATCGCCAAACATCTGAACAAAGCGTCGGTAAGAATCCCAAACAAAACGTTCATTGTCAGTTTTTTTAATCAAACCGGCAACAGTGCTCTCATTAAGTCCGAGGTTCAAAACTGTGTCCATCATGCCAGGCATAGATGCACGCGAACCACTTCGAACAGAGAAAAGACAAGGGTTTTCGGGATTGCCGAATTGGGCACCCATCTCTGCTTCAATCCGTCGCACGTTCTCCTTAACCTCATCCCTTATCAGGTTAACTACATATTCCCTTCCATGGCTGTTATAGAGGGCACACACATCGGTGGTTATAGTAAAACCTGGAGGTACCGGAATGCCAATATTGATCATCTCAGCAAGGTTGGCTCCTTTGCCACCGAGAAGGTTTTTCATGCTTGCATCGCCATCGGCCTGGCGCCCGCCAAAAAAGTAAACATGCTTTGCGGGACTATGCCTGCTTTCCTTTTTCGATTTCTTCATTATTCGATTTATTAGTTTTTAAAAATATATACAATGTTGTTGAATTTTAATTAAATAACCCTGCTTTTGAAAACGAGGTGCAAAATTACAAAAAAGATGAATATCGGAATTCTTAAAAAACGATGAGTATTGGTAAAGACAACAAAAAGGTTGAATCTTAGAGCAGGCAATTTTGACAGAAGCTAATCACCGTTTTCCTGCAACTGGTAAGTGGTCTCAAAATAACCTTGCGCCAAAAACAGCTTCTTGAATGTAAGGTTAAACCCAAATTAAGCATTTGACAATGCTTAAACGATTAAGTGCTTGTAATCAGCACAATTCTTATGTGGTGATTACAAACACTTAATCTGAGTTTATTGCGTTAAGAGTAAAAGTTAGCCCGTGATGTTAAAAGCCTGCACAGTTGTTTCGACTACATTTGCGGCGCTAATAATGCAACTTTTCTGAATGATGCTTCTGCTTAAAAGCACTCTTATGAAATATTTTTCACCAGCTATTATTCTGTTGATATTTCTCGCGGTTCAGCACGATGTTTTTTCCCAGCAATCGCGTTTTACGCTTAGCGGTTTTGTATTTGAGGAGGGCAGCCGCGAGTCGCTTCCAGGCGTAAATGTTTTTTTTCCTGAAAGCCGCTCGGGAACTTCAAGCAATAATTTCGGATTCTACTCAATCACTTTGCCGGCAGGGGTTTATCAGGTGGTTTTCTCAAGTGTGGGATTTACTCCACAAGTGTTTGATATAGAGTTGAATAACGATCTGAGATGGGATGTGTTTCTCAAGTCCTCCATTGAGTTACCGGGTATAGAAGTGACAGGTGAAAGAGTGCCTAATATAACCGAAACGCCTTTGATGAGTGTGATAGAACTTCCGGTGAGGCAGGTTGAAATGATACCGGCGCTATTAGGCGAGAAAGACGTTCTGAAAGCGATTCAGCTTATGCCCGGTGTTCATAGCGGAACCGAAGGAACGAGCGGTTTTTATGTGCGAGGCGGCGGAGCCGACCAGAACCTGATTATTCTCGACGATGCCACTGTTTACAATGCCTCGCACCTGTTCGGCTTTTTTTCTATTTTTAATGGCGATGCCCTGAAAAGCATCCAACTTACCAAAGGCGGCTTTCCTGCCAGATATGGTGGACGACTATCGTCGGTGCTTGAGATGACCATGAAAGACGGGAACATGGAGCGGTTCACAGGAGAAGGAGGAATAGGGCTGGTGTCGTCGCGCTTAACCCTCGAAGGACCTATCGTTAAGCAAAAGGCTTCTTTCCTGGTTTCTGGCAGGCGTACTTACATGTTCGACATACTAATCAATCCTTTTATGCCGGAAGATGAAAGATTTGGGTATTACTTTTACGACCTTAACGCAAAAGTAAACTATACGATTAATCCTAAAAACCGCCTGTTTGTTAGCGCCTACTCAGGCCGCGACAAGTTTTCGGCAAAATTCAAAGATTTTTTCCAAAGAAGTGAGGTTGGAATGTATTGGCAAAATCATACCGCAACTTTGCGTTGGAACCATTTGTTCAATAACCGCTTGTTTTCGAACACATCATTTATTTTCAGCGATTACACAATGAGCATATATATGAAAGAAAAGTACCAGCAAAACTGGTTCGAACTTTCATATTTATCGGGAATACGAGATCTATCCCTTAAAACTGATTTCTTTTTCACACCCCATCCAAATCACACATTTCGTTTTGGTTTTCTAACAACGCTTCACCGGTTTACTCCCAGCGCAGTTGTTCTGAGAGACGATCTCGCAAATGAATTTAAACGGGAGGTTAACGCTATAAATGTTGTTCAATCGGGCTTGTATATCGAAGACGACATGCGGATCGGCAACCGGATAAAGATGAATGCAGGCATCCGTTTTTCGCATTTCATTGATAACGATCGCAATTATTTCAGGCCTGAACCCAGATTAAGCGCCAGCTACATGCTGCGACCCGATTTTGCAGTGAAGGCCTCTTATGCCGAAATGAACCAGTATATTCACTTGCTCAGTAATACCGGCCTTGGCCTGCCCACCGATTTGTGGGTTCCAAGTACACGCAATGTACCTCCGCAAACCAGCCGCCAGGTAGCACTGGGTTTGGCTAAGGATTTGAAAAAGCGAAACCTTGAAGTCTCAATTGAGGGATATTATAAAAAATCTGAAAACACGCTTGGATATACCGAGGGCGCGAGCTTTTTGCTCATTGGTGATCCTACGGGTGCCGAAGAGGTAAACTGGGAAGAAAACGTTACATCTGGCCAGGCGTGGGCTTATGGCGCCGAATTCCTTGTACAACGCAAAACCGGAAGACTCACCGGCTGGATTGGATATACACTTTCCTGGGTGCAGTTGCAGTTCGACGAAGTTAACAACGGAGAAAAGTTTTTTGCCCGATACGACCGCCGTCACGATATTTCAGTAGTAGCAACCTATGAAATCTCCGACCGGTTGCAGATATCCGGCACATGGGTTTACGGAACCGGAAATGCCATCACACTCCCGATTGGTGAGTACCCGGTGTTTCCGCACAACAGCTCGTTAAATAACGTTAATGATTATTTTTGGTACCACTTTGTTAACGACTATGGAGCGAAAAATAGCTTTCGAATGGCGCCTTACAGCCGCCTCGATTTAGCACTGCAGTTCGTCAGGCAACGCAAACACCATCGCGGCATTTGGGAAATAGGCGTTTATAATGCATACAATCGTAAAAATCCATTTTTCTATTTTATGGGATACGACAATTACGAACGGCGTGTATTGAAATACATCACCCTGTTTCCAATTATACCTTCCATAACTTATTCGTTCAAATTTTAATACAAATCAGATGAAGCCATATATCACACCACTTCTTTTCTTCCTTTTAATCACGATTGCCTCTTGCGAACGTGTGGCATTTGATGCAGATCTGCCTCCCTCCAATCCCAAAGTGGTGATATTTAGTTATATCTCACCGCAGGACGATACCATCAAAGCAAGAATTGTTTGGTCAAGACCAATTACTGAGCCTGACTATTCTTGGACACCCAACTGGATTAGCAATGCAGAAGTTATCATACGTCGCGATGACGATTCTGCCTTAATATTATCGTTCGACCCAAACCTAAAACTATACACGTCTCCTCATCCCAATGGTTTTGTCCGCTCAGGCTCAACATACACGATTGAAGTTACGCCCCATGGAGAGAAAACTGTGAAAGCAACAAGCACAGTACCTCCGTTGAACAGCAACCTGCATTTTACACGGCTCGACAGTACTGTGCTGGAATACAGTGTTCGTCATCGCTTCAGAATCGAAATAATTGATCCGCCAGGCGAACCCAATTATTACAGGATTATACCGCTGGCAGTAGTAGAAGCTGTATGGAACGGCAATGAACCGGAGATATTTACTGTTAATGCTGAGATTACGTATGGACAGGAGATGATTTCTTTAGGAGCAAACGATGGTGACACAATTCTAATTGAAGGATCAGTTGAAACATACGGGCACGATTACTATTCACAAAACCGTTTGCTTGGGTTTTTCGTTGATCTGTATTCAATTGATGAGCATTACTATCGTTTTTACGATACATATTATCGCTACGAAGGCGATAATCCTTTTGCTGAACCTGTAGTTATTTACTCCAACACTGACTACGGACTGGGAATTTTTGCAGCTTACAACAGGTTTTCAATGCTTTACCCGGAATTTTTACCTGCAGGCTTTTCAGTGATTACACCGCAGATAGGTATTAAATGAGAACGGCCAGGAGTGCTTGTCGTCAGCCGGATGATATTCGGTGTGAACCAATTGCCAATCAGCCTCATCGTATTCTGGAAAAATAGTATCACCCTCAAAATCAGCCTCCACTTTTGTGAGCATCATTCTGTTGGCTATGGGGAGTGCGAGTTTGTAGATTTCTGCTCCACCGGTAATAAACGCTTCCAGATTTGCCGGAATTAAGCTGAGTGCATCAGGCAACGAATGAACAATGGTTGCGCCCGGGGCGAAGTAATCATGCTGGCGACTAATAACTATCATTTTGCGACCCGGCAGCGGTTTTTCGAACGACTCGAAAGTTTTGCGACCCATAATCAGAGCATGACCCATAGTTGTGGTCTTAAAAAAACGTAAATCGGCAGGCAGATGCCAAATCAACTTGTTGTTTTTTCCTATAACCCTGTTTTTTGCTACGGCTGCTATAATTGTGATCATAACATTATTTTTAAACTCGATCAACTGCTGCTTTAAACTGCCACCGGGGCTTTGATATGCGGCCAAGGGTCGTAGTCAATAAGCGTAAAATCCTCATACCGGAACCCGAAGATGTTTTTTACATCTGGGTTTATAACCATTCGCGGCAATGGGCGAGGCGATCGTGTAAGCTGCAGGTGCGCCTGTTCAAGGTGGTTAAGATAGAGATGAACATCGCCGAATGTATGGATAAATTCACCGGGTTGAAGGTCGCAAACATGAGCAAGCATAAGTGTAAGCAATGAGTAGGAGGCAATATTGAAAGGAACTCCTAAAAATAGGTCGGCACTGCGCTGGTATAACTGGCACGATAATTTACCTTCTGCAACGTAGAACTGAAATAAAACATGACATGGTGGCAACGCCATATCATCAAGTTCGCCAACATTCCAGGCACTGACGACGATGCGTCGCGATTGAGGGTTTTCCTTGAGTGTGCGAACCGCTTGAGAAATTTGGTCAACGGTTCTGCCACCCGATTCCCAACTGCGCCATTGTTTGCCATACACTGGCCCTAGTTCGCCGGAAGCATTGGCCCACTCATTCCAGATACTTACTCCGTTGCTTGTAAGAAACCTGATATTTGTTTCGCCTCTCAGAAACCAAAGTAGCTCATACACAATAGATTTGTAATGCAGTTTCTTGGTTGTGAGTAGCGGAAAGCCTTCTGATAAATCGAAACGCATCTGGTATCCAAAAACGCTCAGCGTCCCCGTTCCTGTCCTGTCGTTTTTATTAATACCTTTTGCCAGAACATGTTTCAATAGGTCGTGATATTGTTTCATAATTGCAGGGTTCAGGCAGGAATAAACAATGTTATCCGAGAATGATACCAATAATTGTTGCCGAAAATAGCGATGCCAGGGTTCCACCTAACAAGGCACGTATCCCAAATTCAGAGAGTAGTTTACGCTGGTTAGGCGCCAACGATCCAATTCCGCCAATCTGGATGCCAATTGAAGCAAAGTTGGCAAAACCGCACAGAACATAGGTTGCTATGATAATAGATTTGTTGCAACTGAATGCTCCGGCCTCTTTCATCTCCGACAGGCTGATATAACCTATGAATTCGGTCATGATAATTTTTTCGCCCAACAGTTGGCCTACAAGTGTGATATCTGGAGTAGCAACACCGATCAGCCACATCAAAGGAGCAAATAAATAGCCAAGAATAAACTGAAGCGAAAGTTGCTCATATTGTCCACTCGTGATTGAAGTAATTGCAGCATTTAGATTTGTCAAATCTCCAATTTTCAGCAGAATATGATTAGCCATTGCAATGAACGCTAAAAATACAAGAAGCATTGCAGCTACATTTATTGCGAGTTTTAGCCCCTCGGTAGTGCCATTGCTAATGGCATCAAGGATATTACTCCCAATTTTATCCATTGAGATACTGACTTGTTTTTCAATTGTTTCTGTTTGAGGAACGAGAATTTTTGCTGCAACAATTGCTCCTGGCGCTGCCATCACCGAAGCGGTTATCAAATGTTTGGCGAAAAGCAGTTGCTGTTCAGGATCGGTTCCTCCTAAAAAACTGATGTAGGCAGCAAGCACACCGCCAGCCATTGTGGCCATTCCGCCAACCATAACCAAAAATATTTCGCTGCGATTCATTTTGGGCAGATATAACTTGATCATCAGAGGAGCTTCGGTTTGCCCCAGAAAAATATTGCCTGCTACTGCAAGACTTTCTGAACCTGAAAGTCGCATGACCCTGGTCATCATCCATGCTAAAGCGTAAACCAGCTTTTGAATAATGCCAAGATAAAACAAAAGGCTTGTCAGAGCGGAGAAAAAGATAATTGTAGGAAGAACCTGGAAGGCAAATATAAACCCGAAGGAGTCAACATTCATAAGACCGCCGAGGAGGAATTCACTGCCTGTTTTTGCAAAGTTTAGGATCACAATAAAAATACTTCCAATAAACTCAAACAAATTCATAACGAACGGCACCTTTAGAACACTAACAGCAAGCAGCGTCTGTATAAAAAGTCCGATGCCAACCACTCTCCAAGGGATAGCTCTGCGGTTAGTGCTGAAGATAAATGCAAGCGCCAGCAGAACCGCTACGCCCAACAATCCGCGGAGCACGGTTACTATCCTTGATGGGGCTGCCGTTGGTGCATCTAAACTCTTTGGTTCGGCAGGAGATGTTGCATGAAGTTCAGTTACTTGCTCAACGGTGTCGGCAAAGTTGGTTGATGCAATTGAGTCGTTATGTGAACTCAGCAACAGTGGAAAAAGAAAAAGTGCAAGCAGGATTAGTGCAGGTAGTTGTTTTGTCATAGCTTAATGTATGAGTTTATGTTGTGGTGCCTCGACGTTTACGGAGTTCATCGCGAATAATTGAGGCCTTTTCGTAATCTTCTGCTTCAACGGCCATTTGCAAAAGCTCCTGAAGTTCTTGCTGCGATAAGGATTCATAGCTTTTAAGTTCTAAATCATCTTGTTCAGCACCTGCTGCTTCTACAAGATCATCAATATTAAGCCCTGCTTCCTCAAGAATTTCGTCGTAAATGTAAATTGAGCAATTGAAACGCAGCGCAATGGCAACGGCATCAGATGTACGCGAATCCACTTCGCGCTCCTTTTTTCCGTCGCTGCATATCAGAACTGCATGGAAAATGCCAGATTCGAATTTGTTGATGATTACCTCACGGATAGTGATGCTGTGTGCAATTGCAAAATTTTTAAACAGATCATGCGTCAAAGGGCGTGAAGGTTTTATCTTGTCTAATTCCATCGCGATAGAATGCGCTTCAAAGGCTCCGATCACTACCGGAAGCCTGCGCTGACCTCCAACTTCAGCCATCATTAGGGCATATGCTCCGGATTGGGATTGGCTGTAGTGCAATCCTTTTACCTCCAGCCTGATTTTATTCTTCATGGGTTTTTTGTTTTCCAGTTTCACAACTTAAACTGTTCTGTATATCAGAACAATAGTGCTTGTGAGGTTGCGTATTAAATGTGGTCGCGGCTCAGAAATATTTTTGTAAAATTAGAAATTATTGAGTTCGTTATTACGATTTAGAGTGGTTTTTGAACCGTTTTAATTGCTTTCTTAATGATTGGGGAAACAACCCTTCAAGGTTGTGTGCCTGAAACGATTAAAATGGTTTTGAAAACAGTCAATATTTCCAACTTTGCCACATGGAATACTTTTATAAATTTGCCCGATCATTGGTGCAATCGTTTGCTCCGCATGAGAATTGAAAAACTAATTGTTAAATTACTGAAAATTAGACCAATGCTAAAATATGTCGTCACACTAACCCAAAATCAACTTTATGCTTAAAAAAACGCTTGCTTTTCTTACTATCAGCTTGTTGACACCATTCGCCCTGCTTGCGGATAACGCTGAGCCTGCCAAAAGGTTAGATCTGATGTACCTGATTGCTCTCGGGTCAATTGTTGCTTTAGTATTTGCATGGATTCTCACACGCAATGTGCTGAAAAAAAGTCCCGGAAATCAGCAAATGAAGGAAATCTCGCAATATATTCAGGAAGGTGCCATGGCCTACCTAAGGCAGCAATACAAAGTTGTAGGAATATTTTTCTTTGTGCTCTTTGTACTGTTAGGTTTCATATCATGGATTTTGCCTTTATATACAGGCGAGCTATGGCTTTCACCATTTGTTCCTGTTGCGTTTATAACCGGAGGTTTCTTTTCCGGTTTAACGGGTTACATAGGGATGTGGGTTGCAACCAAAGCTAATTGCCGAACTGCACAGGCTGCCAGTGAAAGTTTGAACTCAGGGCTTAGAGTTGCTTTTAATTCTGGTACTGTGATGGGAATGACGGTGGTTGGCCTTGCCTTGCTCGATCTTGCGATCTGGTATATCCTTCTACGCTATGTTTTTGTGGTTCCGATAGCTGAAATTCCTCCTATTATGATAACCTTTGGAATGGGCGCATCTGCAATGGCGCTGTTTGCGCGACTTGGAGGGGGAATATATACCAAAGCTGCTGATGTAGGTGCCGACCTGGTGGGTAAGGTTGAAACAGGCATTCCGGAAGATGACCCGCGTAATCCTGCTACAATTGCCGATAATGTTGGTGATAATGTTGGCGACGTAGCCGGAATGGGAGCCGACCTGTATGAAAGCTATGTGGGCTCAATTGTTGCCACAATGGCGCTTGGAGCTGTAGGAGCGCTTAGTATGGGCGCCGAACACATGGTGTACAGGTACATCGAATTGCCGGCTATGATTGCGGTTGTTGGTGTGCTGGCTTCGATTGCAGGGACTTTCTTTGTTAGAGCCAAGGAAGATGCATCGCAAAAAACATTACTCAAAGCACTGCGTTCCGGCATTTACAGCTCTACTGCAATCATTGCGGTTGCTTCCTTTTTTATTGTGAGGTGGCTTTTAGGAATTGAACAAATAGGACTCTGGGGATCAATGATGGTTGGATTGATCGCAGGGAATGTAATAGGCTATTTTACAGAATATTACACATCCGACAATTACAAACCCACACAACGTCTTTCTGGAATGGCTAAAACCGGACCTGCCACTATAATCATAGGAGGTATCGCGCTTGGCATGAAGTCGACCGCTGTTCCGGTGCTAACTATTGTTATTGCAACATTAGGTGCTTACTTCCTGGCCGGTGGTGGAATGTTTGGCTTGTATGGAATTGGATTGGCGGCCGTGGGAATGCTGAGTACCTTAGGAATCACACTCGCAACTGATGCATACGGTCCTGTGGCCGATAATGCAGGAGGAATTGCTGAAATGGCCAAGTTAGATCCCAAAGTACGCAAGCGGACTGATGCGCTTGATGCTCTTGGAAACACAACTGCTGCAACTGGAAAAGGATTTGCTATTGGAAGCGCCGCACTTACTGCTCTGGCCTTACTCGCCGAATACGGCCACAAAATCCTTGACACACTTCACCTCGACATCGGAAGCAAAGCTAAATGGGACGAATCGTTCGCAACCGCCCAGGCAACAGGTTATGATTCATTTCTGGTGTTTAGCGAAGGACTTTACAGGCTTTCAGTTAATATTATTGATCCACTTGTTCTTATTGGGCTTTTCATAGGAGCGGCGCTTCCGTTTGTGTTCTCATCAATGTCGATGGGTGCAGTTGGAAGAGCTGCCCAGGCTATGGTTGAGGAGGTGCGACGGCAATTCAGAGAGTTTCCAGGAATCCTCAAAGGCACAGAAAAACCTGATTATGCACGTTGTGTAGAAATCAGCACAAAAGGCGCACAGCGCGAAATGCTGCTCCCTTCACTCCTGGCTGTGATCGTACCTGTTGTTGTGGGTATATTGCTCGGTCCGGCCTCGGTAGTTGCTCTGCTTGGAGGTTCTCTTGTCAGCGGTTTCGTGCTTGCAATTATGATGGCCAACTCGGGAGGAGCATGGGACAATGCTAAAAAACATATCGAAGGCGGCGCTCACGGTGGAAAAGGTAGCGATACACACAAAGCAGCAATTGTTGGAGATACCGTTGGCGACCCGTTTAAAGACACATCCGGCCCAAGTATCAACATCCTTATCAAGCTCATGAGCATGGTGAGTATTGTTTTCGTTGGAACCACAATCGGTTTGAATAAACTTATAGTTTCCCTGCTGCAGAGCATTTTTTGATCCATTGTGAACCCAGCCGAACGGAGAATTATACAGATCAGTGCAGCTTGAATAACGCATTTTAAAGCTATGACCACCAAATCCTTGGAAAACTAAATATTAAACACAAACGCATTAAATAGCATACAATGTTAACGAACAACTTTCTTAAGCGGCATAATGGACCAAATGTGAAAGATGTAGAAACGATGCTGGGGTACATGGGACTTGATTCTGTTGATCAGTTGATTGACCAGATTGTGCCTACATCAATACGGCTAAATCAGGAGTTAAAGCTTCCGGCGGGTCAAAACGAATTCGAGTTGAGTAACCATCTACGCGATTTAGCCTCGCATAACAAGGTTTACCGAACCTTCATTGGTCTTGGATATTACAATTCCATAATGCCAGGTGTAATCCAAAGGAATATTCTTGAGAACCCAGGATGGTACACCTCCTACACTCCTTATCAGGCCGAAATATCGCAAGGGCGGCTTGAAGCGCTTCTGCTGTTTCAAACAGTGATCAGTGATCTTACCGCTTTGCCTGTTGCCAACGCATCATTGCTTGATGAAGGCACCGCTGCCGCCGAAGCTATGATAATGCTGTATAATGCCCGATCCAGAGATAAAAGCAACGCCAACTTGTTCCTCGTTTCGGATAGAATGTTTCCGCAAACATTAGCAGTTTTAATAACGAGGGCTAACCCTCTTGGAATCAAAATTAAGGTTTGCGATCACAACACCTTTGAACCCGACGCGTCAGTGTTTGGTATGATGGTTCAATACCCAGACGATAGAGGAGCCATTCATGATTACAGCCCGATGGTAAAAAAAGCCTCCGACCACAAAATTCCGATTGCTGTAGCTGCCGATTTACTTAGTCTTGCCCTTCTAACACCTCCGGGTGAATGGGGAGCCGATGTTGTTGTGGGTTCAACGCAACGCTTTGGATTGCCCATGGCTTACGGAGGGCCTCATGCAGGCTATTTTGCAACCAAGGAGCATTACAAACGGTTCATACCAGGCCGCATCATAGGTGTTTCAGTTGATGCCAGAGGCAACAGGGCATTACGTATGGCATTGCAAACTCGCGAACAGCACATAAAACGCGAAAAGGCAACATCAAACATCTGCACTGCCCAGGCATTACTCGCAATAATGTCGGGGATTTGGGCTGCTTATCATGGCCCAAAAGGAGTGTTTGATATCGCACGCCACATCAATATTCTGGCGGGTGTGCTTAGCAAGGAGGCCATTAAATATGATTTTAAACAGTTGAATAACCAGTTTTTCGATACACTCTGTTTTCGCATTCCTGATAACAAATCCATCGAAACGGTTCGAACCCAGGCGTTGGCAAAAAAGATGAATTTTCGTTATATTGATAATAATCATTTGGGAATCAGCATTGATGAAACAACATCACTTCACGATATCAACGAAATTCTTGAAATATTTGCATCAGTTTCTGGCAGGTCATTTTCAGCTTTTATTTGCGATCCGCAGGAGTGCCGCAAAATTGAAACGTTTTCATCGCAATTAAAACGCACCAGCAGCTATCTCTCACACAGCGACTTCAACACATATCACAGCGAAACAGACATGATGCGGTTCCTTAAAAGGCTCGAAAATCGGGACCTGGCCCTTAACCGCACAATGATTCCGCTCGGCTCATGCACAATGAAGCTAACTGCCGCCGCCGAAATGTTTCCGTTAAGCTGGCCGGAATGGGGAGCGATACATCCTTTCGCACCTGAAGACCAAGCAAGAGGATACCATATGCTTATCGAACAATTAGAAAAGGATCTGTGCGAGATTACTGGTTTTGCCCGAATGTCGTTTCAGCCAAATTCAGGAGCATCGGGTGAATACGCTGGCTTATTGGCGATTAAAGAATATCTTAACTCGAAAGGGGAGGGGCATCGGAACATTTGCCTGATTCCGGCTTCGGCTCATGGAACTAATCCCGCAAGCAGCACAATGGCGGGAATGGAGGTGGTTGTTGTAAAAACCGATTCTCTTGGAAATATCGATCTAAACGATTTACGGTTGAAGGCCGAAAAACACCGCGAACAGCTTGCAGCAGTTATGATCACCTATCCGTCGACACATGGTGTGTATGAGGAAGGAATTTTGGACGCTATTAAAACAATTCACGACAATGGCGGGCAAGTTTACTTAGATGGGGCAAACATGAATGCACAGGTGGGTTTAACCAATCCAGCGCTGCTTGGTGCTGATATTTGTCATTTGAATCTTCACAAAACATTTGCCATTCCACATGGCGGTGGCGGGCCGGGTGCCGGTCCTATCGGTGTGGCTCCACACCTTGCTCCTTATTTGCCTACTCATCCATTGGTTAAAACCGGTGGCGATCTGACAGATATTGTCGTCTCTTCAGCTCCATTCGGAAGCGCGATGATACTTACGATATCCTACGCCTACATCCGCCTCATGGGCGCTAAAGGGCTCGCGCAAGCAACAAAACTCGCCCTGCTGAATGCAAATTACATCAAAGCAAGGCTCGAAGGAGATTACAAGATTCTTTACACGGGCAAGAACGGATGGGTTGCACACGAAATGATAATTGACTGCTCCTGCTTTGGCCGGTCGGGCGGTGCAAACGCCGTAGATATTGCAAAGCGGCTTATGGACTACGGTTTTCATGCACCTACGGTTTCTTTTCCGGTTATCGGCACATTAATGGTTGAACCTACCGAAAGCGAACCCCTCTCAGAACTTGACCGTTTTTGCGATGCTATGCTTTCGATCCGTAGCGAAATGCGTGAAATTGAAGAAGGAACTGTTTTGCTTCTCGATAGTCCGGTTAAAAACGCTCCGCACACATGCGAAATGGTAGTTTCCGACGAATGGCCATACTCATACTCGCGCGAAAAGGCAGCATTTCCGCTGGGTTATATGCGCCGTGATAAATACTGGCCTTTTGTAACAAGGATTGATGATGCCTCCGGCGACCGCAATTTGGTTTGTACCTGTTATGCTGCGACAGAAGAAGCCGAATAGCAGAACTCACTGTTGATAATATTTGAAATACGGGTAGCGAAAAAGAAAAAGCAGAAAATCCTGAACAATCAGGTTTTCTGCTTTTTCTTTCGTGCTGCAGGAAAGAGCACGTTATTCAGAATCAGCCGGTAACCCGGCGAATTTGGATGCAGGTTGAGATTGGTTGGGGGATCGCCAACGAAATGTTTGTAGTCCTCGGGATCGTGGCCACCAAAGAAAGTAAATGTGCCTTTGCCGAAAGTTCCATGAATGTATCGCGCTTCGCCCCAGGCTTTGTTTTCGCCAAGGATAACAACAGTGGGTTTTATTGTTTCGCGGCGAAATGCTGTTGATTGCCCCATAAATCCCTCTATAATTGTTTCATGATTTTGGTTGAGCATTGTGGGTACAGGATCCCACTTAGCAGAAAACTCAAACAGGGTAAAATGATCCAACGCTTGATTACGACCGGTTTTGGGAACGTCGATACTTGATTTTGCGTATTCGTAGGGATTCATCACAAGTTGGAAATTATGAAAAGCAAAGGTTCGACTAAAGTCAAGGTTTTCTTGTGCGTTTGGATCAGCCGGATCGCCGTCGAACATAGCTTCGACTATATCAACTCCTTCGGCTGCAAGGGCAATATCAAGACTTTCGGGTGCTGAGCACATGGCAAAAAGGTAGCCTCCACCCGCAACAAATTCCTGAATGTTTTTTGCAACAGCTAATTTTAATTGCGAAACTGTTCCAAATCCAAGCCTGTCGGCCATTTCATTCAAAATTCTTTCCTCCTGCTGATACCAGGGTGCATTGCGATATGCTGCATAAAATTTTCCGAACTGACCAGTGAAGTCTTCATGGTGAAGATGAAGCCAATCGTACATGGGCAAAACGCCTTTGATAATTTCTTCGTTGTAGATAATATCATAGGGTATTTCGGCATAGGTGAGAGCCAGAGTTACTGCATCGTTCCATGGCTGGGTGAGAGGGGGAATATAAACAGCAATCCTTGGAGCTTTGTGCAGTTTTACCACCTCCATGTTTACCGAAGGGGAGGAGATATACTGAAGAATACCTGCAGCCTGTGTCTCAGATATTACCTGGTATGATATATCACGAACTATGCATTCATTTTCAAATTGCTGATGGTGGTCGAACATAAAACTTCCGCCCCGATAGTTCAACAGCCAACTTACCTCAACGTCATACGTAAGAACGTAGTAAGCAATTCCATACGCTTTTAGGTGGTTGCGCTGCGTGTTGTCCATTGGAATGAGGATATGGGCTGCCTTGAGGTTAAATGAGATCAGAACCAGGATCAGAAGCAATATGTTTTTCATGATATCGAAGGAGTTTGGCCAAATTTAAAAAGGTGGGCTGTCTTTATCATCCTCGCCGGTTTCTTCATTGAACTTTGATTGACGGGTAACGGTTCCAACAGCACTTGTTTGCCCTGGTTCTGACGCTCCGCCGTACGGAGCTTGTGCCAGATCATCGGTAAACATTGCAAAGCGATCAAAAAACCTGAGCCAGATATCTTTAAGTGCTCCGTTTCTATGCTTTGCGATACTCAATTGAGCCATACCCTTGATATTTTCCTGTCGCTCATTTTTATCAATGCCATAGTATTCCGGACGATAGATGAAAAGAACCAGATCGGCGTCTTGTTCTATGGCGCCGGATTCACGCAAATCGGAGAGAATTGGCTTTTTCGACCCCCCTCTGACCTCTACTGCCCGGCTTAGCTGTGAAATTGCAATTATAGGAATATTAAGTTCTTTTGCAAGGCTTTTAAGCGAACGGGAAATGTTACTTATTTCCTGTTCGCGGTTACCTCTTGATTCGCCTCCACCCGACATCAGTTGCAGATAGTCGATGATCACCATATCAATATTGTGCTGTGCTTTTAGGCGACGGCATTTTGCACGTAATTCGAAAATGGTTAGTGCCGGAGTATCATCAATGAAGAGTTTGGCATCTTCGAGTTTTTTGATTTTTGCATTCAACAGGTGCCACTCATGGTCTTTAAGTGCTCCTTTACGCAATGTGTCGGCCGGAATTTGGGTTTCAGAACTGATAAGTCTTGTAACTAACTGAATTGCTGACATTTCGAGCGAAAAGAAGGCGATAGATCTTTCCAAATCAACCGCCGCTCGTCGGGCCATTGAAAGCACCAAAGCGGTTTTACCCATACCCGGGCGGGCGGCAATGATAATGAGATCTGAGGGCTGCCAGCCACCTGTTATACCATCAAGTTCTGTGAATCCGGAGGGAACGCCGCTCAGGCCTCCATCCTTACTCCTGGCCTTACCGATATTTGTTATGGCCTCCTTCAACAGCGAACCCATCTCCTGAACATTGCGACGCGTATTGGTATCGCTTAATGAAAATAAATTTCGCTCGGCTTTATCGAGAACATCAAACACATCAGATCTATCTTCGAATGATTCATTGATGATTTCGCTTGAAAGCCTGATCAACTCTCGCTGTATGAATTTTTGAAGAATTATGTGAGTGTGATATTCAACATTAGCCGATGAGGCTACTTTATTTGTAAGCTGAGTGACATAGTATGCTCCTCCAACAACTTCAAGCTCGCCTCTTTTCTTAAGTTCAGCCGTTACGGTCAGGATATCAACCGGTTCAGCCTTGCTGAAAAGGTAAAGAATGGCAGCAAATATCAGTTGGTGAGAATCCTTATAAAAAATCTCTGGTTTGAGCTTATCAATTACCGATGCGAGGGCATCCTTTTCGAGCATTATGGCTCCGAGTATTGCCTCTTCGAGTTCGGTTGCCTGAGGTTGAAGCCTTCCGTGGTCAGCAAGGTTTAACGCGGCTGGAATTGGTTTCAGGAGCGACCGGCGTGTTTTTTCTACAACTTTGTTTTTGATTTCATCCATGAGTCAAAAATAACGATTAAATAACTGCGATTGGTACCGAACGGCAGAGAAAATTTATCAACAAAAAAACAATTGTCAGGTTTTGACGCTCTCTTCGTCAACCAGAATCATTACTGAACGGGCGGGAATAAGGATTTTTGTGCGGAAAATACCTCCATAGCCCTGATTACGTACTCCAGCTTCGTTTACTTCGTATTTATTCGCCACAACCTTCCAGTTACGGGCGGGAAGTTGTTGCATCACCGAAACGGAGTGGGCGTTGTAGTAAACTATGATCTCTTTCCATGAATCGTTGTTGGCATAACCGCTAATCCTGAATCCAACAAGCAATTCATCGCCGGTTTCGATAAATGATAAATGTTTCGAAAGCATCTCAGAACTTGTCATTCTGAAGGCAGGATGGTTTTTTCTGAGGGCAATCAGATCACGATAATGACAGAAAACATCATAATACAACGCTTTATTTGTCCATAAAAGCTGGTTTACAGAATCTGGCAGGTTGTAGGAGTTGTGTTCTCCAATTTTGGTTCTCACTATCTCTTCTCCGGCATGAAGAAACGAAATTCCCTGGCAAGTGAGCGTTATGGCATTGGCAAGTTTCTGGATGTCAAGTTTATCTTGTTGGCTGCATTCTCTGCACGTGTAAACAATTTTGTCCCACAAACAGGGGTTATCGTGGCAGGTTACATAGGTTATTGTTTGCAAAGGATTGCCGGCCCATGGTGCGTTTGAATAGTTCACCTTTTTGTAGTTAATCTGTGGATGATTAGTTGAAGCAATCACGCCAGACCTGATGCTTTCGGCAAACCCTCTTTTGCCAGCCATAAAGCCCGAATCCTCAGTATGAGCCCAATGACCGCGAATTGCATCGCGTATATCGTCACTGAAGACTGCTATTCGGTTCAAATGTTTTGTGTGAGATTTTAAGGCACGCTTTTCTAAAGGAAGCGGGCTTTCGCCGGCAGTCCAACCTTCGCCATAAAGGAAAATCGTGGGATCAATCTTATCTAACTCTTCTCTGATAAGATTCATGGTTTCGATATCATGCAACCCCATCAGGTCGAACCGAAATCCATCAATATGGTACTCTGAAGCCCAATATTTTAGCGATTCGATAATGTATTTTCGCACCATTGGCCGCTCAGAGGCAGTTTCATTAGCGCAACCGGAACCGTTGCTAAAGGTGCCGTCGGGGTTCGTCCTAAAAAAATACCCTGGCACAAGATGTTCGAAATGCGATTCAGCAGCGTTATGAACGTGATTATAAACTACATCCATAATAACTCTGATTCCATGGCGATGCAGAGCCTGCACCATTTGTTTAAACTCCCTGATGCGGACAGTACCGTTGTAAGGATCAGTGGAATAAGAGCCTTCGGGAACATTATAGTTGAGTGGGTCGTAACCCCAGTTATATTGAGGTTCATGTAGTTTGGTTTCGTCAATTGTTGCAAAATCAAACACAGGTAGCAGGTGCACGTGCGTTACACCCAACTCCCTTATGTGGTCAATACCGGTGCTAAGCCCATTCGCACTGCGTGTTCCGGTTTCGGTGAATGCAAGATATTTGCCTGCGTTCTTAATGCCGCTGCTTGCATGAATTGAGAAATCGCGCAGATGCACTTCCCAGATTATAATATCGCTAAAGCAATGAAGTGGAGGGCGGATATCTGATTCCCATCCTTCAGGATTTGTGTCTGCAAGATCAACAATCATGCTCCGCATTCCGTTAACACCAACGGCTCTTGCATAAGGGTCGGCAACCTCGTTTTTCCAGTTTCCGTTAATATTGGCAAGCAGAGTATAGTAAAAATTCTTCCAATCTCCTTCCAGACTGCAAATCCAGGTTCCATAGGTATCCTTCCTTAGTAACTCCTCACGTACCACCACCCCTCCGTTACCGTTTTCGTAAAGTCGCACCTTTATGCTTTCTGCCGTAGGAGCCCACACTCTCAGGGTTGTTGCTTCCGGCGTATAGGTTGCTCCCAGATCAGAACCCTCATAAACAGGATAATCCTCCCAGCGATCGTAGTTGGTTCGTTCGCTGCAACAGTTCAGCAAAGTAGAAATTGCGAGCATAACTAGATAAATTACAGGTTTTTGCATCACTTCAGAGTGTTGCTGCCTAAATGACTATCTTGACAGTCATTCAGCCCGAAACAGGTTTTCGACAATCAAAGGATCGAAAAAACACCAGCGCCCAACAATCGGGCTGCGAAAATAGTAAATCCTAATCTGATATGGCAAGTTGGTATTGTACCAATAGTTTTTGTAAACTTGTCGGCCGAAACCAACAATTGTAAATTAACTTTCCCAAAACAAAAAACGTTACGCAATATCCTTAAAAAAACAGGCAATGCTAAAAATTCAAAAAAACCTCTCCAATGCTTTTTATTTGATACTCGGGCTGCCTTCAACAGCCATGGGTTTTGGTCTATCTGTTCAGATCGCGGCTTTGAGTTGGATTCTGCGAACCCAATACGACCTGGCAATCTATGAGATAGGGATAGTATGGGCGGCCGGGCCGCTTGCCGGAATTATCGGACAACCTATAGTAGGCTTGATAAGCGATAAACTATGGTTTTGGGGCGGGCGCAGAAGACCGTTCATTTTGATAGGAGGTGTAATAGCTGCGATGTCAATATTTGCCCTGCCATATATCGGTGCCATCAACAGCGCACTCGGCATCGGAAGCATTATGGCTGTGGCTATCGCTATTGCGCTTACACTTGACCTGGCCATAAACATAAGTTTCAATCCGGCCCGCTCTATCATAGCCGATGTTACACCCGAAGGAACTCCCAGAACAAAAGGATATACATGGATGCAATCTGTTTCCAACCTTTTTGGAAGTCTGGCTTACCTTACAGCAGCTCTCCTTGGCAATTATGTGCTTATCTTTGTTGGCTCTGGAATCATCCTGCTGTTTTCAATTGTTCCTGTGTTCTTCATCAAAGAACCGAGAGTACTGGAACCTGCTACCACCGATAATGCTAAGCCTGAAGCAACTACTACCCACTGGGGAGATCTTTTTAAGATTTATATCGCTCACGGATTTTCCTGGCTGGGAATACAAACAATGTTTATCTATGCCATAATTTTTGTTGAGGCTAAATTAAATCCAGCTACCGATCTGATTACCGGGCAAATAATCGGATGGTCGTTTTTTTTACTTAATGCAATTGGAAGTATTTTCCCAATTTTTGTTCTCGAACCACTTGCCCGACGGATCGGACGTGTAAACACACATACCATCGCAGTTTCAGTTATGGCGCTGGGTTACCTGGGAATAGCATTATTCGCACGCAATCAGATTGAATTCTATATCCTGATGGCTATATTAAGCTTCGGTTGGGCAGCAGTGGTTTCCCTTCCATTCGCAATTATGAGCGAAAAAGTTGACAAGTCGAGAATGGGATTTTTTATGGGGATTTTCAATCTTTCAGTTGTACTACCCCAACTGGTGGCAAGTTTCGCAATTGGCTTCCTGATAAACGCAATTGCCAACAAAAGCAGCATTTTTATCATCAGTGCAATCAGCCTTGCCGTTTCTGCAATGCTATGGACGCTTGTGAAAGAAGTGAGACCAGGCAAATAATACCCAACTGCAAATCACTTCCAGATTTCGTTGATTTGCATCACGTAAATAAATTAATATAACGCATATGATTACAAAAATAATTTTCCTGTTAAGCGTAATCGTTTCCATAAATCATGTTATGAGCCAAACCATATACTCTCCAAACGAAAACCTTCGGCTAACGTTTGAATTATTACCCGATGGAACGCCAACCTATCATCTTAGTTCCGGTAATATGCAGGTACTGTTGCAAAGCAGGCTTGGTATTGAGTTAAAGGACCATGAAGACTTTATATCGGGTTTTGTCGTAGAAAGCGTTGACACGGTTACATTTGATGAAACCTGGGAAACAGTATGGGGCGAAGAACGCTTTATTCGCAATCACCACAAGGAAATGGCTGTTACTCTGATGCAACCGGGCGTTGGCAACCGCCGTCTGGTGATTCGATTCCGCTTGTTCGACGACGGTTTGGGGTTTAGATACGAATTTCCTGCACAAGGGAATCTCCATTCGTTTATTGTAACCGGCGAATCAACCCAGTTCAGGCTTACAGGCAATCATACAGCATTTTGGATTCCAGGCGATTACGACACCAACGAGTATCCTTACAACATAACACCACTCAGCCAGATTGATGCATTCAAAGCTTCGGAAGAGGCAATAGAAATTTTCACACGAAAACCATTTCATCCTCATGGTGTTCAAACCCCATTGTTGCTTAAGACCGCCACAGGACATTACATACTTATCCACGAAGCCGCTCTCCATGATTACCCTGCAATGCAGTTGGTGGTAAACAAGGAAGAATTCCTGCTTACATCTCATCTTGTTCCGGACGCTGTTGGAAATAAAGCATATTTGCAAACGCCTTGTCATACACCATGGCGCACGGTGATTGTAAGCAACAAAGCCGCCGGAATCCTTGCTTCACGATTAATTCTTAACCTCAACGAGCCAAGCATTCTCGAAGATGTGAGCTGGATAAAACCTCAAAAGTATATTGGAATCTGGTGGGAGATGCATGTTGGTATTTCGTCATGGAATTATGCCGACACGTCGAACGTAAAACTTGCCGAAACCGACTGGAACAATCTTATTCCTAATAACCGGCACGGAGCTACAACTGAGCGAACAAAACGTTACATTGATTTCGCTGCCGATCACGGCTTCCACGGAGTGCTTGTAGAAGGATGGAATATTGGCTGGGAGGACTGGTTCGGACAATGGAAGGAGGAGGTTTTCGATTTTGTTACACCATATCCGGATTTTGATATTGAGTATGTGAACAGATATGCTGCTTCACGGGGAGTTAAGCTGGTAATGCACCACGAAACATCAGGCTCGGTTACTAACTATGAACGAAGGCTTGATACCGCATTCCGTTTGATGAAACATTTTGGGTATGATGTTGTTAAAACCGGCTATGTAGGATGGATCATTCCTCGCGGCGAACATCACGACGGACAGTGGATGGTGAATCACTACCGGCGTGTAGCCGGGAAAGCTGCGAAATACCGCATAATGGTGAACGCACACGAGCAGGTGCGTCCTACGGGGTTGCACCGAACATTCCCAAACTGGTTCACTGCTGAAGCAGCACGTGGAAATGAATTCAACGCATGGAGCCGTGGTAACCCACCCGCACATGAGACCATTCTTCCGTTTACCAGACTTATGGGTGGTCCGATGGATTATACTCCGGGCATTTTTCAGATAACACTTGATTATTACAATATTGGCAAGACCGAACAGGTTCGCACAACTCTGGCAAAACAACTTGCCCTTTATGTAACAATGTATAGCCCATTGCAAATGGCTGCCGACCTGCCAGAGAATTACGAACGTTTTCCTGATGCGTTTCAGTTTATCAAAGATGTTCCGGTTGACTGGGAAAAATCGCTATATGTTGAAGCCAATCCTGGCCATTATCTTACAATTGCCCGCCAGGAGAGGTCGGGTGATGACTGGTTTATCGGCTCAATTACAGGCGATAGTGCTCGCCTGTCGACAATTCCGCTAAGCTTTCTCGATAAGGGTCAGATGTACCTGGCAACCATTTATTCCGATGCACCCGACGCACATTACAGGCACAATCCAATGGCTTATAAAATCGAACAGTACCTGGTTAATAGCAGCGATGTTCTGCGGCTTCAAATCCAGGAAGGTGGGGGAGCTGCCGTTAAACTCAGTAAAGCCGACAAAACTATCAGAGGGGTAAGACGCTACAGGTAATCAAAAGCCTGAGAACGATCCCTAATATTTATCCCATGAGGGTAACCCCGATTTAGTGTTTATTGAGCGCAATTTTTATTGTGCTGATTACAAACACTTAATCGGGGATTATTGTGATTGCTCAATACTTTTCTTCATTGAAAACGAATATATTTGTAGTTCACAAAAAAATACCTATTTTAGCCTGATTAATTCATAAATATCTATATTTTAGTGAAATTTAGTGCTTTGGTGTCTTTGTGGCGAAAAGTTCTTTCCCCCTAAGTCGCTAATATACAAAGGAAACACTAAGTTTATGAATTAAGCAGGTTAGCACTAATTAATGGGTGTAATTGTCTGAACACGGCACATCACAAGAAAGGATAAATTATAAAGCCAAAAAGAAAGGATCGGTTATGAGAACACATTTACTGTTACAGATTCTATTGCTGGCTGCGGTAATAACCGCCCATAACCATCTATTTGCGCAGTCAGATTGGTTCTGGCAGAATCCTCTACCCACGGGGAGTTCTCTCGTTAGAGTCTCATTCATCGACGCCAACAGAGGAACGGCGGTGGGAGAGGCTGGCACAATTCTTAGCACCACCAATGGCGGCTTAAACTGGATAAGCCAGTCAAGCGGAACGACGAAGTGGTTAGTAGGCGTCTGTTTCACTGACGCCAACACAGGAACGGCGGTAGGAGAGGGGGGCACAATTCTTCGTACCACCGATGGCGGCTTAAACTGGATAAGCCAGTCAAGCGGAACGACAAATAATCTCAGGAGTGTCTCCTTCACCGACGCCAGCACTGGAACGGTGGTGGGAGATGCTGGCATAATTCTTCGCACCACCGATGGCGGCGCAAGCTGGATAAGGCAGACAAGTGGAACTACGGAGCATCTTGAGAGCGTCTCCTTCACCGACGCCAACACCGGAACGGCGGTGGGATGGGGTGGAACAATTCTTCGCACCAGCAATGGCGGCGCAAGCTGGATAAGCCAGTCAAGTGGAACAACAGGGTGGCTCTTTGGCGTCTCCTTCACCGACGCCAACACAGGAACGGTGGTGGGAAGTGATGGCACAATTCTTAGCACCACCAATGGCGGCGCAAGCTGGATAAGCCAATCAAGCGGAACCATGCGTGATCTCTATGACGTCTCCTTCACCGACGCCAACACAGGAATGGCGGTGGGATGGGGTGGCACAATTCTTCGCACCACCAATGGCGGCGCAAGCTGGATAAGCCAGTCAAGCGGAACGACGAGGTGGCTCATAGGCGTCTGCTTTACAGACGCCAACACAGGAACGGCGGTGGGAGACTTTGGCGCAATTCTTCGCACCACCAATGGCGGCGCAAGCTGGATAAGCCAGTCAAGCGGAATACAACATGATCTCTTTGGCGTCTTCTTCACCGACGCCAATAGAGGAACAGCGGTGGGATGGGGTGGGACAATTCTTCGCACCACCAATGGCGGCTTAAACTGGATAATCCAGACATGCGGAACGACGCAGCATCTCTGGGGCGTCTCCTTCACCGACGCTTACACAGGAACTGCGGTGGGGGAGGGTGGCACAATTCTTCGCACCACCGATGGCGGCTCAACTTGGATAAGCCAGACAAGCGGAACGACGCGACATTTCTATGCCCTCTGCTTCACCGACGCCAACACAGGAACGGCGGTGGGAGACTTTGGCACAATTCTTCGCACCACCAATGGCGGCTTAAGCTGGACAAGCCAGTTAAGCGGAACGACGAATTGGCTCTTTGCCGTCTGCTTCACCGACGCCAACACAGGAACGGCGGTGGGAGACTTTGGCACAATTCATCGCACCACCAATGGCGGCTCTAGCTGGACAAGTCAGTCAAGCGGAACGACGGCGTCTCTCTATGGCGTCTCCTTCACCGACGCCAACACAGGAACGGCGGTGGGATGGGGTGGCACAATTCTTCGCACCACCAATGGCGGCTTAAACTGGATACGCCAGTCAAGTGGAACGACGGTGCCACTCTATGGCGTCTCCTTTACCGATGCCAACATAGGAACGGTGGTGGGAAGCTATGGCACAATTCTTCGCACCACCGATGGCGGTGCAAGTTGGAAAATTCAGACAATCGGAACGATGCAGCATCTCTTTGGCGTCTCCTTCACCGACGCCAACACAGGAACGGCGGTGGGATTGGGTGGCACAATTCTTCGCACCACCACTGGAGGCGTTGGAATTAGGGAAGACTTTCTCTCCATTAACCCATCAGGTTTTTCGTTAATGCAGAACTTCCCTAATCCCTTTTACCCAAGTACCACAATACGGTTTTCTGTTCCCAGGTCAGGATTCGTCTCCCTTACGGTTTACGATCAGCTTTGGCGGGAAGTTGCTGTTTTGGTAAGTGGAGAGAGACCGGAGGGCACATATACGGTTGTGTGGGATGCAGCAGCACTAACCGGTGGCTTATATTTTTACCGCCTTCAGGGTACCGAATTCTCCGAAACGAAAAAAATGATATTGCTCAGATAAGGGGCAATAGCAACTAACACGGCAAACTCTGACGCTTTCTTTGCCTTCCTGCCTGCCGAAGGCACTTCGGAACGTCGGTTGATAGGGTTCTGGTAAAGAACAGGAAAGAAATTAGACCGAATTAATCGTTTAAGCATTGTCAAATGCTGAATTTGGGTTCACGGAAAACGAATATATTTGTAGTTCACAAAGCATTGTGTGTGTTTTTGCTAGACGCTTTAGTTGCATTTGTTACTTGAATAAACCAAACAAAAAGAAAAGAACACTTATGAAAACACATTTACTGTTGCGCCTTCTATTACTTACTGCGGTAATAACCGCCCATAACCATCTATTTGCGCAGTCAGGTTGGTTCTACCAGAATCCGCTGCCCCAGGGAAATCCTCTTTATGGCGTCTCCTTCACCGATGCCAACACAGGAACGGCGGTTGGAGCAATGGGCACAATTATTCGCACCACCGATGGCGGCTTAAACTGGATAATCCAGTCAAGCGGAGCAGAGGAGTGTCTTTATGGCGTCTCCTTCACAGACGCCAACACAGGAACGGCGGTGGGAGACTGGGGCACAATTCTTCGTACCACCGATGGCGGCTTAAACTGGATAAGCCAGTCAAGCGGAACGACAAATAATCTCAGGAGTGTCTCCTTCACCGACGCCAGCACTGGAACGGTGGTGGGAGAGGGTGGCACAATTCTTCGCACCACCGATGGTGGCTCAAGCTGGATAAGTCAGTGGAGCGGAACGATGGAGTGGCTCTTGGGCGTCTCCTTCACCGACGTTAACAGAGGAACGGTGGTGGGATTGGGTGGCACAATTCTTCGCACCACCAATGGCGGCGCAAGCTGGATTAGCCAGACAAGCGGAACGAAGTATGATCTCCATAGCGTCTGCTTCACCGACGCCAACAGAGGAACGGCGGTGGGAGGCTGGGGCACAATTCTTCGCACCACCAATGGCGGCGCAAGCTGGATAAGCCAGACAAGCGGAACGACGCAGTGGCTCTGGAGCGTCTGCTTCACCGACGTCAACACAGGAACGGCGGTGGGAGACTTGGGCGCAATTCTTCGCACCACAAACGGCGGCGCAAGCTGGATAAGCCAGTCAAGCGGAACAACGTATAATCTCCATAGCGTCTCCTTCACCGACGCCAACACCGGAACGGTGGTGGGACAGGCTGGCACAATTCTTCGCACCACCGATGGCGGCGCAAGCTGGATAAGCCAGTTAAGCGGTACGACGGAGGGGCTCTTTGGCGTCTGCTTCACTGACGCCAACACCGGAACGGCGGTGGGAAATTGGGGCACAATTCTTCGCACCACCAATGGAGGCTCAAGCTGGATAAGCCAGTCAAGCGGAACGACGCAGGTACTCTATGGCGTCTCCTTCACCGACGCCAACACAGGAACTGTGGTGGGAAGCTGGGGCACAATTCTTCGCACCACCAATGGCGGCGCAAGCTGGATAAGCCAGTCAAGCGGAACGACGCAGTTGCTCTTAGGCGTCTCCTTCACCGACGCCAACACAGGGACTGCGGTGGGAGAGGGTGGCACAATTCTTCGCACCACCAATGGCGGTTCAAGCTGGGTAAGCCAGTCAAGCGGAACGACGCAGTGGCTCTGGAGCATCTGCTTCACCGATGCCAACACAGGAACGGCGGTGGGAGAATGGGGCACAATTCTTCGCACCACCGATGGCGGCTCAAGCTGGATCAGCCAGTCAAGCGGAACGACGAATTCTCTCCGTGCCGTCTCCTTCACCGACGCCAACACCGGAACGGTGGTGGGAGACTTGGGCACAATTCTTCGCACCACCAATGGCGGCGCAAGCTGGATAAGCCAGTCAAGCGGAACGTGGGCGTTGCTCATTGGCGTTTCCTTCACCGACGCCAATACAGGAATGGCGGTGGGAACAGGTGGCACAATTCTTCGCACCACCAATGGTGGCTCAAGCTGGATAAGCCAGTCAAGCGGAACGATGCAGCATCTCTATGGCGTCACCTTTACCGACACCAACATAGGAACGGTGGTGGGAGACTTCGGCACAATTCTTCGCACAAACACAGGAGGTGTTGTGGGAATTAGGGAAGACTTTCTCTCCATTAACCCATCAGGTTTTTCGTTAATGCAGAACTTCCCTAATCCCTTTTACCCAAGTACCACAATACGGTTTTCTGTTCCCAGGTCAGGATTCGTCTCCCTTACGGTTTACGATCAGCTTTGGCGGGAAGTTGCTGTTTTGGTAAGTGGAGAGAGACCGGAGGGCACATATACGGTTGTGTGGGATGCAGCAGCACTAACCGGTGGCTTATATTTTTACCGCCTTCAGGGTACCGAATTCTCCGAAACGAAAAAAATGATATTGCTCAGATAAGGGGCAATAGCAACTAACACGGCAAACACCGACGCTTTCTTTGCCTTCCTGCGTGCCGAAGTGCCTTCGGCACGCATGTGAATTGGGCTATGGTAAAGAACAGGAAAGAAATTAGACCGAATTAATCGTTTATGCATTGTCAAATGCTGAATTTGGGTTCACGGAAAACGAATATATTTGTAGTTCACAAAGCATTGTGTGTGTTTTTGCTAGACGCTTTAGTTGCATTTGTTACTTGAATAAACCAAACAAAAAGAAAAGAACACTTATGAAAACACATTTACTGTTGCGCCTTCTATTATTTACTGCGGTAATGACCGCCCATAACCATCTATTTGCGCAGTCAGGTTGGTTCTACCAAAATCCGCTGCCCACAGGGAATATTCTCTGGGGCGTCTCCTTCACCGATTCCAACACAGGGACAACGGTGGGAGGGAATGGCACAATTCTTCGCACCACCGATGGCGGCTTAAACTGGATAATCCAGTCAAGCGGAACGAAGGAGCATCTCTATGGCGTCTGCTTCACCGACGCCCAAACAGGAACCGTGGTGGGAGATAATGGCACAATTCTTCGCACCACCGATGGCGGCTCAAGCTGGATAAGCCAGTCAAGCGGAACGACAAATAATCTCAGGAGTGTCTCCTTCACGGACGCCAGCACAGGAACGGCGGTGGGAGAATGGGGTACAATTCTTCGCACCACCGATGGGGGCTCAAGTTGGATAAGTCGGTGGAGCGGAACGATGGAGTGGCTCTTGGGCGTCTACTTCACCGACGTTAACAGAGGAACGGTGGTGGGAGCATGGGGCACAATTCTTAGCACCACCAATGGCGGCTCAAGCTGGATAAGCCAGTCAAGCGGAACAACGCTTGCTCTCTATGGCGTCTCCTTCTCCGACGCCAGCAGAGGAACGGCGGTGGGATCAGGTGGCACAATTCTTCGCACCACCAATGGCGGCTCAAGCTGGATAAGCCAGTCAAGCGGAACAACGCGTGCTCTCTATGGCGTCTCCTTCACCGACGCCAACACAGGAACGGCGGTGGGAGAATGGGGCACAATTCTTCGCACCACCGATGGCGGCACAAGCTGGATAAGCCAGTCAAGCGGAACGACGTGGAGTCTCAATGGTGTCTCATTCACCGGTGACACCACCGGAACAGCGGTGGGAGGTTCTGGCACAATTCTTTGCACCACCAATGGCGGCTTAAACTGGGTAAACCAGTCAAGTGGAACAACGCATAATCTCTATGACGTCTTCTTTACCGACGCCACCACCGGAACAGCGGTGGGAGGTTCTGGCACAATTCTTCGCACCACCAATGGCGGCTTAAACTGGGTAAACCAGCCAAGCGGAACAACGCTTAATCTCTATGACGTCTTCTTTACCGACGCCAGCACAGGAACGGTTGTCGGAATGGATGGCACAATTCTTCGCACAACCGATGGCGGCTTAAGCTGGATAAGCCAGTCAAGCGGAACGTCGGAGTTTCTCTATGGAGTCTCCTTCACCGACGCCAACACTGGAACGGTGGTGGGCTCGGATGGCACAATTCTTCGCACCACCGATGGCGGCTTAAGGTGGATAAGCCAGTCAAGCGGAACGATGAATTCTCTCCGTGCCGTCTCCTTCACCGACGCCAACACAGGAACGGCAGTGGGATGGGCTGGCACAATTCTTCGCACCACCGATGGCGGCTCAAGCTGGATCAGCCAGTCAAGCGGAACGACGAATCCTCTCCGTGCCGTCTCCTTCACCGACGCCAACAGAGGAACGGCGGTGGGAGCATTGGGCACAATTCTTCGCACCACCGATGGCGGCTTAAACTGGATAAGCCAGTCAAGCGGAACGACGCAGTGGCTCTATGGCGTCTTCTTCACCGATGCCAACACAGGAACAGCAGTGGGATGGGCTGGCACAATTCTTCGCACCACCGATGGCGGCACAAGCTGGATAAGGCAGTCAAGCGTAACAACGGTGTCTCTCTTGAGCGTCTCCTTCACCGACGCCAACACAGGAACGGCGGTGGGAGAATGGGGCACAATTATTCGCACTCTACCCGTTACGGGAATTAGGGAAGACTTTTTTTCCACCAACCCATCAGGTTTTTCGTTAATGCAGAACTTCCCTAATCCCTTTTACCCAAGTACCACAATACGGTTTTCTGTTCCCAGGTCAGGATTCGTCTCCCTTACGGTTTACGATCAGCTTTGGCGGGAAGTTGCTGTTTTGGTAAGTGGAGAGAGACCGGAGGGCACATATACGGTTGTGTGGGATGCAGCAGCACTAACCGGTGGCTTATATTTTTACCGCCTTCAGGGTACCGAATTCTCCGAAACGAAAAAAATGATATTGCTCAGATAAGGGGCAATAGCAACTAACACGGCAAACACCGACGCTTTCTTTGCCTTCCTGCGTACCGAAGGCACTTCGGAACGTCGGTTGATAGGGTTCTGGTTATGCTCAGGAAAGAAATTATTGTGGCTGCTCCGCTCTCATTTTGGCGGGCAACATGTTCTGGCATTTCAATATATTTGTCCATGCATTTTTACCCCAAAATCAAACTATTAATTACAGATGTAAAATATTGGATGGGTGGGGTGGAAACGATTAAACATTATAGTGCCATGCAAGTGATAAGTAACTATATGTAACTTGACTGAAAAAGTGTTTTTTTGATATAAAACTCAATAAATTGTTTATGTTTGTTCCTGCATTGAATGAATCGATAAACGGGTTCTCCGATGTTATCAAATCAATAAGAAAAAATGAATTTTTAGGACCCCCCAACAATTTTAAAAACAAAAAGAAAGGATCACTTATGAAAACACACTTATTGTTGCAAATTCTATTGCTGACTGTGGTAATAACCGCCCATAACCGTCTATATGCCCAGCAAGGTTGGTTTTGGCAGAATCCGCTGCCCACAGGGAATATTCTCTGGGGTGTCTCCTTCACCGATTCCAACACAGGGACAGCGGTGGGAGGGAATGGCACAATTCTTCGCACCACCGATGGCGGCTTAAACTGGATAAGCCAGTCAAGCGGGGCGTGGCAGGATCTCAGGTGCGTCTCCTTCACCGACGCCAACACAGGAACGGCAGTGGGAACAAGTGGCACAATTCTTCGCACCACCAATGGCGGCTCAAGCTGGATACGCCAGACAAGCGGAACGGTTGACTGGCTCTATTGCGTGTTTTTCACCGACGCCAACACAGGAACGGTAGTGGGAGAGGGTGGCACAATTCTTCGCACCATCAATGGTGGCTCAAGCTGGATAAGCCTGTCAAGCGGAACGACGAATCATCTCAATGGCGTCTTCTTCACCGACGCCAACACAGGAACCGTGGTGGGAAATAATGGCATAATTCTTCGCACCACCAATGGCGGATTAAGCTGGATAAGCCAGTCAAGCGGAGAGGGGTATGATCTCCATGACGTTTACTTCACCGACGCCAACAGAGGAACGGTGGTGGGATCAGGTGGCACAATTCTTCACACCACCGATGGAGGCTTAAGCTGGGTAAGCCAGTCAAGCGGAGTGGGGTCGTCTTTCTATAGCGTCTCCTTTTCCGACGCCAACACCGGAACGGCGGTGGGAACTGGTGGAAGAATCCTTCGCACGACCAATGGCGGCTCAAGCTGGACAAGCCAGTCAAGCGGAACAACAGAATTGCTCTTGGACGTCTATTTTACTGGCGCAAACACAGGAACGGCGGTGGGATGGGATGGTACAATTCTTCGCACAACCAATGGCGGCACAAGCTGGACAAGCCAGTCAAGCGGAACATGGCAGGATCTCTCTAGTGTATCCTTCATCGACGCCCACACTGGAACGGTTGTGGGAAATGGTGGCACAATTCTTCACACCACCAATGGCGGCTCAAGCTGGATAAGCCAGTCAAGCGGAACAACGCATCATCTCTATGACGTCTCCCTCACCGACTCCAACACAGGAACGGTGGTCGGAATGGATGGCACAATTCTTCGCACAACCGATGGCGGCTCAACCTGGATAAGCCAGTCAAGCGGAACGACACAGTGGCTCTATGGCGTCTTCTTTACCGACTTCAATACAGGAACGGCGGTGGGAAGCTGGGGCACAATTCTTCGCACCACCGATGGCGGCTCAAGCTGGATAAGCCAGTCAAGCGGAACGTCGGAGTTTCTCTATGGAGTCTACTTCACCGACGCCAACACTGGAACGGTGGTGGGAAGCTGGGGCACAATTCTTCGCACCACCGATGGCGGTTCAAGCTGGATAAGCCAGTCAAGCGGAACGACGGACCATCTCGAGAGCGTCTCCTTCACTGACGCCAATAGAGGAATGGTGGTGGGAGCGGATGGCACATTTCTTCGCACCACCAATGGCGGCTTAAGCTGGATAAGCCAGTCAAGCGGAACGGGGCAGGATCTCAAGAGCGTCTCCTTCGCCGACGCCAACACAGGAATGGCGGTTGGAAACTACGGCACAGTTCTTCGCACCACCAATGGTGGCTTAAGCTGGAAAAGCCAGTCATGCGGAACAACGGAGCATCTTTATGGCGTCTCCTTCACCAACGCCAACACCGGAACGGTGGTGGGAAAATTCGGAATAATTCTTCGCACCAACACAGGAGGTATTGTGGGAATTAGGGAAGACTTTCTCTCCATCAACCCGTCAGGATTCTCTTTGATGCAGAACTACCCAAATCCGTTTTACTCCAATACCACCATACAATTTACTATCCCCCGGTCAGGATACGTCTCCCTTACTGTTTATGATCAGCAATTGCGAAAAGTTGCAGTGTTGGTAAGTGGAGAGAGATCGGCAGGGACATATTCTGTAGTGTGGGATGCTCCCCCATCACTGGCAGGTGGCTTGTATTTTTACCGCATTCAGAGTAGCGAATTCTTCGAAACGAAAAAAATGATATTGCTCAGATAAGGGGCAATAGCAACTAACACGGCAAACTCTGACGCTTTCTTTGCCTTCCTGCCTGCCGAAGGCACTTCGGAACGTCGGTTGATAGGGTTCTGGTAAAGAACAGGAAAGAAATTAGACCGAATTAATCTGGGTTTATTACTTGATCTAAGTTTCAACACCGCTTGTTGTCTGTAATTCACAAAGCATTCCTAAAATACTCAATTGTTTTTTTCAATCCTTCTTCAAGAGGAATTATGGGTTCCCAATTAAGTAGTTTTCGTGCCATAGCTATTTCGGGCCGGCGTTGCATCGGGTCGTCGGAAGGAAGTGGGTGAAACACGAGTTGAGACATCGAACCGGTAAGTTGTATCACCATACTGGCTAACTGAAGGATTGTGAATTCGCCGGGGTTCCCAAGGTTAACAGGGCCTGTTATTTCGTCGCTGGTGTTCATAAACCTGATCATCCCTTCAACGAGATCGTCAACATAGCAGAAACTGCGTGTCTGCGAACCATCGCCATAGATTGTGATGGGCTTATTTTGCAACGCCTGAACGATAAAGTTTGAAACCACCCTGCCATCGCTGGGGTGCATACGTGGGCCGTAAGTATTGAAGATTCGTATAATCTTTATGCAAACTTTGTTCTGTTTGTGGTAGTTTACAAAAAGTGTTTCAGCAGCTCTTTTTCCCTCATCGTAGCAAGCTCTTTCGCCAATAGGGTTCACATGGCCCCAGTATTCTTCGGGTTGGGGGTGTATCTGCGGATCGCCATATACTTCGCTTGTGGAGGCCTGAAGAATCTTTGCTTTAATTCTTTTGGCAAGTCCAAGCATATTTATGGCCCCCATCACCGATGTTTTTATTGTTTTAATTGGATTATACTGATAATGAACGGGCGAAGCCGGACAAGCGAGGTTATAAATCTCGTCTACTTCGATATAGAAGGATTGGGTAACGTCGTGCCGTACAAGTTCGAAGTAAGGATTGTTTAAAAGATGCACTACATTTTTTTTCTGCCCGGTAAAGTAGTTATCCAAACACACCACTTCGTTGCCCTCATTCAGAAGGCGCTCGCAAAGATGCGAACCCAGAAAACCGGCGCCGCCAGTAACAAGTATACGCTTTTTCATTTGCTTGCCCTACACTTACAAACTGTTTGGCATTGGAGGAATACCGATGCATTCGTAATGAAAGCCTGATGCAGCCATCTCGTTTCGATCGTAAATATTGCGTCCATCGAAGATTACAGGCGACTTCATAAGTTTCTTCATTACTTTAGTGTTTGGGAAACGGAATTCTGTCCATTCGGTAATAAGCAGGAGGCAGTCGGCTTCAATCAGTGCGTCGTACATATCTTTTGAGAAAGTTACTTTATCGCCAATACGGCGCTGCGCTTCGTGCATGGCAACAGGATCGTAAACCTTGATCTCGCACCCCGCTTTTAAAAGGTGTTCTATCAGAACCAGCGAAGGTGCTTCTCGCATATCGTCGGTTTGCGGTTTGAATGATAACCCCCAAACAGCAACTGTTAATCCTTTGAGGTTGCCATTAAAAAATCGGAGCATCTTCTTAAACAACACAGCTTTTTGGTCGTCGTTAACTTCTTCAACTGCCTTCAACACCCTCAATGGATAATTGTTTTGCTCCGCCGTTTTTATCAGGGCTTTAACATCTTTTGGGAAGCACGACCCACCATAGCCAACACCTGGGTAAATAAAACGTGGTCCAATTCTGGAATCGCTTCCAATGCCTTTGCGAACCATATTCACATCGGCTCCTAATAACTCGCACAGGTTGGCGATATCATTAATAAAACTGATTTTCGTGGCAAGCATTCCATTTGCTGCGTATTTGGTCATTTCGGCCGACGGCACATCCATGAAAATTATCGGGTGACCGTTAAGGGTAAACGGTTTGTACAGCCTAGCCATGACATCTTTGGCATAGTCAGATTCTACGCCTACTACAATACGGTCGGGTCGCATAAAATCATCTATTGCTGCGCCCTCTTTAAGGAATTCCGGATTAGAAACCACATCGAATGTAAGATCTACATGCCGTTTGTCAAGCTCTTCCTGCATGGCTTGCCTTACCATTTTTGCAGTTCCAACTGGTACGGTGCTCTTTGTTACTATGATTAGGTGCTTCGACATGTGTTTGCCAACTACGCGAGCTACATCCAATACATATTTCAGATCGGCGCTGCCATCTTCATCCGGTGGTGTTCCAACTGCAGAAAATATTACATCTGCACTATCAATATGCGAGCTGAGATCGATGCTGAAATTGAGTTTACCCTTGCTTATGTTGCGTAGCAGCATATCATCAAGTCCTGGCTCATAAATTGGTGAGATGCCTTTTTTAAGTTTATTGATCTTCTCTTCATCAATATCAATGCAGTTTACTTCGAGCCCAACCTCTGCAAAACAGACTCCGGTAACTAATCCTACGTATCCCGACCCAACAATTATGATTTTCATAGAGCTGATATTTTAGGTGTAACATATTTTTGATAACGTGGCTACAAACATAAAACAATAAAAGATTTGAAGCAAATTGTAGTTCAAGGATTTTTAATAATTTGTTCTATTCTATTTTTTAACTGCGTGTAAAAATGTGTTTGAGTAACATATAAGAGTCGCTCAATTTATCCGGTTCACAGTTGAAGCGCCCGATATACTTGAGCTAACATCAGGATTACCATAGTATGTGATTGATGATGCACCCGATGCCCTGGCATCGAGCTTGCCTGCAACATGCAGTGAAGCATGGCTGGCTCCGCTTGTTGCAACACGAGCATGGTTTACAAGAAAACCGGATGCAAAAAATTTTGATGATCCCGATAAATCAGCCTGTAGCCGGTCGGCGGTTCCATTCAGATTCGCCTGGCTTGCGCCGCTTAGTTCAACGTTTAGCCGTTGCGCATTTAATTTCAGATCAACATTACTTGCACCGCTGCATTTAATCGAAAGCCGGTTGAAGGATAACTGTTCGTGACCCGCAACCTCTGAGGCTCCGCTTAAAGATATCCTATCAAGGTGGGTGAATGTGATAAAGACCTGTAAGTGCAAATCTGTGAAATCAATTGATTGACTGCGGAGTTGTAGTTTTCTGCCTGTGGTTCTGATATGCAGGTATTCAAACAGAGCAGAATCGGCCTCAACTATCACTTTCTCCTCAGCGCCATGTGTAAGGTATACCCTGTAACTTCCAGATGCGTCCAAAACCGAAAAAGGAGCAACTTCAATCTCCTTCCTTACAATATTACCGCCGCCCTGGATTTGTGGTTTGCAAGCGGCAAAAAGTAAGGCTGAGGTGATAAGAATCACAGAAACTAAAAGAATTTTAAAGAAACGGTTCATGATGGTTTTTTTGTTTATTAGTGCGAATCTACAAAAAACTTGTCAATGACTATTTGGGTTTGCTCTAAATATGGTTGTGCTCTTGGTTGCCGATTAAATACCTTTGCGATTCTTTAAATGATTCAAATGACAGGGAACTCAGATAAGCATTCTGTTGTAGTGTATCTGTTTGCAGTGCTTGCGATGATCCTGTGGAGTTTATCGTTTATTTGGTCAACAATTGTGTTTGAGTATTACCGGCCGGTTACAACTATCCTGATACGGCTTGTGATTTCAGCTCTACTATTGCAGCTACTTTTGTTTATCGCCCGAAAAAGAGAAAAGATAAATCCCAGGCATTATAAATTATTCCTACTCTCCTCGTTGTTTAACCCATTCCTTTATTTTCTTGGAGAAAATTACGGTTTAATGATGACATCGCCTACAATAAGCGCAGTGATTATCGGGCTTATTCCTCTATTCACGCCAATTGCAGGATTTTTCTTTTTGGGCGAAAAATTATCGAACCTAAACATCGTTGGGATGGTTGTCTCA
The DNA here is from genome assembly GCA_964349765.1 of uncultured Bacteroidales bacterium. GTDB lineage: Bacteria > Bacteroidota > Bacteroidia > Bacteroidales > JAAYJT01 > JAAYJT01. The sequence continues at coordinate 67,304 of CAYGGZ010000010.1, forward strand.
TTTTTGGGAATACTTATCATGCTCGTCAGACCCGACCTTACATTCGCGGCTTCACCTCTGGGAGTAGGGCTGTTGTTTTTTGCCGTGATAATGGCTGTGTTCTACTCGGTACTGCTTAGGCGATTGGCGGCAAGCTACTCGGCGCTTACCATTATCGCAACGCAGAACCTCATTGGCATCTTTTACTTTATACCTCTATTTTTTATGCTTGATTATGAGCACTTTATTTCTGTGCGACCCGACACCCGTGTTATTTTTGCAATCCTGCAATTAGCTGTGTTTGCTTCTACTGCCGCATACGTGCTATATACAAAAGCTACAAAGATCCTCGGCATTAGCCGCACAAACGCTTTTACTAATCTTATCCCGGTTTTTACAGCTTTCTTCTCCTGGATCATTATTGGTGAAGAGTTTGGAGCAGCAAAATTATCCGGAATGATGATTGTAATTTCGGGAGTGGCGCTTACACAATATAAAAGATCAGGTAAAGTGGATACAAAGCCTGACACTTGATATCTTAGCGAATGAATAACGGTGAAACATACACATAAACAAATCAAAACTATTCGGTAATGAATGCAAACAGGAAAAAGGTTGTTGTAGTTGGAGCAGGATTGGTTGGTGGTACGATTGCTGCCGATCTGGCAATAGATTTCGATGTAACGGCCATTGACATCTGCCAGAAGAACCTTAATAGGGTCGCACAAAAAGCGCCGGTGCGTACAATATTAGCCGATGCCAGAAACCAGGATCTACTCGCCAGTTTGTTAGAAGATACTGCTTATGCTGTAAATGCTGTTCCAGGTTGGCTTGGGTTCAAAACACTCGAAACCATCATCAGTAAAAGAGTGAACGCTGTGGATATTGCCTTTATGCCCGAAGATGTATTGTTGCTCAATAAGCTTGCTGTGAATAATAATACGATTGTTATCAGCGACATGGGCGTTGCGCCAGGGATGAGCAATTTGTTGGCAGGATATGCTACAATTCTCCTTGATAAATGCGAAAGCCTCGAAATATTGGTTGGTGGTCTGCCTAAGGTGCGAACCTGGCCCTGGAGCTACAAAGCGGTTTTCTCCCCAGCCGATGTTATTGAAGAGTATCTCCGACCTGCCAGACTTGTGCGAAACGGCAAAATTATTACAATGCCTGCACTCTCAGATTCTGAATTGGTTGATTTTGAGACTGTAGGCACACTTGAAGCATTCAACAGCGATGGTTTGCGTTCATTGGTTCATACATTGAGCATACCTGAAATGGTGGAGAAAACAATGCGTTATCCAGGTCATATTGAGTTGATTAAAGCGCTGCGTCATTCGGGGTTTTTTGAAAAAGAACCGGTAATGATAAACGATATATTGGTTGAACCCATTGAATTCACTTCGAGATTGCTGTTCAATCAATGGCAACTGAATGATGGAGAACCTGACATTACTGTGATGCGTGTCACGGCACGAGGCTTGAAGAATGGTAAAACAATAAACCTGGTCTGGGAGCTTTTCGACGAATACGATAATAAATTACAGGTGCATAGCATGGCACGAACCACCGGATATGCCGCTACTGCGGCTCTAAGGATGATGGATACAGGCCTTTGGTCGGAACCTGGCATTCATGTGCCAGAAAATATTGGAATGATTCAATCCTGCGTTGAATATCTGCTGCGCGAACAAGCTAATAAGGGAGTAATATACAAGCTGTTACAACAGGAATAGGTCTATTTTGTTGCAAATTGTATGTTTCAGTAGCGAGGACGAGAGTTGAACTCGCGACCTTCGGGTTATGAATCCGACGCTCTAACCACCTGAGCTACCTCGCCAAAAATAAAAACTAAAGAACGTTAAGGTTTTCGTCTATGAATCCGACGTCTCGTCTTCAAGACGAGACTACCTCGCCAAAAATAAAAACTAAAGAACGTTAAGGTTTTCGTCAATGAATCCGACGTCTCGTCTTCAAGACGAGACTACCTCGCCAAAAATAAAAACTA
>CAYGGZ010000010.1:69390-75960 GCA_964349765.1 uncultured Bacteroidales bacterium
AAGAACGTTAAGGTTTTCGTCAATGAATCCGACGTTTCATTGTCAATCAACGTACTATTTTATCCTCGTAAAACGGAGTGCAAAAGTAAAAATAATCCCGAACCCTGCAAATCATAGCAATACCCCTACTTAACAGAATCAAACCTTAGGAAGCTTTGGCTGTTTTCATAATTTTGCAGTCGTTTAACCATTTTGTTATAATTATCATGCTTAACTGGATTTTAGTTTTGTTTTTATTGTGGTCGCAAATATTAGTCTCCTTTGCAGCAGATCAACCGCGATTGTTTGCCGATGCCGAACTTAAGATAGATACTGCGAGATACCGGCTTAGCAATATGCCGGAACGGTTCAGGAACCAGAATACATTTCTGTTTTTTTACCGTAGCGAGTCAGAAATGGCACTGCTTATGTTTGAGCCGGACACGAATATTACGATATCTGATATTTTTGTAAAAGGTTCTCCGGGGGTATCTGTGCTGGCTACGCAAAAGGTAGCGGTGAGCAATTTGATAAGAGTTCATTTACGGTTCGATGATATCACAGCAGGCAACTTTTTTCATGCCCAAATCAAGGTTTTAACCACGGATGGCCATACACTTCACGATGAGATATTTTTTCAGCCAGTTGTGAAGATGCATTACTCGCTAACTCAGATTCCTGAAGAGGTTTTTGTTGGAGAAGAAACCGTTACAGAAATCAACACCAATTTGCCGCAAAATGTGCAACTTACGCACCAATGGGTTTTTCGCGACAATTTTCAATACCGGATTATCCGCCACGATCATCGCATTTTGCTGCACCTGATTCCATTAACTGCCGGAAGCAGAACTTTTACAATTCAGATTGATCAGCTTAAACCCGATCTGGACCTTACAGGTACATTAAACTACAGCCGGGAATTTGAAACTCCTGTGTTTAATGTCCGTACGAGCCGGTTAGCGTTTGTTTCGTTCGATCTGAACGAGATCACTTTAAGCGATGTTAATCGGCGCGATGGCATTGAGATACAGATTGATAATCATAGGTTGCTCCAACTTAACAGAACTTATCGAATCGAAAATCAGGAAGAAGCCGGAGGAGTTCTCATAGCTGAGTTTTTTACACGTAGTCGCCTGGCAAACAATAGAGTATTGGGCATAATCAGGCCTTATAATTATCATCAGGCTGGCGAGGGCTCCCTATTCATAAAGGAAGGCGACAAGCCTTTGTTTATAACACACCTATCCGTAATACCGCAAACCAATATCAGGAGCGTTAGATTACTGCGCGACGGACGCAACTGGACAGAACAACTTAATGTTCATCCCGGCGAAACAGTTGTGGTTCGGTTAGAAGGGGAGAGCCTGAACCGCGCACGTATCAGGTTTGATATTCCATTACAGCAGTCAGTCGATACATTGGTTTGGCAGGAGAAAGAGGCAGAGTTCCAGGTGCATGTTCCCCTGCACAACCCCAAAACACGGATTGATATCTTAGTAAACGGAAAACCATCAGGCTTTCTGCTTAATATGATAGAGTACCAACGTCCCCGTCAATTCGATTTTATCACCATCAACTATGGCAATGGCCCGAAAACAATTAATGAGATCAAAGGCCCGATTTTTTATGAATCAACAATCCGCGATATCGTAATTTCATTTGATCCAAATAAAATTGACGGGGATATGCGGCTGTACGGAAAGCAATACATTGACCTTGATGTGCGTATTTTGGGTAGTAGAGGAGAGTTGATAGAGAATCATAGTATCGAACGAATGGCAATATGTCCCGGCGAAAATTCTCCACGCTTTACCTTCTATTCAAGAAACGATTGCCGTATGGCAGAAATAAGTTTGAACCAGATTCTTAACCGCAAAACCTTCGACTGGGATATGTGGACCCGTGCCATTATTACGGTTTCACACACTTCCGACCGTTATCAGAGCGGCCACCATCGCAAAATTATTGATCTTGTGCTGCAACGTCCTTTCCGCTTCGATGTAGATGTTTCGTTTCCTGCCGGATTACTTATTTTGCGACCCGGCGAGGATCAAATTGGGAATCTTAGTGGTATCAGCATGGCAATGATGGCGCAGTTCAGCTTCTTTTACCGGGAACAAATTGCGCGACAAAAACCCTACAAACTCGGTGCAGGCTTTCTGGCGCTCAATGCTTTTAATTTTGCTGAAAACAATATCAACCGCGATATGGGTATTGTGCTGATAGGAAGCGTGTTTCCAACAAGAAGAGATGCAAGAATGATATTTCCGCTGCACGTTGGCGGTGGATATTTCCTTAATCAAAGAAGATTGTTTTTTCTCTTAGGACCCGGCATCAGAGTCAATTTTTAGATGCCGCGAGGCTATAATAGCTGCTCCACTCCTTTTATTTTCTTTCGCAAAAGAAACACTGTTGCCAGGCAGATTAGTGCGGAAACAAGAACAGTGAATGCGATACCAGCAAGCTCAGCTACAGCGCCCATTGCAAGGCTGCCTAATGGCGGAATTCCCATGAAGGTCAAACTGTAGAGCGATACCATCCTGCCCCGCTTGCTATCGTCGGTAATGGTTTGAAGAAGGGTATTGGTGGCATTGAAAAGAAAAATCATCCCAAATCCGGCAACGGCCAACCCCATCATAGATACGGCTGGCCAGAGCGATTGGCTGAATACACTCATCCCACCTACAAATATAACAACAGAGAATAAAATTCCCTTGGGCAGTGATCGAATGTTTTGCCGCGAGGCAAGATAAAGCGCTCCAGCAAGCGCTCCAGCGCCAAGCGAGCCAGTTAGCATACCAAGAAGTGGCGCCCCGCCCTGAAGTATGCCGGAGGCAAATGCTGGCAGAAATGACTGAAACGGTAATCCGGCAAATCCTGTCACTGCTATCATCAACAGCAGATACCTTACGGGTTTATTGTTCCATGAGTAATTCAACCCTTCTTTCAGTTGCAGCAACGTGCTTTGCGTCTGTAAAACAGGCTTGAATGGTTCAACTCGTATCAGCCGTAAACTCACAACCACAGCCAGAAAACTTATGCCGTTGATCATGAAACACCACCCTTCACCTACAAGGCTGATCAGTATCCCGCCGATTATCGGCCCAATAAATCGTGCCGCATTAAACAGAGTGCTGTTCAGGGCAATGGCATTGGGCAAATCGTCACGGTTGCCCACCAATTCCATCACAAAGGCATGACGGAACGGCGTATCAAAGGCATTTACAATCCCAATCAATACGGCAAAAACCATAAGGTTCCACACGGTAACCAATTCGAAAAGAACAACCAACGCCAATGCAATTGTGATGAACATTGCCAGCAACTGGGTGATTATCAGGGTTTTTTGGCGATTGAGCCGATCAGCGTAAACCCCAGCGAATGGAGTAATCACCAGCGAAGGTATATGTACGGCAAATGCCATTACTCCTAAAAAGATAACAGAACCCGTAAGCCTGTACACAAGCCATCCTAAGGCTATGTTTTGTATCCATGTGCCCATAAGCGAGATGCATTGCCCCCAGAAATAGTATTGATAGTTCCGGTGGTTTAACGACCTGAAAATCAGTTTGAGCCATGTAAGCGGGATGCTTTTTTGAAGCCAACTCATGCGGGGTCGATGTGAATAGTAGCAGTAATGCCTGTTTGTTCGAAGATGGCAAGTTCCATTTTTTTTGCCAGTGTATGTCCTTGCAGTATGCTTTGTTCGCCACAAACCTTTATATGAAAAGTAAGTTCTTTATGGCAGCCATAGTCATGAAGGTGAAAATGGTGTGGATTGGTGTCGTAGCCGGCTATGTCAAGAGTAATTGATTTGATTGCTTCATTTAGTTTCTGATCGGGTTCTTGTCCCAGTAGCCTGCCAACGGCCTCACGCGCTATTTTATATACCGCATAAAACAATAAAATTGATACCATCACTCCCAGCAGGCTGTCGATCCACCAGAAATACCTGCCAAGGAATATCCCAATAAGCATGACAACAGACGAGAGTGCATCGCTGCGATGGTTCCATGCATCTGCATTTAAGGTTGCCAAACCGGTTTTCCTTGCAGCTCGAAATGTGTACTGGGCTAATCCTTCTTTAATCAGAATAGAAACAATTATAACTATCAATGCAAGCGTGCCGAAGTTAGCTGCTTGTTGAGTTCTGAACCGGTGAACGGCATCACCGAGAAATTCCCATGCTATAATGGCAATAATAAAAGCAATTAACAAAGCTGCTAATTGTTCGATCCTGCCAAAACCAAAAGGATGTTTATGATTAGGCTTGCGAGAGCTAAACCAGATAGCAATCATCACAATCATAGAACTTACCGAGTCGGTTAAGGTATGCCAGGCGTCGGCAATGAGTGCGAGAGAACCGCTAACGATTCCTGCCCAATATTTCAAACCAAAAAGCAGAAAATTTAGAAACAACGACAAGAATGCTTGCCTGTAACCGATGCGGTTGTTGTTTTCCTGTTGTGGATGCATTCTGGTTTTTTGGAAAGCAAAAATATCAGCTTTTGGGAGATTGCGGCTCTTTTGAGAACGAAAGTAGTTGCATCTTTTTTTTGACTCAGTCGCGGCGTTTGTGAATCAAATATTGTTAGAGGATAAAAAAGAATAAATTTGCGCGACACTTTGTAATAAATCTGATGACTTTAATCAAGAGCATTTCCGGCATTCGGGGAATTATAGGCGGTAAACCTGGTAAAGGACTCACACCAGTCGACATTATCAGTTTTACTTCAGCATTTGCAGTTTTACTTGCCACTCGCCATCCAAACCAAAAGTTAAATGTTGTTGTTGGGCGTGATGCCCGTACATCCGGTGCAATGGTGAACCATTTGGTGTCGGGAACCCTGATGGCTATGGGAGTAAATGTTACTGATGTTGGTCTTTCAACTACTCCAACGGTGGAGATAGCCGTTGCCGAATTGAATGCACATGGTGGCATCATTCTTACGGCAAGTCATAACCCAGGACAATGGAATGCCTTGAAGTTGCTCAATAACCTTGGAGAGTTCATCAGCGAAGACGATGGCAAAGAGTTGATTGCTCTGGCGTCTGAAGCCAAATACTCCTATGCGCCTGTTGATAAATTGGGCACCGTCGCCCAAAATAACGGGCTCGTTGAATTGCATATCGAAAAAATTCTTAACCTCCCATTGGTTGATGTGCAGGCAATCAGAAAAGCCGGGTTTTGCATTGCAATTGATGCGGTAAGCTCAACAGGTGGGATTGCTGTCCCCTTATTACTAAATGCGTTAGGTGTCGAAAAACAATTATTACTGAATTGCGAGCCTACCGGACACTTCCCGCATAATCCCGAACCGCTGCCAGAAAATCTCACACAGATTTCAGACGCTGTTGTCCGCAGCGATGCCAATGTAGGTTTTGCTGTTGATCCCGATGTTGATCGTTTGGCAATTATTTGCGAGGATGGCTCCATGTTTGGCGAGGAATATACATTGGTGGCGGTGGCCGATTATGTGCTACAACATACGCCTGGCAACACGGTTTCGAATCTGTCGTCAACACGTGCGCTCAGGGTCATTACTGAAAACTCGGGAGGCAGTTATTTTGCCTCAGCCGTTGGCGAAGTGAACGTTGTGGAAATGATGAAAAAACATAACGCAGTTATTGGCGGCGAAGGTAACGGCGGAATAATTTATCCTGCTCTGCACTATGGGCGCGATGCCTTGGCTGGCATCGCGTTATTTTTGTCGTATCTGGCTAAATCGGGTAAAAGCGCCTCACAACTCAGGAGGCAATACCCTGACTTTCACATGTCGAAAAACAAGGTTATACTTCCAGATGAAGTCAATGCAGAAATGGTTATTAAAGAAATAAGCCTGAAATACTCATCGTTCCCCCAGAATTTGCTTGATGGTGTCAGGATTGAATTTGGCGAGGATTGGGTGCATCTGAGGCTATCAAACACAGAAGCAATTATTCGCATTTATGCTGAAAGTGCAACCCCTGCTACGGCCGAGGTGTTGGCAATGAAAATTATTGATGATATAAAGAGCGTGATTCCTAGAACATAAATATCGCACAACTGATAAAAAAACTTCCAGATGAGGCAATCCAAAAGCAAAATCCGCAAACGCAGAAAAACAAAATTCCGGAAAATAAACCTGAAAATTAGCGGTAAACTTCATGCACATCTTGAGAGATATTGTGAGGTCTATAAGCTTACGCCAAATAGAGTAATAAAAAAAGCCATCAAAACCTACCTGGAGCGTTTTGGTCCTACACTCGACCTGATTCCCGAGAAGGTGAGCGAAAAGCAATTGAAGCTGTTTGCAATTGCTGATTACGAATCAACAACAATCGCCAAGGTTGCCGAGAAATAAGGGTGGTTTGAACCCGAATTAATCAATAGAAAGTCCGTTAGGGCTGAACTATTGATTCCATGAGGGTAACCCCGATTTAGAAAATGTTTGAAGCAATTTTAAATTGCTGAATTACATTTTCTTAATCGTTTACGCAATGCAATTGCGTAAACTGGGTTTAAGCATTGTCAAATGCTTAATTTGGGTTGAATATTGAAATTAATACCCTGAAAGAGGAGTTCTGTTGATGATTGAGCGGCCTAATGTA
>CAYGGZ010000011.1:0-74577 GCA_964349765.1 uncultured Bacteroidales bacterium
GTGTGATGAAACCGGACTTTCAAGTGAAGATAACCGAGGTCGGGGTTATTCACCCAAAGGTAACACACCGGTTGCTTATAAGACAGGAAAAAGGTTCATTACCAGCATTATATCAGCGATCAATAATGAAAATGAAAAAGAAATGACAAGTTCGCCAGGAGGATATATGAGATGTTTACAGAAAAGACCAGGTAAAATTCAAAAAATCTTTCACTACGAAAAGGTACGCTATGCATTGCCAGCTTAATTCGCAAAATTTAAACGCCGGAATAATTATTTCTTTTATTGGGTTGTTCATAAATATATTTTTTCTTTATTTAGTTTATCAAAAATTTACATTCACTAAATTAATATCAAACAAACTAAAAATGTTATCATTTGTAATATCTTCATTTTATATATCAAAATTTATTGCTATTTGTATAACCACGATATGCTATTATTTTGCCAATTATTTCATTACGTTTAATTTATGAAAAATAAAACCTATCCTTATTATTTTAGTGTTTTTGGAATACTCTTAATTATTATTAGTCCCAATATGCTATCAGACGGCATGTTTATGGATGGTCTTTTATATGCTGTAATATCAAAAAATCTCGCTAATGGTCTTGGGGATTTTTGGAACTTACATTTAACTAAAACATTATATCCTGTTTTTCATGAACATCCTCCATTAGCATTTGGTTTACAAAGTTTATTTTTTAAAGTTTTAGGCGACAGCATTTATATTGAAAGGTTATATTCTTTTTTAACTCATGTTGTAACAGGAATTATTATTGTTGGAATATGGAAAAAAATAATAAATAATTCAAACCAAACAGCATGGCTGCCACTTTTGTTTTGGATAACAATACCTCTTGTTTTTTGGGCGATAACAAACAATATGCTTGAAAATACAATGATGATTTTCACAAGCATATCTGTACTATTTATTTTAGAAAGTTTTATAAATAAACGTTTTGTTTATTTATTTTTGGCGGGAATTTCATTGTTTTGTGCTTTTTTATCTAAAGGTTTTGTTGGTTTATTCCCGTTCTCATTTATATTTTGGATATTTATAATTACTCGACAAATTAGTTTTAAACGATTTTTTATAGACACTATTATGTTGGTTATTTCTGCATTATCTCCTTTGATAGTTTTATATTTTGTAATGCCTGAAAGCATTAATAGTTTATTGGCATACATCAACAAGCAAGTTGTTGGCAGTATTCAGAATGTGCAAACTGTTGAAAGTCGGTTTTTTATATTGAAACGATTATTCAATGAACTTATTCCAATGTTTTTGCTAGTTTTATTGTCAATAGTATTTACATTAAAAATTAAATTTATAAACACAAATATTAAATGGTATTTTGTTTTTATATTGCTTGGATTATCTGGTGTTATTCCTATAATGATTAGTATGAAACAAAGTGGATTTTATATTTTAGCTACATTACCATTGCTTAGCATTGCATTTGCATTGTTGATAGAAAAGCGAATTGGTTATCTCATGAAAAAAATTGACACAAATGGAATTAGATTTAATATATACAAATATATAAGTATATGTGTTTTTATTATAGGTATTTTTCTTGTGTTTTATAATTCAAATAAAATAGGTAGAGATAATTGCAAAATAGAAGATGTGTATGCTGTTGGTGTTATTGTTCCACAAAACACAATGATAGCAATAGAACCAAAAATAAGAACAGATTGGTCATTGCACGGTTATTTCGGGAGATATTTTAATATTAGTTTAAATCATAATATTCCAGTAAATGAGGAATATTTATTGGTATATAAACAAAGTGATTTTGAAATTTCTTTAAAGTACATTATTGTTCCTTTAGAACTTAATAATTATAAACTTTACAAGAAGCACTAATCGAAAACAATTAAGACTTAAACGCAGCCGCAATTACAAGGCTGCTGTTTCAGGTTTGGGAACCTGCGGTTGCGATTTAAGTGGGTGTTGAGCTACATCCACCGGAATAATGTTTATGCACTCTTCTGGCGATTTATTGATTTTGTAGCGTTACAACAGATTGACGTTCTTTGACCTGTTGCAGGTTCTTGTGTTGTTAAACCCGAATTAATTGTGAAGCATTGGAAATTATTTTTGTACATTTGGTTCAGATTTAAAACGGCTATGCTTAGTATTCAAAAAGTGATTACAGCGCCGCTTGAGAAAAGCGGACTTTCGCAAAAGGGGAGTGCGCATAACCCGCGCCACTCAAGTATAAAAATCACAATGATTTACACGCATGTATCCAACAAAGCCATTAACCGGATACAAAGTCCGCTGGACAGGTTAAATCTGACTACAGAAAATAAAGGAGTTGAAAAAAGTTAGTAACTTTGGGGGATTGGCTAGTTGGGTGTAATTGTAAAAAAATCCCTGAAAATAAAAATTCAACAAATGGAAACAATGAAAGTAATAATTGAAAATTTGCCCAATTCTCCATGGTATAAAGAATGGATACCAATAATAATTGCTATTATCGCATTGATTACTTCATTTCTATCTCTTTATTGGACAAGACAAGAATATGCAAGAAGCTCTCGACCTTTTGTATGGGCTTCAAATTATGGAGTTATCGATGCAGAACATAAAACAATACGTCCAATCCCTTTCAGAATTGCTTGTCGCGTGAAAAATTCACCAGCTAGAATAATACAAATGGATGTAAAAATTATTCTAAATGAGGTTGCATTATCTTCACATACAGATAACGACTTTGTTAGATTTCCAGATGAAACCTCAGAGTGGTCATTCTCTTTTGGAAAAGAAGAATTTGATAAAATCATGAACCGTCCAATTAGTGAACTATCCAACTTAAAAAGAGTAATTTGTATAGTATATACTACTCTAGATGGAAAGAAAAAGTACAATTATAAGTTAGAACAGTTGTTTGTTCCTGCCGAGAATCAATGGAAGGACAATTCTGAGAAAGCTGACTAAAAAAACAACTACACCCAACAATTAAGACTTAAACGCAGCCGCAATCACAAGGCTGCTGTTTCAGATTTGGGAACCTGCGGCTGCGATTTGAGTAGGTGTTGAGCTACATCCACCGAACTATTGACTATTTGCTTATCGGGCGATTTATTGATTTTTATTACCCCAAAACTTTCATTGAAACCAAAACCCAAGGGGGGGGGCAATTTGATCCGGATTATCCAATCCCTGCAAAATAAGTCCCTAAACCAAATAGTGCACTTATACCTATCCAGTAAATAATGTTGACTTTAAATCTGTGGATGAATAAAAATGAAATAATTACCCAGGCAAAGGCAACAAAGTTTATGTTTTGAAAGGAAATCCCTTCAGGAAAAAGTACTGCCCTCCCGAAAAAAATTGTAAGGTTTAAGATAACTCCCACAACTGCAGCAGTTACGACGGTTAACACATCCTTTATTTTTTTGTTATGCTGTGTTCTTTCAATTATTGGGGCTCCAGCAAAAATAAACAGGAAACTGGGAAGGAATGTATAAAAAGTTGTAGTAACCAACCCCATTGTACCCATTGCGAGGGAACTTCCAAAGTGGTTGTAACCAGCCATAAATCCTACAAATGCAAGTACCATGATTAGCGGCCCCGGAGTAGTTTCACCTAGTGCAAGCCCATCTATCATCTGCAGTTCGGTAAGCCAGCCAAATTGCTCTACGCTTACCTGGGCTACATAAGGTAATACAGCATAAGCGCCACCGAAGGTTACGAATGCGGCCTGGGTAAAGAACGTTGACAACTTAATCCAGAAATTAAAATCTGTGGCAAAGAAGTAAAACAAAGCCAAGGGGATTAGCCATAAAAAAACAGCAAATCCAAGAGTTTTCCAAAACCTGGAAGGATTAAATCCTATTTCATGATTTTGCGAGTATCTATTTACATAATAATTGCTCTCGTGTTCATCTTCCTTTACGAAATTGTTTCCTTCTTGTTCAAAAAGTTTGGGTAAAAGAAAGCGCAATACTACGGCCAATAGGATCGCCCCTAAAATGATGACAGGAAACCTGATGTCGAGAAAAAAAATACCTGCAAAGGCAGCAATTGCTACAAAAAAGTGGATTAGAGTGTTAAGCGACTTTTGCGCAATTTTAAATAAAGCAAGCATTACAATAGCAACAACTGCAGGTTTTAATGCATTAAAAATTGAATAAACCCATTGCAATTCTCCAAACTTAACATAGATAATGCTTAACGCCAGAAGAATAAACATTGAAGGAAGAATAAACAAAACACCTGCTACAAACCCGCCTAAGCGGCCGTGCAGCAACCAGCCAAGATATGTGGCCAACTGCTGTGCTTCAGGACCGGGCAATAGCATACAAAAATTCAAAGCATGCAGAAACTTACTGTTGCTGATCCATTTTTTTTTATCCACTAAATGTTCGTGCATTAAAGCAATCTGACCCGCAGGCCCTCCAAAGCTGATAAAGCCAAGTTTGAGCCAAAACTTTAGAGCATCTTTGAGCTTAGGTTTTTCCATATCTTGACACTAGTGTACGACTAAAATTACGAAATATTTACAAAATGGGGCTACTCCCCCGAAGGTTTCACCCCGATGTTGTAAGCTTGTAGTTACAACTCAACAAACACAACATTGGCAAAAGTACAGAAACCCGCCTGACTGACAAAGTCGGGCAGGTAAAATTAGTCGGACAGCCGAACCTTTGGTTTGACCTTTAAACCCAGATTAAGCATTGTCAAATACTTAATCTGGGTCAAATTTCTGGTCAGACGGTAGTGAAAGCAATTTTTATTAGTATATTAGCCGTTGAATTTATGCTAAAATATTTTTAGACCTTTCAAAAACACAAAAAGGGAAAAATCATGGAAAATGACAAAACAACGAAAACAGCTCTGGGTTTAGACGAAAACATTGAGGGTCTGCTTTGCTATTCTCTGGGTTTTATAACCGGGATTCTGTTTCTGGTGCTGGAGAAAGAAAACAAGTTTGTCAGGTTTCACGCAATGCAATCACTGGCAACATTTCTTCCACTGTGGATAGTATCAATGGTTATTGGTTGGATACCAATTATTGGATGGCTAATATTAATTTTGATAGCCCCAATAAGCCTAATTCTTTGGCTGGTGCTGATGTTCAAGGCGTTCAAAGGAGAAAGATTTAAACTGCCTGTGGTAGGCGATTTTGCAGAAAAGCAGATTAGTAAATAAAATTGTGATCTGTAATCTGTAATCTGTAATCTGTAATCTGTGATCTGTGATCTGTGATCTGTAATCTGTGATCTGTGATCTGTAATCTGTAATCTGTGATCTGTAATCTGTAATCTGTAATCTGTAATCTGTGATCTGTAATTCGTTAGGGCTGAACTACCCCGCATGATAGAAGAACTCTGGTGCAGGGATTTATTCTCCCGCGGCAATTATTAATTGCGTAATTTCCGCAGTATTTCCGTCAGAGAGAACGCCAACCCAGTTGTTATCAATGCGATACCAGCGGTCCTGTGCGCTTACACGTATTATAAACTCATTTTCGGTTTTCCCTCCCGGGTTGCGAACCACAATACCACCGCTACGCTGCTGATCGACCCCGAAATTTAAGAATACGCGTGATGGGGCTGTGCTGCCGAAATTCAGCCGTATAATCACATAATTATTTCTTCGTGCCCGCATTTCGACAGGTTCGAATGAGAACCGTTTTTCCTCTCCTAACTGCAAGGCAACAGGCTCTTTTACAAGATTTATCAATGTCCGTTCGTTGATGAGTTGGCGAATACGGGCAATCATTTCACCCGGCAAAGTTTCGTGAGGCAATAGCCTCGCAGCTTCCTGAAAAGCTTCGATTGCCTGATCCAATACCTTGGTTTCGAAATAACGGTTGCCTGTTGCAATAGCTGCTTCATAAGCATCCCTGGCCTTGAGCCTTTCTGTTGTAAGTTGCATATTAATCTGCATAATCCTTTCCTGAGGCTGGGTTTCTTCAGGTTTAAATCCGGTTGCTCTCTGCCATGACTCAAGCGCCTCCGGAAGATTGTTTTGCGATTCAAAGGCTAATGCCTCTGCAACAGCTTCGCTATATGCATTATCAAGCTCTGCCGCATTAATAAGATTTCTGATTTCCGTGATTCGTTGAGCAGGATAACTGTTTTCCGGATCGATAGCTGAAGCCTCCTGATATACTGTAAGTGCCAGAGCATACTCATTTCTTACAAAGTGAGCATCGGCAGTGGCTATTAATATGTCGAAAGCTGCTTGTCTTTTGAGTGCTTCTTGTATGCGATCACTTATTTCATTGATTCGGGCTGTTAATGCGGCGTCGCCTGGTTTCTGCTTTTCGGCCAGCCTGTATTTTTCCAGGGCTTCCTGTAATTTGTTTTCATTGTAGAGCCGGTTCGCATTGGTAATCAACTCATTGAATTCGGCTTCGTTTTGCTCTAATTGCGAAAGAATTGAATTGATTGCAGTAATCCGGTTTTGAGAGTGTTTGTGATTGGTTTCGAGTTTCAGAACCTCCTGATACGCTATAATAGCCAAGGCATATGCTTTAGCATCAAAAAGGCTGTCGGCAGTTTGGAGCGAGCGGCGTACCTGCAAACCTGTTCCAATCAGCAATTCAAGCTGGCTGATTCGTAAAGCTGTTTGTTGATCTGCAGGGTTGTGTTTGTGTGCGATCCGATAATTCTCAAGTGCAAGTTCGAATCGTTGATTTCGATAATGATTATCAGCTTCTTGCAGGGCGTTGTTGATAATTTCCTGATTTTGTGCAGCCTGAACAAGTAGTTTATTTATCTCTGCGATCCGGTTCCTGGGGTACGTTTCTGCAGGTTTGAGCCTACTGGCGCGTTGATATGAAAGCCTGGCAGTTTCAAATTCGCCGGCAGCAAAAAGTTGATCAGCACTCTGTATTACAGCATTGTATTGTTCTTCAATCGTGCCGGCTTCAGCCTGTTGAGTTCTTATCCGTTCGATCATACCGGCGGGGTACCGTTCAGAGGGTCTGATTTTCAACGCTTGTGTGTAGGCTTCCAATGCAGCGGCAAAATCAAGGGCCATAAAAAGTTGATCGCCTTTGCTAACAGCCTGCTCATAGGCCAACTGCTCGGCGCGTGCCTGTTCTATGATTTTGTTTATAGCATCAATCCTTTGGCGGGGATGGTTTTCGGAGGGAAGCAGACCGGAAGCAAAGAGATATTCTGTTAGCGCCTCCTGGTACAGATTGCGATTGAAAAGTGAATCGGCTACGCGGATAGTACGTATATAATCTTGTTGCCTCCGTGCATGATCGAGTTTCATCTCTTCGATTTCACCGATGCGTTGTGCCGGATATTTTTCTTCGGGCTTAATAATTAATGCATTTCTAAACTCATTCAAAGCCTGGTCAAACAACAGTCTGCCAGCAAAATCGTTACCAGCCGAGATGTGTTGCTGGTAGCGAACTTCGTCCTGCGGATCTGTAAAAAACTGCCTGATTTGCTGCAATCTCATTCGGGGAAAAGTGGCAGTTGGGTTAATACGCGCAGCATTTTCGAATTCGAGCTTTGCCTGGCGGTAGTTTTTTTGCTGAAAATATTGCTCTGCCCTAAGTATTATGTTTTCATAATCTTGCCCGGTTTGAGTTTGCGCAAATGCTTGCTCATACGTCAATATAACAGCCATTAACACTAACAGTGAGCAAATCAAAGCGAAAAATTTGTCGTGGCGTTTATTCATTGCGAAAAGGGATGCTGTTTTTCAATGTTTTGCTTTGATTACGTTCTTCGCTTGTGATCAATCCATCGGTCATTGTAAGTTTTCGGTCGGCTAAGGCTGCCAGCTCCTGGTTATGAGTAACGATAACAAAGGTTTGATGGTATTTTTCGCGAAGTAAAAAGAACAGGCGATGAAGTTCCTTTGCGTTGTTGGAATCGAGGTTTCCGGAGGGTTCATCGGCAAAAACTATCAGCGGATTGTTGATCAAAGCGCGTGCAACGGCCACACGTTGTTGTTCACCGCCCGATAGTTCCGAAGGTTGATGATTAAGGCGCTCTCCAAGTCCGAGAAAAGTCAGCAGATCTGTGGCTGTTTTCTCCGCAAGCGCTCGCCCATTACCTGCAATAAAGGCAGGAATGCAAACATTCTCCAGCGCTGTGAACTCGGGAAGAAGATGATGAAACTGGAATACAAACCCAATATTACGATTACGGAACGACGACAGTTTCTGGTCAGATAGCTGGTTCATGTTTTCGCCGTTGATAAACACCTGTCCCTGATCCTGTTTATCGAGAGTTCCCATGATATGCAGAAGAGTTGATTTCCCTGCTCCTGAGGCTCCTACGATGGAGACAACCTCTCCTTGCGATATCTCAAGATCAATTCCTTTCAGAACCTTTAGGGCTCCATAAGCCTTATGTATATTAACTACTCTAATCATGGCATACCTTTAAATGATGTGAGGTTTCAGTCAGAAGCCGGTTTGGTTCGCACATGTTTGAGATAATTGTGGTTGCAGCTTTTCCGGAATTCGAGATGTAGAATTACTAAATTTTCATAATTCTGGAGAGGCAAAGCCGGGAACAAACTTAGAGTGTGCGACAAATAGCTAAATTGCATTCTGAAAATCGTTGATTGTTGCAAAATAAACGATTACTTGTTGATTATCGTCTATGAGCCAATCAAAAACGGAATAATCGGGTTAAATTGCGTTTGATTACTATTTTTGCCGTTCGATAATAAAACCTAAATTATGAATCTACACGAATATCAGGCGAAATCTATATTGCGCCATTATGGAGTGCAGGTAGCCGAAGGCCAGGTAGCGTTTACGACCGAAGAAGCGGTTACGGTTGCCAGAAAAATGCATGAAATTACCGGTACAAATCAATGGGTGGTAAAAGCCCAGATCCATGCAGGTGGCAGGGGAAAAGGCGGTGGTGTTAAGTTAGCCCGCAACCTCGAAGAGGTACGGCAACACGCCGACGCTATTCTTGGAATGCAATTAGTTACTCCACAAACAGGTGCTAAGGGAAAAATGGTTCGCAAGGTACTCATTCAGCAGGATATTTACTACGAGGGTGCATCGCCGGTTTCGGAGCTCTATATGAGCATTTTGATGGACCGGCAAAAAGGCAAAAATATGTTCATCTATTCGCCAAAGGGGGGTATGGATATAGAAAAGGTTGCCGAAATATCGCCAGAGTTTATTTTTAAGGAAGAGGTTGATACTTGTGGAGGCCTCCAGCCCTTCCAAAGCCGTAAGATAGCCTTCAATTTGGGTCTTACAGGTAATGCCTTCACCGAAATGATCAGGTTTTCGCAGGGGTTATATGCTGCATATATTGCTTCAGATGCGCTATTATATGAGATTAATCCGGTTGTGAAAACTTCCGACAACAGAATTTTTGCTGCCGATGCCAAAGCTGTAATAGATAGCAATGCATTGTATCGCCATCCCGCTATCGCCGATATGCGCGACTTCGACGAGGAAGATCCTGTTGAGATAGAAGCAGGCAAACATGACCTCAACTATGTGAAGCTCGACGGTAATGTAGGTTGCATGGTAAACGGTGCCGGTTTGGCAATGGCTACTATGGATATGATAAAACTATCGGGCGGCTATCCTGCCAATTTTCTCGACGTTGGTGGTTCGGCAAATGCTAAAAGGGTGGAGGAAGGTTTCAGGATAATTATGAAGGATCCTAATGTAAAGGCCATACTGGTAAATATTTTCGGGGGTATTGTTCGTTGCGACCGTGTGGCACAGGGAATAATTGATGCCTGCCGCAACATCGGCGAGATAAAAATCCCTGTTATTGTGCGCTTGCAGGGAACCAACGCCGAAGCTGCCAGAAAACTGATTGACTCATCTGGTCTCACTGTACAATCGGCTTCAACTCTGCAGGAGGCCGCATCAAAAGTTAAAGCGGCTGTAAATTAACTTAACCCGAATTAATAGAAAGTCCGTTAGGGCTGAACTTTTGATACCATGTGGGTAATCCCGATTAGGCTTTGTTAAATTCTTAATCTGGATTTAATTACTTTCAACGAACTGTACGAATTGCTACTCAACAGTAACCAGACAAGAGTTAAATGAGGATATTTTATATTTTAGCCGTCAGAAAAATTATGGTGGATTTATGTAACAAAGTGAGCTGTTAACAAAAGGAAAAGACTAACTTTTTGCATATTCCCACTCAGCCGCCGATGAAAATTTCTGGAAATAGGGCTTTAACACTATATTGTATTTTTTGGAGATACTTTTTTATGGAGGTCTTAAAGGAGTTTAAATCAATAACTATTCAAAACATTATCTATGGCAACTAAAGGCATTGATTACTACAAGCAGGCTGCGAAACGTGCCATGCAATGGCATTCGGAGAATCTAAGCGAAATGAGGAAATGCAGGTTCGACACTATTGCCGTTCATGGCATCTATTCGATGCAGGAGGCTCTCGATTTCAATCAGGGATCAACAATTGAACCTATCTACATGTCAACGTCGCAGGGTTTTCGCGATTCCGACGAAATGGAGGCTGCTCTGGGATACCAGATACCAACCTGGTGTTATGCAAGAATTGCTAATCCGAGTATTTATTATCTCGAAGGAGTTCTTGCCTTAATTGAGGGTTACGGTTCGAATGTCGAAACCTCTTGTATTGCTACAGCTTCGGGCATGGCTGCTATACAGAGTGCCATTGATCCATTTTTGGTGCAGGATCCGAAACGACCCGGTGCACCGATGAATTTTGTGGCTTCCTGCCAGATATATGGCGGTACTTTTCAACTCTTTTCCATGCGTAAAGAAAAGGATCGTGGTATCGAATGGAGGCGGGTAGTAAACTCAAACGACATTACTGAGTGGGAATCAAAAATTGATGAGAACACACGGTTTATTTACGGCGAATTGCCCAGCAACCCTGGCCAGGCTTTCTTCGACATATCGGCGGTAATTGCGCTTGCGCATAAATACAACCTGCCTGTAATTTTCGATTCAACGGTTGCCACTCCTGCTTTGCTACGTCCAATAGCGCTCGGGGCAGACATTGTTGTGCAATCTGTTACAAAGTCGTTGTTTACAAGTGGTTTTGGAATTTGCGGCGCAATCATAGCACGGAAAAATATCGTTACAAATATCGACAACCCACAAATGAAGGCCGATTTCTGTGCATACCTAAAGCAATTGCCAAACCGCGACTATGGTCCAAACACATCACCAATGAATGCAATCATGGCGCTGAACGACATTCGCACAATCCGGCACAGAATTGACATTACAAGCAGAAGCACAATGAAAGTATCGCATTTTCTGAGCAATCACAAACACATTGAAGGTGTCGACTACCTTGGACTTGAAACCCATCCACTCCATTCGCTTGCTTCGAAATATCTCTTTTTAGTTGATGCCGAATATGACGAACAGTATGGTTCACCACAAAACCGTTATGGGCATTTGATGTCGTTTCGAATAAAAGGCGGAGCTATTGCAACCCGAAAGGTTTTTGATGCTTTCCAGCGTATCTGGCGCGCAACTGACCTTGGCAGAATCAAATCAATAGCCACAATTCCGGCTATTTCCACCCACTCGCAACAAGGCGAGGAGGGCAGAAAGCTTGCCCAAATCCCCGACAACCTTATCCGGCTCTGCATTGGTATGGAGCATCCCGATGATGTGATTGCCGATCTTGACAGGGCGCTTGGCACTCTCGATGGTAATAAAGTTATTATGACGTTCCCGGAGTTTTCGGCAGGAGGTGCCTCCTCAGCAAAAATTGGATAATATGGATCAAAAAATCAATTATTACTCAACTAACCAGTTATCTCCACTGGTTTCTTTTTCTGAGGCGTTGATGCGTGGTCAAGCTCCCGACATCGGATTGTACATGCCTACCCATATTCCCTCGCTCGGAACAAACATCCTGTTAAATATGGCTGGTATGAATTACCAACAAATTGCGTTTCACGTCCTTTACGCGTTTTTGAAGGATGAGATTCACAAAAACGTTCTTCTGGAGTTGGTTACTGAAGCCTATGATTATGCTGTTCCTCTCGAAAAAGTGTATGAAAGGAAATATATAATGCGGCTCGATCGGGGCCCTACAGCTTCGTTTAAGGATTTCGCTGCTCGCATGATGGCCAGACTTATGAGCCATTATCTTTCCAAGAGCGAGAGACGATTGTTGATACTTACCGCCACCTCAGGAGATACAGGTAGCGCTATCGCCAATGCATTCCATGGTTTAGATAATATCAACGTACTCGTTCTTTTTCCTGAAACAGAGGTAACAACACGGCAGCGAAAACAAATGACAACACTCGGAGGCAATATTTCCGTTCTTGCAATAGATGGCAAGTTCGACGATTGCCAGGCGATGGTTAAAAAGGCTTTCGCTGATCCCGACCTGGCACAGCTTGATCTTTCGTCGGCAAACTCCATAAACATAGGGAGGCTTCTCCCGCAGGCTGTTTATTATTTCTACGCATGGGCAATGCTGAGGAAACACCAGAATGAAAAAGCAATTTTCGTAGTTCCCTCTGGCAATTTTGGCGACTTGATGGGAGGTATGATTGCCTGGCGCATGGGTCTGCCTGTTGAACGAATAGTGGTTGCGGTTAACGAAAACGACGAATTTCCGGAGTTTTTAAAAAGCGGAGAATATGCGAAGATTGAGCCGTCGCGAAACTGCATCTCAAGCGCCATGAACGTAGGACACCCGAGCAATTTGGCACGCTTGGTTGACCTGTACGGTGGAAAAATGGATGAAAAAGGAAACATTAACATGATGCCCGATATAATCTCCATGAACAAAGATTTGTATGCCGTGTCGGTTTCCGATAATCTGACAAAGAAAAGTATTACCGATGCCTGGCATAAACACGATTTACTTCTCGAGCCACATGGAGCAGTGGGTTGGGCCGGATTGAATGATTATCTGGCCTCTTCAAAACAAGATTTGGGACAGAAGCTGTTTGTTGTTCTTGAAACCGCTCATCCGGCAAAATTCCCTGAACAGATAGAGAGGATACTTGGGTTTGACCCCGAACCTCCCGCATCGCTCGCTGGGATTGAAAACAAAGAAGAGCATTACCTGTTTATTCAAAATAATTATGAGCAGTTTAAGACCCATTTATTGAAAAACTATTGATAATGAAGTATATCATTATTCTGGCCGATGGTGTTTCCGACCACCCGATAGAGCGATTAGGAATGAAAACTCCATTGATGGTGGCCAATAAACCTAATATTGACAAGCTATGTGCAAGGAGTCGTTGTGGAAAGCTTGTTACTGTACCTGCAGATATGCCTCCGGGCAGCGAAATTGCCAATATGGCAGTACTTGGCTATGATGTGAAGGCTGTATATCAGGGACGTGGAGTACTTGAGGCTGCCAGTATGGGAGTAGCCCTTAACAACAACGACCTTGCTCTGAGGTGTAATCTGATAACGATTACTCATGATGGAAGAATAAAAAACCACAGTGCTGGTCACATTTCAAGCGAAGAAGCATCTGAGCTGATAAATTTCCTGAATCGAAAGCTGTCAAACAACGATTTGAAGTTTTATCCAGGAGTGAGTTACCGTCATTTGTTGGTAATGAAAGGGGGGAGCAACCAAATACACTGTACGCCTCCTCACGATGTGCCAGGTACTTTTTTCAGGGAAGTAATGGTTCGCAGCGCTTCTTCAGAAGGAGATAGCACAGCCACAATGCTTAATGAACTGGTTTTGAAGTCGCAGGCTTTGTTAGCGAACCATCCCGTTAACAAGAAACGGATTGCACAAGGGAAAGAACCAGCCAATTCCGTTTGGTTCTGGTCGCCGGGATATAAACCTGCAATGAAAACTTTCATGGAGTTGTACGGAAAAACCGGCGCTGTGATCTCAGCGGTTGATCTTATCTATGGAATTGGTGCCTATGCGGGTTTTAAAGCAATCAAGGTTGAGGGTTCCACTGGACTTTACGACTCCAATTATGAGGGCGAGGCAAAGGCAGCTATTGATGCCCTGAAAGAGGTTGACTTTGTATTCCTGCACATTGAAGCCAGTGATGAGGCGGGTCACGAAGGCAATATTGACTTGAAAACACTCACAATCGAGTATCTCGATAAACGGATCGTAAAATATATTGTAGAGGAAACATCCAGAATGGAGGAACCTGTTTCGATTGCAATATTGCCCGACCATGCCACACCATGCGAACTGCGTACACATGTGCATGATCCTGTACCATTTATGATTTTTCGACCCGGTTCAATTCCCGATGGTATTGCACAGTACGACGAATTGTCAGTTGAAAAAGGATCGTTCGGGCTGCTGCATGGCGATCAATTCATTAAAACTTTCTTGTTCGGATCACACGAAAACAATGATTGAGCCTTATTCATAGCAAAATAGGATGTACTGCACCTGCGACCCGAAATACGGTACACCAAGATAAAAAGGGAAATTATAGTACCTTTATGATCGCTAATTATAACCAAAAACCACGAACATGAAATCTAAAGTAACAATTCTACTGTTGGTGTTGATTTTACTCTTACCCTCCCTCCGAACCTACAGTCAGCAGGCTGTTGTTGATTTCTTGAAAGGCGGGGTAAACGACGCTGAAAAGCTTGCAGAAGGATACCTTCAACCATTGGGCTTTGGCCTTGGCTCGGCTCTCAACGGGGGTTGGTTCAACACCGGAAAAGTTCACAAAACGCTTGGGTTTAATGTAACCTTAACGGCAAGCGCTGCCCTTATACCCAGCGCCTACAAACAATTCGACCTATCAGAGATTGGGTTCGAAAAACTTCAATTACGCGATCCCAACATTCACATGACGCCTACTATTGCCAGTCAGGAGGATCAACGACCCATTCTACACTACAGCGAAATCATTCCTCCTTCAGCCAACCCGGTTACAATTCTGGAGTTTGCATCTCCAAATGGATTGCGGTTGCCAGCAGTTCCTATGCCGATGGTTAGAGCTGGAATTGGACTCCCTCTGGGTTTTGAGATTATAGCCCGCTACATGCCTACATACGACTTCAGAGGTAGGAGTTTTTCGTTATGGGGAGCTGGCTTGAAGTATGATCTGTTGCAAATCATTCCGATAGCCAATAAATTGCCGTTCCTTAACCTTTCGGTTATGGGAGCTTATTCCCAACTTGGGTTTGGAATGGAACTGGATTTCCAGCGAAATGCTTATCCGCAGAGTGTGAATGGATTTCCTGTTACTGGAGGCAGACCATACTATGAAGACCAGGAGTTGGAATTGAAAGTGAGTGGGTATACATTCAATCTAATAGCATCGGCCGATTTTCCATTTATAACTGCCTATGCAGCACTTGGTTATACCGCCTCCAATACAACGCTCAGACTTTTAGGTGATTATCCTCTCATGGGTTTCGAAAACCAACAGTTTTCAATTCAGGATGTTACTGATCCAATCTCTATTGATTTGACTAACCCGGGTGGGCCACAACTTACCGTTGGAGCTAAATTAAAGCTAGCAGTAATCCATTTTCATGCAGACTATACACTTGCTGAATTTCCTGTTGCTTCGGCAGGAATTGGTGTGAGCATCCGGTAGAGTGGTCCGTATAAACCCCGATTACAAACACTTAATCGTTTAAGCATTGTCAAATGCTTAATCTGGGTTTAAAGACTTTTTGAACAACTCCATTCAGGTAAAATCGGAAAATCTAAGTTAAATAACGAGGAATTTTTCAGATTCTTCGTCGTTTGCGGGCGAATAGCTACTTTTGACCAACAAAATCAATTAATACCTGTGTGCTATGTTTAAACGGTCTCTTTTTTTGGCGATCCTATTGCTTGGTTGCCAGCAATTATTTCCCTGCACTAACTTATTAGTTACTCGCGGAGCTTCGGTTGATGGTTCAGTGATGATCACATATGCTGCTGATTCTCACACACGCTATGGAGAACTTTACTTCCGTCAGGGTGGCCGGCATGCTGAAAACTCAAAACTGAAAATTTTCGATCGGGTTACCAACAAATTTCTCGGAGAGATACCACAGATACCCGAAACCTATTCTGTAATTGGATTT
Source organism: uncultured Bacteroidales bacterium (assembly GCA_964349765.1). Taxonomy (GTDB): domain Bacteria; phylum Bacteroidota; class Bacteroidia; order Bacteroidales; family JAAYJT01; genus JAAYJT01. The sequence goes on from CAYGGZ010000011.1 coordinate 15,980, forward strand.
ATGAACGAACATCAGGTGGCTATTGGGGAAACAACTTTCGGCGGACGTTCCGAACTGATTGACACTACCGGTATAATGGACTGGGGTAGCCTGATGTTCGTTCCGTTGCAGCGCAGCCGCACAGCGCGCGAAGCAATTGCCTGGATCGCAACATTAGTTGAGCAACACGGATATTACAGCAGCGGAGAATCGTTTTCCATTTCCGATGAGAACGAAGTCTGGATAATGGAGCTGATTGGTAAAGGTATGGATCTTTATATCGACGACCGTGGGAATACCAGAAACCGCAACAAAGGAGCTGTATGGGTTGCCAAACGAATACCCGACGGATACGTTAGCGCGCATGCCAACCACGCAAGGATAACCACTTTTCCTCTGGCCGACGGAAAACGGTCAATCACATGCCGGGATCTGGACAGGATTCATACGCCGGAGGTTGAGGTTGTTTATTCGCACGATGTAATCTCATTTGCAAGAAAAAATGGATACTTTGATGGCGACGACGCCACATTTAGTTTTAGCGATGTATATGCTCCGATTGATTTTGGCGCTTTGCGGTTTTGTGAAATGAGAGTATGGTCGTTTTTTAAAGACATAACGCACGGGATGGAAGCTTACTACGATTACGCAAAGGGTAAAAATCCTGAAAACCGGATGCCGCTGTGGGTTAAACCACACCGTAAGCTCAGTGCGCAGGACCTGATGGCTTTCATGAGAGATCACTTTACCGGTACCGAATTGGATCTCAGGAACGACTTTGGCGCTGGCCCGCATCATAAACCCTACCGTTGGCGGCCTCTTACATGGAAACTCGATGGCAAAACCTACTTTCACGAACGATCAACCGCCACGCAGCAAACCGGCTTCTCTTTTATAGCCCAGTCACGAAATTGGCTGCCCGACCACATTGGCGGAATATTCTGGTATGGAGTTGACGATGCCGCCACAACAGTTTATGTACCCATGTATTGTGGAATGACCCGGGTACCCGAAACATTTGCAGAAGACAATGGAGATTTGCTCACATATTCGCCAAATTCAGCTTTCTGGATATTCAATCGCATAGCTAATTTCGCATACCTGCGCTACGATTTGATAAGCGCCGACATTCGAAAGGTTCAGCAAGAGCTTGAAAAACAGTTTGCCAAATTTACTCCAGCAATTGATAAAGCTGCACTTACACTTTACCAAACCAATCCGCAGCTTGCAAGGGAGTATATTACCAACTTCTCGGTTAGCGCCGGAAACCGTGTGGTTGCGCGCTGGCAGGAACTTGATCGTTTTTTGCTTGTTAAATACCTTGATGGAAATTTGAAGCAGGAAAAAGATGGCCATTTTTTGCGAAACCCATATGGCAATCCAGCAACTCCTAAGCACCCAGGTTATCCTGAGTGGTGGCTGAGATTGCTAATCGAAGAAACAGGCGATAGGTTTGAATATATTGAATTCCAGAAATCTGAATAATACAGGGAAATACGAATAAAGGAAGCAAAGTGCTTTTAAAATAGATTAAGCATTTGATCCCGAATAAGTGTTTGTATTCAGCACAATAAAAATTGCGCCGAACAAACACTAGCTCGGGATTACCTTCATGGAATCAATAGTTCATCGCTAACGGACTTTCTGATGATTAATTCGGGTTTAATACTTCCGTGCGGAAAAGGTTGCACTTTAGTGAGATTGGATTCAACTATGATTTTTTTTGCAGTGCCGACTAAACTTTTATCAACAGAAAACATCTTAATAGATATAACTAAAACAACTTTACTATGAAGACATTATCTTATTTCCCTGCTACACTACTCGCTACTCTGATTTTACTGGCAGTGGTTTCCTGTCAAAAACAGAATGATGATGAACTTATTCAGGACGATGGAAACGATTATGTGCTGGCAGAGTCCGTATTCAATGATGTGAACAACATTATTGACCAGGCCATGGATTTTGACTGGCCAACAGGTTTGAAGGGTGATTTAAGTGGCCACAGACCCAATCTTGCCCCATGCGCAGTTATTACACGCGATACTATTAGCATACCACCACGAATTATTATTGATTTTGGCCCCGAAAACTGCCTTTGCAACGATGGTAATTACCGCCGCGGGAGGATAATCATCTCTTTTACCGGTCGCTTTTGGCAAGCTGGAACTGTTATCACCACAACGCTGGAGGATTACTATGTGAACGACAATCATGTACAGGGAACGAAAGTGGTTACCAACAATGGATTGAACAATGCAGGCAACATGTACTGGACAATTATCGCGGATGGGTCGGTTACACGAGCCAACAATGCAGGAGTAGTCACCTGGCAATCGGAAAGAGAACGCGAATGGGTCGAAGGTATGGATACGCCAAGGTTTCACCGCGATGATGTGTTTCTAATCCGTGGCTCTTCGGTTACCACCAGACCCGATGGAACTACATTAACTTCAACAATCACTACCGACTTGCGCAAACCTATAGCTTGCCGTTGGATAGTGAGTGGTACGGTTGAGATAGTGCCTTCTAATCGCCCAACAAGGATTCTTGACTATGGCGACGGCGCCTGCGACCGCATTGCAACCATCACAGTTGGCGATCGCACAAGAACAATCAGGCTACCATAACAAGAGATTGAGTATCGCAAAATGCTATCCGACCGTGAACTGCTTGATCATATCAATGATCCATTAACTGCCGAAACTGGGTTCAGACTATTAGTAAATCAATATCAACGCCAGCTATATGCTCACATTCGCAGGATCACAGGCAGCCATACCGATACTGACGATGTATTACAGGAAACATTCATAAAAGCATGGAAAGCAATAGGGTCGTACCGCAAAGAAGCAGCATTGTTTCACTGGCTGCTGGCAATCGCAACCAACGAGGCGTTGAGCCATCTGCGAAAACAGCGAATCGTAAATATGCTAACTCCTGCAATGAACATCGTTTCTGTATCTGCTCAGCCAGTATCGGAACCGGCACCGGATGGTTTAAACATCGAACGACAATTTATAAAGGCCTTTGCCACACTTTCAGTAAAACAAAAGGCAGTGTTCAGTTTACGCTACTACGATCAAATGCCTTTTAACCAAATTGCACATATACTAAACAAGCCGGAAGGAACGGTTAAGGCAACATGGCATCAGGCAACAGAGAAATTGAAAAAACAACTGACCGGGAATGAATCATAACATTTTTACTATGAATAAGAGTAAGTTCGAACACAACATGCCTGCGGGCCTGCCCGATTTGGGGCAAATGAATCAAGCGCCGGAAGGATATTTTGAGCAATTTCCCAACATAGTCATCAAACGGATTAATAACAGACGGAAGCTCACAGTTACATATACTTTGATCAGGATTGCCGCCGCCGCCGCCATTCTTACAGGTATTTGGGCAGGCATATCTACTCTTACTGAAATCAGAACTAAAGTTCCAACGCTCTCATTCAATGAATTAGAACTTTTTGGCGGTACAATTCTGCTTGCCGACATTACTGAATTCAGCGGAATATTGATGGCAGGCGAAGAGAGCATAAACGATCTTGAAAACACACTGTTTTCAGACGATAATTACATTTTTATTAATCAGGAAACCTTATCTGCCGACAAGCAGGAAATTTTTGACTATTTATTCGAAAACATTGAAAACTAAATAATTCCTAACCGTGAAAAGCAAAATAATCTTTATTCAACTGTCGTTGTTTGTGACAATTTTTTTGCTCACAATTCCTTTAACCGCCATTTCTCAGGAAGAAGATTTGCCATTGGGACAGCGAAGGGAGCGCATTGAAATAATGAAAACTGCATTCATAACACGGCACGTTGGGTTCACACGTGCAGAAGCAGCAGTATTTTGGCCAATATATAACGACTATCAGGAGGAAAATTTCCAGTTGAACCGGGCCATTCAATCACAAATTGACGAAATGCGCAATCCGGCATCACTGTCTGATAAAGAAGCCGAAGAACTGCTCTCCGTTTTTATGAAAAACAGGGAAGCGTCGAAGAATCTGAGAATAAAGTTTCTAAACGACGTCCGTGCAGTGCTTCCAGCCCGAAAAGTTCTGTTATTCCTTCAGGCCGAGAGGCAATTCAATCGCGAATTACTCAAGAGGGCCAGAGAATAAAACTCTCCGGAGCGTAAAAAAATTAATTGCGAAAAACTATTCCCCTTGACTCTGCATCAATGGTAATTTGCTTTTCGGCTGTTACTTCACCGGCTAACATTTTCTTCGACAGCGTATTAAGTATCTCCCGTTGAATTACACGCTTTAGCGGTCGTGCTCCGTACTGCGGATCGTATCCCTCCTCTGCAATTCGCTTTATAGCATCGCCGGTGAACACAAGCTTTATTCCATTACTTGCGAGCATCTGTTGTATTTTATTGAGCTGTAGCACAACAATCTGGCTTACTTCATCTTTTGTGAGAGGTTTGAACATAATAAGCTCGTCAACACGATTCAGGAATTCGGGTCTTACTGTTCGCCTAAGCAAATCAAACACTTCAATTCGCACTTTTTCGATTTGTTCGTCACGATTTTGGTCGTTTATATGTTCGAACCGCTCCTGAATAATGTGCGAACCGATATTGGATGTCATAATAATAATGCAGTTTCGGAAATCGGCAGTACGACCTTTGTTGTCGGTAAGCCTTCCATCATCAAGAACCTGAAGAAGTATATTGAACACATCGGGGTGTGCTTTTTCTATCTCATCTAACAGAACCACCGAATAAGGCCGGCGTCGCACCTTTTCAGTGAGTTGCCCACCTTCTTCATAACCCACATAACCTGGGGGCGCTCCAACAAGTCGCGACACCGAGTGGCGTTCCTGGTATTCCGACATGTCAATCCTGACCATTGCATTTTCATCGTTAAACAGGAACTCAGCCAAAGCGCGCGCTAACTCAGTTTTGCCCACTCCTGTGGTTCCCATAAAAATGAATGATCCCACAGGTTTTTTTGCATCCTGTAATCCAGCCCGACTCCGACGAATAGCATCGGCAAGTGCCTGAATAGCTTCATCTTGCCCAATTACCCGTTTGTGAAGTTCATCTTCGAGGCTGAGCAATTTTTCCCGTTCACTTTGCAGCATGCGGCTAACGGGGATACCTGTCCAACGCGACACAATCTCGGCAATCTCCTCCGACCCAATTTCTTCATTCACCAAGGGTTTATCGCCTTGCAGTAAGGTAAGATGCGTTTTTAAGGTCATTAACTGATTTTCAGAATCTTTTATCTTGCCATAGCGTAATTCGGCAACCTTACCATAATTGCCTTCACGTTCGGCCTGTTCCGCTTCAATTTTATACTCTTCAATCCTTTTTTTATGCGTCTGGATTTGGTCAACTACCTCTTTCTCTGCTTGCCATTTGGTTTTTAAGCTGTTTTTCAACTCATTAAGGTTAGCCAGTTCCTGGTTCAGTTGCTCCAGTTTGGCTTTATCATTTTCCCGCCTTATAGCTTCGCGTTCAATTTCAAGCTGTCTGATACGCCGTTCGGCCTCATCAACAGGTTGTGGAACCGAGTTGATTTCGAGCCTGAGCTTTGCGGCGGCCTCATCAATCAGGTCAATGGCTTTGTCGGGGAGAAACCGTTCGGTGATATATCGGTGCGATAGTTCTACTGCCGCTATGATGGCTTCGTCTTTGATTCTTACCTGATGATGAGTTTCATAGCGTTCCTTCAAACCCCTCATGATTGAGATTGCATCTAAAACATCCGGTTCTGAAATCATTACTATTTGGAATCGGCGTTCAAGAGCCTTGTCTTTTTCGAAATAGCGCTGGTATTCTTTCAATGTTGTGGCCCCGATAGCGCGCAATTCGCCACGCGCCAGTGCAGGCTTGAGAATATTGGCTGCATCCATGGCTCCTTCGCCCGCACCGGCTCTAACGAGTGTGTGTATCTCGTCGATAAACAATACTACTTCTCCTTCCGAACCAACAACCTCCTTTACAACACTTTTGAGTCGTTCTTCGAATTCACCTTTATATTTTGCTCCGGCAATCAAAGCGCCCATATCAAGAGAAAAGACCTGTTTGCTTTTAAGATTCTCAGGAACATCGCCATTGATGATACGGTGGGCAAGGCCCTCTGCAATAGCGGTTTTCCCAACTCCGGGTTCGCCCATTAACAAAGGATTGTTTTTCGTTCGCCGTGATAAAATCTGCAATACCCTTCGTATTTCATCATCGCGACCTATTACAGGATCGAGCTTTCCATCACGCGCAAGTTCGTTTAGATTGCGGGCATAGCGGTTTAAAGCATTGTAATTATCCTCGGCTGTTTGGTTTTTTACAGTATGCCCTTTGCGAAGCTGTTTTATTGCCTCTTTCAGATCCTTAAATATAATGCCCTCATCCTTCAAAATGCCTGCTGTGCGATCGCCACTATGCACGATTGATAGCAACAGAATCTCAATGGAAACGAAATCATCGCCCAGTTCCTTCATAAACTCTGTTGCCTTTTGGAGAGTGTTTCGTACACCGTTTGAGAGATATTGCTCCCCGCCAACAACCCTGGGAAACTCCGTGAGTAATTCGTCGGCTTTATGATTGATCCTTTCAATGTTGCCATTCAACTTCCTGATGAGAAGCGGGACAAAATTTTCATCTACGGCAATAATACCCGAGAGTAGATGCACGTTCTCAATAGCCTGATGTTGGCTTGCAAGGGCAATAGCTTGTGCTTTAGCAATAGCCTCCTGCGATTTTATTGTGTAGTTGTCGAAATTCATTTCAGTGAGGTACTTAATTATTTTTTGATCCTTGTTTTTGTGATAGCTTTCAGAGGCAACAAAAAACGTTCCTTAACTTGAACACCTTGTTAATCATGTAATTATGACACGTCAAATGATGGTTCTCCTGTCAAAATGGCTCATCAATGAGTTAATTGCACTTATGATTACAAAGTTATCCTGTTTTACTTGCAACATTCTGTTTCATCACCACATTGTTGACTCCGTACTTTTAAGAGGAAGATTGCGTTACTGAAAATCAGGATTCTATTTAGTAATAGCCTCTCGTTTGAATAAGTCAACAGATTTAGTTAGTAGGAATTTATATTTTTGCAGTCGCCATTTTATGGAATACCAATGTAATATATTGTAAAACAGATATATAGCAACTAAGTGATTATGATTTTTGCCGATAAAGTATTACCTGATCATTTGTTTGAAGTTAGTTGGGAAATATGCAACAAAGCAGGTGGGATCTATACTGCCATTTCAACGAAAACACCGTTTATCACCGAAAAGCTGCGCGACAACTACATACTGATTGGACCGGATGTTTGGAAAGAAACTGGCGCCAATCCCGACTTTGCCGAAGATCGCAATCTTCTAAGGTATTGGCGTGAGCAAGCTGCAAACAAAGGACTTTTTTTTCGAATCGGACGCTGGAATGTTCCATCCTCGCCACTTGTGATTCTGGTTGATTTTACATCATATTTTCCTGTAAAGGACTCTGTTTTTTCTGATTTCTGGAACCATTTTCGACTTGATTCTATCTCAGGGCAGTGGGACTATATTGAGCCAGCGCTGTTTGGTTATGCCGCGGCCAAGGTTATTGAAAGTTATTACGAGTTCTACATGACTTCCGACGACCGCATTATTGCGCACTTCCACGATTGGATGTCGGGGGTGGGAGTGCTCTACCTGAAGAAATATGTACCGCAGGTGGGAACGGTTTTTACCGTTCATTCAACAGTAACAGGACGCGCGATAGCTTCGAACAACCTTCCGCTTTATCGTGATTTTGACGTGTACCACGCCGAAAACATTGCCCGTCAGTTTAATCTTGTGGCTAAGCATTCGCTTGAAACGCTTGCGGCAAACCAAAGCGATGTGTTCACAACAGTTAGTGAGGCAACAGCTAAGGAGTGCTACCGTTTTCTTAACCGTAACCCCGATCTCATTACACCGAACGGTTTCGATCTGCATGAACAACGCTTTCAAGATCAATTCGATTATCTTCGAAAGGTGTCCAGAAAGAAACTCTTTTCTATCACACAGAGCCTTGCCGGAAACATTCCTGATGATGCCTTAGCAATTATCGCCGGAGGCCGCTATGAATTCCGCAATAAAGGACTTGATCTGGTGATAGATGCACTTGGCAAAATAAACGCCGATCAGAAGTGGAGTAAAAATATCTTAGCGTTGATAGTTTTGCCGGCCAATCACGCCGGACCCCGTATGGAGCTTCTTCAACGCATTACTGAAAACGAGTTGGCTACTGAGCACGCTCCTGAGTTCCTTACGCACAACCTTTTTGATCCTGAATTCGATCCCATTCTGAAGCGTTTTCGTTCGAAGGGATTGCTCAACCGAAAGGACGATAAAGTTAAGGTTGTTTTTGTTCCTAACTTTCTTGATGGAAATGACGGAGTTTTCAACATCCCGTTTGCTGAGTTGCTGCCAGGATTTGATCTCACAATTTCGCCCTCTTATTACGAGCCTTGGGGATATACCCCATTGTTGAGTCTGGCGCTTGGCGTTCCGGTTATAGGAAGCTCATTGTCGGGCTTCTCCTCTTTCATATCCAGGAATTCGGAAGGCGAAATTCCTTCAATGGCTATAATCAATAGAAACGACGATAATTACAATAGCTCAATAGATGATATTATTGATTCTATCGGTAGATTAGCGTCATTATCGGAAACTGCTGTTCAGGAAATCAGGGCTAATGCCATACAAACTGCTGCTATTGCCTCATGGAAAAGTTTATTGCCCCATTATGTTGATGCTTACGACAAAGCTCTGAACATAAGTTGGGAACGCAAACATCTTTTCCGCTACAAGCGCCACGTAGAGTCGCCAATGGATCAAACGGTTGAAAAACTGCCAGTGTTTGAGTGGCGAAAAGTACTTGTAAATACTTCAATGCCTGAAAATTTAAATAAGTTGGCTTTGATTGCACGCAATCTATGGTGGTCGTGGAACCAGGAAGCCACTGAATTATTCCAAAGTATTGATCCAATCTTGTGGGAAAAAGTTCACCAGAACCCAATTGCACTAAAGGAGTCGTTGTCGTACAACCGTTTACTTCAACTTTCCACCGACGTGGAATTTGTTGAGCGGGTTGATCATGTTTACAACCTTTTAACTGATTATGTAGACGAGGGTTTTGCATTTCCGGAAAAACCGATTGCTTACTTTAGTATGGAGTTCGCAATCCATGATTCACTAAAAATATACTCAGGAGGCCTGGGAGTTTTGGCAGGTGATTATCTGAAAGAGGCCAGTGATTCCAGGTGTAATATGATAGGTATCGGGCTATTATACCGGTATGGTTATTTTCAGCAATCTGTTTCCCTGCAAGGCGATCAGATAGCAAGCGCCATTCCACAAAAATTCGCACAATTACCACTGCAACCGGTAAGAAACGACGATGGAACCTGGACTTTGATTAGCATAGCCTTGCCAGGACGGAATATGTTTGCTAAAGTATGGAGGGTTGATGTGGGAAGAGTGCCTTTATATTTACTCGACACCGATATTCCTGAGAACAGCGATTACGATAGAGCGGTTACTCACCAGCTTTATGGTGGCGACCACGAGAACCGCTTTAAGCAAGAGTTTCTGCTTGGCGTAGGGGGAATCAGAATGCTCGAAGCTTTGAAAATCAGCCCATCATTGTATCATCTGAATGAAGGTCATGCTGCCTTTGCCACCCTCGAACGATTACGCCATTTGATACATGCGGGAAAATTTACATTTAATCAAGCCGTTGAACTACTGCGATCTACAACCCTGTTTACTACCCACACCCCGGTACCGGCAGGCCATGATGCATTCAGCGAAGATCTTCTTAGGGCTTATATCCCGCATTATGCCGAACGGTTAAATATTTCATGGGACGTTTTTATGAACCTTGGCAGATGGAAAGCTGGAAACACTGAAGAAAAATTTTCGATGAGTGTTCTTGCCTCCCGTTTATCGCAACATATGAACGGAGTTAGTCGTATTCACGGAAGAGTAAGCCGCGAAATGTTTGCAAGCCTTTATGAAGGTTATTTCCCTGAAGAACTGCACATCGGACACGTTACAAATGGAGTACACTATCCTACCTGGACGGCATGGGGCTGGCAGAAGCTCTACAATCAAACATTTGGAAAGCAATTCCTGTCTGATGTTTCTAATCCGGAATTCTGGAGTAAAATAGATAAAGTTGACAACGGAACTATCTGGAAACTAAGAAACCAACTTCGCAGCAACCTGATTCAGTACGTTCAGAAACGTGTTCAATATGATATGACGCGGCGGCAGGAAAACCCAAAGCTAATCCTGAAGGTACTCGACTCAATTGATGAAAACGCTCTCACAGTAGGATTCGCACGTCGTTTTGCAACATACAAACGGGCGCACCTATTGTTTTCCAATATCGAAAGGTTAGCAGAACTTGTAAATTCACCGGGCAGACCGTTGCAGTTCATCTTTGCCGGTAAAGCGCATCCAGCCGACACTGCCGGCCAGGATCTTATTAAAAGGATAATTACAATTTCAAAGCAAACCGAATTTCTCGGTAAAATTCTCTTTGTTGAGAACTATGACATGGAGTTAGCCATTAAGTTAGTTCAGGGAGTTGACGTTTGGATGAATACACCAGCCCGGCCACTTGAAGCATCAGGTACCAGTGGGCAAAAGGCGGTGCTGAATGGTGTTTTGAACCTGAGTGTTCTCGACGGTTGGTGGGCAGAAGGGTATAAACCCGGCGCCGGCTGGGCTTTGCCCGAAGAGCGGGTTTACGCTAACACTGCATTTCAAGATGAGTTGGATTCAGAATCGCTCTATAATCTTTTTAGAGATGAAATTGTTCCGCTATTCTACGAGAAAAATAAACACCAGGTTCCCGAGAAGTGGATCGGATATATCAAAAACAATATCAGCACAATTGCACCCATTTTTACAACTAAACGAATGCTGCATGATTACACAGAGAATTACTACAAGCCTATTGTGCAACGTTCTTCGATTTTGATTGCCAATGATTTTGAAATGACCAGGCATCTATCGGCCTGGAAGCGAAAGGTGGCACGCGTGTGGCCTAACCTTACAGTGGTAGCAACAGAATTGCCTGATTCAACTCATAAACCCTTGAATCTCGGCGACGAGTTTTATGCACGGGTCGAAATTTATATTGATGAGTTGCAGCCTGAAGATGTTGGTGTGGAAGTGGTGTTTGGTCAAAAAGAAAACGATGTGGTTGGTAAGATAATTGAGGTAAGAGAATTGCAGCTTGAAAATATTGGAGGCAACAAAGTAACTTATTCCGTAAGGTTTGCGCTTCAGGTCTCAGGTGTTTACGATTACGCTTTCAGAATTTTTCCAAAAAATCCGTTGCTTGCCCATCGGCAGGATTTTCAGTTGGTTACATGGTTCTAAGCTTTATTAATCAATAATTTGAAAACAATGAATCTACTCGAAGGTAAAGTAGCGTTGATAACAGGGGCAGCCCGTGGTATAGGGCGAGCCATAGCAATTAAATTTGCTGAACAAGGTGCAAACATTGCATTCAGCGACCTCAAGCTGGATCAAAACTGCACCCAGCTTGAACTTGATCTGAATTCCATGGGAGTGAAGGCCAAAGCTTTTGCTGCCGACGCAGGATCGTTCGAGGATTCAGAAAAACTTGTAAATGAAGTATTTACATTGTTTGGGCGAATTGATATTCTTGTAAATAATGCTGGAATAACCCGCGATACATTATTGCTGCGAATGTCGGAGTCTGACTGGGACCTGGTGATGAAAGTCAACCTGAAATCTGTTTTTAATATGACAAAAGCAGCTCAGAGGATAATGATCAAACAACGTTGCGGCAGCATCATAAATATGAGCTCGGTGGTAGGTCTTAGCGGAAATGCTGGTCAATCGAACTATGCTGCATCCAAGGCAGGGTTAATCGGTTTCACAAAATCCATTGCTCACGAGTTGGGCTCTCGCAATGTTCGATGCAATGCAATCGCACCAGGGTTTATTGAAACCGATATGACCGCAAAGTTATCGGAAGAGGTGAAAAAGGAGTGGGTTAAAACCATCCCGCTGCAAAGAGGCGGAACATCCGACGACGTAGCTAATGCAGCACTCTTCCTTGCTTCCGACCTTTCGGCCTATGTAACTGGGCAGGTGTTAAGCGTTTGTGGCGGTATGCATAGATAATGATCCCTTGTCAGCTTTTTTCTCTGCCACATATGGTTCTTGCCGATAAATCGGCATGGCTGATCCCATTTTGTTTGCTGTTGGGAGCAGGATATGCAGCATTGCTCTACCTTAGGGAAAAAAAATACGAACTGCCTAAATCCCGGAAAATCATAGCAGGAATATTGCGTGGGACGTTTGTATCAATAATTGCTTTCCTTCTACTCTCCCCGGCATTGAGCATCGAAAGCAGGATCACAGAAGAGCCAATTATCATCGTGGCGCAGGATAACTCGGCTTCGATAAGGCTTGGAAGTGATTCGGCCTTTTATCTTTACCATTATCCGGATCGCATGATTAGCTTGATTGAAGAGTTGAAAGCCAGATATGATGTAAGTGAGTTATCGTTTTCAGGGGAGGTTTCTGAAGGAATAAGTTTTTCTTTCGACGGCAAAGTTACCGATATTTCAAATTTACTTTCGCACGTGGCTAATCGCTACGGGCATAGGAATGTTGGCGCATTGGTGCTGGCTACCGATGGAATACATAATCATGGAATTGATCCAATGTATGCAGAGTCTCACTTCGGCTTTCCCGTTTATGTGATAGCCATGGGCGATACGGCAATCAGGCGCGACTTGTCGGCTGTAACGGTGGTTCACAACCGGATAGCATATCTTGGCAACAGGTTTCCCGTTCAAATTGTTTTGAACGCAAGTATGAGCGATGGATTAAGCGCCGCTCTTACTGTTGAGCGTTATGGAAGAACACTTCACCGCGAAACACTTTTTTTCTCCGGCCAGGATTACAACAGGGAGATCGAACTTTTCCTTCTTGCCGATAGTGTGGGAAACCATGAATATCAAATACGGTTAACGCCTTTAACAGGCGAAACCAACATAGCCAATAATGTGCTTAACTTTTTTGTTGAGATCCTTGAAACCCGTCACAGGGTTCTTTTCCTGTTCAACTCACCCCACCCTGATATCAGTGCTATACGTCAATCGCTTGAGAGAATTGGCCATTATGAGACATCTGTGCATGCTGTCAGGGAGTTTGATGGTAATGTTGCGCCCTACAATCTCGTTATTCTTCATGGTTTGCCTTCAATACAAAATCCGTCGGTAACGCTTTTTAATCAACTTCGTGATCAAAAAATTCCGGCGCTGATAATCATCAGCCATTCCACAAGCACAGAACTGATGGATGTTGTAAGAACAGGGCTATCAATCGAACAAACCAGAGGACTGACCGATGAAGCCTTACCCCAGCTAAACGAAGGATTTGGACTTTTTGCTTTAAGTCAGGAAGTGCGCGATATGATACCCACCTTTCCTCCATTAACTGTGAAATCGGGTATTTATAAACCGGAAGGTAACATACAGATAATGCTATATCAGAGAATAGGGCAGATAGCTTCACCATATCCACTTTTATTGTTTTCTGAAAAAGATGGCGTTAGGCGTGGAATTCTTACCGGAGAGGGTATTTGGCGATGGCAATTGTCTGGTTTTCAGCAAAAAAACAACCATGCTCCATTCGATGAAATTATTAGCAAAGTTGTACAGTATATAGCTATTCGGGAGGAACGACGTCGTTTCAGGGTACACACTGACGATAGTTGGTTAGAGAATCAACCTGTTGAAATTATTGCTGAGTTATACAATGAATCGTACGAACCGGTTACCGAACCGGAGGTTATAGCTCATATTACCAGCGCAAGCGGCGATCGCCATGAATACACCTTTTCAAGGTCGGGATCAGTATATCGTTTGAACGCCGGAATTTTACAACCAGGAGAATATCAATATGTTGCGTCAACTCTTTGGGGCGGTCAAAAATGGGCAGCCTCGGGTGAATTCACAGTTATGCCATTGCACCTTGAACAACTCAGCACGGTTGCCAATCACGGACTTCTATACCGGATTGTTACCAGGTTTGATGGCAAAATGCTTCTCCCTGCCGAAATGGATCAATTACCCCAATTGCTGGACGCTCGCCAGGAAATTAAGCCAGTGGTTGATTATAGTCGCCGCTATCGCGATCTCATCGACTTGCCATGGCTGATGCTAGCTTTGCTGCTGTTAATGGGCCTGGAGTGGGCGCTCAGAAGAAGTTCAGGCGCATATTGATCAATAAGTTTCAATGGTAAAAAAACAACCGGAATAGACGGCTGCGTTAAATACGAAATAGTTTTTCCTAAATCAGGTTTAATTGTTTGCTGTTATGTTTTGTAGGTGACCTTGGTGAATCTCCTGTTTATTGCCCGAGCAGAAATACAGCCAGCCGTTTGTTAATGTCAACAGGTTCGGTTTTCCATTGTTGAATCGTTCGGGTGATTATTTGTTCATTGCTGCTACCGATGTCTATTGCAATACAAAGCATTGTATAAGGCCGGCAGGTTGAAGTAAGTGTATCGAGCAGCGACTTGTTGCGATAGGGTGTTTCGATGAAAATCTGTGTCTCCTGCTTATTTGTTGCCTCTGATTCCATTTTCCTGATGCACTGTACTCTTTCCTGGCGGTTCACAGGAATATAGCCTTTGAAAGTGAAGCACTGCCCATTAAATCCTGAGGCCATGAGGGCTAAAAATATTGATGAGGGCCCTGTAAGAGGCATTACGCGAATTCCTTTGCTGTGTGCTGCTGCAACAAGTTTCGATCCCGGATCGGCAATGCATGGGGCGCCAGCCTCGCTTATCAACCCGGTATTACGACCATGGTTTAATGGTTCCATACACTGGCTAAACTCGTAATCCATCGAATGCTCATTGTAAGTGTAAAACCTGATAGAGTTTATTTCATGTGGCTGGCGAAGTTGCGTCAGAAACCTAACGGCGCTGCGTTTGTTCTCTACGATAAAGTCATTCAGTTGCCCGATTATTTCAATGGTAACAGGTGGCAGATGATACAGCGGATTACCTGTTGCTAATGGAACCGGGATAAGGTACAGCGTAGTGTTCGCAAAGGAATGAAGTGTTGACACTGTAACAAATTAATTATCTGAGCTTTAAGGGTAGCTTGTCGTAAGAAATGTTGCCTCCGCTAAGAATAACCCCTACCTTCTTTCCTTGTACATCTATTTTTTTCTCTAAGATGGCTCCGAGTGAAACGGCAGCAGATGGTTCAACAACGAGCTTCATTCGTTCAAAAAGAAGTTTCATGGCAGCCAGAATATTGGCTTCGCTCACGGTTACTACACTATAAGCGTGTTTGCGGATGATGTCGAATGTTTTATCTCCAAGCGATGTTAAAAGACCGTCGGCAATAGTTTTATGTACTGCTGGTGCTTTCACGATATTGCCTTTATAGAACGACTGCTTAGCGTCGTTGGACATAGCCGGCTCTACCAGTATTACCTTTGTGTTTGGAGAGAAATAGTGAGCTGCAAGCGCAGTTCCGCTTGCCAATCCGCCCCCTCCAACAGGAACAAGGATTATATCAAGGTCGCTGTGATCCTCAATAAGTTCCATTGCGGCAGTAGCTTGCCCGGCAATAACGCGGTAATCGTTATATGGGTGAATTTCAACAGCTCCTGTTCGGGTTTTAACATATTTCATAAGCTCTTCTCTGGCCTCGAGCGTTGGTTTGCAGAATATAGTAATCCCACCATAGGAGTTTGCAGCTTCAATCTTAGCTTTGGCTGAGGTTTTTGGCATTACAATGTAAGCGGGAATTTTTCTGTATTGTGCTGCAAGCGCTAACGCTTGAGCATGATTCCCTGATGAGTGTGTTACAACACCTTTGGCTATTTCTTCAATGCCGAGCTGGAATATGGCATTGCAGGCACCTCTGAATTTAAATGCACCAGTACGCTGGAAATTTTCACATTTAAAAAATAGTTCACCTTTGGAAACCTCATTGAGCTTCCGGCTTGTATGAACCGGAGTTCGGGTTGTATATGCACTGATACGATTCTTAGTCTCTAACAGATCCTCTAGAGTTGGTATGTTGAGATTATCCATCTTTATTAGCACTAAACGATTTGACAATGTTAGTACAAGCCTGATCCATTAGTTTAAAAACGGTGTCGAAGTCCTTACCATCTCCATAATAAGGATCTGGAATAATCTGGTTCTTACCAGGCGATACAGTGTTCATGAGGTAATCAACCTTTTGTTTATCGCTTTGGTTGCGCGCCATAAACATAACATCGCGGTAGTTTCTCTGGTCCATAACGTAGATATGGTCGTAATTATCAAAATCTGTTGCTGAGAAAAGCCGCGCTGAGTGATTGTTTATAATAACGCCGTTTTTTCTTGCAACCTCTATTGTTCGCCCATCGGCATTGTCGCCTATATGATAAGGTTCGAAGCCAGCCGAGTCAACAATAGCTGCGATGCCGCTCTCGTTTATTTTTTTTCTCAATATGGATGCTGCTAAAGGCGATCTGCAAATGTTTCCCAGGCATATCATGAGGATTTTTTTCATATGCTAAGCTGCTTTTAGTTTAAATGTTGATTGAACTTAAGTGCTAAAGTAGAAAAAAAATGAAAGTGAGTGCAATTAAACCCGAATTAATCAATAGAAAGTCCATTAGGGATGAACGTTGATTCCATCATGCTAAGGCCGATTACGTATTGTCGAATGCTTAATCGGGCCTAAAATTTAATTTTGTTTTCTAACTCTTCTACGGATGATCTAAATTGCTTATCGGTTTCGATCAGATTTTTAACCGTCCGGCATGCATGCAGCACAGTGGCATGATCTTTATTTCCGCAATACAGCCCGATTGCAGCAAGTGAAGATTTTGTGTGTTTTTTTGCGAAATACATTGAAAGCTGGCGGGCTTGAACAATCTCACGCTTACGGGTTTTCGTATATACGATTTCGGTAGGAATGTTAAAAAAGTCGCATACAATCTTCTGAATATAATCAATTGATACTTCTTTGCTGGTGCTTTTTACGAATTTATCAATGATCTGGCGTGCAAGCTCTATTGTGATCTCCTTCTTGTTTAGTGATGATTGCGCGATTAGAGAAATAAGGGCTCCTTCAAGTTCCCGAATGTTTGTTGATATGTTGTTGGCAATATAATGAATCACCGGTGAAGGCATGATTATTCCATCGTTATATAGTCTTTTTTGCAGTATTGCAACACGGATTTCATAATCAGGAATCTGCAGGTCGGCGGCAAGTCCCCACTTGAACCGGCTAAGTAACCGCTGTTCGAACCCTTTGAGTTCAACTGGAGGCTTGTCGGCTGTAAAAATGATTTGCTTCCCGTTTTGATGGAGATAGTTGAAAATATGGAAAAGGATGTCCTGTGTTTTTTCTTTTCCGGCAAAAAAGTGAACGTCGTCGAGTATAAGAACATCCATCATTTGATAAAAATGGACAAAGTCGTTTTGACTGTTATTCATCGAAGCATCAATGAACTGCTGTAGAAACTGCTCCGACGATAAATACAGTACTGTTTTGTCAGGAAAATTGCTTTTTGTCTGAATACCAATAGCATGAGCAAGGTGTGTTTTTCCCAGACCTACCTGGCTATAGATGAACATTGGGTTAAACGCGGTTTTGCCAGGATTTGAGGCGATGGCATATCCTGCCGAACGGGCCAGACGATTGCAATCGCCCTCAACAAAATTTTCGAACGAATAATTATCAATCAGTTGCGAATTGACCTTTATTTTCCTAAGCCCTGGAATAATAAACGGATTGGGAATTTCTTTAGATTTGCCTTTGTTTATGTCAATGGGCATCGGAACCGACGGATTGGTTAATTCCTGTTTATTGCTTGTAGGAACCTGAATAGAGTATGGGGTATTGTTTTGAAAATTGTTGTCCATGATGATGCTGTATTCCAGCCTTCCCCGAGGACCCAGTTCTTTGCGAATAACCTTTTTAAGAAGGCCGATGAAATGCTCTTCAAGCCATTCATAAAAAAACTGGCTCGGAACCTGAATTGTGAGTACGTTGTTTTCTAGTTTAATTGGTTTTATCGGGCTGAACCATGTTTTAAAACTCTGGTGGTTGACATTATCCCTGATGACATTCAAACAACTTTCCCAAACAGCTACGTATTGTTCTGCCATATACAACTTTTTAAATCGCGTTTAAAATTAATTTTTTTGTTAGCCGAATCTTTTCCTTTCAACGACAGAATGTACGGCGCTTATAATCCAATGATCAATTTGTGAACAAAATTCCAAGTAAATAAGTTAAAAAAAAATTTTTTTTACTATTGTGTATGTCTTTTTTTAGTTGTATAACAGCGATTGCTGAATAGCCCCAAATCAAATTTGGTGTGTTGCCAACTAATTGTTTTTCAGTTTATATCCTAAAATGTGCCGATTTAATAGCTTGTTTGGCAGAGGCAATTCTACATTTGTGTTTTCTTACATAACAAATAGGACTAAGGCGGAGCTAAATGCTTTGTTGATGATTTTTAAGAAATGAAACCGTTTGAGCCATTTCGGAGGTGGTGATTTTGAGTCTTTTACTGCTTTCGATACATTTTGTTTTCTCAAGATGAAGAAACCAATCGCCTGGATGAGGTAAATCGCCTTTCTTTCGTGGAATGATGTGCAGGTGCAGATGTTCAACGGTTTGTCCGGCATAGGTTCCTTCCTGCAGCGCCCAGTCAAATGCATCGGTTGAATAAGCTCTACAAATTAACTTAGTTGCCTTGATAGCAAATGCTAAGAACTCTCTCGCCTCTTCTTCACTCAGGCTCATTAGTGCCGGTTGATGATTTCGGGGAATAACGAGCGAATGCCCAGGCACAATTGGAGCAATATTGTAAACTGCTAAATACGATTCGCTTTCCATGAAAGCAGCATCCTTTATGCCTATATCACAAAAGGAACATATTTCAGCGACCTTTGTCATAATCTTTTATAATCAATCTTCGAAAAGCAAACGAAGATCTTTTTGTATCCCACGTTCTGCCCAGGTTCTAGGTACCACCATCCAGTTCTTTCTTGCTTCGATTCGATAAGCTGGATTGTTTTTCATCCAGTCCATAAGCATTGATCTAATGAATGTTTCAGATTGCCAAACAATCCTGTTTTTTAATTCCTGGCGAGGAATGCCGGCGCCTGTTGTCAGATGTCCGCCGCCTCCACTTGCACGGTAAGAGTTTATTGCTACATGGTAAATGGAGTCAGCCTTAAAAGGAAGTCCATTTTCGAAACCTGTAATTGAAACCCTGTTTCCCGGAGGCATAGCAACATTTACTGTATATTTGATTCCGGCGGCCGATTCAAAATCAAAATGTGGAGTAGCCAGTTGGGTTCTGCCGCGTCTGTTTAATACAGATAATCCTTGGTCATCTGTTCTTTTAAGCAGTAGATTATCGAATTCGGATCTCATATGATTCATCCAATTGGCATAGGAATATTCCAGAATATCTTTTATCTCACTGCCGCTTAGGGTCATAACATAAAGGTAATTCTCAAAGCGATACAATTTAAAGAAATCTCTTCGTGTCAGATTACCTGAAGGAATTGTTACATCTATCAGGAATGGTGCTGCCAGCGAAACATCGGCTCCGGTAATGCTGAGCTGCGCCTGATGAACAAGATCAACAAATGCGGAACTGCCATGAAGGGCCAGCCGACTTTTGATCGTGTCGTGAGAAAAGGTAATAAACTCATCAGCGTACTGCTGCACGGGGTATAAGTATTCGAGGAAGTTGACTGCAAATTGTGAAGATGGTCTATTGCGTGTGATATCAACAATATTGCCCCTGATCTCTTTTCGAAGAATATCATCTATATTCTGAGTTACTAACATCACACTTGCAACAGCAACAGCCCTCGCGTGGCTTCCTGCCCCTATAAGCAGAGTATATTCTTCATCCGGATTTGCAACGAATTCATTCCACCTCCGATGGTCGTGTCCGGTGAAGATAATATCGAATCCTCCAACCTCCTCTGCAATCACCCGTGATGCATTTTCCATGAGTTGCTTCTGTTTTCGGAGTGTGGGATCAACTGGTTCGCCACCCGAATGAAATAACCCAACAAGTATGTGTGGGTTTTCATTTTGCCTGATATAATCCGACCATTTTCTGGCCGAGTATACCAGTTCCCCGAACGATAGCCCGCGCCAGAGTTTTGGAGGTAGCCAATAAGGAACGTAGGGTGTTGTGAGTCCCAGCACGGCAATCCTTATTCCCGAGCGTTCGATTATGGTATAGGGTTTAAAATATGGTTTTCCCGTAACAGAATCAATGATATTGGCTCCCAACCATGGGAAATTAAATTGCTGAAGCAGTTTGTTGTAAACAGCCGGTCCGGCTTCGATGTCATGATTACCTATGGTGGCAGCATCATACGACATAAAATTCATTACTGATGCAAGTGGATGAATTCCTGTGGTATCCAAAAAATTGTAATAAAAAACAAAGGGGTCGCCTTGGAGAATATCGCCATTATCGAGTAAAATTATCTCATTTTCAGTGCTTTGTCTGGCTTCTGCTACAAAAGAGTAAACCTGCGACATAGAATTATTGCGGTTCTTGCCCTCCAGAATATCAAATGGTAAAATATTTCCGTGTATATCGCTGGTAACAATGATTTTGAATTGTGCTGTATCGATCTGTCCAGTTGCTAATGCATGGAACAGAGTTACAATCAAAACGATTAGAGTAAGACGCAGGATTTTCATAACAACAATACCCGATTATACTGTTATACGCTACACTTTTCAGCACAAAATTAACAACAAAAAAATCCAATTATTGTTCCTTATTAAGGATTGTCAGAACAAATGCACTAATCACTCGAAACCGTTTTCCGGGTATCATACCCCAAAAATCGATAACAAATAGATAACTATAAGTTAATATTATCATAACATAGCATGGATAGCTTTGCAGCATTAAAATCCATGACTTATGGAATGCAATTCACTTTTCAGACAAGCAATCACGTTTTTGATTATTGTCGGTTTTTCACTTTCGGCATCTGCTGATTCCGGTTCTGTTCGTGGGATAGTAAGGGATCAAAAGACCGGAGAAACGATTATTGGAGCTAATGTTGTGATCCAAGGCACCACCATAGGCGTTTCGACTGATGTAAAAGGAAGGTTCGAGTTGAACGATTTGGCCGCAGGCAGCTATAATCTGCTGGTTTCTTTTATTTCATATCAACCTGTTAAAATTGAAAATGTTGAAATCAAACGTGCCGAAACTGTTGTGCTCGATATTGAGTTGGCTGAGGATATTGCTGTAATTGATGGAGTGCATGTTACTGCCCGCCGAACCACAAATACCGATATTTCATTGCTGAGTTCGATAAAAAACAGTGAACTGGTGGTCACCGGAATTTCTGCTCAGCAAATCAGGCGCTCGCAAGATAGCGATGCATCTATGGTTATTCGCAGGATACCAGGAGTAACGGTAATTGCCGATAGGTTTATTATGATTCGCGGTCTGAGTGAACGTTATAATCCAACGATGATGCATTTTATGCCTGCACCGAGTATGGAAGCTGATATTCGTTCATTTTCGTTCGATATTATCCCAAGCAGTGTTATAGATCAAATACTTGTTTATAAAAGTCCATCGGCTGAGCTACCTGGCGAATTCGGAGGCGGTGTTGTTAAGATCTTTACTAAAAGTATTCCTGACGAAACCGGAACACGGGTAACCTATACAACTTCTTATGAGCAGGGAAGCTCACTTGGCAGTTTTTACATGGCCGATAGAGGAGGGAATAATTTTCTGGGATTTAACAACCGACAATTTGACTTGCCATCGTATTTTCCAGGTTCGCTGCGAGCCGTGCATGACCCTGAAAAATTAACAGCTTTAGGCCGTTCTTTAGAAAATAACTGGTTGCCGGTTCAAACAAACGCCGGACTACGACATAGCGCCAACGTAGTGCATTCCTCCAGATTTAACTGGGGAAGAGTCGAATTCGGCAACACAACATCGTTAAGCTATAGCCTGTCTAATTCAGTAGAGAATGTTCGTAGAATTGACTACAACCTATTTGATCAAAATCTTCAGGTTGGTTCTAAGATATTCGATTTCAACGACCAACAAAATACTCAAAATATACGCACTGGCCTCCTGCACAACTGGGCTTTTTCAATTGGTCCGAACCACAGTTTCGAGTTTAAAAACTTCTTTAATCAAATAAGCCAGTCGCAATATGTGTTCCGCTCCGGAAATCATTTTGAGTTTGGTTATTATGCCAACAGTCATGCATTTTATCAGCTATATCGTGGCATATACTTAGGGCAATTAACAGGTAATCATAAGTTTAATGAGCAAAGAACAACACTTGACTGGGCTGTTGGCTACGGACATTCATTCCGCGATGAACCAGATTACCGGCGGTTTCGATCCGATTTAAACCAGCAGGATGGCAGCAGAACCCTATATGTACCTTTCGGAGCAGCAGCTACATATTTCATGGGCCGCTTTTATTCCGAAATGTCGGAAAACAATTACAACGCTGTTGCTAATCTTAAACATCGCTTTAAGTTCAATCAACTCCCGAACTTTCAGCCTGAATTAATGGCGGGTTTCTTTTTTGAAGATAAAGACAGGGTTTTTGATGCCCGTAATCTTGGCTACGTTCGAGCCAACAGCTTTTTATTCAACCAGACGCTGCTTAATGTGCCAATTGACTCGCTATTTCATGTTGAAAATATCAATACTACTACAGGCATTCGTCTTGATGAGCAAACAAATCTTTCAGACTCATATTCAGCCCGCAACAATCTTTTGGCTGGATACGCGCAACTTTCACTGCCAATTGGAAGATTTAGGATCTCAGGAGGCGTGCGTATGGAAAACTTCCGTCAGCGCTTAAATAGCTTCACCTTCACAAAAGATCCTGTTGTGGTTGATAATCCTGTTCTCAGTGTCCTGCCTTCTGCAAATATTTCTTTCAATTTCACAGATAAGATGTTGGTTCGCACCGCCTACGGTAAAACGGTAAACCGCCCTGAATTCCGCGAACTGGCGCCTTTCGGATTTTATGATTTCAACCTGAACCTTGTAAAAAGAGGTAACCCCGACTTGAAAAAAGCCTCAATCCACCATTTCGATCTACGTTGGGAATATTATCCTTCGCCTTCAGAACTTATTATGGCTGGAGTTTTTTACAAACGCTTTTTGAGCCCAATAGAATCTTCTTTTATTCCGGGAGGAGGAACCGCAGGAATCAAAACTTTCTCTTTCAGCAATGCAAAAGCGGCCGAAAGTCGTGGTGTTGAGGTAGAAGTGAGGAAATCGTTAAAAGATCTCACCCGCAGCGATTTTGTCAACCGATTCACTGTTTTGATGAACGCCGCTCTGATACAAAGCAATGTTGAACTGGGCGATGCTGGATTGGGTCAAAGGTTTACAGAGCGACCAATGCAAGGCCAGTCGCCATACATTGTAAATGTAGCGTTCAACTACAACGATCCTGATCGTCAGTTACAGGTTACCACTAATTTTAACGTGATCGGCAAGCGTATTTTCATGATTGGCTTTGATGATTATCCTGAAATTTATGAAATGCCACGAAATTTGCTTGATATTACAGTAACCAAGGGATTGCGAAACAACCTGGAACTGCGGCTCGGCGCGCGCGACCTGCTTAGCCAGGAAGCATTACTGCTTCAAGATGGAAACCAGGATGGAACATTCGACAGAAAATCCGATCAGGCAATCGAAAGACTTAATCCCGGAGCGCACTTTTCGGTGGGCTTATCATGGAAACTTTAAGAATTCCTCTATTTTTTTGCAATGCTTCAAAAGCAACATTCAAATGCACCGGCTAAACCGGCGCTTAACTTTCGGTTAACACTCGATTAAGCAATTCATAACACAAAGATTAAACTCTCTTAACACACTCTCAATTTCGTAGGGGTACTTTTGCCAGGGAAAGAGAATCAATATGATTTATTAACCAATTTTAAATAAAATGAAAAGTAACAACAGAATTACGAGTTTCTTGCGATTAAAGTTCCCAGTTGCATTTTTGGCAATTGTTGCTATGAGCGTTGTGTTAAGCTCATGTGAGCCAGAGGAGGAGCAAGGCGATCCACCAACTCTCTCTCTGAGCGTTGAAACTGCAATTAACACAGTTGGAACAACAGTGGCAACCGAAGTAACACTGAACGCACCGGAAGGGCTGAAAACCCTGAATATTTTGAAAAACGGTGTTAGTTTTCAGACCCAGTCTTACACCGGCGAGTTAACGGCAACCCTAAACTTCGAATATACCATCGAAGAACTGGTTCCAGGTACGGTGGTAAATTTCACTTTTCAAGCTATTGACATGCTCGACCGCACCTCTCCGATCCGAACATTTGCAGTTACAGTTGCATCACGTCAAATCGTTGAAGTATCGGGCGAAATTACCGGAGATGTTACATGGACTAACGACAAAATCTGGAGACTTAATGGTTTTGTGCGCGTTCAGGATGGTGCTAAGTTAAATATTGAACCGGGCACGCTTATCATCGGCGACCGCGAATCGAAAGGAACCCTTGTGGTTCAAATGGGTGGTCAAATATTTGCCGAAGGTACCAGAGATGAACCTATTGTTATGACATCGGAAAGAGGACCCGGACTCCGCGAACCTGGCGACTGGGGCGGATTAGTTATCTGCGGACGTGCAAGGAATAATGTTACCGTTGTAACAGGCTTACCCGTGGAACTTGAAGGCGGATATGGAGCTTTTCACGGAGGAACCAACGACGACGATAATTCGGGAATTGTCCGGTTTGTACGAATAGAGTTTGCTGGCATCCCAATCAATCCAAACGAAGAGGTGAACTCACTTACTATGGGTAGCGTTGGACGCGGAACAATTATTGAAAATGTTCAACTTTCCTACGGGCTTGACGACGGTTTTGAGTGGTTTGGCGGAACGGTCGACCACCGTTATCTGATTGTATATCGCGGCTTGGATGATGATTTTGATATTGATCTCGGCTATACCGGACGTGTTCAGTTTGCGCTTTCTATCAGGGCATCAACACTTGCCGACCAATCCGGAGCAAACAGCTTTGAAGTTGACAATAACGGAGCTGGTTCCGCTGCCGAACCTTTTACCAGCGGCGTTTTTGCAAACGTTACAGTTATTGGGCCAAAGAAGAACCGCGACCTGCCCATAAGCCTCCAGTTCCACAATGCCGCACATTTGCGTCGCAACGCCCGATTAAGCATTTACAACTCATTTATGACAGGATTTCCTTTTGGTTTATTCATTGACGACGACAGACCCGGCTCAGGCCAGGCTGCTCTCGATGGGCATTTGCAAATTCGTAACCTTATACTGGCTGGCGTTGAACATTGGGGCGGAAATGGATATGGCGCCGCAGGAACCATTTTTTCAGGAGCACCTGCCAATGGGCTTCAGCACCCTACAAACCCGCGTGGTGCTGCACTTAGAAGCCATGCCAACTTTCCCGGTGGCCACGAAGCATACACCAACTGGTTTAATACAACTGAGTTTGGAAACCTTCAACTCGACCATTGGGGACTTGCCGGTATTGATGGCTCAATATTCGACATCGGCCTTCCCAAAATGACACCTAATGCTGGTTCAATGCTTCTTACCAATGCTAATTGGAACAATTGCCCGAAAGCTGTTAATGATCCTTTCTTCCAGAAAGTTGATTTCATCGGCGCATTCGGAGCCACCGACTGGACAGAGGGCTGGACAGAATGGAACAGTCACCTTGTTGAGTATTTTTAATCGCAGTTCACTGCGGAATAGCCTTTCGGCTAAACCACACCAAGCCGGAGTTGCAAGGCTCCGGCTTTTTTTAATATCACAAATTAAGTAAGCTAACATGAGAATTTTGTTCACTTTATTATGTGTTATTTTTTTGGCAGTTATTTTACCTGGCTGTTCGTGCGAAACCAATAAATACAGGTTCGAACGCCACTTTTCTGAAAGTAAGCGCGATACACTGCTTGTAGAAATGGTAACCCTTATCGGTCGAAAACCTGAGTTCACCGATCATATCTCACGTCACGAACCTCAGCATCGCCAGTTCTACATCCAACAGGCTGAAAATTTTACAATGGAGTATTTTTATGTAAAAGGCGATACTTTGTATTTCTATCTTATTCGCCCTGCCAGAAGCCCCAGAGGAAATACCCGCGGTGTAGGAGGAAAGATGACACTAAATGCCGACGGAAGTATCGGCTACTTTGAAGAAACTTTTAATACACCCGTTCATCCGCCTGATAAACTAAAACAGAAAGGCTTAGAACTGTTTAAAGAGCTAATCACTGCGGGAAATGTGGAAACATTTTCCCGAAACAGGGAATTTATCGAATGGCCTGATGGCAGCCTTAAATACGATACCGCAAGACGTGAATGGCGTTACGCTTTGTAGCACAGAACGGACCCGTGCAACAGCTAAACCCAGATTAAACATTGGATAACTCTAAATCGGGGTTACCCTAATTGAATCAATAGTTCAGCGCTAAAGGACTTATGATTGTTTAATCCAGGTTTATTTACCGTTCCACATTGTTTGTGTAATGTTGGCGACACAGTTTATTTTACGCAACCAGCCACCAACATTAGAAGTGTTTTGGATTTTTTGACTGAAATCCCACCCACACAAGCCTGCGATTTGGCTTTGCTGTCGGCAAAGGGCGAAGTGATTAAAATTCAGCCCGTTGACATGGTTCCACATGCCGGATATGTCGAAAATGTGGCGCTTATACAAAAAATAGAAACTAATTAGGGGCGAACTATAAACGGGAGTTTAAGACCTGTCTTTTTCGAAGAGCACGCTCGTATGGTGTTTAAGGGTGCGCAGTAACAATGTTATAATAGTGGCTATTGCAAGAACATATAGTGATACCCGAACCTGAAGCACGTTTTCATCACTTAAATAAAGCCTGAGGTAATCAATATAGGTATAAGAAATAACTGTTGACAAAAAGCCTGAGTATTCGCGCCTTAAAACGGTTTTAATCGAAAAAGGCACTAAACCTTTAGTGCTGTTTTTAAATGACGGTAAGAATGCTGGTGTTCGTGCGGCCCAATTCATAAAAGCATCGCCAAATTTATTTCCGATAAAATCTTCTTCTGCAGCCATAATGCGTTCATAATAGATCCAGAACAACAAACTAAAAATTAAAATAAACATCGGGCTGTGGGTGAATATCACAATGCCGAGGGAGATAAGATAATTACCAAGATAAAGAGGATGGCGAACAACAGAATAAATTCCTGTAGTATTGAGTTGTTCGGCAACCTGTTGTTTGGTGTTTCTGCCCGAAGTCCCTTTAGGCGTTGTTCCAACAGCATAACACCTAATAGCAAAGCCAAAAAAACAAATCAATACCGACAGAGCATCAATAACATTTACGAAAGCAGTAATATTCAGATTTTTCAACGACATAGAAACAAAGGGTACTGCCAGGATAAAAAGAATTAGTGGAAAATAACTCCGGTAACGAAACAAGTAATTGCCTTGTTTTACAAAATTGTTTAAAATAGTCATTGCTTAATATTTGTACGTAAATCAGTTAATTTTAACTACTTCTACATCATAAACGATAACCTGAGCTGGTCGGAATAGGTTGGACAACTTTTTGGCAAAATTAAGTTAATGTTTTCATTCAACGCAGTCTCGTCAGACAAAGTTATTCTGTAATTTACCGAAGACCCACCCGATGAGGTCTCAAGGAACAACTTCGAAAATAACTCTGGTTCCTGCATAAACTGCATTCGAAGATTATGCTGCTGATTTATAAACATATGCGGGTGTTTTGTTATTAAGTGAGGAATGGTAACTGCGGCAGTTGTAGTACTCTATAAATTTTTTGCATGCACCAATGACGTCATGACCGTTTTCCAATGCAATGAGGTATAGCTTCTCGTATTTTATGGTTCTGAAAAATCGCTCAACGTACACATTATCAATCGCTCGCCCTTTTCCATCCATAGATATTTGACATGTTTTCAGCCTTTTAAAGTACTCCACATATTCCTGTGATGTAAACTGACTGCGTTGATCCGAATTGATAATTTCGGGTACGCCATGCTGTTTTGCAGTATCCCTCCGACCGAACGAGCCAAAAACTCCTTCTTCCCCTGCATAATCTACACCCGACGAAGCCTGATCTGCTGTGGTATCTCTGAGATGGCTACAAACCCTCGATTGCTTAAATGGAAACTTCAGCCTTAAAGGCTGCATTGAATCTTCGTCTGTTCTGTTTCATAGGACATAAAATTAGTGAGGCATAATTTCCTGTCCAGTTTTTTCGACCACCTCATTGCAAAACCGATGTAGATATGGAAGGCAAACGAAGAATATATATATATATGTTTAAAAATCCTGGCTGAGAGGGTTACTCCTGACTTCGTCATTGCGATACCCAATTTAAAAATTCTGAATATTTTGCCAGTGCTCCTCTGAAAAAAGTTTGCTAATCTGGTTTTGTTGCTTTGTTAGAATTAGAGTCCGGGACGTTGTTTTGTTTTGAAGTGGAAGTTTGATTTTTATTGTGGCTATTGTTTTTGCGATACCCAACACTTTATCCACGCTTAATTCTATTTGCGATATTTTCAGTACCCGTTCAAGTTCTTTGTACATCTTATACGCAACAAAGCAAATGCACACATGTGCTTCAATACGACGGGGGTTAAAGTGGAACATCGGTCTTATTTCGATGGTTCCTTTGGTTATGCGATAAGCCCGTTCTATCACCCATAAACCGTTGTATTGCCCATAAACTTCTTTTGCCGGCAAAGTTGTATTGGTTATATAACCTTTTAATCCATCCCATTTTTCGTCTTCTTCAATTTTTTCATGGTTGATACGGACTTTTACATTGTCTGATATGTCCAGAAATTTATTGTACCCCTTCTTGTTTATGTTTTCTTTGGTAATTTTCCCGCTTTTATAAGCCTGCTGAAGCCGTTTTATGCCTTTTTCCCTGTTGTGCCTGTCCTTCTTCGCCCTGTTTGCGGAATAACCAACAATCAACCGTATATTTCCACTTTTTCGTTCATTAAATTCTTCATCGTGCTTTTCCAGCGACAATATCCATTGTTTGACCTGATGTGTTTCATTTTTGATCCTTGCCCCAATAATGTACTTATATCCACCAGATTCCAGCAGCGATATGTTTGATTTGTTCATTAAACCTGAATCGGCAACAACTACAAAATCTTCCAAATTGAACCTCTGGACAAAATCCTCGACTATCGGGATCATCGTTCGCCCTTCGTATTGGGAACCATTAAAAATTGAATAGGACAATGGATAGCCATCCTTGCTAACCAACAAACCCAGTACTATCTGTGGCTGACTGTGTTTGCCGTCTTTCGAGTAACCATTTTCCCGAAATCGTCGTTTTGCTCTGTCTCAAAATACAGCGTGGTTACATCGTAAAACAATAACCCGATCTTTCCTCCCAAAATCTTTCGTGTATGTTCTATGCTGATTTCCTGTATTTTATCCTGTTGCGTGTTGTGCAATTTATCTAAGTACCTGTATATTTTTGACAGGTTTATATCCTCTTCAAAATGTGATTTTAAGTAATCTACCGTAGCTGCTTTGCTCATGGGTTGACTTAACCGTGATACTGCCAGGTGTTTTAATATATAATCGTCAATTTGGTCAAAACCTATCCTTTTGTATATCTGGTTTAATATTAACTGAGTACCGTTTAGCAAAACGTTTTCAATGTTGGACATGAAGTAGTTGGCCAGGTATTCTTCATTGACCTGCTTTTCGTAGTTGACAAATATATCCATTTGCCCACCAAAATCATGAATATATTGCTGGCCTAACCGGAAAAGCCGCTCTAATTCGTGTTCATCAGAACTTATACCAATAGTTTTGATGTATTGGGGCCTTCCCGATACTTTTTTGACTACTACGACACTCGTACTGCCAGACCTATTCTTCTTCCTGTGTACAAACATGTAGTAAAAATAGCCTATTTTTAGGCTTGCGATACCCATTTGGGTGTCGCAAAATTTACATTATAATGATAATCAGAAGGTTAAAAAATCGAGAAATTTTGAGTGACGAAGTCAGGAAATTAGTGAGGCATAATTTCCTGTCCAGTTTTTTCGACCACCTCATTGCAAAACCGATGTAGATATGGAAGGCAAACGAAGAATATATATATATATGTTTAAAAATCCTGGCTGAGAGGGTTACTATTGCTTGGCAATGAAGAGGCAGCATGTGCCGGCAAAACTACAGTAAAAACAGCTCCGCCTCCCGGACGATCGCCCACGATTATACTTCCCTGATGTTTTTCTATTATACTTTTGGAGATTGACAAACCCAACCCCAAACCAAATTCTCCTCCCTCGGTCTTGGTGGTAAAATTAGTATCGAAAATACGCTTTTTAAACTTATTGGGAATACCAGGTCCGGTATCGGCAATGCATACACACACCCTTTCATTGGGATCTGCCCAGCAGGATACATACAAAACGCCTTTATCTTCCATGGCATCGCAGGCATTTAAAATGATATTGGTCCACACCTGGTTTAATTCTCCCGGAAAACAGTTTACGAAAGGTATTTCAGGGAAATCCGTTTCAATTGAAATGTTTTTTAACCGGTTTCCCAACAGCATTAGTGTATCTTTTAATCCACTCCGAATATCTACCAATTCCATTTCGCCGTGCGTCTGCCTGCTGAAGTTTCTTAGGCTTTTTACAAGGTTTTCTATACGCTTTGAAGAGAGTTTAATTCCATAAGTGAAAACTCCTGCCTGAAACGCATCAATGTACAAATTCAATTGCTGTTGTTTTTTCAGGTTTCGGGCATAAGGCTGTATAAGATCGAAAGCCTCCTGGTCCATATCAGCAAGTACCCTTATTTGAGATCGGTTCAAATGCGGAAACTGATCAGATAACATTCTGGTTTTTTCCCTTAGCTTCTCTGAAATGACAAAAACCCGCTTTTGACCACAATCAAAAAAATACCTTACCAGCGATTTTTCAGAAGTTTGGTTTGATTGTTCCAGTAAATAAGGAAGGTTAGAAATTAAAAAATCTATCGATCTAAGCAATGCCGTTGCCGGATTATTCATTTCATGGGCCAAACCTGCTGTTAATTGACCTAATACTGCCATTTTTTCCTGAGAAATCAAAGTTGTCCTTGTTTTTTCCAGCTGTTTGATGGTGTGTTTTAACTGGTCTTTCTCCTTTTTTAGTTCTTGGGTAAGGAAATCAACCTGCACATGCAAAGAAACTACCCTTCGGTATCGATCAGCAAGATTTGAAAAAATTAACCCTTGCAATACATTGCTGATATTAGGATATCTTAGAATTAATTCATCAAAATCAGAATGGCTTATTACCAGCAATGTAGCATCAGTAAGAGCAACCGAAGTAGTAAACACCGGCTCTCCGGTATGAAATGAAAGCAAGCCAAAAAAATCTCCGGGACATTGAATATCAATGTTTATGCTCTTTTTATATCCCATTTTCTCCATCACCACCTTGCCTTCGATAATTACATACAGGCTATGGTTTTCGGACCCTTCTTCAAGAATAACCTGACCTGGGGAATAAACCCTGATAAGGCTCTTGATTAACGGCGAATCGGGAATCAAAGCCTTTATGGTATCAACAAAGACTTCCCGGTTATACAAATTATGCTGCAGGCTTTTCAAAGTCTTTTTATCAATTTTATCATGTATTAAACATACCCGCGTGCACGAATGGCCTCTTGTATTCTGGAGGGGTTTAGAATCTTCATAAACCTAAGCAGATTAATTTCATTTTCCAGCACAAATGTAGTAAGTTCATTGCGTGCAACCTCCAAAAGGTAAGTTGGTTCCCAGGGTTTAGCTATATAGTGGTTTAGCTGGGCATGGTTTACAGCCTTTATTGTGTCTTCAAGTCCAGCCTGTCCGGTTACCAAAATTTTTCTGGCACTTTTCGTTTCAGGTCTGCTTTGCATCTCAATTAAAAGATTAACTCCCTTTTCTCCCGGCATTATATGGTCGCAAAGCACCAACCCAATTTTGTTTCCCGAATCCAAAATTTCATTAATAAGCCTCCGGGCTTCAGGTACCGAAGAGGCTGTCTCAATAGGAAAAACCTCTTCGAGTGGCTCGAGGTCTTTAACTAAAACATCAAGCACTTGATATTCATCCTCTATACATACAATATAAATACTTTTCATTTCCTCAGTTTGAAGTTAACATCATAGGCCAAAAAATCATTGAAAAGGCAAGTGTGGTTAAAATTCCAATTAATCCCACTATTAAACCAATCTTAACCATATCGGAAGATTTAATAAGTCCTGTACTCATGGCAATAGCGTTTGGGGGCGTAGAAATCGGCAATACCATGGCAAGGCTGCAGGCAGCTCCAATTACCAAGCCGGCCAAGCCCAAATTGAACCCTTCTCCTGCAATACCAGATACTGCGATGCTAACAGCCATCGGAACTAGCAATGTAGCAGCAACGGTGTTTGACAGAAAAACAGAAAAACCCCAGGCTGTTAGTCCAAAAGCAGCCAAAAGGATGAGCTTTGGTAAATTTTGCCAGGCAACACCAGAAACAAGCCAACCTGCAAGCCCGGTATTTTCCATGCTAATTCCAAGAGCAATGCCCCCGGCTACCAACCATAAAACCTCCCAAGGTAAATTTCGAATGTCATCCCGGGTGAGAACATTCGAAATTGTAAGCCCGGCAATGGGCAATAAAGCTACGATCCCATTAGGTATTCCATGAAGACCTTCAGTAACCCAAAACAAAACCGTAATAAAAAATAATGCATAAAGGAAAATAGCCTTGGGTGATTTATCCAATTTTTTCTCCAAACTCAATGAAAACTTCTTAATGGAAGGCTTAAAAAGCATCTGCAATGCAGTCCATGAGATTAGGAGCATCAATGACGCCAATGGCAGCATTATGCTTACCCACTTACCAAAATCAATTTGAATTCCCTGTTGCTGAAGTGCTGAAATCACAATAGCATTGGGAGGTGTTCCAATAGGAGTAATAAGTCCACCCAAGTTAGCCGCTATAGGTACGCTAAGTACCAATATCATCCGAAATTTATCCAGCGGGTTTACCTGCATAATAATGGGTATTGCAACAGTCATCATCATAGCTGTAGTAGCAGTATTGCTCATAAAAGCGGATAACGATGCTGTAACCAGCATAAGCCCCAGCGAAATATTAGCAGGTTTATGTCCGAAAGGAGTGAGCAGAAAGCCGGTTATATTTTTATCAAGATTGAATTTTACAGCACCGGCTGCAAGCATAAACCCTGCGAGGAAAAGTATTATCACAGGATTTGCCAGAGTTCCGATAAACAAAGTAAATGGAACGGGCAAATAACCAATAAATCTGCTTTGGGAGTTTGATACTACCGGGCTATTGTTGTTCAGATAATCTGACCATACAAGGCTGTATTCTCCTTCTTGTACTATCTCCACCGGAATGGTTAAATACGATCTGTCGCCGGTTTTAATGTGCAAGCTATCCTGATCAAGCGCTTGTTCTGGAACCTTCCATAATCCTTCCACCCAAACAGGTTGAGTAACTTGAAGTTCTCCTTTGGAAAACAATGGCCCTTGAGCACTAAGCAACACAACTTGCAAAAATATCACCAGTAGCGAAGTGGCGTAAATCGGTATGGTTTCAAAAATCCATAAAATCGCCGCTAACAAGAATATGCTCAGTGCAAAGTGTCCAGCAACCGGCAGCCCTTCGAACCTGATTAAAAATGGCAGAAAAAATCCGGTTAGGGCTAAAGCAAGCCCAACAATGAACTTTAATGAAGGAGTTTTCTTTTTTTTAAATGCTGTCATATAAAGGTAGATGTTTCCTTGGCAAGGTTGCACTAAATTAAAACAACTCTTTTGACTCTTTGCCAGAAAGCCTGAACATTACAAAAAGATACAAACTGAACACGGTTGAAGTTAAAAGCTGCATCATAAGAGGCGTTCCTATAAGTCGGTCCTCATCCAATAAAAGAGAAGTCATTGCAAGATACTTAATTCCATAATAAAACACTTTGCTCAGCCATATACTCAGGAAAATTGCCGGAAAAACATGTATTCGCTTCAACAAAAGGTAAAACAAAACCACATTTACAACAAGCTCGGCAGAAATGAGCAGTGATTTAAGCAAAACGGGATGAGCCGAAATGAAAAAGGAAAACAAAGGAAGTGTAAGAGCAAGGATAAAGGCATTTTTTCTGTGTGTGTGCACCATAGCCAGCACCAGCATAAGCCGCATAGGCTCAATCCACCACAAGCGAATGCCGATCAGGTGCGATATTGTCGGCAAAAGGTAAATGAATGCCAATGCTGAAATATCTATTATGGCTGGCTTAACGACGGTTTTCCATGCATATGCGCTAATCAGGGTAGTGTTTGCTGTCATCGGTTAATTGAGATAAAATTGTTACAGGACGAATTATTACTTATATGACATAGTAAGGATTTGTAAAAATAGGAAATTTGCACAAAAATAATATCTTGTCAAGTAGGAAACACAAACATCATAAAACCATAGCTGCTGCATTTTTAAAAAACAACCCGAACCAAAATTGCATTTAAAACACTGTTATCCGTCTAAAATCTGATATCGGTTTTACAGTCATCCTGTTAAGCCACCTTCAGCCTTAAGTGGAGGTTTTGTTAAGGGCGATGACACCTATAAAAAATAGGTCATCGCTCGTATTACCCTTGACAAAACCGGAACGAAGGCTATCTTTGCTTAATCAGGATGACAATCAAAATGTCCAAAACCGTTTTGAAAAAAGTGTCCAGGAAATAGGGTGTTAAACCACAGTCACTTCCCCTTTCTCAAAAGCTCATAGCGCCTCATTGAGGGCTTCGCTCATAAAATAATCGTCCGAAAATTTCATCAAGGTTGGGGCTAATATTCAAAAGCAAACCAAAACCTTCTAAATCCAATCGAACTTATGCCTAATGATACTTGATATCAATAATACAAATTTACGGAAGTTGGATATCCTGATTCTACGATTGATAATTACCCTGGATGGAGATTTGGCAATCTTCCGGAAAAGACTTTGATAATACTTGTAGGCGATATATACCCCAAGGCGAACATCCCTTTTAAGCATTTTTAATCCTACATAAGCTGCAGCGAGGTCCTGTTCGATTTCTCTTTGAATTATTGATTTTTCCTCTTCTGAAAAAGAATCAAAACTGATTCCCGGGAAATAAACTCTGCCGCGCTCAACCCAATCGGATTTCATGTCGCGTAGAAAATTTAATTTTTGAAATGCCTTCCCAAGACTACGCGCGGATTCTTCCAATCTGTAATATTCTTCAGGATCGTCACTGTAAAAAACCCGCATGCACATCAAGCCAACAACCTCTGCCGAACCAACGATATATTGATCGTACTCTAATCGGGTAAATGTTCTCTTAATAAGGTCCATTTCCATGCTGCACAAGAATTTCTCAATGAGGCCTTGATCAATATTATGTTGGTTAACTACATATTGAAAACTATGTAATACAGGATTTGTACTTATTCCTAAGCGATTGGCCTCGAATGTTTGCTCCCTGAAACTTTTCAGTAGTTCGGCTTTATTTTGATTATGAAAAGTATCAACTATTTCGTCGGCAAACCTCACATAGGCATATATAGAAAAAATCCCTTCACGATATTTTTTGTTCAATAGCCTTATACCCGATGAAAAAGATGTGCTATAGTTTTTTGTAGTTATTTCACTACACTGCAGTGCGTTCTTTGTATAAAGGTCCATACTTCTTTTGAATTCTATCAACAACAAGTTTTGAGCTTATAATTGCCATGGGAAGCCCGGTGCCGGGAACTGTCGAGGCTCCTGTATAAAAAACATTCCCAAATATTTCATCAAAATTTTTGGGTCTAAATCCTCCTATTTGCCCCAGGCTATGACCTAATCCCAGGCCACTTCCTTTGTACAGGTTGAACTTTTCCTCCCAATCAACTGGGGTAAGTATAGTTTGCGACACAATGCTGCTTTTAATGTCTATATTAATTCTGCCTGCTAAATCGGTAAGAATATTTTCAGCAATCTCGTTTTTATCACTCCAGTCAGGCTTCACCCTTCGGTCGGGAACAGGGCAAAGTATAAAAACACTTTCGCAGCCTTCCGGAGCCGCATCCGGATCAGATTTAGAAGCCACATTTACGTAATAATAAGGCTGGGTAAGCTGAATGCTATTTTTGAAAACATTGCTGGCGTACTCCTTAAAGTTGTTACCTAGGAAATAGTTGTGAAGGGGAATACTATCAAGTTTTCGGTTAAGCCCCAAATACATTGTAAAAGGTGCTAAAGTCCATTGCATTTTATCCAACTTCTTCTCATTAAAATCCTCACGCTGAAAAACCTTGTTTCTGAAGTATGCAGCATCAGAATTTACTACATACAAATCAGCCACCCATAATTTCCCATTTTGGTCAATCATTCCTCCAAGAGCATGACGTTCTTTCTCTAAAAAACCTGTTATCTCAGTGTTAAAATGAATGGGAATTTCCGCTTTGTCCAGTTCCTTTTTTAATCCCTCCACTATTTTGTACATGCCCCCTTGCACATTATGATATCCATTGTGAACCAATTCTGTGTATGAAAGCAGGGTGTATATTGCAGGCGTATCAAAGGGAGTAGCTCCAAGAAAAAAAGAAACAAGGGAGAAAATTTCCTTCACTTCGCGTGAATCGAAATACCGGCTTATTTCTTGCCAAAATGTCCTGAAAAGCTTTGGGGAATGCTGAATCGGAACCCGAGCAAGAGTAAATAAATACTGAATTGCGTTGTCATAATTTCTTTTCAAAACAAGGTTTTCAGTGTCGTGAAAGAACTTTCCCGAAGCTTTAAGAAGACGATCCAATTTTTCTTTAAAGTTGGGTTCTATATCCTCAAATTCCCGAGCCAGGCGATCCAAATCAGAATGAATAAAAAAGCGCCGTTCTGATCCACGGAAATTAACCCCATATAATGTATCAAGTTTGTTGAAATGGAAAGGAGCAGAGGCCAAGTTGATGTCCTTAAAAAACTCATCAAATTCATAAGTCATACTAAAGAAGGTAGGCCCAAGGTCCCAGGTAAATCCATCTTTTTTCAGTTGATTGAGCCTCCCACCTGCCTGGTGGTATTTTTCTACAATTTCAACCTGAAACCCCCTTGCTTTCAGCCTGAGTGCTGTGGTTAAGCCGCATAACCCACTACCTACTATGAGTACTTTTTTCATAAATTTGCTTTACTTAAGTATGTCCATTTTGAGTCTCAATCGAGTAAATACAATTATTTGGTACTAAGATAATTTAATGCATGCTTCAAAATTAACTTTAAATGCCGAAAGATCAACAGAAGTAATCTCTGTTTATGTTTTTTATAAAAAGAATAAACAATACTGTTTTTGATTTGTTCAGGCATACATAAATACAGCATGTTAATTTTGCTGAAATGAGAAAAAAGGTTGCAATCATTGGTTCAGGTATAGGTGGAATTGCTTCGGCTATAAGACTTGCAGCCAAGGGATACCAAATCGAAGTTTTTGAGCAATCATCAAAGGCGGGTGGAAAAATTAGTGAATTTTCCATGGATGGCTTTCGATTCGATACCGGGCCATCATTGTTAACATATCCGAATTTGATTAATGAATTGTTTTTACTTTTTGGTGATAACCCAAAGGATTATTTTAATTGCAATGCTATAGATGCTTCATGCAAATACTTTTGGGAAGACGGCACTATAGTAAATGCCTGGCAAGAGCCAAACCTTTTTGCCAATGAGTTGGAAAAAAACACTGGGGCAAAACTTGAATGTGTTTTGGAATATTTGGTTGAAGCTGAAAAGCTGTATTCTATTGCCGGAAATACATTTGTTTTTAACTCTTTGAACAAGCTATCCAATTACACCTCTGCCCCCTTTTTAAAAACATTTCTGAATTTTCCTAGATTAGACCCTTTTCGCACCCTACATCAGCGCAACCTGTCGAAGCTAAAAAACCCGAAGGCGGTACAGATTTTCGATCGTTATGCAACCTACAATGGCTCAAACCCTTACCAATCACCTTCTGCTTTGAGGATGATTTCCCATTTAGAACATAATATGGGTGTATATTTCCCAAGCCGCGGGATTTACAGCATAGTATCTTCACTCTATGACTACGCAAAATCAAAGGGTGTGCAATTTCATTTTAATTCACGGGTTGAGAAAATTTACACTGCTGGGAGAAGTGTAAAGGGGATCAGGGTAAATGCTGAAGATTATCAATATGATATTATTGTAAGCAACATTGATGTAATAACCTTATACTCTCTACTCGACGCGCAAAGACTCCCTTCAAACCAATCGAAGCAACAACGCTCATGCTCAGCCATAATTTTTTATTGGGGGGTTGGCAACACCTACACGGATTTGAAGTTGCATAACATTCTTTTTTCCGATAAATACCAAAACGAATTTGACCATCTTTTCCTTTGGAAAACTATAAGTCCCGACCCAACAGTTTATATTTATATAAGTTCAAAAATGATTCCTGGAGATGCTCCACCCGGATGCGAGAATTGGTACGTTATGATTAATGCTCCTGAAAACATTGGTCAGTATAACCAAAACCTGATAGATGAAGCAAAAAACAGAATTATAG
The DNA here is from genome assembly GCA_964349765.1 of uncultured Bacteroidales bacterium. Lineage (GTDB taxonomy): Bacteria > Bacteroidota > Bacteroidia > Bacteroidales > JAAYJT01 > JAAYJT01. The sequence goes on from CAYGGZ010000011.1 coordinate 54,640, forward strand.
AGAAAATTAATCGAACTTTGAAAATCGACATCAGCCAGCATATCCTGTCAGAAAAAGTTGCTGATCCTCGTAGCATTGAGGATGAAACCGGCTCTTTCAGAGGCTCGCTTTATGGGTTAAGCTCAAATAATATTTTGGCTGCATTTAACCGCCATCCAAATTTTTCAAGAAAAGTTGAAAATCTTTTCTTTGTAGGAGGAAGTGTTCATCCCGGGGGTGGAATTCCTCTTTGCTTAGCCTCGGCAAAAATTGCAGATAGCATGTTACCGACAATAAAATAACAATCAATGACTTCGAAATACAAAGTATCAAAAGTGTTAATTATTAAAATAATAATCGTAATTTATTACGCTGTTGGGGTTGCAGGGCTTTTAATACCGGCCACATTACCTGTGTTTCAGAACCTCATACCACTAACCTTAATATCGAGTTTGGTGCTACTACTTTGGTTTCACTTTAATTGGGAGAGGCATCACGTGTGGGTTTTTTTGCTAATTGCTGTTCTCGGCTTTCTTGTTGAGGTTGTTGGTATTGCTACAGGGCTAGTTTTCGGAGAGTATCAGTACGGTCATGCACTAGGTTTTGAACTTTGGGGCACCCCTCCTGTTATTGGACTCAACTGGCTGTTCTTAATTTATTGTGTCTATGGAATGCTTGAGAATTACAAACTACATTCAGCTGTTAAAACCATTTTAGGCGCAACTTTAATGGTTATATTCGATGTGGCGCTTGAACCGGTAGCCATGGAACTTGAAATGTGGAACTGGGAAGGAAACATTGTTCCTCTGCAAAACTACGCCGCCTGGTTTGTTATTTCCTTAGCTTTTCTAAGCATAATGAATCTTGCAAAGATTAAAACAAATAATCCATTGGCTGCATTTTTGTTTTTTGTTCAATTTGCCTTTTTTATTGCCCTCAACATTCTCCTGTAAATGATTAAAGCATCATATAGTCAATTATATATGTGGTTTTTTAAACCTATTATTTTTTTTCTTCTGAGGTTGTTTTTCAGCAAAATCAATGTTAACAACCTATTTAATGACAATAATAAACCCCTGCTGATTATTGGTAACCATTTTAGTTGGTGGGACGGCTTTTTCGGGCTTTTTGTGGCCCATAAGGTTTTAAAACGCAGGCTATTTGTTATGATGCTTGAAGAACAATTGATAAAAAGGTCTTATTTGTCAAAAATAGGAGCTTTTTCTATTAAAAAAAACTCCAAAAGCGCTTTAGATTCTCTCAATCACGCATCCGGTCTACTTGAAAAACCTGAAAACGCAGTTCTGATATTCCCGCAGGGCAGGTTTCAAACTCAATGGATGCAACAAATAACTTTCGAAAAAGGATGGATAAGGATAGCAAATGGAACCCGGGGTCGCGAAAAGCCTCAGCTTGTTTTTATGGTTTGCCTGGTTGATTATTTTCCTCATCTCAGGCCAATGCTAAGCATTTACATTTCGGGCTTCAACTCAGGCAATTACAATAATAATGAGGAAATTGAACAGGCCTACAATGATTTTTACCATGATTGCATTAAAAAACAAAATCTGCAAACATGATTTACCTGAGTTGGCTTGTTTTGGGTTTTCTTGCCATCCGATTATTTATTGCATTACTTAATGTTATTAACAGACAATGGCTGCATGATGGAGTAGTCACTTCAACGCCCCTTGTTTCGATTTTGATACCGGCCCGAAACGAAGAAAACAACATTGGAACTCTTCTCGAATCATTATTGCAGCAAGATTATAAAAATCTTGAAATTATTGTTTACGACGACCTATCGACAGACAACACGGCAGCAATAGTAAACAATTACTGTTTTTCCGACAACCGTGTACGTATTGTGAACGGAATAGAACTTCCCCGGGGTTGGTTGGGCAAAAATTATGCATGCCATACGCTCTCACAAGAAGCTAAGGGAGATTATCTTCTGTTTATTGATGCCGATGTAGTTACTTTTCCCAAGCTTATTACTCAGGCAATGGCGCATTTAAAAAAACATCAATTGTCTTTGCTTTCTATTTTCCCGCAACAGATTATGCATAGCCTGGGTGAGCTCATTACAGTACCATTAATGACCTGGATTTTGGTAAGCTTACTTCCACTTCGACTTACCCGCGATTCGAAAAAACCTTCCCTTTCTTCGGCAAACGGCCAGTTTATGTTGTTTGACGCAAGCGTTTACAAACAAATTCAATTTCATAAATTGGTAAAGAATGTAGCTGTAGAGGACATTGTGATTTTCAAAGAGTTGAAAAGAAATAGATTTAAAGGGCATACCATTTTGAGCAATGGTCAGGTAAAATGCAGGATGTACAAAGGGTTTGGGGAAGCCGCAAGGGGTTTCTCCAAAAATATTTTCTATTTCTTCGGGAAAAGCCCTATTGCTTCTTTTGCATTTGCCATAATTACCACTTTTGGATTTGTACCCTTACTTTTCTGGCTAGGCGGTCCTTTCCCTTTTATATGGCTTGCAGGTGAAGCAAGTATTCGGTTAATAATTGCCATAGCAACACGGCAAAATGGGTTTAAACTGGTTTTATTGGCACCTTTACAGCAATTGGCATTTTTTTGGATACTTTTTATTGCGTACCGTGTAAAAATATTAGGCAACCTTGAATGGAAAGGCAGAATAGTAAACTAACCGACCGTTTTGTTATTCGTTGGATATTTAACTAACAGCTTAATTAAAAAAATGGACACTCTGATAGCACTAAAACCTAACACAAGGCAGTTAAAAATGCTGATTTCTTCTAACAAATTAATTTCAGTATTTTTGCTTTCAGCATTAATCTTCAGCCAGTCGCCTTTACTTGCTTCCACACAAAGAAATTCTTCACTCCAGCTATTTCGAAACCAGATCTACGAAGCTTATGTGCTAAACAATATGCCGCAATGGGCCAGAACTCTGAATGAAATGGAAGCTGCCTACGAGGCTCAACCCTCTCCTGAATTGTTGTATGATTTGCTATTGGCACAATATGGAATTATAGGGTATTATTTGGGCAATAATAAGGAAAGTATGGGCGAGGCTATACTACAAAGAGCTGAGGAGCTGAGGAGAATCCTTGAGAGAACGCAAGGGTTTCAGGCACAAGCACACGCCTTCGAATCCGCTTTTATTGCATTTCGAATTTCTTTGAATCCGTTGCAAGCATTGGTATTAGGTCCGCGCAGCTCCAACGCTGTAAACAGGGCAGAGCGTCTTAATCCTCAATATCCCAGAGTTTGGGTCGAAAAAGGTAACATAATGTTTTTTGCCCCGGCGCCCTTTGGAAATAAGCGTAATGCTATTTCGTATTACCAACAGGCCGTAATGTTAATGCATAACCAGATGCACCCCTCTCATCGCTGGCTCTACCTCAGCACGCTGGTTTCGCTGGCAAATTCATACGAAAAAACCGGGAACATTGAAATGGCTATCCAGACTGTAAATACTGCGCTTCGGTTCGAGCCCAGATTTAGATGGGCAAAGGAGGATCTTTTACCAAAATTGCAATCATTACAGTAAAATAGGATAAGAAGCGCTCTTTTCTAATTGATAAAAATTTACACTGTTATCCGACTGAAATCTGATATCAGCTTGTGCTGTCATCCAGTTAAGCCACCTTCAGCCTTAAGTGGAGGTTTTGTTAAGGGCGATCACACCTATGAAAAATAGGTCATCGCTCGTGTTATCCTTGGCAAAACCGGAACGAAGGCTATCTTTGCTTAATCAGGATGACGATTAAAATGTCCTAAACCGTTTTGAGAAAAGTGTCCAGGAAATAGGGGGTTAAGCCAAAATAATTGGTGAATAAAAATCAACCTCTATTTGGAATAGAACCACATGATTTAATTCTTTTTGACAGGTCTATTGACTTTAGTGGGCATGTAAGTCTCAAATGTCCTGTAAATATAATACCACATCAATTTAGATACGTTATCTATCAAAAATGTTCTTGTTTCGAATGTGTTAATCAGAATTTTAACTCCGCCTAACCAGTTAGGGTTTTTAATTTCGACCGATTTGATGTCGTTGTATTTCAAAACGAAATTATGTTTATGTGCCGAAGCCATTCCTTGAGGCGTTAATGGCATAAACATATCGGGGCAGGCTATAGGTTTCCTTTCGCTGAACAGTGCGTGAATCTTTCTCAGTGTAGTGATAATAAATCCAGCATCAGGATTGTTTCCTGCAACGGTTATCAATGCATTGGAATTGTCAGCTACTATGGTTCCTGTTTTTGCGAACACAATACAATCGTGGAAGAAAAGGAGCGTGTATATTCGGGCAATCATACCCGAAGCTCTAAATCCGGCTAAGACGATATGAGGAGTATTTTGATTCCTGTCTGTCGCCTGCTGTTCGTCCGATCCAAAATCACAAATCATTTCCTTGTCGCATTATCACCAACAAAATCTGATTAGATATAACATGGATTGTATATTTACCCGTAAAAAGATGGTTTTCAAAACTAATACAATTCCAGTTGCTGAACCATAGAATGTTGTTTGTAATTAAGTTGATAAATGTAAACTACTGATTTTCAACATAAAATATTGATTTCATCATTAGTACAGGGCAATACCGGATTTAATGATGTTCTTTCTACGGGTCACAAAAAGGAATATAACTATTTTTGGCTATGAATCAAAATCAAAGTTCCAACCTTTCGCAATATTTCATGCATATCCGGCAATTGCTCGCATCTGCCTATGATTGGAATGAGGCACGCGCGCTTGCCCTAATCCTTTTTGAACATTACATCAATGTAGATGCAAAAAAGCTGATAACCGGGCAAAACAATGAAATAAACGATGCTCGGCGTTCTGAAATATACAGTGCTGTGCAACGTCTACTTGTCCATGAGCCGGTGCAGCACATCACCGGTAATTCTCTTTTTTCTGGGAGCCGTTTTTTTGTGAACCGCAACGTGTTGATTCCACGCCCTGAAACTGAAGAACTTGTTGATTGGGTTAAAGCAGATTATTCCGAAACGCAACCATGTCGAATTGCCGATATTGGAACAGGCAGCGGTTGCATAGCCATTTCACTTTCGTTGGTTTTTCGACAAGCTAAAGTTGATGGCTTTGATGTTTCTCCAGAAGCAATTGCAATTGCTGATAAAAACAACCAATTGCTTGGGGCAAATGCCTCCTTTTACATTTGCGACATCTTTAATCCCGAGAACTGGCCTTCTGAGCATTATGATATAATAGTCAGCAATCCGCCATATATTCCCGAAAGCGAAAAACCGGACTTGCCATTGAATGTAAATCTGTTTGAACCGCCTTTAGCCCTTTTTGTTCCCGACAGCGATCCTTTGGTCTTCTACAGAGCTATAACCCGTTTTGCCTCTCATCGCATGCCGTATAATGGCAGAATCTATCTTGAGGTTCATCGGACGTTTGCAGAGGATGTAGCTGATTTATTCAGGCAATCCGGTTTCGGCAATGTAATTGTAAAAACGGATCTTAATAACCGCAAAAGGATGGTGAAGGCAGAACGCTGATAATCAACGATTAACCAATCGAAAGTCAGTTAGGGCTGAACTATTGATTCCATGAAGGTAATCCCGAGCTAGTATTTGTTCGGCGCAATTTTTATTGCGCTGAATACAAACACTTATTCGGGATCAAATGCTTTTTCTGGTTTAAATGAGTCTAAACGGTGATAGTCTGAATACTGCTTTTACCAGGTTTCGGCTTACGGCTGGTGGAAAAAACCTGACGCACTCACTTTCGCTAAGCACGATTAGATGCCTTTTGACTTTTTTCGGCCTGGGTATTTATGATTCAAAGTGCTCATAAATAAAGGATTACAAACGGGCGATAAAGGTAAGGTAGCTGTTTTTACTGAGTTCATTCAGGACTTCCATTACATCCGGAGCGGAGGTGCCCTGAAGAGTGGCTCAGTCTAACTTAATATGGCTTGCGTTGGGAATTCTCATTCCATTTTTTAAACGGCGAATTTGAATTAGCATGGTGTTGTTGAGAAGTGAGTATCTTTCGGTTTTCGGGCTGGCTGTTTATCTCGCTATAGATCATTGCATCATCAAACCCTGCCTGTGCTGCATCTTCACGGGTAGCAGCAAAGTAGACTGCTGCAGGCCTCGACCAGTAAATTGCCCCAAGACACATCGGGCATGGTTCGCAACTTGAGTATACTTGACAGCCTTCCAACTCGAAATTATCGAGTCGCCTGCAGGCCTCCCTTATAGCGGTAACTTCGGCGTGAGCTGTCGGGTCATTTAACTCTGTAACACGATTATATCCCCGGGCAATTATCTGGTTGTTTTTTACTATTACGGCTCCAAATGGACCTCCATTGCCTGTGACAGCATTCTCAATGGCCAGTCGAATGGCCTCATCCATAAATTCTTTACAATAAACATTCATTCTATGATTGATTTAATGATTTCTGTGTTTTCGCCATAATTAGTCCACAGTTCTTCTGGTGTCTCATTGAATGCTGCTAATTTAACCCTTTCAATAAAATCGGCTCTTGGGATGGTTCTTGCTCCCATGCGTGTAAGATGATTAGTTTCTTGTTGTGCGTCAATAAAATGAAATCCAAGCCTTTGAACTAACCTTGCAAGATAAACCAGCGCAATTCCGGAGGCATCTGGATGTAGATAAAACATTGATTCGCCGCAAAACATTTTCCCAACACTTATGCCGTACAATCCACCAGCCAGTTTTCCATTGTAGTAAGTTTCAACTGAGTGGGCATATCCGAGATGGTGAAGTTTAATATAAGCCTCCTTCATCTGGTGTGAGATCCAGGTTCCTTTAGATTCTCTGTTTTCGGAGTTTGCACAATTAGAGATAACTTCTTCAAAAGCATAATCAACTTTTATGGAAACATTTTTATTTCTGAGGCTTTGCTTTATACTGCGGTTAATCTTGATTTCTTCGGGCAAAAGAATAGCTCTCGGATCGGGCGACCACCACATAATAGGTTCGCCATCAGAATACCAGGGAAAAATACCGGAGCGATATGCCAATATTATTCTTCGAGGCTGCAAATCGCCTCCTATTGCAAGCAAGCCATCTTCAGAGGCTTTTAACGGGTCGGGAAACCAAAGCCGATAATCAATAAGATAGACCTTATGCAATTTATTATCTGTTGATAATGATCCTGGTTGTACCGGTATGATTACGGTCGAGGTATTGAACCACATAAAAGCCTGATGGCAAATGCTCCGGAAGGCTGACTTCGCCGAAGTTGTTAACTTTTCCTGTCCACACACTGGTACCGGAGTTGTTGAATAAGTTTATTATACCTCCCTGAACCCGTTGATTACCGTGAAAAATCCTGAAATGCCCGGAAGTAGGATTAGGGTAAACCCTAAGCGATTGCATCGCTGAACGTTCCTCAATATCAGTTACCTGATTAAACCAGAATGTGAACCATGCATCAGGAGCTACCGGAGGATATGTTACTGACCGGTTTTGCGACCACGCTTCAAGGTAATAATGAACCGTATCGGTTTGAACTAAGTTGGGGATTACACCAAGATAAGCCCCACATGATTGATAAACATAGATTTTCTGAAAAGCGGAGTCTGGGTGTGTACGGAAACAGATAAAAACGGAATCAGGTGTGAATGTGCTGTATGCCTGAAAACTAACCGGAATTTCGCTGTTGAACATTTGATTTCTTGTGATTCTGGCATGCCGTATTCGCAATTTTGTTGTAGGCGGTATTTCACGCGTGATACAATGTATTGCTCCAAACATAGGTGTGAGCCTGCGCGAATCAACCATAACAATCTGATAACCCGGCATAATTTGCTGGTATATTTGGTAAGCCACCGAATCCAAAGGGTGATTGTAAGCAGGAACTATAACCACATTGTTGATTATAAGGGAGTTGGTGTAGGTTCTCATTTCATCATTTAATGTCGTGGCCCAGGTGCCATCGGCTTTAGGAGGTACAGGAATGCGGAAGATATTATACTTACGGCCGAAAACACTTTGCAAAACCCCGATCTGATCACGAATGCCTTCTAAAATGTTATAATCAGGGGTCGTTGGTGGAAGTTCGGAGAGCAATATTGTTTCAGGGTCAATCATTTTCATGTACATATCAGAGTGCATCCAAATCCCGCCGCCGCTATTAAGAAGTTTGTCGAGAAAAACGAAATCCTGAAGCCCGAAATGGCTGTTCAGGATATTTTCGATCTGCGCCGGACTTTGCGGGACATTTTGGTCGATGATACGCTTGCTACCAAAGCCACGGATGAATCCGTCGAAAATAAGGTTGCCGCCTTCGAGTTCAAGCGGGAGCGTTGACCATGGAATCGTCCAGTAATTTGCAAGTTGAACAGGAAGTGAATCATCCTTCGGGCGGTTGTATTGAGAGTACCCCGCATCATAGAAACGAAGTCGTTGGCTTGCAGCAGCATAAAATGGAATCGGGCCGAAATCCCGCACCCAGAGTGTGTTAGTGTAGGCTGGCACGAAATGAACATTATGAAACCCAACACCATTATTTAAAAGAAAGGTCCGTATCTGAGTTGTATCTGCCGGGGCAGGGCCAGGGTAATAAACTATCCAGACTTTTGCGGCATCCTGAATTGCTCCGGCTATATTGGCAACTATCGAATCGCGGTAAGCGTGATAGTCCCATACCAAAATAACACCTTCATTGTATTCAAAACCAGCAGGTGTTTGAATTGATTGCGATCGCACATTAAAAAATGAAATCAATAACAAAAGCAGTAATGGCAAAGTTCGGTTATTTTTCATTTAACATGTTGGTTTATAGTTTATTTATTCTTCGATCCATTCTATTGCGTATGCAAAGTTATCAATACTTTACGAATCGGACACTTTGAAGTTCTTATGAGTTGCTATGACGCAATTGTCTCCCTAAGGATATTAGCTGCAATCGTAGCCTCATTAGGTTTTATTGTCAATGGTGGTGCGACCCGTAAGGCATCGGGTCGGAAAAGGAAGCTATCGGTTATCAACCCGGCATCGTAGCATTTTCTAATTGTATCGTTTACTTTTTGAACGCTTTCGAGTTGAATAGCCATCATAAGGCCTCTGTTCCGGATTTCCAACACCTGCTGAATTCCTGAGAGCGTATCAGTAAAAATCTTAGCTATATCATTAGCTTTCAGGAATAGTTTTTCGGTTACTACAACTTTAAGGTTCGCAAGTGCAGCAGCGCAGCTCACCGGATGGCCGCCAAATGTAGTGATATGGCCAAGTGGTGGATTGTAGCTCAAGGTTTCCATTATAGTTTTTGAAGCTACGAATGCACCTAATGGCATGCCTCCGCCTAAGGCTTTTGCGAGTAGTAAAATATCTGGAACAATATTGTATTGCTCGAAGGCAAACATCGTTCCTGTTCTGCCGATACCGGTTTGTATTTCATCCATAACAAGCAGTGTTCCTGTTTCATTACAGCGTTGCCGCAGCGCAGTCATAAACTCCGGGAAAGCAGCAACAACTCCTGCTTCGCCTTGAATGGGCTCAAGAATCACGGCGGCAGTGCAGTCGGTAATTAGCTGCAACTGTTGAATATCATTGAAGTCAAGCAACAGGGTTCCGGGAATCAGTGGACGGAATCGCTGTTTCAAGGTCTCATTTCCCATTACACTCAACGCACCACAAGTGCTTCCGTGGTAGCCATTCCTGAAAGCTGCTATGATAGGGCGTTGGGTAAATCGCCTGGCTAATTTAATTGCACCCTCAACCGCTTCACTGCCTGAATTGACGAAATAAACCGTATTGAGCGTTTCTGGCAATTCATTACAAATGGCCTTTGCTAAATTTACCTGCTGATCGAGCACAAACTCGCCGTAAACCATAACATGCAGGTGGCGTTGGAGTTGCTTGTTTATTGCCTTCATTACCTCTTTATGCCGGTGGCCTGTCGAACTGACTGCAATTCCTGCGATAAGGTCAATGTACCGTTTCCCTGATTTGTCGAACAGGTAAATTCCCTCGGCTCTGTCAATTTCAAGTGCAGGTGGCATAGGGGAGGTTTGTGCCAGATGGCGGTAGAATATTTCCTTCGGAGTAATGGCCATTTATGTGCTTATTAATAGCGCAAAGATAATCCGTAAGGGTGGAATAAAAATTACTGGCACTTTAGGCAAACGGATGGCAATTCAGGAAAAAGGGTTATCATTGCAGGCAGAATCCCACATGTAGGTTACAATGACCAACTCACTCGCAGGCAAAATAGTTATCATTACAGGAGCCTCCTCAGGCATAGGCAAAGCGCTTGCGTTTGAGTTTGCTTCCAAAAACGCTGTGTTGGTCATCGCAGCCAGAAATGAAGCAAAACTTGAAGCAGTAGCTGAAGAGCTAAAAATGCAGGGGACTACCGTTACCACTGTTGTTGCAGATGTTTCCAGCGAGGAGGATTGCCGCAAACTGATTGATGATACAATTAACCGCTATGGGAAATTGGATATTCTGGTAAATAATGCCGGGCTTTCAATGCGGGCTATATTCAGTAAGTTGAAACTTGATGTGGTTCGCCGGCTGATGGATGTAAATTTCTGGGGAACGGTTTATTGTACATATTATGCCCTGCCTCACCTTCTTCAAAGCAAAGGAACAGTGTGCGGAATAATCTCTGTGGCGGGCCATATAGGATTACCCGGCCGGACAGGATACAGCGCTTCTAAATTTGCCGTAAGAGGATTTTTGGAATCGCTTCGAAACGAAAACCTTCGCACCGGCTTGCATGTGTTGATTGTTGCACCAGGTTTTACTACATCCAATATCAGAAATGTTGCCCTTGCCGCCGACGGGAGTTCGCAGGGAGAAAGCCCACGCGACGAAAACAAAATGATGAGTGCCGAAAAAGCAGCGCAGCACATATCTAAGGCAATTGAGCAACGAAGAAACAACCTTATACTCACGTTCAAGGAAGGAAAACTGACGGTATTTCTGCACAAGTGGTTTCCGTCGTTAATCGGAAAACTTGCTTTTAAACATCTGGCACATGAACCAAATTCGCCTTTTAACTAACGCAGATCGCATAAACAATTGAATGATATTACTATGACAAAACTTACTTTTGAAGTAAAGCTTCACGAAGGTCTCGGTAACCTCGAATTCGGGCAATCGTATGATGAAGTTCTTGCTATTCTTGGTGAACCATCTGAAATTGAAATTCTTGAAGATGAAGATGAAGATGATGGCGACAACCTTAACACAGCGTTATGTTATTTTTACGAGCAAGGTTTAACACTCTTCCTCGAAGGAGAAGAAGAGCGCTATCTTGTTTCAATAGAATCAGATAACGTAAACCTTAAGCTTTTCGGCAAGAACTTGTTTGCAATGAATGAGGCAGAGATCATCAATCTGATGAAACTAAACGGTTACAACGAATTGTATACCGAGGACGAGGAATGGGGCGAACGACGTGTTTGTTTTGAAGACGCAATGATTGACTTCTACTTCAGCAGCAACAAGCTTGTTACGGTAAACTGGAGTTGCGATATAGATGAAGATGTAGCTGGTGATGATTAGCTTTTGCATCTTGCCCGCGGATGATATTCCATCAGCACGCTGCGCAGGTAATGGCGGTCGAGATGTGTGTATATTTCTGTAGTGGTTATGGATTCATGACCAAGCATTTCCTGAACCGCCCTCAGGTCGGCACCGCCCTCTACCAGATGGGTCGCAAAGGAATGGCGCAACGTATGCGGGCTGATATTTTTCCTTATACCTGACAGCGCTGCCAGTTGTTTGAGGATCTGAAAGATCATTACCCTCGAAAGCCCACGGCCGTTTCTGTTAAGAAAAAGAGTATCTTCCGACCCCTTAACGGGTGTTTGTTTTACTCTGATGAGGTTTTCATACCGCTTAATCTGTGCGAGCGCCTGATCGTTAATTGGAATGAGCCTTTCTTTGTTGCCTTTCCCTACAACCTTTACAAACCCTTCGGAGAAGTTGATGTTCGAAATCCTCAAAGCCGAAAGTTCTGAAACCCTCAATCCGCATGCATAAAGTGTTTCCACAATCGCCTTGTTGCGCTCTCCTTGGCTACTGCTCAGATCTATGGAAGCAATCATCCGGTTTATCTCCTCCACCGAAAGCGTAACAGGAAGGGTGCGTCCGGTACGTGGCATATCAATTAGTTGTGTGGGGTCGGAAGTGCAAAGGTTCTCAAGAAGCAGATATTTATAAAATCCCCTTATAGCACTTATCAAACGAGACTGTGAACGGGCACTGCACCCCATATTGTGAAGCCATTCAAGAAATTCCGACAGGATTTTTTCGTTAAGTCCGGTTGGCTGAATGCTATGATGATGCTCGCTCAGAAACTGGATAAGTTTCCTAACATCCCGCCGGTAGGCATCCACACTGTTTTGAGAGAAGGAGCGCTCAAGCCGGAGGTAGCCCAAATAGCCTTTCAGGAATGAATCCCACATAGTTTTATCAATTGGTTTCACAAAATTAATTACTTTGATAATCTGCCATAGTATCGTTGGTCGGTAAATAACTTCGCCTCCGGCCGCAATTCCGACAGGATCAATCCATATTGTGCAGTGGTTTTTATGGTAGTTTTGAGGCTATTAATTTATTTTTCCCGAATTAATCAATAGAAAGTCCATAAGGGTCGAACTATTGATTCCTTGGGTTAACATGAAATATTGAGTTGGATTGTGTAAAAAAAGAAGATTCACTATTTGTTAAGTGAGGAAAAAAATCTAATTTTGCAGCCCTAAAATTCTGGAAGGAACAAAGAAATGGCCAAAAAAACTAAAGAAGCACGCATTCAGGTGATACTCGAATGCACTGAGCATAAAAACAGCGGTAAGCCGGGCACGTCAAGGTACATTACTACCAAGAATAAAAAGAATACGCCTGAAAGGTTGGAATTAAAGAAGTACAATGCCGTTTTGAAAAAAATCACAGTACACAAAGAAATAAAATAACTTAAGCCATGGCAAAGAAAGTAGTAGCAACTCTGCGTTCATCGTCAAGCAAAGATTTTGCCAGAGTGATCAGGATGATACGTTCACCCAAAACCGGTGCATACGTTTTTAAAGAAACAATTGTGCCAAGCGATCAGGCTAAGGAATCCCTTGCGACGAAATAAATTTGTTGCTGAAGAATAAATTATGCTCTTTTCTACCAGAGGGAAGAGCTTTTTTGTTAATTAAATAGCCATAACAAACCCCGTGGGGTGTTAGTCTGGCTAATATTTGAATCTTGATTAAAGCTTTCGTTCCGATGGGATTGTTAACGTTTCTCTCGCGCGATAAAAAAGATCAGCTCAACAAAGGGTTGGAAAAAACCCGCAATACCATTTTCGATAAAATTTCCCGTGCTATTGCAGGGAGGTCGAAAGTTGATGAGGCATTCCTCGACGAACTCGAAGAGATATTACTGAGTTCCGACGTAGGCGTCGAAACAACACTTAAAATAATCGAACGACTGCAAAAAAGGGTGGCGATAGACAAGTACGTTACCACCTGCGAGTTGAATCAACTTCTCCAAGCCGAGATCATTGCCATGCTTCGAGAAAATGTGGGAGTAAATATTTCAGGATTTGATTTCGACCCACGCCCTGAGCCGTACGTAATAATGGTAGTTGGCGTAAATGGAGTTGGCAAAACTACAACAATCGGAAAACTTGCCTGGCAATATAAACAGGCGGGCAAATCGGTCCTGCTTGGAGCAGCCGATACTTTCAGAGCTGCCGCTATTAGCCAGCTTGGCATATGGGCCGAAAGGGCGGGTGTTCCCATTGTAGCTCATAGCATGGGATCCGACCCTGCGGCCGTGGCTTTTGAAACACTTCAAAAAGCTGTTGCAACAAAAGCCGAAGTTGTGATTATTGATACCGCCGGAAGGCTGCATAACAAAATTGGCCTGATGAACGAGCTTGCAAAAATTCGTAGAGTCATGCAAAAAATTATCCCCAACGCTCCTCATGAAGTGCTTCTCATTCTTGATGCCTCAACCGGGCAAAATGCAATAGAACAGGCGCGCCAGTTTACAGCTTCAACCGATGTAACAGCTCTGGCTCTCACAAAACTCGATGGAACGGCTAAAGGGGGCGTGGTGATAGGTATCTCCGACCAATTTAAAATCCCGGTCAAATATATCGGAGTTGGAGAAAAAATAGACCATTTGCAATTGTTTGACCCTAAAGCATTTGTGGATGCGCTCTTCGAATAGCAGATTACACTTCCTTTTTGTCTAAAAATGGTACTTTCAAATCAACATTCAGGTCAATCAATTAAACTAATCACACTTGGTTGTGCGAAAAATGTTGTTGATTCGGAACATCTGCTTGGTCAGCTAAAAAGCTCGGGCTTCCGCATTTGCGGTGAGAATAGCAATACCGCCGACATTCTGATTATAAATACATGTGGATTTATTGCTGATGCCAAAGAGGAATCTGTGAATACAATCCTCCTGGCGGTGAAACAAAAACTTGATCGAAAAGTAGGCAAGGTATTGGTAATGGGCTGTTTATCGCAGCGATACCGCGAAGTACTCGCACAGGAAATTCCTGAAGTTGATTTCTTTTATGGTGTGAATCAATTTGCAGAGCTTTTATCAGACCTCGGCGCTAACCAGAAGAATCTGCTTTACAACGAACGATTTCAAACCACACCGCCGCACTATGCCTATCTTAAAATTTCAGAAGGCTGCGACCGTACCTGCGCATTTTGTGCGATCCCACTCATACGTGGCAAACACCAATCAATTCCCGAAGAAACTCTGGTGGCTGAAGCCAGGATGCTTGCCAGCAGGGGTGTGAGAGAACTTATTCTGGTTGCCCAGGATCTAACCTGGTATGGATTAGATATTTACGGAAAACGAAAACTCTCCCGGCTTGTTAACAAACTCTCTGAAATAAATGATATTGAATGGATTAGATTGCATTATGCATATCCGGCCAATTTCCCAACCGACCTGCTTGATGTGATTTCGAATAATCCTAAAGTTTGCAAGTATCTTGATATCCCTTTCCAGCATATCGACCCGTTTGTGTTAAAGGCGATGAGAAGAGGCACGGGCACCGAAACAACAATCCGGCTGATAAACAAAATAAGGGATAAAGTTCATGGAATTGCTATCCGCACTACATTAATGCCAGGTTTCCCCGGCGAAACCGAAAAAGCATTCCAACGATTAATGAAATTTGTTGAACAAATGCGTTTCGAAAGACTTGGTGTATTTACTTATAGCTCAGAAGAAGGCACACCAGCCGAAAAACTTGGAGATCCTGTTTCCTTCGAAATAAAACAGAGAAGAGCATCGCAAATCATGGAATTGCAGGAACAAATATCGCTACAGCTTAACTCTGCTAAAGTTGGAAAAATCGTTAAAACGTTGATAGATAAGAAAGAAGGTGATTACTTTATTGGCAGAACTGAATTCGATTCCCCTGAAATTGATAATGAAGTACTGATTCAGCAATCAAACGCTGATCTACAAACAGGAAGTTTTTATATGATCCGCATTACCGGAGCCGATGCATTTGACTTACACGGCCAGGTAGGTTTCTAACCTATGCAACATGACTCAAAAAATCACTAATCCTTTCATTTCCAGCACAAGTTACAACTGTTTTGGTTGCGCACCCAGCAATCCGATAGGGCTTAAACTTCATTTCGAACTTCAAGACGACTGGCTGCAGGCACAATGGCAGCCCTCAAAGGAATACGAAGGTTGGGAAAACGTGCTGCATGGTGGTATTCAAGCAACATTACTTGATGAAATAGCAAGTTGGATTGTGTTTGTCAAACTTAAAACAGCCGGAGTAACATCCCGGTTAGAGATGAAGTTTCATCATCCAGTGGCTATCAGTGATGAAACCATTACCATCAGGGCTCGGCTGACGAAGATGAAAAGAAATATTGCCGTTATTGAAGCTATGTTAATGAATCGTGGTGGAATAATATGTTCAAGCGCTGTGTTTCATTATTTTACATTTCCCCCTGAAAAAGCAACAGACAAGCTTCGCATTTCTGACGATAAAGCAATTCTCAACAATCCGGAACGGGAAGATGCAACAAGCCGCTGATTTGCACTTTGAAATTAAAATTGCAGCCTCCCCAATAACTTTCAAGTTGCCGTCAGTGACCAATGCCTCTGATAAAAGCCAATATAAAAACTTGAATATAAGGTGTTGGCAAAACTTGAAGTAAGCAGATTGATACAATTTATCGAGTTACAACTTTTCGGAATAGGCTTTTTAGTAAATCGTGAGGGTGAGGTTTTTTTCATAACTTAGCTACCCGTTGCAATGTTAGAAAACGTTGCTTGTCGGGTTATCCAACGATTATCATTAAATGGCTTTTTTATGAAACAGGAAATAGAGCGTAAATTTCTGGTTACAGGCAATTTCAAGCCATTCGCAGAACAAGCATTCCGAATCGTGCAGGGTTATTTATCGTCGGATCCGGAACGTACAGTTCGGGTTAGGATTAAAGGCGATAAAGGCTTCATAACAGTTAAAGGGGGAAAAAACCAGACTGGCACTACCCGTTTTGAATGGGAGAAAGAGATTTCAGTCACCGAAGCCGAAACGCTGTTAAAACTGTGCGAGCCGGGAGTTATTGACAAAATAAGGTATCTGGTCGCAGTAGGAGGGCATACCTTTGAGGTAGATGAATTTTGCGGTGATAATCAGGGACTTATTATTGCAGAAATAGAGCTTAGCTCGGAAGACGAATATTTTGAAAAGCCCTCATGGGTAGGCGATGAGGTAACCGGCGATTTGAGGTATTACAACACTATGTTGGCTAATCGGCCTTACAGGTATTGGTGATTCTTTTGCGAACCTGTTGCATCAAAGATGCAATACAACTGATTTTTGTTTTGAAAGTTTTTGTGCAAGGAATTTTGCTGTATGCGATTCGCTTGAAGCAACCACCTCTTCAGGAGTTCCTTGAGCAACTATGTAGCCTCCAGCTTCACCGCCGTCGGGTCCAAGGTCAATTATCCAATCGGCACACTTGATAACCTCCATGTTATGCTCAATAACTATTATGGTATGGCGTTGTTGCAGCAGGGCTGAAAAGGCTTTCATAAGCTTGTTTATGTCGTGGAAATGCAGCCCTGTGGTTGGTTCATCAAAAATAAACAATGTGGGCAGTTCGCTTTGCCCTTTCGACAGGAAGAACGCCAGCTTGATGCGTTGAGCCTCTCCGCCGCTAAGTGTGCTCGACGATTGTCCGAGTCGCAAATAACCAAGTCCTACATCCGATAATGGCATCAGTCTGGCTGTTATCCTCTTGGTTGCAGCCGACAATATTTCTTTCTGCGAGAAGAAGTCTAAAGCATGATCAATACTCATGTTAAGGATATCGGCAATGTTTTTACCGAGCAGGGCTACATCAAGCACCTCGTTCTTAAATCGTTTTCCATTGCATTCGTCGCAAACAAGTGCAATATCGGCCATAAACTGCATCCCGATATGTATCATTCCTTCTCCCTCGCATTGTTCGCAACGGCCTCCTGCGATATTAAACGAGAAATAGCCCGGCTTATAACCTCGCTGTAGCGAAAGCGGAAGGTCGGCGAACAGCAGTCGGATGTCGTCCCACGCTTTAACGTAGGTGGCTGGATTGGATCGCGATGACCGTCCTATGGGATTTTGGTCAATAAGTTCTACTGAATTTATAGAATGAAAATCGCCTGCCAGCTTATCGTAGCGTCCACTTTTCTCAACCGCGCCGCCGTGGATTTTTTTCAGGGCAGCGTATAGAATGTCCTTTACGAGGCTTGTTTTCCCTGATCCACTCACTCCAGTTACTGCCGTTAACACCTGAAGCGGAAATCTTACCGTGAGGTTTTTCAGGTTATGTTCTCTGGCACCAATAACTTCGATATATTCCTTCCAACGCATCCTTCGCGCAGGCATTTCTATAAAGTGCAAGCCGGAAAGATACTGTCCCGTCAGCGATTGCCCGTGTAGAATCAATTCTTCGTAGGACCCCTGAAAAACAATCTCTCCGCCATGTTCACCTGCTTTAGGACCAATATCAATAATCTGGTCGGCGGTTCGAATAACCTCTTCATCATGCTCAACCACTATCACAGTATTTCCCAGATCACGTAACTGCTTAAGCACCATGAGTAACTGCTGCGTGTCGCGTGGATGTAATCCAATGCTAGGTTCATCAAGAATATAAGTTGATCCTACAAGGCTGCTTCCCAAACTTGTTGCGAGGTTAATTCGTTGCGACTCACCACCCGAAAGCGTGTTCGATAAACGGTTTAGAGTAAGGTAACCTAACCCTACATTACAAAGGCAGCGTAAACGATTGGTTATCTCCACGAGCAAACGCTTTGCGACATGCATTTCGTTGGCGTCGAGGGTGAGGTTTTGGAAAAATAACAGAGCATCTTTTACCTGCATCAGCACAACATCGCATATAGAAGTGCCGGCAATCTTCACAAAGGCAGCATCTTTTCGTAATCGTGTGCCGTTGCAGTCAGGACAAACTGTTTTTCCGCGGTATCTTGACATCATCACCCTGTATTGTACCTTGTAGTTGTTTGCTTCAACCATTTCGAAAAACGCATTCAGTCCGCCGAAATACTCATTGCCGGTCCACACAAGATTTCGCTGTTCATTGTCAAGTAAATACCAGGGGCGGTGAATCGGAAAGCTGAATTGAAACGCATTTTGAATCAGTTGGTTCTTCCACTCGCTCATCTTTTCTCCTCTCCAGCAAGCAATTGCATCGTCGAATATAGAAAGCGATTTGTCGGGAATAACCAACTCCTCATCAATTCCGATAATACTCCCGAATCCTTCGCAACGCTGGCATGCACCGTAGGGATTATTGAAACTGAAAAAGTTTGAGGAAGGCTCTTCAAAAGTAATCCCATCAGCTTCAAATCGCGATGAGAATACTTTTCGCTCGGAATGATTATCCAATGAAGCTTCAACCACACAAAAACCACCACCTTCAAAAAATGCTGTTTCAACCGAATCGGCAATCCGTCCTTCAGAATTATTACCGGTTGAAACCGAAATGCGATCAACCAGTAAATACCATTCAGGAAAGTCGAAGTTAGCTGAACTCGTCAGAAGGTCTTCAATCCTGTAAATCTGCCTGTTTGCTTCAACACGTGTGAACCCCTGCTGTAGCAATACCGTAAGGTGTGTTTTAAAATTCCGGCCGTTTTGCTGATGTTTCGCCGGAGCAAGAATAGAAATCCGGCTATCGGGCGGCGCAAGCAATATATAGTTTAACACATCGGCAACTGAATTGCGTTTGACAATCTGGCCTGAAACCGGCGAATAGGTTTTTCCTACGCGTGCAAACAGTAGTTTAACGTATTCGTAAATTTCCGTGCTGGTACCCACTGTTGATCTGGGATTTCGCGTGTTTACCTTTTGTTCGATGGCTATTGCAGGAGAAATGCCTTTTATAAAGTCAACCTCCGGTTTGTTCATTTTTCCGAGAAACTGCCGCGCATAGGAGCTCAAACTCTCTACATACCGACGCTGTCCTTCGGCATAAAGAGTGTCAAATGCAAGTGATGATTTACCTGAACCTGACAACCCGGTAATAACAATCAGTCGGTTGCGTGGAATAGACACCGAAAGGTTCTTCAGGTTGTTAACCTTTGCGCCCTGAATAATAATGCTGTTGTTCTCTGGAATGTGTACAGGTAAAGAGCCGGAAGTCATGAATGTGTAAAAATTGGCGTGCAAAAGTATGGTTTTTAATGATAACCTTATACCTGCCCACATTCATAGGATTGGGCTTGCCGTTAAAAATTTCGTTATTTACCAGTGCGATTGCATAAACGCCTGAATAATAATAATCAGAAAAAGTAATTTGAAGTTCAGGCGATAGGACAGGAATCACACAGTATTTGTAACCACCGGAAGAATCGGAAGAAAATCCAACTGATTGATTAAACAGTGAAATTAATCCCAAATTAAGGTAGGTTCTAAAAATTCATTTTTCCGACTTTTTTCATAACAGCAGACAC
>CAYGGZ010000012.1:0-74521 GCA_964349765.1 uncultured Bacteroidales bacterium
ATTTACTCAGTAATCAGGTTTTCGGTCTCAATCCTGTAATATTTCAAGCCAACAGATTCTTCATGGTAGATGAGCTGAATTTTGGCTCCGGGAGTATTTTGCCAGATGTTTTCAAGTTGAGTGTGAGAGGCTTTGTTGTAATGCCGAACAATCATATGCATCAAAGGATAGCGTTTGATTAAGTTAGAGGCATCCTCGGGTGTGTTGTGCCATGAATAAAATTTACCGCTCGCTTCCTTAAAGAGATAAGTATTGGGATAGAGCTTCTCGAGTGTTGTACCAAAGTTTTGCGAACCCGAAGGGGTCATTAGCATTCCGAAAAAGAGTCCTGCTTCTTGCCTGGCGCTCCAAAAATCGGCAAGCAGAATAAGCGGACGGTCAGCCTGAAGCGAATCAAGATCATTGATTATTTGCTTCTTTGCCTCAAGTTTATTTTCCCTGATAGTATTGTAGATCCTATGCCTCCGGAGACTCCATTCGCTGCTTAGAATCATTAGGGCAACCAGCGCCAGGAGGATGAATTCTATCAATTTTTTTCGAAATCTCATGAAATCGAGAAAAAGCCGGATTGAAAAATATAGAAGCGGAATTGCAAGCGCCACGAAAGGGACAAGGTAATACAATGCAAAATGTTTTGCAATGATTAACACTCCGAGGATGCTCGCAACAGTAACTCCTGCCAGTGCTGCAACTGTGTGATGGTTTGTGATCCTGCCTCGTAATGGCTTAATTAAATAAAGTAATAGTAAGATCAAGGCAGGAATCAACGCGATCCAGAGAATTTTTTCGTGTGCAGCAATTGTTCGAAGATTATCGGCAAAGGCGGCAGGCTCAAGGAAGTTAGCCTCGCCGGAGCCGTGTTTTCCACTGTGAACCACTATTGAACTAATCCAATTGAAAAAATATTCCCATCGTGCAAACAGCGGAAATGTAAAAACAACGAACGAAAGAGGAACAATAACGCAATATTTAATCTTCGACTTTATGCTTCCGCTTAAAAACAGAGGAATCAGCAGAACTGGGGCAAACGTTATCTTAAGCGATAATCCGAAACCCGCTATAATCCCATACCACCATGCCCTGCGGTCGAGAATCCGGTCACCGCTTTTAAACGTGCTCACATCAATAATAAGAAGTGTGGCCAAACAAATTACTACTGCTATCAGGAATGGCTCTGGCATATAGCGACCTATTGAAGAAAGAATCATCTCTGTTGAAAATGGTGAAGTCTGTATGAAAAGCGCTGCTCCTATACTACCGGTGCGCCGGTAAATCAGCCATCCGGCTATCAACATTACAAATGCAATAAGCCCAAAGAGCGAAATGTTCATAGCGTTCAGGTAAAGAACGGGATTCCGGAGAACATCTTCAACGAATGGTCCTGAGCGAAAAAGATGTACAAAACGCATAACAGGTGCAGCAAGAATCAATAATGGAGTACCCGGATGATCGAGAAACAGATTGAGGCTGCCCTGCGATAACCGAATGCTGCTGAGCAGATAACTAAACTCAGGGTCAATTGCATAAATTGAAAAGTTGCCGTTGCTTATCCTCAGTTCCAAACCGGTAATCAGGAGGATCACCGGTAAAACTGAAAGGAGTATGGCAAAAGGTATCTGTTGGATTAGTTTTTGAATTGGTTTCATGGTTTGTTTTGATTGATAATGGTTGTTCGTAAACGCACCTGAGTTATGTTGCAATGCCCGTAAATTTGTTATCGAAACCAGGAAAAGTCAAATGATCGACAGTTTTTATCATTATTTGCAGGTTGTAATAGAATATTTTTCGGGGTTATCTATGTTAGCATGTGCTGTTCTCGCAAACGTAGTAAGAATGCAAATACACAACAAAATTATCATTCGAAAGAAAAATAAGGAAGTTGTTAAAAATAATTACGAATACGCTAAATAATGTTTAGCTGTTTGGGTGTAATTCATTTTTAATCAATTGTTTATAGAGATAATATTTATGGCGTATTAACGCATAATTAACTGAACACCAAAGCGGTAAAGTAGAACGGCCGAAACCACTGCTGCAACTATAAACAGAAGTGAAGCTGCCAGGTTGCCGTAAAGAATATTACCAACAGCGAAAAGGATACTGTAGATCAGAATACAACCAAAAATCATGCAGAGAATTCCTTTAGGCACGTCCCAACCCTTGCCTTCGGGTGATGTGATATCTGAACCTGTAACTGTGCGCCATCCTGGTCCACCGGGTTTGATTTTCTCGCAAAATTGCAGAAGAAGTTCCCTGCTTACCGGTTTGGTAGCATAAGTTACTATAATCCATGTTGTTGTAGTGAGCAGGACGATACCTATAAATTTGAAAATGTTCCAGTAGGAGGTTGCAAAGGTTGCTCCCCATAATGTTGATGTACCATCGGGGCCTTTATGCATGGCCAGGTTCTCTATCAGAATAAATGCTGTGGAAAATACTAAGGCAGCAATCATTGCCGATAGTTCCGACCATGCATTAATACGCCACCAAAACCAGCGAAGAATGTAAATCAAACCTGTTCCGGCGCCAATCATAAGCAAATAGTGGAAAGCCTGCAAAGCGCTTTGTAGTAGAAGAGCAAGCAGAACCGAAAATGTCATCAGTGCTGTTGTGCTGAACCTTGCGAAGATGATTTTCTGTGCTTCGGAAGCATTGCGGTTCACAAATCTGGCGTAGAAATCGTTTACCAGATATGATGATCCCCAGTTTAACTGTGATGCCACGGTTGACATAAAAGCAGCAATGAGCGATGCTACCACTAAGCCAAGCAAACCGGCAGGAAGAAATTCGCGGAGCATAGCCGGATAAGCGAAATCGTTGCGGATAAATTGCTCTGGTACGTCAGGGAATGCCTTTACCATTGCCGGAATATCGGGGAAGATTATCAGGGAAGCCAGAGCAACAATTATCCATGGCCAGGGTCGAACAGCATAGTGGAAAAAATTGAATAGCAGTGTAGCTCCCATTGCGTGTTTTTCGTTTTTTGCCGAGAGCATTCGCTGGGCAACATAACCGCCGCCTCCGGGTTCTGCTCCCGGATACCATGCCGCCCACCATTGTACTGCTATTGGGATTAAAAAGAGGCTCAGAAATTTTTCGGTGTTCGAAATATCGGGAAACAGCGATAATTTTCCACTTACATCAGGATGTGAGAACAAAGCCCCCAACCCCCCGATTTCTGGTGAGCGGGTAACATAAACGGCTGCGATAACAGCACCAAACATAGCGAAACTGAACTGAAACATATCGGTCCAGAGAATGGATTTCAACCCGCCCACGCTACTGTAAATAACAACAATAAATGCTGCAATTACTAATGCAGTAGCTGGCTGCAAGCCTAGAAATACGGCTGCAATCTTAATAAATGCCAGCGAAACGCTAGCAATCACCATAACGTTGAAGAAGAACCCAAGATAAAATGCCCTGAAGCCTCTTAAAAAGGCAGCGGGCTTTCCGCTGTAACGCAACTCATAAAATTCGAGATCGGTCATTACTTTTGATCGGTTCCATAAGCGGGCGTAAACAAATACGGTTAGCATTCCGGTTAGCAGGAATGCCCACCAGAGCCAGTTGTTCGCAACGCCGCCGGTTCGCACCATATCTGTTACCAGATTTGGAGTATCGGCCGAAAATGTAGTGGCTACCATTGAAACGCCCAACAACCACCATGGTCGGTTGCGGCCCGACAGAAAGAAGTTGACAGTATTGTCGCCGGCATGGCGCGATGCAAGAAAGCCAATTGTGAGCAAAATGATAAAGAATAATGCAATTATCAGCCAATCAATTGGTTGCAGGACCATAGCCTGGTATTATTAGATAAAATTGCGATTAGAAACAGCAGCCGTACATAAGGTAATAGCCTTTTTCGTGCAGCACTTGCTGTGAAGGTTGCAGTCGTCAGACATCAATATTAGCGTATTTGGCATTTTTTTCGATGAATTCCCTGCGGGGAGGCACTTCGTCGCCCATGAGCATCGAAAATATCCTATCGGCCTCGGTGCCATTGTCAATGGTTATTCTGCGGAGCGTGCGAAACTCTGGGTTCATGGTGGTACTCCACAATTGTTCGGCATTCATCTCTCCTAAACCTTTATATCGCTGGGTAGTAATACCTTTTTCATCTCCATTTAACGCGAGAGCCTTCACCACTTGCTGTCGTTCCTCTTCGCTCCAGCAATACTTTTCTTCTTTCCCTTTGCGAACCAGGAAAAGGGGGGGAGTGGCAATGTACAAATACCCATACTCAATCATTTCTTTCATATATCTGAAGAAGAAAGTGAGGATAAGCGTGGCAATGTGGCTGCCGTCAATATCGGCATCGGTCATGATTATCACTTTATGGTACCGTAGCCGGTCGAGATTCAGTGCTTTGCTATCTTCTACTGTTCCGATTGAGACTCCGAGAGCGGTGTAAATATTTTTTATCTCTTCGCTTTCAAAAATCTTGTGCTGCATTGCTTTTTCCACATTCAAGATTTTTCCCCGTAGAGGGAGGATAGCTTGAAAGCGGCGGTCGCGACCTTGTTTGGCCGTTCCGCCAGCAGAGTCGCCTTCAACGAGATAGATTTCACATTTTGCCGGGTCGTTTTCAGAGCAGTCGGCAAGTTTGCCAGGAAGCGCGCTACTATTGAAGACATTTTTTCGCTGCACAAGCTCCCGCGCCTTACGGGCAGCATGCCGGGCTGTTGCAGCCAGAATCACTTTATTAACGATTGTGCGGGCCTCTTTGGGATTCTCTTCGAGAAAATAGTTAAGTCGTTCGCTTACAATCGCATCAACAGCGCCCATTACATCATTATTTCCCAGCTTTGTTTTTGTTTGACCCTCAAATTGCGGCTCCTGTACTTGCACGGAGATTATGGCCGTTAAACCTTCACGAAAGTCGTCGCCATTAATGTCGAACTTTAGCTTTGTGAGCATTCCCGATTTATCGGCATAGTTTTTTAAGGTTCGGGTCAGACCTCTGCGAAAACCGGCGAGGTGAGTACCGCCCTCATGTGTGTTGATGTTGTTGACGTAAGTGTGAATATTCTCAGCAAAAGAAGAGTTGTATTGCATTGAGATCTCAACAGGGATACCGTTTTTCTCGCCTTCCATATATATTGGAATTGGCATTAGTTTTTCGCGGTTCGCATCGAGGTATTCTATAAAATCTTCCAGCCCCTTTTCGGAGTAAAAAGTTTGTATTACAGGCTGGTTGCCTCCATTACGATTTCTTTCGTCTTTAATTGTAAGTTTGATGCCCTTGTTCAGGAACGAAAGTTCGCGAAGCCGTGAACTAAGCGTTTCGTAATCGTACTCAGTTAGTGTAAAAATCGAAGCATCGGGTCGGAACCAAACTGTAGTTCCTGTGATGGAACTATCGCCGATTGGCGCTACAGGAGCAACCGGATTCCCATAAGTATATTCCTGCATGAAGATTTTGCCCTGGCGATGAACAGTTACGGTAAGCGCTGAGGAGAGTGCGTTTACGCAGCTTACGCCCACACCATGCAAGCCGCCCGACACTTTATAGCTTTCCTTATCGAATTTGCCACCAGCATGAAGCACAGTCATAACTACCTCAAGAGCCGACCGTTGCTCTTTTTCATGCAGGTCAACCGGAATACCACGACCGTTATCAGTAACGGTTATTGAATTGTCGACATGAATAATAAGTTCAATTTCAGTGCAATATCCAACTAGTGCTTCATCAATCGAATTATCAATTACTTCATAAACAAGGTGGTGTAATCCTCTGAATCCGGTATCGCCAATATACATGGCGGGACGCTTTCTTACTGCTTCCAATCCTTCAAGCACCTGAATCTGCGCTGCTGAGTATTCGTTTTCGCTGTTCAGGTGATTTTTTATTAATTCGCTCATAATCAAATAAATAACATTCAACTTTGTGAACAACAAAGATACAGGAAATTATACTTTATCCCGAAATAATACGAGTTTTTATTTAGCCGGCAAATTACAGACACAGCCTTTTTGGATTTTTGTCAGAATGAAAATCCTGCTCCGATTATGAGGTTAATACCCTGTGAAGGAAATTGATTCCAGTAAAACTGCCTATGACCTGTAAGATTGTTTCCTGCCAGAAAGAAATGGAGCTGATTATTAAACTGATATGTTGCATGAGCGCTTAGATCCGCCCAGCCTTTAACCTGAACTTGCTGTGGCTGGCCATTTTGATACATTTTCGCATACGACGGTCCCATCAGCCTGAAGCGCGAAGAAACGGTCCATCTTTCCAGAAAGCTGTAACGGCCTTCAAGGAAGAGGTCGTAGTCAGGACGGTGCCAGGCTTTATCTTGTGTGTCGGGAGTGAATACGAAATAATTTCCTCCGGCTCTGATCGATAGAATATCGGTGAGTTCATAGGTTAGTTCCATGCTTCCGCGAACAATGTTCATATTGTCGTAAAGAACTAAAAACCGGTTGCCAGGAGCTATGGTATCATTAATAAATAGTGGCATGTTGTTTTTAACGGAATTTGCGAGTTCGATTCTCAGATTTAGCCGGTTAAGAGGTGTTGCTGAAATTCCGCCATAAAAACGGAATTTTTCAATGCTATTGTAGAGTTCGAGCCGTGATGCAACAAAAGGATTGGATTGTGCCAGTGAGTGGAAAGAGTTCTGCTCTACCTGACCTCCAATTCCGGCTAAGATGGTGAACCTATTCTTAACAACATGTAGTTTTGCCTCGGCGTGCGGGAAAACATGCACTGTTGCAGAGGTATCACTGGCAACGCTTAATAACAATCCTACTTTGAGTTCATACTCGTTGTACCTGATTGCAAACTGTGGTTGCAGGCCAGCGACAAGATTATTTCGGGTTTCGACCGAATCGATTGTAGAAAAGTTGGCGAAGGTTAGGGCAGCGGAAAGATCCTGTTTATCAACCCCGCCAAACAATCTAACTGGCAAGGTTGCACCAAGCTGTACTGCAGCATTGTGTTCGGTTGTACTGAATCTGTCGGCAAAATAACGGTACCCTGCCCTTGTATTAAAACGAAATCTGTTGTGGCCTGCGTTGCTTTCGATTGCGACGTTGCCGCCTGCGGTATGAAAGCGCTGCATGATATTTTCTTTCGACAGATCCCACAGCGGCGTCGGAAAGCTATCGGCTAAAAATCCGTAATGGTGTAGTGTATTGCGGTCGTAATGCAACGAAGCCCCTATTGTTTGCCTTTTGCCGATGATTCTTCCTGCGATGGAGGCGCTATTATCGCTGTAGCCGCTGTAGCCGTAGTTCCTTATTTGTCCGTGTGATGAGAGGTGTCGCAGTTGCAGCGAAGCCGAAAAGCGGGGATTATGCTTTGTATTGGCTACAAACTGGAGAAATGGCGTGGTATAATTGCCGAATCCTGCTGATATAAGGTTCCGGAACAGCATTGCTGGCGTTGCGGCAGGAGGGATAGCGGCTTCCTGTATCTCGGTTGGCAGGCTTACACTTAGTTTTTGTGGCGTGATGCTGATGTCCATTTTAGGAAGTTGTCGGGTTACCTCCTCTATTCGTGGTTGAATATTGATTTTCTCAGCCTCACGTATAATTGGTTCGTAGGGTGCTATAACTGTGATATCTTCATCAAGTGGCGTTTGTGCTTTGGAATAATTAACTCCCAGTGTGCTGCATACTGCAATTAGAGTAACAAAGCAAGAAATGTGGATAATTTTTCTGGTTGGTATCATCGTATTGTTATTATCGTTTGATTAATCAGTTTATGGCAGGCGCTGCAGTTTTTGACGGGCTATTTCCCGTAGCTCTTCGCCCTGGTGGTTATCTATAACACTTTGCAGTGTATGCCTGGCCTGAAAGATGTTGCCTGTATTCACATAAATATCGGCAAGCAGGATGAAGCCGCTAGCAACCCAGTGGTCGTAGGATGCATACTGTGAAGCGAGGTTAAAGATTGCGCTTTCCGCTTCTTTAATTTTTTCTTGTGCGAAAAGGGTTGCAGCAATATAATATGAGGCTTCTGCTGCACGGGCGCTTTGAGGGGCTAGCCGGGCTGTTTCGCGAAGGTGGGTTAACGCAATGTCGTGTTGGCGTAATCGAAAAGCGGCTTTACCGGCTGCGAGCCTTACTTCCGACAGTGTAGCTTCCGGGGGCTGCCCGTAGCCAATCATACGGTTAGTTGCATCAAGCACAGCCTGATGGTCGCCGTTAAGTTCGCTTATGCGAACAATATGCAAAGCAGCTTCAATCCTGTGTTCCATCACGGTTGTAGTTGTTTCGAGTTCGCGAAATTGTGTGATGGCGCGTTCATTGTTATTGAGCCGGAAGTTTAGCCTTGCAGCGCGTACCAGAGCGTTTTCGGTAAATTCCGACCGGGTGTGAGTAAGAACTGCTTCATAATTTGTTAGAGCACTTTGCAGATTGTTCATTCGCATATCGCATTCAGCAGCATAAAAAAGTGCGTTAACTATATAGAGGCCATGCGGATGCCTGCTGATATAATTGCCCAATGCCGGGCGGGCTGCGCTGCAATTGCCGGTGATATATATGTTGAAGGCAGCCATATAAGTGAGCGAATCCTGCTCGCGGTTAGTAATTTCGGTGAATGGAAGCGTTCGCACAAAAGCAACAAAGTCATCAACACGGTTTAACTCAAGGTAGATGCTTCGTACTACGCCAAGAGCTTCATGCGACTCTGGCGAACCGGGATATCTGGAAATTACTCTCTTGAGCGTTTCAAGGGCGCGGTTGTTGTCGGCGGCGTTGAAATAAATCAACCCTACTTTCATTAGTGCGTTTTTTACAAGGCTGCTTGTTTGAAATTCGTTTACGAGCTGGTTGAAATATCGTGCGGCATCAACACTGTTGTTGAGTATCAAAGCTGTGTTTCCTGCTTCAAAAAGTGCTTCTGGTGCATAGCCGGAGGTTCGGAAATTGCGCATGAATGTTTGCAAGGTAGAGAGTTTTTCTTGATTCCTGCCCAAAGCGCCCAGGGCGCGTGCTTTCTGAAGCGTAGGATAGTCGCCTTCAGCAGGAATTCTTTGTATTGCTTTATCGTACACCTGAATTGCCTCAGCGTATCGTTTTGAAATAAATAAAGCATCACCGCTCCGGATATAGGCATCCATAACCATCCGTGCCGATTCACGACGCTCGTTGGCAAGAAATCTGTTAAACGATTCTATTGCCCGACTGTATTCTTCATTTGCAAAATGGATATAACCCAGATTATAGTGAGTAACGAATTGAAGGATATGTCCTCTTGAGCCTGGCGAATTCAGGAAGAGATTGTAATATTGAGATGCGTTTTCAAGTTGCTGGAGGCGATAATAGGATTCGGCGGTCCAAAACAGGCTTTGTGTGTGGATTTTCTGATCGAATGGTTGCGTTCTTGTTTTATCGAACATTGCAATTGCCTCGGCGTATTCACGGTCGTTAAATAGTTCCACTCCGCGGAAATAGGTTATAATCTGGTAAGCTTCGTTAAGCGGTCTGTTCCTGTTTGGTATTACTTCGATAGATTTAAGAGCTTCACGGTAGTTGTTTGTAGTCATGTAGAGGTGAACCAGGTAGGCTAACGCTTCCTGGCGTCGTTGGGCGTTCGGAAAATCGGCAAGGAATTGGTTTATAGCTCTGATTGCTTCATTATAAGGGTTCATACCCAACTCCACAGCAAGTTGGGCGTAATTCAGAAGTGCAT
This sequence comes from uncultured Bacteroidales bacterium, assembly GCA_964349765.1. GTDB lineage: Bacteria > Bacteroidota > Bacteroidia > Bacteroidales > JAAYJT01 > JAAYJT01. Next base: position 9,647 of record CAYGGZ010000012.1, read on the forward strand.
CCTCGCGAATTTGCGGGTTGAAAGGTAACCTATGGGCAGAGAGAAAGGCGTTGGATGCGAATTGTTTCTGATTAGTATTCAAGTAGCTGGCTGCCAGATGATAGAAAGCATTCTGTGCCAGAGTGTCGTTTTCTGTAGTAACAGCTTGAAAATGCCGTATAGCATCGTTCCAGCGCTCTGTCAAAAAGTATATGTATCCCAACTGGTATGACTCCTGGCGTGTAGGCTGGCGGCGACTGTTGGCGTGAAAGTGTTCAAGTAGTCTTTGAGCTTCGCTGTAATTGGCCAGTCGAAAGTGCGCATCGCCGATCATCCTTGCCATTTCAAGGTTTTGTTTGTTTCTGTCGCGCGTAAGATGTTGCGGAGCACTGGCTACAACCTCAGCATAATTGCCGATCCGATGATTGATATGAATAATATGAAACAGAACTTGTTCTCTAAACTCAGCATCATCTTTTACACGGTTAAAGTAGTTGAGCGCTTCGCTGTTTCGGTTTTCGATGTAGGCAATGTAGCCTGCATAGTAATTTGCAGCGGGCGTGTATGGAGTGTTGGCGTTAGTGATCTGCGAAAAATATTGTTGCGCCTTTCGAAAGTTTTCCTGGTGCATGTAACAGAAACCGCTTTTGTAATAATACTCAGCGAGTTGTTCGTCAGTAAGAGCCAAGGTGTTTACATTCTGAAAGCTTTGCAGGGCATTTCTGTAATCTTTGTCAGTAAACCGGAATGTTCCAAGTTTGAACCAGGCCAGATTGGTGTAGGTGTTGGCAGGGTATTTAACGAGAAAATCAAGCAGTTTTCGCTCAGTGTCGCGGTGCATCAGTTCTGCAGCACTAGCAGCAGCGTAGAATTTTGCCTCTTCCTGCATTATTAAAGGAAGGTTTGCATTAATGCTCAACTCAGTGAATAGCTCTCTGGCAGCAGAGAATTTGCCGGTACGGTACAACTCACGAGCCTGAGCCATTTCTGCTTGCGGATGATGCATGGCATCGGTTTTTTGAGCAAATAGAGGTTCGATGCTGAAAATTAAAAATATTACCAGCACTAAACGAAGCGCAGGCCGAATAATCAATCCCGGATTAATCAATAGAAAGTCCGTTAGGGCTGAACTATTGATTCCATGAATGTAATCCCGAGCTAGTGTTTGTGCAGCGCAATTTTTATTGCACTGATTACAAACACTTATTCGGGGATTAAGCATTGTCAAAGACTTAATCCGGGCTAATACCCGACGTGTGTTTTTAATTGGGTTAAAACAAACCATATAATCTAAGGTTAGTTACGTTATTATTAATGCTGAAGTGTAAACCGCTCCGCTACAGTGGTCGAAACTGCTGCCAGTGGCAGAGGCCAGACAGTTTGGCCGATCGAGCAACCGTAGTAGTCCAAGAAAGGCAAAGATAAGGGCTTCCTTGTAATCTATGAGGAGTTTTTTCGGGACAACAAACCTACTCCCTGCAATGTGTTGCATGGTGTTGATAATAAGCTGATTATGAGCGCCTCCGCCCGTAACGAGAACTTTTTGTAAAGCATATTGTTTGCAAACTGCGGCAATTTGCATGGCTGCGTGATTTACAAAAGTTTTCATAATGTTGGCAATTGGCATTTTTTGTGATTGCAGCAGCGGAAGAACCTCTTTTTCAACCCACTCACGGCTAAGTGACTTCGGGGGAGGCAGGCTGTAAAAGTTAAAAGCCTGAAGTTGCTCAAGCAGTTCGTTCGAAACTGTTCCAGAAGCTGCAATAGCGCCGTTGCGATCGAATGAAACGCCTGTAGTTTGGGCAAGATAGTTAAGTACAATGTTTAAAGGCGATATGTCGAAAGCAATTCTTCCCTCTTTCGTTTCGAACGAGATGTTGGCAAACCCGCCTAGGTTCAAGCAGGCATCAAATTCGGCAAACAGGAGCCGGTCGCCAATTGGAACTAAAGGGGCACCCTGACCATTTAAGGCTACGTTTGAAGTGCGGAAATCGCAAATTGTTGTAATCCCGGTAACCGCCGAAATTGCAGCACCTGATCCCAGTTGAAATGTGTAGCCTTCCTTAGGATTGTGAAATATAGTGTGCCCGTGCGAGGATATAAAGTGGGGCTTGAATGGTCGTGAAGCTAAAAAGGAATTCACCTGTTCGCCGCACCAATTTCCAAAGGAGTTATGCAATTTGGCTATCGTATGGGCGTTGGCTGTTGGTAAGGTTATCCATGTGGTTCTCCACTCGGTGTTATACGGGATCGTAGAAGCATCAATGAGTTCGTATTTCCATCCTTGCGATGTTTCTTCGAACCGGCACGCCGCAATATCCAATCCGTCGCAGGAAGTTCCCGACATTAAACCTATTGCGTTCCAGGAGGATTGTATTGCATTCATTTTTTAAAATCAGAGAGTACTGGTAAGTGCTTCAAGCCCCATTTTTCGTGAACCCTTGAGCAGTATAACATGATCGGAGATTGGATAATCTTTCAGACGGGCAGAAAGTTCTGAAACATGGTCGTAAAACTCAAAAGGAAACATATTTCTGAAGTTTCCAAATGTTAGTCCCACTGCAATTACCCTATCGAACCTGTGCGACAGCGCCAATTCAAGAATTCTATGGTGTTCATCTTTGGCATATTCACCTAATTCAAACATATCCCCAACAATCGCACATTTCGATTTGGCAGGGTAGCGTTGCAGGTTTTCCAACGCAGCTTGCATGCTTGTTGGGTTTGCGTTGTAAGCATCCAGGATAATAACGTTTCTATCCGAGATAATAATCTGCGAGCGATGGTTCGAAGGAACATAATCCGCGTTAGCTTTGCAGATATCATTGATAGCTATGCCGAAATGGCGGCCTACTGCAATTGTAGTCATCACGTTCTGAAAGTTATATGCGCCTGTGAGGTTTGTGTTGAGAGAGTGCAGTGTGCCGTTTTCGGAATAATTCACAGTTAAATAAGGAAATTCTGATTTTATTTTACCGCAGAACTCTGCATCAGAACTCGTTCCGTAGAGTATTCTTTCGATATTATTGCTATTCTGTTTTAAGATGGGGTTGTCGGCATCAACAAAGAGTTTGCCGTTGCATTTTTTGATTGCGTCGTAAAGTTCAGTTTTGGCCCGTATCACTCCTTCGAAACTCCCAAACCCTTCGAGATGTGCTTTTCCTAAGTTTGTGATGATGCCATATGAAGGTAAAGCAATGTCGGAAAGCTGACGAATATCCCCCAGTTTATTTGCACCCATCTCAATTACTGCAATTTCCGTATTTGCAGGCATTGCAAGCAGGGTAAGTGGAACACCGATATGGTTGTTGTAGTTTCCTTTAGTTGAGTGAACAACGAACTTTTTTGACAACACCTGAGTAAGAAGTTCTTTGGTTGTGGTTTTGCCGTTGCTACCCGTTACTCCTATGACTGGTATTTTGAATGTTTTGCGGTGGTATGTTGCAAGATCCTGTAGTGCTGATAATACATTAGCAACGAGTATGTAGCGATCCGAAACAACCATCTCAGGGTTATCAACAACTGCGTAAGCCGCTCCGTGACGGATGGCGTCGCCGGCAAAATGGTTTCCATCGAACAATTCCCCTTTCAGAGCAAAGAACAGAGCACCTTTTGTAACATCTCTTGAGTCGGTGCAAACGAAAGGATTGGCTAAGAATATTTGATGTAGACTACTGGTGTTCATTGTTTCAAGGTGTGAGTTAAAAAGCCAGATCGGCGAATTAAATCATTGCCTGTCTGGCTTTTTGGTTCGTACATCTATGAATAATGGTGAAGGTTAGGAACAGTGTTCGTGATTATTTGCAAATTTCTATTCCCTGCCATCAGACTACGATGGGCTTATTACTCCCTTCATCTTGTTTCACCACTGTCGGCACTGCCCACTCTTGTCATAGCGCCTCTAAAACCGATATAGTTTGTTGCCATATCTTCGTCGAGGAACCGTCTGACACCCGGGGAGAGGAAATATGCCGGATCGCGCCATGAGCCACCTTTAAAAACCCTTGATCTGTCGCTTACGAGCGAGGTGCGGCCATATTCGTACATATTGTCTGTTGTTGAACCTTCGGGCATCTGTGTCCAGTCAGCATTGATAAGGCTCTGCTGGTCGCCGTCGCGGTAGTTGATTACATTAGCCTGACGGTAGTTATAGCGGTTCACATTTTCTTCGACTGTAACTTCGCGGTAGCGAATCATGCCTAAGCTGTCTTTGGGTACGAGTGAGCCGTCTTCGTTTGTGATGCGTGTTTTGAAAATATTACCACGGAAGGGTCTATAATCGGCTACATCCTGAAACGACATTGGTCTGTAAACATCCAGTACCCATTCGGCTACATTTCCTGCCATGTTGTATAGTCCGTAATCGTTTGGCCAGAATGAGTGTACAGGGGCGGGAATGTCGGCAGGATCGTTCAGGTAACCTGATACTCCCATGTAATCGCCTCTTCCACGACGGAAGTTGGCCATAAACTGTCCGTATTCCCTCCTCGACTGCGAGCGTAAGTTATTTCCGTCCCAGGGGTATGACCGTCGTTCAGTTATTCGCTCATGATGTGTGCTGCCAATAAGCCCGAGAGCGGCAAATTCCCATTCGGCTTCGGTTGGTAGCCGGTAGCGCGGAAGCAGTAATCCGTCTTCCAAACGAACAATTCGTTGTCCTGTTCCGGCGGGGTTTAGATCAGTGAGTGGCCGTCTGCCGGGAAGCCCTTCAAATTGCCCGGCCAGATAGGCTTGAGTATTGAAATTGTTTTCATTACGTTGATTCGGATCGTGGGCTAAGATTCCGGCTTCTATGAGTAGCATCTCATTCACGCGATCGGTTCGCCAGTTAAGGTAGTCAACAGCCTGTTGCCATGTAACACCAACAACCGGATAATGACGATAGGCAGGATGGCGGAGATAGGTTTCAACGAGAGGCTCGTTGTAAGCAAGTTTTTCGCGCCACACAAGCGTATCTGGCAGTGCTCTGCGGTAAACTTCGGGATTGTCGGCCCCAAAAACACGCCATAACCAGTATAGGTACTCAAGGTAATCGAGATTGCTTACCTCTGTTTCATCAATGTAGAAAGTGGGAACAGTAACCCGGCGGGGTATGTTATCCCATTCATACATGGGATCGTCTTTCGTGCGACCCATAATAAAGGTACCTCCCTCAATGAGAACTAAACCCGGTCCCGTAATTTGCTCCTGGTGTGGCATAACCTCAAAGCCACCTGCTTCAGGATTGTTGAATTCCCATCCTGTAGAACGCGATTGTTCCCTTGCGCAGGACGATAGCAGTAAAACTACTGTTGCGAATGTTAAAAAGCTTGTAAGTCGGCTTTTCAGAATCATCATGATTGCTTTTTTTAATAAAAACGGTTCAACTATTAACTAAAATCTTGGGCATTTTATTGCTCTTATCCTCTCTCTTTTTTCCGGGCAGGGCAGGTGCCATGCTAATGAAATTTCGTGTGCGCCTCCACCTGCAAAACCAATCCTCGAAACATTGTAATCAAACGTGTATCCAAAATGTAAACGATTATGTTGAAGCCCAAGCAGAATAATAGCTGCATCGGGGTTGTCGAAATTATGACGAAACCAAAGTCCAACAACAAAAGGATAATAATTCAGTTGCGTGCCTACATTCAGTTGTCGGAATTCGCCTTGTTGCTGATACAGGATGTTGGGCGAAATGGAAGGAATACGATCAAAATCTTCCTGGCGGAATGGCATTTCAAGGTCGAATATTGCGCCAGCATGAACTGTGATTTTCATGTTGAGGTGGTCTGCTTCTTCATTGTAAAAGCCAATTGAGGGCTGAGTAAGATGGTGTGCGGCAAAACCAAAATAATATCTCTGGTCTATGCCTGCGATGAACCCAGCCGAGAAATCAGGAAACCCCCTGCTAAGGTTCTGTGGTGGAGTTTGGGATGATGGGGGCAGAGGTCCTGGAACTCCTGTCAGTTGGTCATCAAAGGTGAGTCTGTTCCAATCTAATGAAAGCTGATGATAAGTTGCCTGAAACCCGACGTTGAGCAACACACTTCGTGAGAGATTAAGGTGATAGGAATACAATCCGCTTACCATCGTATTAGAAAAAACTCCATTGCCTGCCTGATCCGAAACAACCATTAACGCAACCCCACCTCGCATGAAATCAATGTAAGAGTCAATGCTGGCGGAATAGGTAGTGTAAGCTCCGGGTATTGAAGGCCACTGGTTGCGGTAATTCAGAGTAATTCGCGGACAAATTTTGTTGCCGGCAAGGGCAGGATTTAGGTAGAGCGGATTACCGTAAAACTGGGAAAACGAAGGATTCTGGCTGTGAACGCTTTGCATTGCCAAATTACTTACTAAAAACAAAACCAATATGCGAGATGCTATTCCCATTACCGCAATTAGACTGATAATTCGTGCAACAATATTAGTACATTTTTCAATACACAAGCACTTTCAACTCAAAACCACTGCACCGATAAGCCATTTAATTTCATTTCCTGGCTGCAATATTCCTGTCAATACCAACGTTTGTGATACTGATCTATAATGCACGGGCGATAAGCGGTATGCACAGATGTAGCTACGCATTTTTAATCAATTATTCAATTGCCTGCTCCAACATGAAAAAAATATTTTACGCCATTCACATTGTGCTGATGTCGTTTTTAGCCTACACTGGTAAGGCTCAAACTATAATTGCCGAAGGTCAGATTAACTGGACGCAATCATATCAGCATAGATTCGACGAGTATAATCTACTTGTCAGATATCGATTCTTTGAAGATGCAGTTTTTCCTTTCAGTCCCTTTCTTCCTGTTAAACATGTCTTGCTCGGGCTTGACCCTAACGTAAGACCCGTGGCGGTTAAACTTGATTCAGCGGTATACGTGCCCCTTGATTACGGGTTCCAGTTCAGCAGTTATGAGTACAGTCTGATTTCTGAAAAACCGGTTGTAAGCTATCTTCTGATACCTGATGAGGGCCATTATACTATGCTGAACCAACTGATGCCCTTTCGATTCAATCCCACAACTGGTCAACCTGAGATGATGTTGTATTACAGGCTCTTGGTTCAGGTAGAACCTGTTGAGCCGCAGCCAAAATCCAGTGCTACAATATCCTACCCCGATAATTCTGTTTTGACCACAGGCCGTTGGTTCAAATTTGGAGTTAAAGAAAATGGCATTTATAAGATTACTTTCGACGATTTGCGAAACGCAGGTATAGACCCTGCAACAATTGATCCCAGGAACATTCGAATTTATGGTAAAGGGGGCGGGATGTTGCCTGAATCCAACGCCGCCTTTCGATACAACGATCTTCCCGAAAACGCAATAATGGTTGTTGGTGAAGAGGATGGAGTTTTCGGATCTCAGGACTATATTCTTTTTTTTGGCGAAAGCCCCCACACCTGGCACTACACGCCAACGCTCCGGATATTCAATTATGTTTACAACATTTATAGCAACTACACTTACTATTTCCTAACACCCGATCGAGGTGCTGGAAAAAGGATCGCATTGCAGCCTTCTTCCACATCTAATCCGAACCGAACAGTGAATCATTATACCGAGCTTAAAGTACACGACCAAAACGTTTTCAACCTGTTGAGGTCGGGGAGGGAATGGTTCGGCGAAGAGTTTGACGCAACCCTCAGCAGGGAGTTTATGTTCGATATACCAAATCGTATTACTGATTCTGCCTTCAGGATCAGGATACACTTAGCCGCACGCTCATATTTCTCTACCTCATTTTCGCTTGATATTGCTGGTACTCCTGTACAGGCCAATATTCTTCCCATTCCTGCGGTGGAATATGGCGACTTTGCACGGGAAACAACCATCAACCGTACTGTTTCCAGCCCCACCGCTCCTATCAACGTGCAAATCACCTATAATAAAAGCGACCCTTCTGCAAAAGGCTGGCTCAATCATATTCAAATACAGGCACCATCAATTCTTAGATTAGATGGCGATTTCTTATTATTCAGAAATCCATGGACTATCGGGAATGGGATTATAACGCAGTTTCATGTTGACAACGCCCCTGAGAACGATGTATGGATATGGGATGTTACCGATGGCCGCAACGTGGTTATCCAACAAACCACTCAGGAAGGCAACAGGCAAACTTTCAGAAGGGAAACCAATGTTCTGAGAGAGTTTGCCGTATTCAAACCTGCCGCAGCCTTAAAACCTGTTTTTTCAGGTGTGGTTGAAAACCAAAATCTACATGGTTTGCCCGTACCACAAATGATTATCGTCACACATCCCGATCTGCTCGGTGAGGCCAACAGGCTTGCCGAACATCACCGCAACTTCACCGGACTTACTGTCGTAGTTGAAACAGTGCAGAGAATATACAACGAGTTTTCATCGGGAGCACAGGATGTGGCCGCTATCCGCGATTTTGTGAGAATGATGTACAAACGGCAACCTTTCGAAGATTATTTCAGATACTTACTGCTATTTGGCGACCCAAGCTACGATTACAAAGACAGAGTTCTCAATAATAATAACATGGTTCCGTGCTGGCAATCGCCCAGTTCGCTTTCTGTTGTCAGTTCATACAGCATGGACGACTTTTTTGGATATCTCGAAGACCATGAAGGAACTGCATTAACAGATGATCTTGATATCGGCATTGGCAGGCTTACTGTAACTACACCTGAACAAGCCGAAGCAGTAGTGGATAAAATAATTCGTTATTCCACTGTCTCCACAGCCAACTTAGGCGAATGGCGAAACGTAATTTGTTTTGTTGCCGACGATGAGGATGGCAACCTACATATAAATCAGGCTGAACGACTTGTGGATGTTGTGAGCGAATTACGCCCGGAAATGAACATTGACAAGATTTTTATTGATGCTCACCAGCAGGTATTTACTCCGGGCGGGCAACGCTACCCCGATGTAAATGCCGATATCAACAGTCGAATCAGCCGCGGGGCGCTTATTATGAACTACACAGGCCATGGTGGAGTGAATGGTTGGGCATTGGAGAGAATTCTTGAAAGATCCGACATCAACTCGTGGCGAAACATTGACCATTTGCCCTTATTTATCACTGCCACCTGCGAATTTGCCTATTACGATGCTCCCAACCTCCTTTCGCCCGGCGAACTTGTTCTATTAAATCCTGCTGGCGGGGGTATCGCCTTATTTACTACTACCCGTCCAACTTTTGCAGGCCCTAACTTTACGCTCAACCGCCGAATCTTTGAGGCAATGTTTTCAGATATTGAGCCCGATTTGCTTCGGTTGGGCGATATAATCAGAATAGCAAAAAGCAACATATCCGACATGGGAAATGCACGAAAGTTTATTCTGATTGGTGATCCTGCGCTCAAACTGGCTATTCCGCGCTACAGAGTGTTTACAACCCACTTCAACAACAGTGAAGTCACCTTTGCATCCGACACTCTGAGAGCACTGTCAATGGTTACTATCAACGGATATGTTGGCGACAGAAACGGACAAATATTGAGCGATTTTAACGGCGTTGTTATTCCCACGGTTTTGGATAAAGCTGTTCAGATGACTACTAATGCAAACGATGGAGGTGATAAATTCCCGTTTCAACTGCAGCAAAACATTCTCTATCGTGGTAAATCAAGCGTTGTGAATGGCGCTTTCAGCTTTTCGTTCATAGTTCCCAGAGATATTGCCTATCATTATGGCCCGGGTCGCATCAGCTATTATGCATTTGGTTCGCTTGGTGATGCCCACGGAAGCACACACGACCTTTTTGTAGGCGGATTTAACGAAAACGTAAATACCGATTTAGAAGGGCCGGTTATAGAGCTTTATATAAACGACAGAAATTTCCGGCATGGAGGCATTACCGGGGAAAACCCCGTGCTGTTTGCGGTTGTAAGCGATGAAAGCGGAATAAACACATCGGGTAGCGGTATCGGGCACGACATCACGGCAATCCTAAACGACGAGCCTGAAAACGTCAGGGTGCTCAACCGGTATTACACTGCCGATCTAAATACATTTCAAAGGGGTACTATCGAATTTCCATTCTTCAATCTGCCCGATGGGCAACATATGTTACGGCTTAAGGTTTGGGACGTGCATAACAACTCCTCAGAAGCCATAACAGAGTTTGTTGTGGCATCGTCTGCCACAATGGCGCTCCAACAGGTTCTCAATGCACCAAATCCTTTCAGGGATTATACACGCTTTTATTTAGAACATAATATGGGAGGCGAAGAGATTGAGGTTGACGTTCAGATATTCTCATTCGATGGCAGATTACTGAAAAGGCTTAATCAAACCCTGATTCCACATGGTTTTCGTTCAGAGATAGCAACATGGGACGGGCACGACAACGCCGGCAATCCTCTTGAAGCTGGAGTGTACATCTACAGAGTGCTGGTTAAAAATAATTCCGGACAATTGGAAACTGCGAGCAACAAACTAGTTATTATCCGCTAAGCACTCAGTGGGTCGAAAGTTGTTACCTTTGCTGAGCTCTACTATCATAAAATGATGCAACTATGAGAAAAAAAGTTGTATGCTGTTTGATGATTCTTTTTCCACTGTTATTTGCTGGAGGAGCAATACGAGGGTTTGCTTCTGAATCGGTCTTAGCACAGGGTAACTGGTATCGCTTCCGGCTTAATCAAACAGGAATTTTTCGAATTACATACGAGCAAATGGTTGCGGCAGGTATTGCTGTACAGGGAATTGATCCTTCCCTGATCCGGCTTTTCGGAAACGGAGGCGCAATGTTGCCCGAAAAGAACGACGAATGGCGCCCCACCGATCTTCAGGAAGTTCATTTGCAGGTGATTGCAGCCAATCCATCGCTCTTTGCCCCAGGGGATTATGTGCTTTTTTACGGGACTGCTCCCAACCGCTGGCGCACGGTGATTGTGCCTGCTTTTCGAAGGTTTGAATTCGATAACCATCTCTATAGCCGATACACATACTATTTCCTTACAATCGGCAGCGAACCAGGCCAAAGAATCCAACCACTAAGTTCGGAAACAGGCAATCCGATGAGGTTTATTGACAGCTACAACGACTATGCTGTATTCAAACCACTATTGCATAACTTAGCCAAGTCAGGACGCGAATGGTTTGGCGAAAAAATTTCTGGCGGACAACAAATAGAACTTCCACCAAAGGTTTTTCCAGATCTCCTTTTAACTGCCCCTGTGCAGTTTCGCAGCCGATTTGCAATTAGAGCTTCCGAACCAAGCCAGGTAGCGATAAGCCTTAACGGCACTGAGTTTTTAAGTTGGAATACACCGGGGCTGTCCCCAAACAACATGACCAGTATTTTTGCCCGCTCGGCCTTGATTACTAATTCGAAACTTGTAACTGATACTGTCCTGAATTTTGTGATCAGATACCCTAACAACAATAATACCTCTTCAATCTGGCCCGAATTCGTAGAAGCCAATGTTAGGCGCAAACTAATTTACCGGGGAGGGAAGCTGCCGTTTAGGGATATTCTAAGCGTTGGCAGTAATTTGTTGGCACAATATGTTATTACAGCCAGCGATACCACTGGCCTTAGAATCTGGGATGTAACCAACGGGGTGCGACCCCGCAACATACTTTATCACTTTGATGAACCTCAAAACCAGGTTTGGTTTCGCGCCAGCACAATACAACTGCGCGAATACATAGCCTTTACATACGACACCGCGCTGGAACCTGAATTTGATGGAGTTGTTCCAAACCAAAATCTACGTGGTCACGAAAGCCGCGACATGATAATAGTTACACCTGCTAAATTTGCCGATATTGCCGAAGCATACGGCCAGATGAGGCAGCAGCAGTCAGGAATCAGCTACCGCGTAGTATTACTCCATCAGATTTATAATGAGTTTTCCTCCGGAAGCCCCGATATTACTGCCATACGCGATTACATGAAGATGCTTTACGACCGCGCTCCCACAGGCGAGGCACCTAGGTTTTTATTACTGTTCGGAGATGCATCTTACGACCCACTCGATCGCCTGGCCGAAAACACAAACTACGTTCCTTCCTATCAATCGCAGGAATCCCTGAGCATGACAAGCTCTTTTGTTACCGATGATTTTTTTGGACTACTTGACGACGGCGAAGGGGCCGGAGCTTCCGGTAACATTGATGTAGCCATAGGCCGTTTTCCGGTTCGCACGGTGGAGGATGCACAGAGTATTAAGGATAAAGTTGAACATTATTTGTCGAACACACCGGAAACACAAGGGGGGTGGAAGAACCTAATCAGTATTATAGCACATGACGGAGACGACAACCTGCATATTGCTCAGGCTGAGGAGTTAGCCGGGATGATCGCTTCGATGCACCCGGTATTGAATGTTGATAAAATCTACTTCGATGCTTTCGAGCGTGTAAATGTGCCGGGCGGTTATCGTTATCCCGATGTTACTGATGCCATAAACAGGCGTATTGACGAAGGCGTTTTTCTCGTTAACTACATTGGGCACGGTGGCGAAACAGGATGGGGTAAATCAAATGTACTCGGTATTCCCGACATCCGCGCCTGGAACAATATTGACCGTTTGCCGCTTTTTTTAACCGCTACTTGTGCGTTCGCACGATTTGATGATCCTGCTAAAATCTCAGCCGGTGAGCATGTTTTCTTGAACCCATCCGGAGGGGCAATAGGCCTCATCACTACAACACGCCTCGCATTTTCATCATCCAACCATCAATTCAACGAGAGTTTCACTGAACTGGTGTTCAGTAAAAACAATGGACAACATTATACTCTCGGCGAATTGTTGAGATTCTCCAAAAACGATAACAACAACAACTCATTTATCCTCAACTTTGTTTTGCTCGGCGATCCATCACTTACACTTGCCTATCCTGAAAAAAGAGTACAAACAACACACATCAACAATATTGCAGTATCAGATGTGGCCGACACTCTGCTTGGAATGAACAGGGTAACCATCCGGGGGATTGTCACCGATGTCAGTGGACAAAAAGCAAGCGGGTACTCAGGCCTGATTTATCCCGTTGTGTTCGACAAGCCTGAAACTCATAGAACCCGAGGTAATTCCGACGACTCTTTCCCGATAAACTTCACCGTACAACGCAGAATTCTACACAAGGGAATAGCAAATGTCAATAATGGCGATTTTGAATTTTCGTTCATGGTTCCAAAAGATGTGAATCCACGTATTGAGGCAGGCAAAATCAGCTTTTATTCGAAAAGCGACAATATCGAAGCACACGGATACTTCTCTAACTTCAACATTGGTGGATTCGACCCTTCTGCCATCAACGATACCGAAGGTCCGGCTATTGAGTTGTATCTCAACGACAAATCGTTTTCTGATGGATCATTTGTAGATCCCACACCAGTTATGTATGCCAGGTTGAGGGATAATTCAGGAATAAACTTTTTCGGTCTTGGCATAGGGCACGACCTGATTCTCTTCCTGAATGAAGACACCCGCTTCCCATTGATCATGAACAACTATTTCAAGCCCGAATTTAATACCGATACAAGCGGAATTATAGAATTTCAGTTTGGAGAACTAAGCCAGGGAACTCATACTTTGCGCCTGAGGGCATGGGACATGTTGAACAATGTTTCTGAGAAAACTGTCAGTTTCGTGGTCGCAGAATCGCGCGATTTGATGGCTGGAAAGCTTGCCAACTTCCCCAACCCATTTAGCAATACAACACAAATTTCATTCAGTCACAACCATTCTGGCGAAGACATAACGGCTACCGTTATCATCAGCGACCTTTCGGGTAGGGTTGTGAGATCAATAGGGCCTGTTGAGCTTCATTCTCCTTCATCGGGCATAAATTCAATCGAATGGGATGGCGCTACCGATCAGGGGAAACAATTGCGAACGGGTATTTATCCCTATCAGGTGTTGCTAAGCAACCAGGCAGGATATAACTATGTACTAACTGGAAAGATGATGATTTTAAGGCAGTAGTAAAGTAACTGTTACAAGAGTTTACAATAAAAACAGAAACAAGCAATATTAAACCGGCAGTGTCGTTTGAATAACTCCGGGAGAATTTAATCAAATTAACCCTAATTTAAGAGTTTAATGCGTAACATTTCATTAGTCAGGATTCCGGCAACAAGTTTATTGGTTCTATTATTTGCTGTTGCAGGATATAGCCAGAGTGGCGATCGACCAAACTACATAGGTCAGAGAATCAACACTGTAACTTCAGCAGTTCCGTTTCTTCAGATTGCTCCAGATGCCAGGGCAGGCGCTATGGGCGATGTAGGAGTGTCATCAGCACCCGATATAAACTCGCTGCATTGGAATCCAGCCAAATTAGCTTTCATTGATAACCAGATGGGTTTTTCACTGGCCTACAGCCCTTGGCTTAGAGCGCTTGTAAACGATATAAACCTTGCGTTTCTTACCGGTTATCGACGGCTTGACGAGAATTCAGCGATTGGCGGCAGCCTTCTGTTTTTTTCATTAGGCGATATAACTTTCACGGAAGAAACTATCGGTGCTACTATTGGAACCTTCCGCCCTAACGAATTTGCCCTCTCGGCAACCTATGCGCGTAAATTCTCCAACTATATCTCCGGAGCAATCTCAGCACGCTACATCCATTCCAATCTGACCCAAGGCCAGTTTGTTGCAGGGCAGGCAACCAGACCTGGAACTTCAATAGCCGCCGACGTAGCCGTGTATTATCAACGCGAGGTAGTTCTGTTCGACACCGACGCCCTGTTTGCCTGGGGGATTAACATTTCGAACATTGGATCCAAAATCAGCTACAGCGACGATCAAACAGTGCGCGACTTTATTCCCACAAACCTGCGGTTAGGTCCTTCAGTTACATTCGATTTCGACGACTTTAACAGGATGAGTTTCCTGATTGACTTTAATAAACTGCTGGTTCCTACACCGCCGATTGTTGACGCAGAAAACCCATTGCCTGATGGACGGCCAGCTATCCTGCGCGGAATGGATCCGAATGTATCTGTTCCTGTAGGAATGCTACAGAGCTTTTATGACGCCCCCGACGGCTTCCGCGAAGAACTGCGTGAAATAGCCATTGGCGTCGGCATCGAGTACTGGTACGACAATCAATTTGCAATTCGCGCTGGCTATTTCCATGAACACGCCACCAAAGGCAACCGGAAGTATTTCACTACGGGAGTTGGATTGAGGTACAATGTGTTCAATCTCGATTTCTCCTATCTTGTACCCACTGCGCAACGCCATCCATTAGAGAATACTCTGCGGTTCACACTTACGTTCGATTTTGCGGCCGCTCAAGGCGTACCAGGTAATTAACTTTTCATGCTGTATCGAATCGGCTTTGGTTACGATGTGCACAGGCTTGTTGAAGGCCGCCCGATGATTATCGGCGGGGTGCATATTGCGTCGGATTCAGGATTTGACGGGCACTCAGATGCCGATGTCCTGATCCATGCCATCTGTGATGCACTGCTTGGTGCTGCCGGACTTCGCGACATAGGCTTCCATTTCCCTGATACCGATCAATCATATAAAGGCATTGACAGCCGGAAAATCCTCAAACAAGTTGTGCATATGCTCGAGGAGAGGTCGTACCGGATCGGAAACATTGATTGCACTCTTGTGCTTGAGAAGCCAAAAGTGTTTCCGTATATTGCTGAAATGAAAAAAAATCTTGCAGCCGTTATCAATACCGATGTCGCAAACATATCTGTTAAAGCCACAACCTCCGAAGGTTTGGGTTTTGCTGGACGTTTAGAAGGAGCACAAGCCTATGCGGTAGCACTTATATACAAATTCAAGGATGTGGAGTAATTTAGAGGCTATATGCTCTCCACATTAATTAAACCCCGATTAACCATTTTACAATGCTTAATCGGGCTTACCCTCACTGAATCCAGAGTTCAACCCCAACATACTTTCTATTGATTAATTCGTGCCAAACAAACTATCGGCAAAATTTACAAGATACACTTTTCCGGCGCTTCGGGTAATCGCAGTGTAGAGCCATCTCAACGATTCGCGGTCAGCATCGGCGCCACGCAAAAAGGCCGCATCAATAAATACATGTTTCCATTGTCCACCCTGAGTTTTGTGGCATGTGAGCGCATAAGCGTACTTAACCTGTAAGGCGTTAAGCCATGCGTTTTTGCGAGCCAATTTCATCCGCTCGCTACGATTTCGGATCTCTTCATAATCGGCCATTACTTCACTGAAGAGCTGTCTGTTTTGTTCGTAACTAAGTGAAGGTGAGTCGGATAATAATGTATCGAGTAATAACTTGACTTCCAACAGCGGTTGATTTTCATAGTCAACAAGCCTGATAGTTGCATCACAAAATTTGAAGCCATACAACTCTTCGTGCTTTCCGATTCGCATTACTTCAAACATTTCTCCATTTGCTATGAAACCTGTGTCCGACCCTTCGGGTAGCCAAAAATAGTTGTTCTTCACCACCATCATCAAATCACCAGCCGACACCATAGCCTCACGAAACAGAATTCTACGCCTAACCTCCTGATTGTAGAGAACCGCTCTTTTATTCGAACGTGTAATGATAACTGTGTTTTCAGCACTTTCGTGATGAAGATTTGTATTGAGCAATTCCTCGAGTTCTGAGCCATTTACTCGTATTACATCCCGGATTCCCGATAATGAAAAGAGTGGAAACGAATGGTTGCCAGTGCTTATTTTATTCCGCAGCGACGTGGCATTCAGTAATATGCCCGATTTTTTATCCTGGCGCACTACTTCGGTAAGTTCGTATTCAAATATTTCAACAGGAAATGAAGCCTTAAGTAACGGAGTGTTTAGGGCGGGGCTAATCTCGGTTCCAACAGGAGGCAATTGAGCGGTATCGCCCGATAACAATAAACGACAATTGGCACTGTAAACGAACTCAATAAGGTCGGAAAGCAGCCGATGTCCTCTGAAAAACGATTCTTCGCTATTGTCGTATTCGTTAGTTATCATGCTTGCCTCATCAACCACAAAAAGGGCACTTGTGTGAAGATTTTTTCGCAGCTTAAACACCGGAATGCCGCTTTTATTCGAATGTTGAATATATATCTTGCGGTGGATAGTGAATGCTGGTTTGCCAGAATAACCTGCCATCACTTTTGCCGCCCTGCCGGTTGGGGCCAGTAGGGAGGAACGTATCCCAATTGCAGGCAATGAGTTGACGATTGCTGCAAGCAGGGAGGTTTTTCCTGTTCCTGCATATCCGCGAAGTAAAAACAACGGTTTACTATGCTCGGTGGCGGGTCGGAAAATAAATTCCGAAATCAGCTTTGCTGCTTCCTGCTGATTGCTGGTGGCGCGATAGGGTAGGTTTCTTAAGATAAGAGCCGTGAAATCGGCAACTGAAATTTTCGGCACAAAGCAAATATATGATTATTTAGAAAGGATAACCGATACCAAACTGCAGCGCAATATCTCTTAACCTGAAATTCGAAAAGTTTGTCCATTTGTTTCCTGGGGGTCGTGAGGGATCTTTAAGTTTAAAGCCACTATCAAGCCTGAAAATAAAGAAGCTAAGATCAAGTCGTAGCCCTATCCCAGAACTTATTGCTATTTGGTCGGCAAAGTGCTCCCAGGAAAATTCACCACCGGGAAAATCAGGATTTTCGCGCAAGAGCCAAATATTTCCTGCATCGGTAAATATGGCGCCATGTAGGAAGCTGTATATAGGGAAGCGATACTCGAGATTGGTTTCAAGCCATAATTCGCCCATCTTTTCGAACCTGTTTGCTGGATCATTGAATGCTCCTGGCCCGAGTTGGCGGATTTGCCAGCCACGCATACTGTTTGCTCCACCGGCATAAAATCCTTTCTCCACAGGTAAGGCATCTGAATTTCCGTACGGCCTTCCTATACCGCCTGCAATCCTGTAAACAAGTTGGTTGGAAGGACTAAAGACCCTGTAGTATCGGAAATCGCTCTCAAACCGAACATATTGCGCATACCTGATTCCGAACAGAGTGTAGAAGTCGTTGTTGTGCATAGGAGTGTTAAGCAGGCGATGTGCGGAATATATCAATCCGCCACTCGATTCAACGGCAGTGCGGAAGAAAAAGAAATCCCGTTCCATGTTTTCCGGCTGATTATTGAAAAGGTAAACATACCTTAGCAAAGGAATCAGGTGGTCAGTATATTGATTGATTAATCTTGGGTCGGTAAGGGTATTTAGCCAATTGGTAAATTCCTGGGAACGATTTATGCGAACCGAGTTTATCTCTAACGGTATGAGAACATGGTTTTCGTTGACATTTTCCCTCCATTCGTATCCGAACGACAGATTAGCTATAAGGCGTGTGTAATCGGGTCGTTGCTGATAGTTCAAACCTGAAATGAATGTAGTTCGCGGCATGGCGTGTTGTGCGAACCGATGCTGTCTGATTGGTGCCCACAAACGTGGCAATGCGAGTCTGGCTTCAATACCTGTTTCGATTGTATTAAAGCCGAGAAAAAATGGAGAATCCTCTCCAAGGGCTTGCTGCATTTCGAGGGCGCCTTTCAATTTTACTGTAAATAATTCCCCTCCACGTAATAGGTTGCGGTTGCTATAAACCAGGTTGCTTCCTATGCCCAAAAATCCTCCCGTATTCGTTCCTTCGGTTTCGATCGAAAACACCTGTGTTGGATGACGGCCAATCTGAACATGAGTGTTGAGAAGCCCATATTCCTGCTGCGGCCATATATCTATGGGCTCGAATTGAATGTTGACAAACCGGGTTATGTCGAGGTTCGACAAGCGGTTG
Organism: uncultured Bacteroidales bacterium; assembly: GCA_964349765.1. Taxonomy (GTDB): domain Bacteria; phylum Bacteroidota; class Bacteroidia; order Bacteroidales; family JAAYJT01; genus JAAYJT01. Next base: position 28,313 of record CAYGGZ010000012.1, read on the forward strand.
AAACTCAGGTTGGAATTATCAAGGTTATACCATTGCCCACCACGTAGAAACATGCTACGGTTTAGCGTTTGAGGGTTTATCCGCAATTTGTCAAAATAAATGTAAGCAATGCTGTATTGGTGTGTTGTATCGTTTGGATCCTGTGGCATAAACAGCGTATCGGATCGAAAATGATCATCCATTGCCACCCGGAAGTCGGTATTGAAGTAGATGTTATTGATTTTGTATCGAAGGTGCCTTTGCTCAGTGGCGACTCCGGTAGTCCGGTCATGATGTAGCGGATTACGGATCTCAAGTGTGAGATCCATTTGCCGCAGGTTCAGATTGCTGTCGACGCGATATATTATGTAGTCGCGGGTGAAATAGAAATATCCCAGGTTTCTCAGGTAGGTGGTTATTCGAAAGCGCTCGTCGTCAAGCTTATAGGTATCGAAAACCGATCCTCTCCTGATGTACGAAGCTGATGTGTCGGCGAGAATGAATTCTCTTAGTTGGTGGTCGGTGATTAAGTAGTCAATATTGCGAATGCGGTAAGGTTCGCCAGCTTTAATCAAATAGCTAACATTGGCTGTTCGACGACGAAAATTCACCTGCTCGCTTACCTGGGAGTGAAAATATCCTTTTGCCGCCATGTAAAGTTCCATCTGCTTAACAGAAGTATTTACCATCGAAGTGTCGAGGAACACAGGTTTTTCGCCAAATGTTTCCCTGAGCCATTTCCAGCGGGAGCGTTCGTAAACCCATGTGCTGAAACGAAATATCCCAAACAACCTTTTATTCGGTCTTTGTTTGATGAATCCTTCGAGTTCATCGGTTGGAACCTGATTATTGTCGATTATGATCCGGTTGCTGTTAAGAAGATGCCTATCGCGCTCCAATTTCCTTGCAGGCATGCACGAAGAAAGAAAAAATATTGGTATAAGTAGAATTAGAAGCTGCTTAGGTTGCATTTTGGAAAATATTGCTACAAACATAACAAATAACTGCAAACTGCTGTCAGGTATTGCCTCATAACAATGATTGAAGGCAAGTGATGATAATGGTTAAAATCATTCTACCTTTAGCATTAAGCTCAAGGTTAAACCTAAGCAATATTCCGGCCGCTAATTAGTTGTTTCACCGGAAGCAAGTAAATTTTATATTGCTTTCAGGATAATTGCTGCTATTAGTATCTTTGTTGCTTCCATTCATTATCCGTGATTCTCGATGAAGAAGTCGTGGTTTGGTTTTAAAACTCCCTTTACACTGGCGATTGGATTTTTTGTAGTTTTCATTTGCCAGGAGCAAGTTTTTGCGCAAAACCCCTTCCACATCACCAACTATCGTAAGGCAGAATATTTAGCTGGTAGTCAAAATTGGGACCTTGATATTGATGTTAACGGCAATCTTTACGTTGCAAACAACAAAGGTTTGCTTGTGTTAAGAGGGAGTGCCATCGAAGTGTTTGAGCTTCCTGATAAAACCATAGTGCGTTCGGTGCGCGTTGTTGGAGATAAAATATTTACAGGCTCATTCCGGGAGTTTGGCTATTGGCAACCTGATAACTACGGAGGCTTCAGTTATACTTCGTTGACACCGCTACTCGTAGGCGATTCTCTTGAAAATGATGAGTTCTGGAAAATAGTAGAGCATGAAAACAGCGTTTATTTTCAGAGCTTTGGAAAGATACTTCGCTATCATAACAATAGTGTTGAATCAATCCCTTTACCAGGCTCCATCATGTTTCTGATCGAATGTAACAACCGACTTTTCTATCAGATGATTGACGGAGGCTTGTACGAGGTTTCGGGAGTAACTGTTAGCCCGATACCTAATAGCGAGCTGTTTCGAAATACCGAGGTAAAAGCCATTTTGCCTTTCGACCACCAAAGGATGTTAATCGGAACCAACTCAAAAGGCTTGTTCCTGTTTGATGGAAATGATTTCCAGGAATGGCCGAATGACGCATCGGATCAGCTTAAAACTTTCAAAATCAACAACGGTACGCGGGTTGGAGACTATCTGGTTTTTGGAACTATCATGCGAGGAGTTTTTATCCTTGACCTTAATGGGGAACTGGTGTATCATCTTCACACAGGCTATGGTTTGCAAAACAACACTGTTCTGGCTCTTCGCAGCGATGACGAAAACAACTTGTGGGTAGGTCTCGATAATGGATTCGATTATGTTTCATTTAATACGCCCGTTAAGTCGTTTCTTAAAAATGATCCTGATTTTGGAGCCGTATATACGGCTATTTTACACAAGAACCAATTATTTGTTGGTACCAATCAGGGTTTGTTTTCTTTCAGTATTGATAAGGATATGAATATTTCCGATATGCAATTAGTGCCGCAATCGCAAGGACAGGTTTGGTTTCTGAAGAAAATTGACGGGAAAATTTACGGAGGGTTAAACGAGGGCACATATCTGGTTGCAAACAACCAATTGATCGAAGTTAGCAGTATAAACGGCGGCTACAATCTTCAAAAAGTAAATACTCCTATCGGCGAAATTTTATTGCAAAGCACATATACCAGCATCGTAGTATACAAGCAATCTGACGGGATGTGGAAAGAAGCTCAACAGCTTGTTGGTTTTGAAGCTCCCGCGCGTTTTCTTGAGGTGGATCACACAAATAATATTTTACTTGGCCATGCAATCTCAGGTATTTTCATAGTTGAACCAAACCGGTATTACAATGCAGTAGCTTCAATTAAACGGGCACATGAAAGCATTGAGGTTGATGCCTCACTAAACCGAATTTATAAGGTTGACAACCGGGTTGTTATTCCAACAGGAACTAATCTGCTTCAGTGGGATCCTGTATCTGGCAGAGCAACACCCTGGAATTCGCTTAATAACCAGCTACTGGGTTTTGAATCGGCAACAACTATAATTCCAGCATCTCCATTCCGGTATTGGTTCATAAAAGATCACGAATTTGGGCTATTTGAAATCCGCTTCGAGACAGCTACACTGATTTACCGGCTTATTCCAGAAATGTATGATATTCGTCTTGTTGAAAATTACGAAAACATCGTTACACTGAACGACAGTCTTTTCCTGATATGTCAGGAAGATGGTTTTTCGATTTTGAACCTTAATTTGGTTAAGCGTCAACCTGCAAGAAATCAACCACCGCAAATCAAAAATTTGATTTTTGGCAAAACACCCAATATGGATGAGAGCATTACGCTCAATATCAATAGTTCGAATACTCAGCGGCATCGTTTTAATAACGTTCAAATAATTTTTACTTCGTCTGGCCCGGCAGGTAAAAAGCAGTATTTTCAATATCGCCTGGAAGGGTTGGATGAAAATTGGAGCCAATGGGACACAAAGCCCGATGTTTTATACAACAGGCTTCCACAGGGTGAATACACCTTTTACCTCAGAACCATGAACAACTACGGAATAGCCACACAAGCAACAACCGTTCAATTCCATGTTGTTCCTCAATGGTTTGCCTCCTACTACGCTTTTGTTGCTTATTTTTTGCTTACAGGTGTTATGGCTTGGTTCATCCGGCAGAAGTATATGCAGATGCGCTGGAGAAAACGAGAAGCAGTATTGAAACAAAATCAGGACAAAATTTTGCAGGAAAAAGAACGGACAGAACGCGAACTTATTCGTATAACAAACGATAAACTTCAGACAGAAATATCACTGAAAAACAATCAGCTTGCCAACACAACCATGACTCTGATTCGAAAAAACGAACTTTTGACCGAAATGCAGGAACATCTCCATCAGATGAAACAGGAGCTTGGTACGCGTTTTCCACATAAGCATTTTACACGCCTGAATCGTTTGATAGAATCCAATATTAAGAGCGATAAGGACTGGGAGATTTTTGAAAAACTGTTTGATCAAGCCCATGAAAACTTCTTTCAACGCCTGAAGTCAGATAGCCCCGACCTTACTTCGAGCGATCTTCGTTTGTGCGCATACCTGCGCTTAAGCCTGTCGTCGAAAGAGATTGCGCCATTACTCAATATTTCGGTCAGGGGTGTTGAAGAACGACGCTACCGCCTCAGGAAACGCCTTAAACTAACCTCGGAACAAAACCTCTCGGAATTTATTCTTGCTTACTAATTTTTACATTTTCCTAACCGGAAGGTACGCCTTACATTCGTTTTTTACCGGCATTTTCAATTTGCGTTTATTGCAAATTAGACAGTATTATATGAATGATTATCAAGTAGTAAGCGTGATTGTTTTTGATTTGATGTAGTAATATCGAGGCGCTGTTTTACTACGTTTATCAAAGTACCGTAATTTAGATGACTTAAATTTATTGACAGTACATGTTTATGGCAATTATTTTTGCAATCGATTGCACTGGAATTTAGTTTCGAGCACATGTAAATTGAATTTGATAGCTATAATCAATAAGTTACGCTTGTTCAATAAATAACAAAGCACATGAAACACATTTTATCGCTAAAGTATTTTGTTCCGCTTACATTGCTCTTAGCACTTCAATTGATTGCATCTCCTTTGTATGCACAGAGAATAATTCGCGGAACCGTAACTTCTTTCGACCATGGCGAAACCCTGCCGGGTGTGAATGTTGTTGTGAAAGGCACAACAAGAGGTGTTTCGACTGATATTGAGGGCAGATTTCAAATTGAAGTACTGCCTGACGACCTGGTTCTCGTATTCTCGTTCATTGGATTTGAAGACCAGGAGATAGCCATCGGCAACCGGACCGAAATAAATGTGGAATTGCATGCTATTGCTACGCAACTTGATGAGCTTGTTGTGATTGGCTATGGTACCGTGCGGAAGAGCGATCTCACAGGCGCTGTTAGCTCGCTACGTCCCGAAGACCTACGGAAGTTAACAGTGCTTCATCCCGAAAAAGCCCTTCAGGGCAAGGCTGCCGGAGTTCAGATCACAACTGTATCGGGCGCTCCTGGAACTGGAGCTGCTGTTAGAATAAGGGGTGTGGGCACTTTTAATGATTCGGCGCCCATATTCGTAGTAGATGGAGTAATTGTTAACGATATCTCTTTTTTAAACTCAGCCGATATTGCCACAATGGAAGTGCTGAAGGATGCTTCTGCAACTGCAATTTACGGTTCGCGGGGCGCCAACGGTGTGGTACTGATAACAACATTTTTAGGCAGACCGGGGCAAGAACTTCCCCTGATCAGCTTTTCCACTGAGTTCGGAATCCAGCAACTCACCAATAAAATTGACCTTCTCAGTGGGCGAGAGTTTGCTATCATTTCGAACGAGATCCGTCCTGGCTCGTTCAATAATGTTGATGCAGTTCCTAATGTTGACTGGCAGGAACTGGTTTTTCAGTCTGCTCCGATGCATAATCATCAGTTTTCGATTGCTGGATCTACCCCGAAAACACAATATTATGTAGGCTTAGGGTTATTCATGCAGGAAGGGATAGTTCCAAAATCCGATTTTCAACGCATTACCCTCAGAATCAATAACACATACAACTTATCCGAAAGGATCCGGTTAGGCAACAACATTTCAATTGCACCATTCCGGCAGCAAATAGCTCCCGGCGTAACATGGCAAGCATACCGGGCTCAACCTGTGCTCGAACCCTTTTATGCCGATGGCAGCTTTGGAGCAATTGTTAATGTGGGCAACCCGCTTGCCGACCTTGAACACTCAAATAATTTCAGGCAAGGATTACGCGGTGTAGGAAACTTGTTCGGCGAATTTGAGCCTCTTGATGGACTTACTTTTCGATCCAGCTTTGGCGTAGATGCCGCCTACAATAAAATTGAGAGCTTTACTCCAGCTTTTGCCATTCTAAACCCAGATGGAACTGCTTCGCAGCAGTTTAACCAATTTAGCGATTTAACCAAAGGCAATTCAGAGAGTATGATGTGGTTATGGGAAAATACGGCAACATTCGAACGCCGGTTCGGCAAGCACTTTATAAACGCTGTGGGCGGTTACACAATGCAACAAACAAGATCTGAAGAATTGCGCCTTGCCGGGCAAAATATTCTTCGCGATGACCCCAGTTTCTGGTACATTGACCCAGCCTACATCATTGATGAAGCCAATAATATCAACATGTTGCATAGCATTTTCAACGCTGTGGATCCCAACATGTACTATAATATGATCTCATATCTGTTCAGGGCCAACTACTCATTCGACAACCGCTTTATTGGCACTGTAACCTTCCGCCGCGATGGCTCATCTAAGTTCAGCAAAGAAAACCGATTCTCAAACTTTCCATCGTTCGCCGCCGGTTGGAATATTCACAATGAGCGGTTTATGCAACAATTTCCATTATTCAACAGCCTTAGAATAAGGGCGAGCTGGGGCATCATCGGAAATGAAAAGATTCTATACCACGACCGGTTCGCACGTGTTCAATCCGACTTACTTGCGGTGTTTGCAGCAAACGATATCCCTTTTCCGGCAGCGTCATACTTCAAAAATGCAAACCCCGATCTGAGATGGGAAAGCACAACTCAAACTGACATTGGTCTTGAAGTAGGTATGCTGAACAACCGGCTAACTGGCGAATTTGGTTACTACAACCGTATTACCGACGATATCCTGATCGAACTCTCTACTCCCGGACACATGGGCAATGGCATGGGGCAAAGAGTACGCTACAATGCCGCCGAGGTTCTCAACCGTGGCTTTGAGTTCAATATACGCTGGCGCGAAAGTATTGGTGATTTCAGTTACAGTATCGGAGCTGTTGGAACCACTATACACAACGAAGTGCTGAGCATCGGAGGCGCCACCGGCGTTGACTCAGTGCTGATTGGCGGGTTTCTTGCTAACGGTCAGCCGGTTACACTAAGCAGGGTAGGACTACCCATCGGAGCATTTTACGGTTATCAGACCGATGGCATATTTCAAACCCAGGATGAATTGAATGCCTATCCACATATGCCGCTTGCAGGTGTTGGCGATCTGCGTTTTGTTGATACTAACGGCGACGGGCGTATTAATGGACTTGATCGTACATTTATCGGTTCGTCAATACCTAAATTTATCTACGGGTTCAACTTCGACGTACAATACAAAGCATTCGATCTTTCGGTAGATTTTCAGGGTCAAACAGGGAATAAGATATTCAACGGGAAAGATGCTGTGCGACCCGATCCCTACAACTTCGAACGTTCCGTTTGGAACCGCTGGCGAGGACCCGACACAAGCAATGATGAACCCAGACCCGATTTCGGTGGATATAACTACACGCCCTCCGACAGGTTTATTCAGGATGGTTCTTACCTTCGGCTTCGTAATGTAGTTGTAGGCTATACTTTGCCTGAGCAACTTGCCAGGCGTATGGCAATGCAGAGCATTCGGCTCTATGTTAAAGGCACAAACCTGTTTACTCTTACAGAATTTACAGGCTACACACCTGAAATTGGAAGCCATGATGTACTATCGAACGGCATTGATTATGGCATATATCCAATTCCGGCTTTTTATGCGATAGGATTGAACGTTACTTTTTAATAATACAACCGATCATGAAAAAAATATCAATAATCATTTCGCTTCTGGGCTTGATTGGATTTACAGCCTGTGAAGATTTTCTTGAAGTTGAACCGCAAGGTCAGATTACACAGGAGGTTTTCCCGACAACACCATCCGACGCGCTACTTGCAACCAACGCTGTTTATGCCTCGCTTCGCGACTGGCATTTTCATTCAGGCGGCTTTCCGATTCTCGACATAATGAGCGACGACTCACATAAAGGAAGCAACCCTAACGATCAATTAAACACCATTGGTCCATACGACAATTTTGCCCACACTCCCACACAGGATGGCCTCGACCGTTGGTGGACTGCTTTGTATCTTGGAATTAAGCGGGCAAACGTAGTAATTGAAAAAGTGCCGCTTATAACTATGGAGCAATCTCTAAAGAACCGCTTTGTTGGAGAGGCAAAATTTTTAAGAGCCTTGTTTTATTTTGATTTGGTGAGGGCATGGGGTGGTGTTCCGAAGGTTACAACTACCACCCCATCTCTTCAAACTCCACGTGCTTCGGCAAGCGATATTTATAATCTCATTATCAGCGACCTTACAGATGCCATCAACACATTGCCCGAAAAATCAGAATACGATGCCTCTGATGGCGGCAGGGCAACAAAAGGGGCGGCCAGAGCGCTGCTGGCGAGAGTTTATTTATTTAAAAATGATTTTGTGAACGCTGAACTTCTGGCCTTAGAAGTTATCAACTCAAACCAATACGATCTTGAACCCAATTTTGAGAACGCTAATGGAGTTCTCGGACAACATGGAGTTGAGTCGGTTTTTGAAGTCGGCGCCATGGCTATCGAAGGGCCTGGTGGAAATCAATATGCAAACACCCAAGGTGTTAGGGGCACACCAAACCGCGGCTGGGGCTTCAACCGGCCTTCCCTTAACCTGCGAAACACATTCGAACCCAACGACCCTCGCTTAAAGCTTACTATTATTGATCTTGGCGATGTTATTGACGGAGTTACTATACTTGGCGATGGCACGACACCCAACGAGGTTTTCGATGAAAACAATAACCTGATTGAAGTGGAGTGTTACAATCGCAAAGTCTGGACTCCGGGAACCTCAACCAATACACAGTTTGGGCACAACCGCCGACTGATCCGCTATGCCGATGTATTGCTTATGGCTGCAGAAGCACTCAACGAGAATGGAAAAACAAGCCTGGCCCTTGAGTACCTAAATTTGGTAAGGGAAAGAGCACGCCACGGCAACCCTGATATCCTTCCTGATATTACAACATCTAACCAGTCCGAACTTCGCGACGCAATAATGAACGAACGCAGAGTTGAATTAGCACTCGAAGGACATCGGTTCTGGGATCTGGTTCGCACAAACCGTGCAGTGCAAGTACTTGGCCCACTTGGTTTCATACAAGGAAAGCATGAGTTGTTGCCAGTTCCGCAAACTGAAATTGATATCTCACAAGGCTTTCTTACACAAAATCCAAATTGGTAACCTGTTTATTTTAACCTAATCTTTAACTTAAATCATTCAATTATGAAACGAAAACCATTATTTTTGAGTCTGATGCTAACAGCATTAGCTATTGCAGTTACATTCAGTAGCTGTAAAAGAGATGAGGATCCAACCGAACTAACCCTTGAAACACTTGTTGCAGGCGAAATAGACCTGAATGCTGCCATTTCAGCTGCAGGTGTTCCAACAAAGCCAACCATTACAGCAACTTTCAACACTAACATTGACCCGGCTACCGCCACCGCAGCAAACATTACACTAATCCAGAATTACGACGATACCAATATCGAACTGGAGATAACAGTTAGCGGGAAGGTTATTACAATTACTCCAGCCACTGTGTTGGGAACCGGTACGATGTTCGACCTGAGGTTACATTCTGGTTTGAAATCAACAGAAGGATTAGTTTTGACGCAAGTGTCGCGTAATTTTACTACCACAGGAACCTTTGCTCCAGCCGGCGTGATTGCCCACTGGAAATTTGAAGAAAATGCCAATGACGTAACCGAAAACTTCAACGCTGCATCTGGCGGAATTGTTGACATTACCTATGTAGACTCGCGTAACCAGGATGCAGGCAAAGCTGCAAACTTCAACGGAACCACAAGTATTATCGAAATACCAAACGGTGATCAGCTTATCAACACACAGAAATTCTCCATCTCATTATGGGTTAGAGCCGTACCTCAGGATAAAGGACACTTTGTGCTTGGATTGGGGGCTTTCTACGGAATTCAGTTTGAGATTTTTGGCGGACTCGACGGAGCAAAATTTGCCGTTCACTACGAACTTGAAGACGGCACTACCGTTGCTGAAGATATGTGGTTCCCGAGCGATGCAACATATAACGCTACAGGTGGCTGGCAAGGATGGGATTTTGCCAGACCCATTCCCCCTGCAGAATACATAGCAATGGTTAGCAACAATTGGTTGCATGTTGTGTACACCTTCAACGGCGAAACAAGACGAGGCATTTTATATTACAACGGCGAAAAAATGAAGAGCTTCGACTTTAACCTGTGGCCCGATGGCGATCCAAAACGTACAGTCAGAGGCATGAAGTGGGGCGGGCAGACACCTGATGTTGTAAACGAACTGGCGTTCGGTTTTGTCCAGTCGCGTGCCGGCACAATGTGGGACCTTGAACCATGGGGCGGATACGATTTCCCTGGTGCAAATCACTTCAAAGGGCAACTCGATGATGTAAGAATCTTCCACAAAGACCTTACTCCAGTTGAAATTCAGTTGATGTACAACTCAGAGAAACCATAAACTCTGTTTTTGTATAAAATTGTTGAGAGGTGGGTGAAATACTTACCCACCTCTTTTTTAAAATTCACATGAAGAAAATGAAGATAAGGCTATTTTTACTTAACGCACTGCTGACGCTGATCACTCTTAGCGCGTGCGAACGCGAAACGGGAACGCCTCCTCCAGGTCATTTGCAACTAATACGGATCATGGCTGATAACCAGCAGTTATCGCCTGCGCAACTCACATCTGGCGTAAAAGTAGATGCTGTTTTCAAGGTGGAGTTCACAAGCGCAATAGATACCGTCGCTGCCCGAAACCAAATTCTGATCAGAGAGGCTGGGCAACAAACGCCAATGGAAGCAATTTATCATTTTGAGAACGACACTAAAACAGTGGCAATCTCATTAGTAAGTCCGCTTAATTATTCAACGGAATATATTGTGATTATTGAAGATGATATGAAAGGTGCGAACCACGAAACATTCCCAGGCGTTGAGATGCGCCTTTCGACAGAGGAAGGGAAATTGCTTTTGCAATCAATCAGCATAAATCAGATTCTTTTTGGCGCTGGTACACGGGTAAATAATGTAGCCTTCGATTCAATTCGGATTGTGTGTAAATTTTCTAAACCCGTCGCTAGTCAGGAGATTAACGATAATTTATCATTCTTCCCTTCATTACCATTTACAATTCATCTTAGTGAAGATCAAAAAACGGTTACGATCACCGTTTCCGCACCGGCCGACTATTACGCGCGCTACCGGTTTGCAATATCATCAGCGCTTACATCGGTAGAGGGTTATACATTTAACGGATTCATAAATCATTTTGTTACCGGTCTGGATCCCTCACCCAAATTCCCGCCTGTTTCCGACGAGGAACTCCTCACGCTTGTGCAGAAGTACACCTTCAGGTATTTCTGGGATTTTGCACATCCTGTAAGCGGTTTAGCGCGGGAAAGAAATACATCGGGCGAGGTGGTTACCATAGGCGGGAGCGGTTTTGGACTCAAGGCAATAATTGTCGGTATCGAGCGGGGATTCATCACCAGGCAGGAAGGCGTTCAACGGTTAAACAAAATCGTTGATTTCCTTGCCCAGGCAGATCGTTTTTATGGCGTATGGCCTCATTGGATGAACGGAACTACAGGTAGAACCGTTCCATTCAGTCCTAAAGACGATGGCGGCGATCTGGTTGAAACTTCATACATGGCTGCCGGCCTTATGACGGTGAGGCAGTACCTGAATCCTGCCGATGGCTTTGAAGCGGCATTGAAAACAAAAATAAATGCGCTACTCGATTCCATTCAATGGACATGGCACACCCGTGGCGGCCAAAATGTGCTGTACTGGCATTGGTCGCCAAATTTTGGATGGGATATGAATATGCAGATCAAAGGATATAATGAAGCGCTTATCACCTATTTCATGGCTGCCACTTCAAACACTTTTCCAATTACTGCACAGGTGTATCATCAGGGTTGGACTAATGCATGGCATTTTATTAACGGCCGGAATTTCTTTGGAATACCTCTTCCCCTCGGGTTCGATTATGGAGGTCCTTTGTTTTTTGCACATTACTCATTCTTAGCCCTCGACCCGCGAAATCTAAGAGATACCTACGCTAAATACTGGGAGCAGAATGTAAACCATACGCTTATCAACAGGCAGCATTGTATTGTAAATCCCCATGGCCATGTGGGCTACAGCTCCGATTCCTGGGGTCTTACAGCAAGCGATGGCCCCGATGGATATAAAGCACACGAGCCAACTAACGATGATGGAACCATTGCACCAACAGCCGCACTGTCGTCAATGCCATTCACACCCGAAGAGTCGAAACAGGCTATGCGACATTTTTATTTTCAGCTTGGCGATAAGCTCTGGGGTGAGTTTGGTTTTTACGACGCATTTAATCCGTCGCGTGGTTGGTGGGCCGATTCATACATTTCAATTGACCAGGGGCCAATAATTATCATGATTGAAAACTACCGGAGCGGACTACTGTGGAACCTTTTTATGACAGCGCCTGAAGTGAACCAGGCTATGGAAAAACTTGGATTTTCTAACCAATAGCGCAGACAATTAACAAAAGAACAACTATGAAACTCCACGCAACCAACAAGGTATCCTGAATGGATTTTGACTAATCTAAATGTAATTTAAAAAAACAAAAGTAACAATGAAAAGATTTGCAATTCTCATACTTGTAGTATTTTTAGCCGTATCGTGCAGGAATCAGCGGGAAGTTATTTTTAAATCGCAAGGAAAGATTGATTTTCCGATCACCGTTGAACAGGAATTAATGCTTGATTCGATTCAGGAAGCTACCTTTAGATTTTTTCTATACAATCACCATCCCGAAATGGGGCATGTGAAAGACAGAGCTGCAGAGGGAGCACCTTCAAGCATAGCATCAACCGGTTTTGCGCTTCCCAGTTTTGCAATTGGAGTAGAACGAAATTGGATCACAAGGGAGGAAGCAGCTCAAATAACCCTGAATGTGCTGAACTTTTTTGCTAATTCAGTGCAGAGTGCCGATACAAACGCAACAGGCTACCAGGGCTTTTATTATCATTTTTTACGAATGGACGACGGGCGCAGAACATGGAACTGCGAACTATCAACCATTGACACAGGACTGTTGATGATGGGCGTCATCTTTGCCCGTAACTATTATAATGGCGACAGCGAAACCGAGCGCCAGATAAGAGAGCTGTCTGCTTTTTTGCTTGGACGCATGAATTGGAACTTCTTTGATATGCCCGAAGGAAGTCCACATCCTCACACTATATCAATGGGATGGACTCCTGAAGAGGGCATGATAAACTGGGGATGGCACGGATACACCGAGGCTCTGTTCCTTTATATCCTTGCCGCCGGAACCGGAATGCAGAATGTTGAACGGAGCTACGATGCATGGCAGTCAACCTACAAGTGGCAGACTCCCTACGAAGGACTTTCGCATGTGGCATTCCCTCCTCTGTTCGGACATCAATTTTCCCATGCTTTTATTGACTTTCGCGGTTTGGCTGATAGTTTTATGTATGCAAAAGGAATTGATTATTTTGAGAACTCACGCCGCGCTACGCTTTCGCAACAGCGATATGCTATGGACAACACACATGGATGGGTAGGTTACGACTCCCTCACCTGGGGCGTAACAGCGAGCGATGGCCCTGGCGAAAAATATAACTTCAACGGGAGGGTATTTCTTGGATATGCCGGCCGCGGCGCCACATGCCCCCAATACAACTATTTTGACGATGGAACCATAGCTCCTTACGGTGCGTTATCGTCGTTGCCTTTTGCACCAGAAATAGTACTGCCAACCGCCGCTTCGATGCTTGAAAGATTTGGACATAAAATCTGGGGCAGATATGGTTTTTACGACGCCTTTAACCTCACTGCCAACTGGGTAAACGACGATTTCATTGGGATTGCTCAAGGACCAATGCTCATAATGATCGAAAACTTTAGAACAGGCCTCGTATGGAATTACGTGATGAAGGATGAAATAATCCAGGATGGATTAAACAGGCTCGGATTCAAATCCATGGAACCCTCAATGCAGTAATAACCTGTGTAATAAGATAAACAATCATGAGAGATTTAAAAATTAAAATGCTGGCGGTAGCCAGTATGCTATCTGTAATGGCTTCGGCTCAAGGCGTTTTGCTCGACAATTTTGAATCTACCAACGGCTGGGATTTTATACGTGCCGAAGCTGTTGAACTCAGTATGAAATTAGAACCCGGCAGAACGGGGAAGGCAATTCGGTTCGATTATGATTTTACAAGAGGAACGGGCTACGGTGGCATGCAAAAATGGTTTGCAATAGACCTGCCTGAAAATTTCGAATTCAGCTTCTATCTTAAAGCTGACTCGCCGTCGAACAATTTCGAGATCAAATTCATTGACAGTACCGGTTACAACGTATGGTGGGTGAATAACCGCAACTTTGACTTTCCGGAAGAGTGGAAAAAAATAAGAATCAGACCCCGTCATATTGAGTTTGCCTGGGGGCCAACTAGCGACAGGAATCTCAGAAGAATTGACCGGATTGAGTTCACAGTAGCCTCGTTCGTGGGTGGGAAAGGCAGTTTCTGGATTGATGACTTAAAATTCGAACCGCTACCACCCGACCCCGATGAATTCCCAATCCCTATCATAACTGCTTCATCGTCGGTCAGAAGAGCAAAACCAGTGAACATGATTGACCTGTCGGATGAAACCTCATGGACGAGCCGAAATTCGCGGAAACAAACCTTAGTTGTTGATTTTCAGATGCGAAGAGAGTTCGGAGGGCTGCATATCAATTGGGCTGAGGAGCATATCACGAAAGACTTTGAAATTTATTTGTCCGACGATAAAAAGTTGTGGGAGAAAGCATACGAAGTCAAGGGCAACCTCGATCAACGTAGTTTTGTTCGATTGCAGGAGGAACAGGCAAGGTATGTGAAAATTGAGCTTTTGAAAGGTGCTAATCGCAAACCTTTTGCTATCAGCGAATTGAAATTTCTTGATGTTCGACAGTCTCAAACCGGCAACGATTTTGTCAGATATATGGCCGCCCAGTCGGCAAAAGGCTATTTCCCACGATATTTCTATGACCAGGCATTATACTGGACAGTGGCTGGAGCTAACCACGATACAGAGGAGGCACTGCTTAGCGAGGATGGAATGGTAGAAGTAAGGAAAGCTGCATTTTCGCTGGAACCGATAATAAGGATTGACAATCAATTGTATAACTGGGCAAATGTTGAACCGGTTCAAACACTTGGTTTCGATGAAGAGGATGAGGAATTTGTGTTTAAGCCAACAGTTAAATGGCCTTTGAACAAATTAAACTTTTCCGTGAGCGTTGCCACTCCTGGCAAAGCCAACACTAACTCAACCCTGTTTGTAAGATACTCTTTCGAAAACATTACCAAAAATCCACTTGAGGTTGAATTTTTTATGTTGGTTCGACCCTATCAGGTTAATCCATGGTATCAGTTTCTGAACCTTCCCGGAGGCGTAGGAAGAATTGATACGATTGCTACTCAAAACAACCAGGTTATGGTAGATGGAAGACTGGTTGTTTCAGAAAAACAGTTTGACTCTTTTCACGCCGGCAAATTCAGTATTGGTAATCCTGTATCGCTGATAAGACGGGAACAACTGCCTCAGGAGTCTTCAGCAAACGATTTAAACGGGCAGGCATTCGGTATTGCAAAGTACAGGCTACTGCTCAAGCCTGGCGAAAAACAACAGTTTTTTGTTCTGGCGCCATTTCACAACAACCAACTTGCAGTTGAAGATTTGGGAAATGAAAACCTGAACAAAACTTTTGATGAAGCTGTGCATTACTGGGATTACAAAATCAACCATGTTGATTACAGATTACCGCATTCGGCCAACAGAATCATAAACACGATAAAAGCCAACCTCATTTATATCCTCATCAACCGCGACAATGCAGGAATACAACCAGGCTCGCGATCCTACGAAAGAAGCTGGATCAGAGACGGATCTCTTACTTCATCGGCTTTACTTAAATCGGGAGTTGTAGAAGAAGTTAGGCAGTTTATAGAGTGGTTTGCACCATATCAATATGAGAGCGGAAAAGTTCCCTGTGTTGTTGATGCCAGAGGGCCTGATCCTGTTCCGGAACATGACAGCCACGGGCAATTAATATACCTGATCAAGGAATATTACAATTTTACCAACGACACAGCCTTCCTGCGTGAATATAATCATCATGTGATTAGCTCTGTAAACTATATGGAATACCTGATTGCTCAGCGGTCAACGGATTATTTTCGATATGGAAACGATAGCGTGAGAGCCAAATTCGGTATGGTGCCTGAATCTATCAGCCATGAAGGCTATTCCGCAAAACCAATGCACTCATACTGGGATAATTTCTTTGTGATCAAAGGGTTGAAAGATGCTGCCGAAATACAGAAAACTCTTGGCCTCGTTGATGAATACAAAAGGATCGCAAAGATCAGGGACACTTTTTCGACAAATCTATACCGTTCGCTCCGCCAATCAATGAAGTACAAGAATATTGATTTTCTACCGGGCTGTGTTGAACTTGGCGATTTTGATCCTACATCCACAACTATTGCTATCACACCGGTAAACGAATTGCAAAATTTGCCCCGACCCGAAATCTACAATACTTTTGAGAAATACTTTGACTTTTTTCAAAGAAGAAGAGATGGACTGCTCGAATGGTCAAATTACACACCATACGAAACACGGCAGATTGGCACTTTTACTCTTCTCGGTCAACCAGAGCGTTCGCACGAATTGATCGAATTCTTTTTGGATGATAAACGTCCTCAGGGATGGTATCACTGGGCCGAGGTTGTTTGGAACGATTATCGTATTCCACGATTCATCGGCGATATGCCGCATACATGGGTGGGCAGCGATTTCATTAATGCTATCCGCGCTATGTTGGTTCATGAGGATGAACATCACCAAACTATTATCGTTGGCGCTGGGTTATATCAGGATTGGATTGATGCACCCGAAGGAATGGCAATAGAAAATCTGCCAACTTACTACGGCGATATTTCATTTTCGGTTCGCAGGGAAGGAAACAATTACCGTTTCAAGATTTATGGCGAAGTTATTCCACCAGTTAACGGCTTTGTAATCAAAAACTTCAATAGTTCCCGGATGCCTGTTGGAGTTACAGTAAATGGCATGGACACCAAAGATTTTACAAACAACCGCATTCAGGTTAGAAGCTTTCCAGCCGAAGTTCTGATAAGCTATTAACAGAAAAACATCTGCCAAATGACGAGCAATTCGCTAACCGGCAAACCCAGCAACCCCAACAACCGGATACCGGTTTCGCAGCTCGCTGCTTATGGAGCGGGTGGGATCATACCGATTGCTCTTTTTAACATCGCAGGTATTCTTGTGGGTTTGATGGGGAATATCAGTTTGGGACTTAGCGCCTTCTGGCTTGGAGTTATTCTGATTATTCCCCGCCTCTATGATGCAATTTCCGATCCAATCATCGGTCATATTTCGGATAATGCTCGCACCCGATGGGGGAGAAGACGTCCGTTCATCTTTGTTGGAGGCATTCTTGTTGCTATCACGTTCGTTGTATTATGGTGGATTCCAGAAGGCGAATTTATCCGGACAATATTTCGGGGTGAAGCTTCATTTCAGGCTTTTCAGCTCGTTTATATCCTTGTTGCTCTAATACTGTTCTATACGGCGTGTACTATCTTCGAAATTCCGCATGGGGCGCTGGGTATGGAAATTACCAGCGATCCGCATAAGCGTACACAGCTTTTCAGCGCGAAAAGCCTTATCGGCAATATGTTTGCTATGAGCACACCTTGGCTGTTTGCTTTAGCTAATATGCAGATATTCAGAGGCGTGGGAGGAAATGAGGCCGACGGGATGCGATATGTGTCAATGTTGGTTGCAGCTCTGCTTATACCCTTATCAATTTGGTGGACTTCAGTCTTACGCGAGCCTGCTTTTAAGAGAGTTGCAAAACAGCAGAAAAACTCCTTCAGGAGCAATATGAAGCACACCATTAAAAACCGCAACTTCATCAGGCTCACACTCACAATTTTTACTCTGGCAATGGGATTCAACTTTGTGAGCCTTCTGGGGTCGTACATTCCTATTTTCTATGTTTTCGGAGGCGATAAGGTAGCCGGTGGATTTTTGCTGGGAATTAATGGTACGATCTGGGCGGTTACCGGTGTGCTTGCAGTATTTCCACTAAACTGGATTGCGCCTAAACTTGGCAAACGAAACACCCTCATCCTTGCTATAGGTTTCATGGTTGCGGCACAATTGTCGAAAATTGTCTGCTATAATCCCGACATGCCTTATCTCATCGTTATTCCCACGATACTGCTTTCGGCAGGTATGCTGTTTTTCTTTACACTTGGTGCTTCAATGGTTGGGGATATTTGCGATGAGGACGATCTTGCAACGGGCCAACGAACTGAAGGGAGTTTCTATTCGGTGTTCTGGTGGTTCATAAAAATGGGAACCGCAATGGCAAGCTTCGTAACCGGAGTACTGATCACATTTACCAGCTTCGACGAAACTCAGGTTACACGCGTTGATGCACTCCAGGGCAGTATCAGGGTGGTTCGCAGCGAAATGATGCTAAATGAAAACGTAATACCGGATACAGTTGCTTTCGTTGTAAGTGTCGAAAAAGCACGTTCCAGTGCTAATGAATTGCTAACTCACATCAGAACACAGTCAGAAAATACCCGGCATAGCATAGAGCACTACAATAAACTGAAAGCTACATCCGAAACAGTAGCCAACACTCTCAACAGTATTAATGCTTCATTAACCCCCAATAGTATTGAAGCGAAGTTGAGCACCGTCGAATCGGATGTCAGAACACTCACCCGACAGGCGCCTCACACGCTTCTTAGAATGCGCGTTGTTGAAATTGGCGTGCCATTGTTACTCAGCATCTTATCTGTATTGTTTATCCGCCGGTATTCACTTTCAGAAAAAAAATCGCAGGAAATCAAAACCCTGCTTAAGCAGAGAAATGACCTTCAGGAGGATTTGCAAAAAGGCTAAAGTAGATTTTTAATCTTTGATCTATGGATTTTTCAATCAGAAATGGTAGTTTCTATTCAGGCAACAAGGAAATCTTCCTGAACTCAGGCGAAATACACTACTTTCGTATACGTCGCGATTTATGGCAAACACACCTCGAAGCCGCTGTTGAGGCTGGATTAACTACAGTTAGCAGCTACGTTCCCTGGATTTGGCACGAACCTGAAGAGGGTTTGTTTGATTTTACAGGTAGAACCCATGCAGAACGGGAACTATTAGGCTGGCTTGAGTTGTGCAAAAACTTTGGGCTAACCTGCATACTAAAACCAGGGCCATTTATTCTGGCTGAAATGAGAGGTGCTGGTTTGCCTTACTGGCTGACCGACAAATATGGCGATCAGTTCAAAATGCGAAACCGTAAAGGAGTTCCGGTTCAAAGCGACGGTGTTTCGTTCTTTCACCCCTTATTCCTCGAAAAAGTAGAGAAATGGTATGATCAGGTCATGCCTTTGATTGCAGCTAACCAACAATCGAACGCAGGGCCGGTAATCATGATGCAGCTTTGCAACGAAATAGGCGTGTTCGCATGGTTGGCTCATCAGGCAGATTATAGCGAACATGTTAGAGTAAGGTTCATTGCATACCTCCAAAACAAATTTCAAACAATCGGGCAGCTAAACCAGCTTTGGGGGTTGGATTATAAAAATTTCGACGATATTGAGCTTCCGCCCGATGGTTCAGCGCCATACACTTCGCCTGGCGATCGCAGTCGCGACAATGAATGGCATTCTTTCTGGCGAACCTGTTACGGCGATTATCTGCGGATGCTTACAGTGTGGGTTCGCCAAAGAGGAGTTACCGTACCTCTGTATCATAACCTCCCTGGATGGATTTATGGATCAGGATATGATTTCCTGTTGAACATTACTATGTACGATGATTTATATGGCGGAAAGAGCGAATTGCTTTTCGGAGTTGATCATATTCCGGAGTTCGTTTCATTTCGCAATATGCACGACGATCGGATTATCAACGATGTTGTTGACGCCGTGCAACCAGAAAAACCATTGTTTGCCGCTGAGTTTCAGAGCGGTTCGCGTGAATATCATGTGGTTACTTCTCCAGTTGAAATGGAACTTTTCTACAAAGCCAGTATAGCCAACGGATTAAAAGGATGGAATTACTATATGTTTTCACAAGGTCGAAATACTCGCCAGCGAGGCTATTCTGGCGATACTTTCTATTGGTTCACACCACTCACAGCCGAAGGCCAACGAACAACAGCCTACCCGCTTATTCAAAAAATGAGCAAGCTCATATCTGCCATCGAACCGTTGATTATCAGTTCACGACCCAAATCAGAACTTTGTGTGCTGTTTTATCCACCTTACTATGCCACGGAACTTGAGCGTCCTGAAACGGGAGCATCAGAATTGATTTTTGTACCCTCGGTGATTCGCAGAGCTGCATGGTTCGACGGCATTCTCAGAGCGCTACAGGCTCTGAATGTGGAGTTCGAAATTAAGGACCTCACACGAACCAATCACGAAGAACTGCGCAGGTATAAACAGGTTTGGGTGTTTTCGACCGATGAAATGAACGAAACTGATCAGCAAACGCTTGTTCAGTTTGTGCACAATGGAGGCAATCTCGTCATGTTGCCGGCTATACCCGACAGGGAAATGACGCAAAAGCCCTGCTTATTACTCAGAGATGCTTTTAATGCTCACCCTGAAGCAATTGAAACAATTGATTCCCCACTCATCGACCTTCTAGGCTTAAATGATATCAAATGTGCCAATCCACAGTTGGTATACGGAACAACCACGTTGGAGAATGCCACAGTTATTGCCCTGACTCTCACAGGAAAACCCTGTGGTTTTCTAAAACCGTATGGCAATGGAGTGCTAATTCATCTCGGAACCTGGCTTGGATTCGATACCGAAGCCCATAAAGCGGCCTATGAAGTGCTTTTACGGTTATCAAACGCTGCGCTCAATACTGCCGGCTGCGACAACAGTTTTATCAGGGTTAGGCAACGGTTTACAAGCCACGGAGAAGGGATTTTATTTGTTGGAAATTATTTTAATGAGGATCACAAGGGCTCAGTTAGCTATACCCATCCTATCAACGGTGAAAAAATGAGTCTTCCATTTTCTAATCCTCGTACCGTTTGGCCTGCCATGCACGGTCTGATTACGCCTCTCTGCCTTGGTGTTTTACCTGAGATAAGGCTGCTGCATTCTACTTCTGATGTGCTGGGTGTTAAGGCTGTTGATGGTCAGTTACAACTGATTATGAACGGTCACCGCGACATGTACGGCGAAATTGTTTTTGAGGGTAAGAACGTGTGGCGGATTGCAGAAGCAACCTCCAACGGTTCAAAACTCGAACGAATCGAATCTGACAATCGAATTGTATTTACGTATCAACACCTCCATAATCAGCAATTTACAATTATGGTGGCAGTTTACTAAAATAGCAACAGAGTGAGAATTCATAATTCTTCAGGTCTAATATTTAATTTTTTGAACAATGGTTCAATACGGAGCGTAGAGTCCGCTCCTATTAGAATCAGTCTCTTTGAGACCTCGCCATTTACTCAAGAGGGAGCAAACCTCTATTTGCGACAGCGAGATGGGCTCATAAGGTTTATTCCCTTGATCGGGCCAGGGGCTAATAGTCTGTACAAATTTTCGACACGGCACTTTATTGCAAGAGGCGGATGGAATGGTTTAGAATATACCTGTATACTGCAGCTTTCTGAATTGAATCAAAGCTGGCAGTGGAACATTACTGTTAAAAACAATGGTGTGTTGTGCCAGGAGGTAGATCTGGTGCACGTTCAGGACGTTGGACTAAAAACCATCGCAACTGCACCTGTAAATGAATATTACATAAGCCAGTATACAGAGCGAAGAATCATGCAAGATCAACGCTTTGGTTCGGTGTTGTGCTGCCGTCAGAACATGAAAGAATCAGGAGGCCATCCATGGCTTATAATGGCCTGCAGCAGCATGGCTGAGTCTGCAGCTACTGATGGAATGCTGATTTATGGAGCTTCATCTCGCACTTCCGGAATTCCTGAGGGATTACTTTCTCACCATCTTGGTGGCGAATATGCAGGCGAATCATCAATTGTTGCATTGCAGAGCAAACCAGTTCAACTGGCACCTGGCCAGGAATACAACACATCGTTCATGGCTCTTTTTTTGCCCGATCATCCAGAAGCAACATCACCAACTGACCTTAACATCCTGCCTTCCTTGCTACATTCTTTTGATGCTGTTTTTCACGATAAAATTTCAGGCAGCTTTGTTCCTCCCATAATTAACGATCTCAGCGCTGCAAGTTTGCTCCAGTCTGAGGATATTGACGAAAACGAACTCAACCATTTTTTTGGCACCGCCCGACGCCATCTGGAGTGCGATGGTAACACGCTGCTTTCATTTTTTGCTGATCAAAACACGCATGTTGTTCTCAAAGCCAAAGAAAACTTAGTAAATCGCCCTCATGGTAATATTATTCAGGCAAATCGGCGGTTAGAACCATGCGACTCTATAATGTCGACAACAGCTTATGCCTGTGGAGTATTTAACTCGCATCTGACTCAAGGAAATACAAATTTCAATTCCCTTCTGTCAGTTGCAACAAATCCGTTTAATCTTCACCGTGAAACAGGGCAACGTATTCTGGTTGAATTTGATAACCGCCTGTTTCTATTGGGAGTTCCATCGGCTTTTGAAATGGGGCTGAGCCATTGTCGTTGGATTTATAAATACAATGATTTTCTTCTTCAGATAATAACATGGACATCAATAGATTCGCCACAGGTGAATCTATATTTCAGAGAATTAAATGGTAAAAAGGTTTCCTTGGTTATAACCCATGATTTTGATCCGGTTAATAATTGGAGGGTGGAAGTGGGAAGTAATAAAGGGGAGTTTCTTGTTCGCCCTTGTGCTAAAAGTTTGATAGCCCAACACTATCCCACAGCACAATTCCGGATGATCATCCATAGCGAACACGACAATTTTACTTCAGGCGGAAGCAGGTTGCTCTGCGACAAACATGACTGTGAACTACCTGAACTTTTTATTTTCAAAGTAAGCGATACTGATCATTTTTGCATGAGTTTCGTTGGCGAAGTTGATAACCCTGCCATGGTTGTTAAATTAACCAACCCTGAAAAACAATGGCACCACGACTGCCTTCGGGCAGTTGAGGATTGGGAGGCAATGAGTTGTGGTTTAAAGATTTTCTCAGATAATCAACACATTAAAGCCATTAATGAAGCGCTTCCGTGGTATTTGTCTAATGCTTTAATTCACTTTTTAACGCCTTATGGCCTTGAACAGTTTGGAGGAGCAGCATGGGGGACGCGCGATGTGTCGCAAGGTCCTGTTGAGCTTCTTCTTGCTTGCGGTAAGTATTCCGAGGCCCGCAAGACTCTGGGTATCATTTTTTCAAACCAGCATACCGATGGCAGTTGGCCGCAATGGTGGATGTTCGACAGGTATAACCATATTCGCTCGCACGAAGCCCACGGAGATATAATCTACTGGGTATTGCTTGCTCTCTGTAATTACGTGCGAACCACAGGCGATAGTTCAATACTCAACGATGTTCTTCCTTTCTATCACGAAAATGGAGAACAACAAACTGAAAAAGCTACTGTGAGGGAACATGTTAACAGAGTGATTGCATTGATAACAAATTCTTTTGTTAAAGGCACAGCTCTTGTTTCCTACGGTGGAGGCGATTGGAACGATTCACTCCAACCTGTGAGCCAAAAACTTGCAGAGAGGATGATTTCTTCCTGGACAGTACAGATGAATTATCAGGCTTTTCAAGAGTATGAAGAGGTGTGCCGCTTTTTTGGCGATAAAGAGACTGCGGATAAACTTAAGCAGTGGTGCAAATTGATAAGACATGATTTTAAAAAACACCTCATAGCCGGTAAGGTTGTAGCTGGTTATGGGTACGTAAATAACACTGGTACAATAGAATTATTGCTTCATCCTGACGATACAACAACAGGCATAAAACACAGCATCCTTCCGATGAACAGGGGCGTTCTGAGCGGAATATTTACATCCAAACAGGCTGAAAACCACCAAAAACTGATTGAAGCTTACCTGAAAGGCCCTGATGGTGCCCGCCTTATGGATCGTCCACTAAAATACCAGGGAGGAATACAGAGAATTTTTCAACGTGCTGAAAGCAGTACATTTTTTGGTCGCGAGATTGGTCTGATGTATTTTCATGAACATATTCGCTACGCCGAAGCCCTTGCCCGAACCGCTAAAGCGGCTGAATTTGTTGAAGCACTTCGGCTCGCTGTACCGGTAAATTACCGGAATATTGTAAAATGCAGCGATCTGAGGCAGGCAAACTGCTATTACAGTAGTTCCGATGTCGTATTTCAGAACCGCTACCAGGCCGATGAATATTATCACGAACTACTTGCCTGCCATCATGTTTTGCATGGGGGGTGGCGGGTGTATTCGAGCGGACCAGGAATTTTTATTGCATTGATAATTAAGCGTCTGTTCGGAATCAGAATCGAGTACGGAAACCTGGTGCTCGATCCGGTTATGCCAGCTTTTTTAGATGGATTGCAGGCCGAAGTAAATCTTTTTGGTAAAAGGCTCAAATTCACCTATAGGGTCAAACAGGAAGAGTTTAACCCAAAGAAAATTGTTGTCAATGGAAAGGTGATCGCAACTGGCTTTGAAAAAAACCCTTACCGGAAAGGAGGCACCATCATTCCATTGGACGACTTTATAGCCATGTTGTGTGAGCCATTGAACGAAATAGAAATAAATCTATAAATCAAATACCTAACACTATGCACATTAGAGTACTGTTGGTTATCATGTTGATATCGGGCATTTTCTTAACAGCCTGCAATCAAAAATTACCGCCTTCGCCTGAAGCGGAAATGGATCGTTTCATTGATTCATTAATGGATCAGATGACCGTTGCCGAAAAGATCGGTCAGCTTAACCTGCTACCGGGCTATGAGCAAATCGTTACCGGCGAGGCAACTGCTTCACAGATTGGAATGAAGATAAAAAACGGGATGGTAGGAGCAATCCTGAACGCCCGCTCAGTTGAGAAAGTGCACGAGTTGCAACGCATCGCCGTTGAGGAGAGCCGGCTTGGAATTCCACTCATGTTTGGATTGGATGTGATTCATGGTTATCGCACTGTGTTTCCGATTCCATTGGGGTTGGCGGCAAGTTTCGATATGGAACTTATCGAACGGCACGCACGTATTGCCGCTGTTGAGGCTAGCGCAGAGGGAATAAGCTGGACTTTTTCCCCTATGGTTGACCTTTCACGCGATCCGCGATGGGGAAGAATAGCCGAGTCTGCCGGCGAATGTCCATATCTGGGTTCGCAGGTTGCAAAGGCATTTGTTCGTGGGTATCAAGGCGACGATCTTTCTGCCTACAATACGTTAATGGCTTGCGTTAAACATTTTGCACTTTATGGCGCCAGCGAGGCAGGCCTCGATTATAACACCGTTGATATGAGCAGGATACGGATGTTCAACGAATATTTTCCACCTTACCGCGCCGCAATCGAAGCAGGCGCCGGAAGCGTGATGACTGCATTCAACGAAGTTGACGGCATTCCAGCAACCGGCAATCGCTGGCTGCTTACCGAAGTGCTTCGCAACAAGTGGGGATTCGATGGCGTAGTACTTAGCGATTACACATCAGTTAACGAAATGATTGCCCACGGAATGGGCGATCTCCAAACCGTTTCAGCCCTTGCCCTCAATGCCGGCGTTGACCTGGATATGGTAGGCGAAGGGTTTCTGACAACTTTGAAGCAATCGCTCGATGAGGGTAAAGTTTCAATTGATAGAATCAACGAAGCGTGCCGCAGAGTGTTGGAAGCAAAATACAGGTTAGGGCTTTTTGATGACCCCTTCAGATACGGCAGTAAGCAACGTGCAGAAACAGAGGTGTTTACTAAAGAGCATAACCGTGTTGCACGTGAAAGTGCCGCACAAACTTTTGTTTTACTTAAGAACCAGAATCAGGTATTACCACTAAAAAAGCAGGGAACAATAGCTGTTATTGGCCCTCTGGCCAATAACCGTCTTCACATGGCAGGCACATGGAGCGTGGCTGCAGACCACTCCGAGTCGGTCACGGTTCTCGAAGGGTTCAAAGAGGTAGCCGGCCCATACGCGCAAATTCTGTATGCTAAAGGAAGCAATATTACCGACGATCCACTGCTCGACAAATGGAGTGCCGTGCGCGGGCAACCTTCTATCGATCTGACCCGAACACCCGACCAGATGATTAATGAAGCAATTGCTGCTGCACGAAGGAGCGATGTTATTGTTGCCGTGGTAGGCGAAGCTGCCGAAATGAGCGGCGAAAGCGCAAGCCGCACCGAAATAACATTACCTCCAAGCCAGCGTCGGCTGCTTGAAGCGTTGCTTCGAACCGGTAAGCCTATCGTTATGGTTCTTTTCACCGGTCGCCCGCTGGTATTAGTTTGGGAATACGAAAATATTCCGGCAATTCTAAACGTGTGGTTCGCAGGCACACAATCAGGCAATGCAATCGCCGATGTTGTGTTTGGTCGTGTGAACCCCTCCGGAAAGCTACCCGTAACCTTTCCGCGAAGCGTAGGGCAAATACCAATATTTTATAATCACAAGCAAACAGGCCGCCCTTTAGGCGATGATCAATGGTTTAGAAAATTCAGGACAAACTATCTTGATGTTCATCCATCCCCACTTTTTCCGTTTGGTTTCGGACTCTCTTTCACAACATTTGCTTATGGCGATATAATGGTTGACAAAACTGAATTGCTGGCAGACGATACACTAACTGCCAGCATCACGGTGAAAAACACTGGAGCTTTTGATGGTGCTGAAGTAGTGCAACTCTACACTCGCCAAATGGTCGGAAGCATCACGCGTCCTGTGAAAGAGCTTAAGGGATTTCAAAAAGTATTTCTGAAAGCAGGCGAAAGCAGAAATGTTGTTTTTCGGATCACACCCAACGACCTGAAATTCTACAACTACGACCTTGTTTATGATTGGGAACCCGGCGAATTTCGCATAATGATCGGAGGAAGCTCAGATGATGTTAGTGTAGCCTCCGTTAATTGGAAAAAATAATAGCACATCACAATTCCAATTTTTCTACTTTTGTTATGTCGTCCTAAATTAAAAAATTAATCATTATGCACTTCGCTACAATTGATTTTATCGTTTTCATCATTTATTGCCTTGTGGTTGTTGGTTTGGGGTTATGGATTTCAACACGTAAAAAAAGTATTGAAACCAACTCCGGCGATTATTTTCTTGCCGGAAGATCGCTTCCATGGTGGGCAATTGGCGCGTCGTTGATTGCATCGAACATATCGGCCGAACAGTTTATCGGTATGAGCGGTTCAGGGTTTGCGATTGGTTTGGCTATTGCCTCTTACGAATGGATGGCAGCCTTAACGATCCTAATAGTTGCATATTTCTTCCTGCCAATCTTCCTTGAGAAAAAAATCTACACTATGCCGCAGTTTCTTGAAGTGCGGTTCAATAAAAAAGTGAAAACTGTGATGGCCATTTTCTGGCTCGTAGTGTTCATTTTTGTTAACCTTACTTCAATCATATATCTTGGCGCGCTTGCTTTGGAAAGAATTATGGGGGTGCCAATGATCTATGGTATTCTTGGCCTGGCGGCATTTGCCGCTCTCTATTCTCTTTACGGTGGTTTGAAAGCAGTTGCCTGGACCGATGTAATTCAGGTATTTTTTCTTGTTGGTGGCGGATTGGTTACAACCTATTTCGCTCTTAACCACCTCAGCGGAGGCGAAGGAGTCATGGCAGGGTTCGCAGAACTTATCAGAGTTGCACCAGAGAAGTTTGATATGATTCTCGAAAGAGGAGACAAAATGATTCCTGATGGCCAAGGTGGTTTCAGAGACGCATATCTCGACCTGCCGGGTATAAGTGTACTGATTGGTGGTATGTGGGTTGCGAACCTGTATTACTGGGGATGCAATCAATACATTATTCAGCGGGCACTCGCTGCAAAAAGTATTCGCGAAGCCCAGCACGGTCTGGCTTTTGCCGCATTTTTAAAACTCCTGCTGCCTCTGATTGTCGTAATCCCTGGTATAGCAGCATTTGCTTTAAATGCCGACATAGCCAGAAGTGATGAAGCTTATCCCTGGCTTTTACAAACCTTTGTGCCATCTGGCCTTAGAGGACTTGCATTCGCAGCACTCGTAGCCGCTATTGTTAGCTCGCTAGCCTCAATGATAAACAGCATTGCAACAATATTCACCATGGATATTTATCGTGAGTTTTTTCACAAAGCTGCTTCAGAGCGGGCGTTGGTGCGAACCGGAAGAATTGCCGCAGCAGCAGCCCTGCTTATCGCGGTGATGGTAGCGCCTACTCTACGAAACCTCGACATGGTGTTCATGTATATTCAGGAGTTTACCGGATTTGTGAGCCCAGGAGCACTTGCTATTTTCATTGCGGGATTTTTCTATAAAAAAGCCACACCCAATGGTGCTCTCGCAGCGGCTATTGGAACATTCGTGTTCTCGTTGCTTTTCAAAGCACTTATGCCCGACTTGCCATTTATCGATCGCATGGGGATCGTGTTTTTGATGTGCATGGGGCTGATAGTGGTTTTTGCATATATCGAAGGAAATGTCACAAGCCCTAAAGCAATCATACTTCATAAGGGATTGTTCGGCTCCAGTAAACTATTCCTTGTAGCTTCAGCCGTTGTGGTCATTATTCTGGTGCTTCTCTATGCCGTTTTCTGGTAATGAATCAAGGTCACTGTGTCATGAGCAGAAAACCTGATCAACTACTGATTCTGGCTGTAAGTATTGTTGCATTTACAGTGTCGTGCGTAAACGTTCATCATCAGCCGGGTGTTTTTCAATCCGGTATTTTCACTTCGCACAATCACACATTGCTATACCGCATACTGTGTCCCGATCTGTTCGATCGCAGCAAAACTTAGCCGCTTGCCGATCGAGAACCAACACTTCCTATGCGGCTCACAATGGAATTTCTTGCTTACATTCTGAACCAGCCTTATATTGATCGAAACCGTGTTTATGTTGGTGGGCTATCGATGGGAGGTATGGGAACGTTTGAGTTGATTTACAGGATGCCGGGCATTTTTGCTGCTGCCTCATAAATCTTCAAACGAATAGCACGGTTTAGATGCTTTAGCTATCTTTGAAGCGAAGAATCTTGTAACATCTAACTAAACAAATGCATCTCATAATGAACGACATCAACACTACTGAGGGCATTCTCGACTTTGCTATTGAGCAGGAACAAAATGCTGTTGATTTCTATTTTAACCTTTCAGAAACCACCGTTAACCAGGAGATGAAGGCAGTTTTCATTCAATTTGCTAAGGAGGAGATGGGGCACAAGGCAAAATTGATTCAAGTACAGAAAACAGGTATGTTCGAGATTGGTTCGGTAAAAATCAACGATCTTAAGATTGCTGATTTCGCTGTGAACATTTCTCCAAATCAAGCCTTGAGTTATGATGAGGCGTTAATACTCGCCATGAAACGCGAAAAAGCAGCTTTCAGGCTCTATACCCGGCTGGCCGAACGAACAGAAGTTGCAGAATTAAAGCAATTGTTTTATAATCTGGCAATGGAAGAATCGAAACACAAGCTTAGGTTCGAAATTGAATACGACGATTTCGTACTGAGAGAAAACTAAAAATCTGACACGGAGCATTACAATATGATCTTTAATCAGCCACTGGCTTTGTGGGGTTTGCTCGCCGTTTCGATTCCGGTAATCATACACCTGTTTAACCTCCAGAAATACAGAAAGATATATTTTACAAACATCCGGTTTCTCAGAAAAGTACAAATACAATCAACCCGCCGGAGAAACATACGGCATTGGTTAGTGTTGGTTTTCAGGATTTTAGCAATAACTGCTCTTTCTATGGCTTTTGCACAGCCTGCCATTGCTCCGGAAGAAGGAGTGGCCGCTGGTGGCGAATCGTTGGTTGCTATTTATATTGATAACTCCTTCAGTATGGAATCGCGTGGCACGGATGGCGAATTGCTCACTGTTGCCCGGCAAAAGGCAATGGATTTAGTAGATAGCCGTTCACCCTCCGATCGCTTTTTAATTTTCACAAACAACAAAAACCGGCCTACAATTCATCCTGTATCTGCTTCGGAAGCAAAGGACATGATCAGCGAAATAGATTTTTTCCCAACCCATGCACCGCTAAATCAACTTATTCCCAGAATGCATGATGATTTAAATCGTCACATCGCCGACAATAGACTAATTTTTCTTCTTTCCGATTTTCAGAAAAGCAGCAGTTTGTTTGAAGGTATAATTCCAGATAGTGTGATTCGGCATGTTTTTGTGCCTCTCCGCCCACTTGAAACCCCAAACATCAGTATAGACAGTTGCTGGTTCGAAAGCCCTGCAGTTCAGGTTGGTCAGAGTGCAGCAATGAATGTTGTGTTGCGAAACCGTGGTGCTGAAGATGCTGAGAGGATAACGGTAAGTCTTGTTCTTCTTGGTGGTAAGCGATCGCTTTCAGTTGTTGATATTGCAGCCGGCGACACTGCAATTGCAAAACTTAGTTTTATGATTACTGAGCCTGCCGATTACCACGGATGGGTCGAAATTTCCGATTTTCCTGTAACATTCGACGACAGGCTCTATGTGTCGTTCACGGTTGTGCCTTCCATCCCGGTTATGCATCTTTTTAATCAATCGCCAGGTTTATACATTCCCACGCTGTTTGGTGAAGACCCGCTATTTCGCTATTCTGAAATTGACTGGCGCCGAATCAATTTTGCTGAATTGCCACACCAACACCTGGTAATCTTCAACGGATTGCCTAATCTTACGAGTGGATTGATATCCGAAGCGGTTCGCTATGTTACAAGTGGAGGATCGCTGTTTATTATACCTCCCCGACAGATAACTGACGAAAGCTATACTAACCTGCTCGAAAAACTGAATGTAGCTGCTTTCGGACCCGCTGATACTTCAGATACGCGCGCCGACCACATCCAACACCTGCACCCATTGTGGCACGGCGTTTTTACCGACGAAATCACAAAAAAACTGCATGAAAGGCATGAATGGGATTTGCCTGTCGTAAAGTTTCATTTCCCAATCAGAATTTCATCGCGATCCGCAACAGAATCGATCATAACTCTGAGAAATGAGCGACCTTTTCTCACGGCTACACCAGTTGGGAGTGGAACCGTGTTTCTTCTTGCATCGCCTCTTGATGTTTCGGCAGGAAACTTTCCTGTGCATCCGATTTTTGTACCAGCCATGTACAGGATGGCCATCCTTGCAGCCGGAAGGCAGCAATTGTATTATCCTGTTGGGTTTAATGGCTTGATTATGAGCCACCTGCCCGCAGGTATGAATGAACAATCAATCAGGATAACCAATCATGACCGCACTTTTTCGTTCGTTCCCGGATTACAAACAATTCATCATCGCACCTGGCTCCATACACTTGATCTGATTCCAAAGGCTGGTAACTATTTTTTGGAAAACGCCGGCGGGCGGTTGGCAACAATTTCATTCAATTACGACCGCCGCGAATCGGAACAGAAATATCTCCACAACGAAGATCTGCAAATGCGAGCCACAGAAGCCGGCATTAAGAGCCTTTCGTTTGTTGCAGACGACGGCCGTCCGATTGGGCCTGCAACAGCAGCGCTTGAACAGGGAACACTCCTGTGGAAATATTTTATTTTTGCGGTGCTTTTGTTTTTGCTTGCCGAAGCGCTTGTTTTACGCTTTATGCCATAGTCCTAAGTGATGAACGACCAAACATTGATCAACAAACATATCGGTTCTGCCTCCGAACAAATTGAAAATGAACAGAAAAAGGATCAGGCAGAACTCTTTTCCGTTACGCCACTTTCTGGCATGTACCAAAACTGGTTTTTGGATTATGCTTCCTATGTGATCCTCGAAAGGGCAGTACCGGAGTTGCTCGACGGATTGAAACCTGTTCAGCGAAGGTTGATGCATGCAATGGACGAGCTTGAGGATGGCCGCTTCAATAAAGTGGCTAATATCATCGGCCACACAATGAAATACCATCCACATGGTGATGCCTCAATCGGAGACGCTCTGGTTCAACTGGGTCAAAAAGAACTACTTGTAGAAACTCAAGGAAACTGGGGCAACATCTATACTGGCGATAGCGCTGCTGCAGCCCGATATATCGAAGCCCGGCTCTCAAAATTTGCACTCGACGTAGTTTTTAACCCCAAAACCACAAAATGGAAGCCTTCATACGACGGCAGAAACCAGGAGCCGTTGACACTTCCTGTGAAATACCCACTTCTGCTGGCAATGGGAGTTGAAGGAATTGCCGTAGGGCTGGCATCTAAACTGCTTCCTCACAACTTTTGCGAACTTATTGATGCATCAATAGCAGTACTCGAGCAACGTGAATTTGAGCTATTGCCCGATTTCCCCACCTCAGGAATGGCCGATGTTACAAAATACAACGACGGACTGCGAGGCGGAAAAGTCCGGATAAGAGCAAAGATCAGTAAATTAGATAAGAAAACTCTCGCAATTACAGAAATACCTTTCGGTACAACAACCGGGTCGCTTATTGAGAGTATTATCGCTGCAAACGATAAAGGCAAAATCAAAATCAGGAAGATCGACGATAATACTGCTGAAAAAGTTGAGATACTAATCCATTTGCAACCAGGCGTTTCGCCCGACACTACTATTGATGCCCTCTATGCTTTCACTGCTTGCGAAATTTCGGTTTCGCCAAATAGTTGCGTGATCAGCGAAGGGAAACCCCAGTTTTTGGATGTGAAGGAAATTTTACGGATCTCAACACACAACACTGTGTACCTGCTTCGCAAGGAGTTGGAAATAAGAAAGATGGAGTTGCTTGAATCTCTTCATTTTGCTTCTCTCGAAAAAATATTCATCGAAAAGCGTATCTACAGAAAAATAGAAGAGTGTCAAAGTTGGGAAGAGGCTCTTTCTGTTATTGAAAAAGGGCTTTTGCCATACACAAAACTACTTGTCAGGCAGGTAACAACCGACGATATCATCAAGCTTACCGAAATCAGGATCAAACGAATCAGCAAATACAACTCATTCAAGGCAGATGAAGAGATCAACCATCTCAATTCTGAGCTGGTAAAGGTTCATAACCACCTCGATAACCTGATTCAATATGCAATAGATTACTTTTCGCAACTACTCAGGAAGCACGGCAAGGGAAAGGAACGCAGAACGGAAATTCGCTGCTTCGACACTATTGAGGCAGCAGCGGTTGCTGCGGCCACGCAGAAACTGTACGTTAACAGGGAAGAAGGATTTGCCGGAACGAGTCTGAAAAAAGATGAGTTTGTGGGCGAGTGTTCCGAACTTGACGATATTATTGTTTTCCACGACAATGGAACCTTTATGGTTACAAAAGTGTCGGAGAAGGTATTCATCGGCAAGAATGTGATCCATATTGATGTTTTTAAACGCAACGACGACCGCACAACTTACAATATTGTATATCGCGACGGTAAAAATGGCCCGTCGTACATAAAGCGTTTTGCCGTGATTGGAATCACACGCGATAAGGAATATTCTGTTGTTAACGGAACAGGAGGCTCAAAACTGCTTTATTTCTCGGCCAATCCCAATGGAGAGGCTGAGTTGATTCGCGTACACCTTAAACCCAAACCGCGCCTTAAGAAATTACTCTTTGAATTCGATTTCAGCTCCTTGGCTATCAAAGGACGTAACTCGAAGGGAAATATTCTTAGCCGCAACACAATTCAAAAGGTGGTAAAGGCTGAGGAAGGTGTTTCAACTCTGAAAGCAAGATCAATATGGTTCGACGACACCATCCGGCGCCTCAACAGCGACGGGCGAGGTAAATACCTTGGCGAGTTCGAAGGCGACAACAAGATTCTCACAATCATGCAATCCGGTGCCTTACAAATTACAGGCTTTGACTTGTCGCTCCATTTCGACGAAGACCTCATTTACATTGATAAGTATTGCACGGAAACGATTCTTTCGGTCGTCTATTTTAACGCTGAAAAAGAAACATATTTGGTCAAGAGATTTACAATTGATCTCAGCGACAGGAAGAACCATTTCGTGCCCGATGGCTGCTCTCTGGTAGCGTTTAATCTCACTATGAACCCACGCCTGTTGATTCGATACGATACAGTAAGGAGTAAAAAAGCTCCTGAAGAAGAGGTATTGGAGCTTAAGGAGATAGTGGATGTTACGGGAACAAAAGCTATTGGCAAGCGGCTTTCGAAGTTTGTAATTAATCAAGTGCAGTTTCTCGACCCCGAACCTGAAGAAAATGAATCACAAGAAAATCTGCAGGAGCTTAATGATTATAAAAAGCATGGCGCTGGACTAAAGGTAGAAGATGGCGATGCGAATCCTGCTTCCCAGGATATTAAATCAGTGACTACGACACAAACAGCTCAAATTCTGGAAGTTGAGCCAGTTGTTGATTTGGCAGACTCCAAACCTCAGCCTGTTATGCCAGCACCCGACCATATTGCGGACGAAAATACAGTAAACAATATGCCTGCAAAATCGTTGAAAATTAAACTTACTGATGAAGGAAAGCAGATGACTCTGGAATTCTGATGCACTGCTCATCATCGCATAAAGCTGCAATTAACCGAAAATAAACCACATAATGAATAGCCAGATTCTTCCGATAACAAGCGACGTCCATTGGATCGGTATACTCGATCCGGGCCTTGTTACATTTGACGTAGTGATGGAAACCAAATACGGTACCACGTACAACTCTTATTACATTGCCGACACAAAAAAAACGATTGTTGAAACTGCCAAATCCAGGTTTTGGGATGAATATGAGGACAAAATCAGGCGTTTGACCAATCCTGCTGAGATTGAATATATCGTTTTGAATCATACCGAACCTGATCATTCAGGGAGCCTGAAGAATCTATTAACCATCGCCCCCAACGCCACCGTGCTGGCGTCGGGTACCGCTATACGTTACCTCAACGATCTGGTTGGCGAACCGTTCCGGCATAGGGTGGTTAAAGATGGCGATGTTATTAGCTTAGGTAGTAAAACAATCCGTTTTATTGGCGCTGCAAACCTTCATTGGCCCGATTCAATCTACACCTGGCTCGAACCCGACAATATCCTTTTTACCTGCGACTCCTTCGGCGCCCACTATTGTGATGAAAGAATGTTCGACGACCAGGTTGGCAACTGGGACGACGCTTTCAAATATTACTTCGACGTGATCCTAAAGCCTTTTAGCAAATTCATGATTAAAGCCATTGAAAAGATCAAACCTTTGCCAATCTACGCTATTTGCACAGGACACGGCCCGATTTTGAGAAAAGAGTGGAAGCGATATGTGGATTGGTCGGAACAATTATCGAAGGAGGCAATAGGGCTGCCCCAAAAAAACATGGTGTTCGTTCCGTACGTTTCAGCATATCACAACACTGGACTTCTTGCAGAAAAAATTGCCGAGGGATTAAAGGCATCAGGCGATATCATTCCCGCAGTAAATGATATCGAATTAATGCCACAGGATGTGCTTGGTAATCATGTTGCCCGCTCAAACGGGTTTATCGTAGGATCGCCTACTATAAACCAGAATATCCTGCTGCAGATATATCAGTTTTTTGCCCATATAAGCCCAATACGCGACAGAGGGAAACTTGCTGGCGCTTTTGGATCATACGGCTGGAGCGGTGAAGCCGCAAAAATTATCCCTGCTAATTTTGAAATGCTCAAACTAAAATATTTCGGAGAATCTTTATTTGTGAAGTTCACTCCTCACGACACTCAATTGCAACTGGCATTCGATTATGGTAAAAGATTTGGAAGAAAATTTATCGAGCATCTTGCCTGCACTCAGGAAACCGATCAAAAGGAGTGATTTATCGGTTATGGTGCAAAAAAAAGCTATGCAAACACAACACATTACTGAATTTGGTAATTTTGATTTATCGACTAACCAAAAAAACTATGTTTAACATCCGCAAAATATTCGGAGCTGTTCTGATAGGGCTTTTGGTTGCACTGCTCACAACTTCATGTTTTCCCGAGCGAAAATTAGCAAAGCAATTCATTGCCAAACCTGATAAAGGACGCATATTGCTACTATTGCCTGAGTTCACATTTAAATTCAATCTTAAAGCATTTGAAATCGAAAATGCCGAAACACTTGATACTTTTACACTCGATTCACTGCTGTTCGAACGAAGCCTCTTTCTCAAATACATTGACGATTCCATTTTATTCGAAAAGTTCTCACAACAAATGAAGAGGGAGTTGGCCGAGATTGGCTATACGGTTTTTCCCGCAAGCGCAACTGAACTTTTTTTTGACAGCGAACTGCCGGGATATATTGTTAATCTTGCGCAGGTGCAACTTGATGAGGATATTGAATCGGTTTTCGGGATATTTCCCGATTATGCCGACTATATCGGCGAAGATGTATGGCTTAACAAAATCATAATGAGTGTCTGGTTTGAGGTTTCAGGTGTGAACCGTGCCGGATTTCCCAAAAATGTGCTCTATGCCGATATTGTAGTTGCCGACGGTTTCGACGGGCGCTTGCGTTATTTGCCTATAAGTGGGGAATACAGGTTTTTATACAGTATCGATTCGATTGTGCTTTCCGATGTATATGAACTTGCGGCTGAAGCTGGGAGGCGCTACGCTAGTTACCTGAACGATTACCTGATGGAAACTTATATTGATGCCGGTTTGAAAACCTCAGGGAAGAATAGGCGTTTAGAACCATTCCACTTTGATACTCAAAGTCGTCAGATTCGCCGGGCAGGCGATAGAAGGTTCATAGTTATGGAGTAAGGTTCTGAGACCCAAATATCGTACTGCTACGTGAATATGGTGCGTTGCTGAGCAAGCCGACATCACCGCTGATGTACTTCAAATATCCCGCCATTGCAATCATGGCAGCATTGTCGGTAGTGTATTGCAACTTTGGAATAAAAATCTCCCAGCCCAACTTATCGCTCAACTCTACCATTTTGTTCCTGATGGCTGTATTTGCCGAAACCCCTCCGGCAATCGCAACCCTGTTAATTCCAGTATGCAGGCTTGCCTTTATTAACTTATCAAACAAAATCTCTACAATTGAAGCTTGCACCGATGCCGCCAGGTCGTGCTTGTTTTTCTCAATGAATTCCGGATCATTCTTAAGGCGGTCGCGAATAAAATAAAGAACAGACGTCTTTAACCCACTGAAACTGTAGTCAAATCCTGACACCTGAGGTTTAGGAAAAACAAATGCGTTAGAATTTCCAAAAGATGCAAGGTTATCAATCACAGGCCCTCCGGGGTAAGGCAAACCCATGATTTTTGCAATCTTATCAAAAGCCTCACCGGCGGCATCGTCAATTGTTTGGCCGATGATCTGCATCGAAAAATAATCATTTACTACAACAATCTGAGTGTGACCACCGGAAACTGTAAGGCACAGGAAAGGAAACGACGGCGGATTTTGACATGCGTTTGCATCGGCAATAAAATGTGCAAGCACATGCGCTTGCATATGATCAACCTCAATGAAGGGAATTTTGAGCGCCTGTGCAAACGATTTAGCAAACGATACACCTACAAGCAGCGATCCAAGTAAACCCGGGCCGCGCGTGTAGGCAACTACTGAAAGCTCTTTTTTATCTATATTTGCGTTCTGCAAGGCAGCATGAACCACAGGGACAATATTCTGCTGATGAGCACGACTGGCTAGCTCGGGAACTACACCACCAAAGCTACGGTGAATTTCCTGTCCGGCAATAATGTTCGAAAGCACGATGTTTTCTCTCAAAACAGCAGCAGAAGTGTCGTCGCACGACGATTCAATACCTATAACATATTTTGACATAATGCGTTAGTAGTTTGATGGGCAAAATTATCAAAATTGCAATTAAGGTATTGGGATGGAGCTTAGCAAGTATACTAGCTCTTGTGTTGGCTATTTTTATATTGTTGCAAGACAAGGGAATACAAAACAGATTGGTTAAACATGTTTCTACTACGCTGTCGAACCGGCTTAACACAAACGTGTATATAGAGAGTTTTCGTTTCACTCTCCCATTTCATGTAAAGCTGCATAATCTGGGTATTGACGATCAGCGGGGGAATCCGCTTGTGCATGTGGGGAGTTTAAGAGCCAGCCTGCGTGGTTTCGCTTACGGATTTTCTTATCTGAAACTCAGAAACGTAGATGTTGACCAACTGAAAGTGAACATGATCAGGTATCAAGGCGATACTGTGATGAATTTTCAGTTTATTGCCGATCAGTTTGCTGCCAAAGATACTGCTGCTGCCCAACCATCCGCATTTAAAGCCGAGCTAAACAATATATCATTATCTGACAGTGAATTCTTATTTCGCGACTACAAC
This sequence comes from uncultured Bacteroidales bacterium, assembly GCA_964349765.1. Classification (GTDB taxonomy): domain Bacteria; phylum Bacteroidota; class Bacteroidia; order Bacteroidales; family JAAYJT01; genus JAAYJT01. Next base: position 66,532 of record CAYGGZ010000012.1, read on the forward strand.
GCCGATTCAACTGATTTTGGAATTGATTTCAACCATTTGCAAATAAGCGGAATCAATCTTAACGCAAGCAGAATCTCATTTATAAACGACACACTTTCTGCGCGTATTCAAACCCTGTCGGCAATGGAACGTTCAGGTTTGAAGATTAAGCGATTTTCATCGAAAGTGATGCTCACGCCAGGTTCAATCATTGCCGAAAGTGCCATTCTTCAAACTGCTGCCTCTGATCTGCTTTTCGATTTAGGATTTTATTTCAATAATTTTTCTGCCTTTTCGCATTTTACCGATAGCGTTTACATTCAGGCAGATATATTTCCTTCCGAACTGAATACTCTTGATATTGCCTGGTTCGCACCGGAACTTAAAGGAATGAACAATCTTTTACATTTCGAAGGTAATGTGAGAGGTGAAATAAGTAGTTTCCGCGGTAATAATCTCGATATCCGGTTTGCCAACTCTACGCGACTAAGAGGTGATGTTGCAATGGACGGGCTACCCGACTTTCACAACACCTTTATTTATTTTGACATCGCAGAGTTGTTCACAACCGCAACTGACATGCAGCGCTTCAGGCTACCAGGCGATATTCCTGTTTTTCTTGCTGCCCCAACACATATCATACAACTGGGCAGAATGACGATGGCAGGGCAATTCAGCGGTTTTGCCTCCGACTTTGTAGTTTACTCCGATATATCAACCAGCATCGGCCGGATTTCAACTGACATCTCGTTGAAGTTCCACAATGATGAGTTGGTTTACAGTGGAAAACTATCAACCGTTGGTTTTCAAATAGGAAAATTATTAAATCAGGAAGAACTATTGGGGGTAGCGAACCTTACTGCTGAAGTAAAAGGCAGAGGACAGTCCATATCCGATCTTGACCTTAGCTTTGATCTTGCAGCAAGCTCTTTCGATTTTCTGGGCAACAATTACCAGATGATGAACGCATCAGGTTCATTGAACGACAAAAAGTTTGACGGAACTCTGCAACTAACCGATGAATTAATTAATCTCAACTTTAAAGGGCTGTTTGATTTGAATCTGGAACCACCAGTGTTCGATTTCACTGCAGATATTAGTAATGCTCACCTTGCCAAAATGAATCTTATTGAACGAGATACTTCGGTAGTACTTTCAACCAGTTTGAAATTCGATTTCACAGGCAACCATCCCGACAACCTGCAAGGAGATATTTTGGTCACAAATACAACATATTCTGAAAAAGGAGAGGCGTTTTCCATTGACAGGATTGAGTTCAATGCTTTTGCTCACGACCTGAACAACAAGTCTTTCCGTCTACGGTCAGATATTGCGGATGCCGATATAAGTGGCGCTTTCTGCTACAATCATCTCATGGCATCATTAGAACATTTATTGGATAGAAACACAACCAGGCCAGAGCTTCACAAAATACCTGATGAAGCTATTCAACCTCAGAAATTTACAGCCTCTTTAACCCTAAAGAACACACAACCCTTATCGCAGCTTTTTATGCCATCTTTGATTTTGCTGGATGGTGCTGTAATTAAAAGTAGTTACAATTCGCTTGAGAGCAAATTAACTCTCAACGGAACAGCGTCGGTGGTGAGTGTCGCCGGAATTGAAATCAGAGAGTGGTATTTCAATCTTGATGCCTGCAACCGACTTATGGTTACGAATTCAGGAGCCGGTAAGGTGTTGCTGAGCGAACAGCAACCCGGCGATCCTATGGCTATTTCGGTGGAACAACTACTGCTCCAAACACAATTACAAGGAGATACAATGCACTATCGTCTTACATGGGACGACCAGAAAGAAATCAATCCGCTTCGCGGAATGGTTGCAGGATTTTTTGCCTTCAACCGCCCGCCATTGGTCGAATTCCGGATTACGGAGTCTGCCATGCGGTTCCACCAAACTGATTGGGCGTTTAACAACGATAACTATATCCTTTTCGATAGCTTGGCAACCCATGTAAATCAAGTTGCATTATTGGGCGGAAACCAAAAGATAATGCTCAATGGGGTCATATCCGATTCACCTCTCGACCGTTTAGACGTTCGCTTCGATAAGTTTATGATGAGAAATCTGAACTTTTTTCTCGAACCTGCAGGCATAACCCTTGATGGAGTAATGGGCGGAATGGTTGAAATCACTGAAGCTATATCCAATCCGAGTTTTGAGGCTGCATTAATTGTCAACAACCTCGTTTTGAATGGAGAAACGCTTGGCGACCTCGAAATTACCACCTCCTACGACCCGCTTGAGCGTTCAGTATGGATTGATTCGCGTATTATTTACACGGGAAATGTTGGAACCATTACACCCGTTTCGATAAGGGGATTTTATTATCCATACGAAACCGAACAGCAGATCGACCTCGATTTAGTACTTCAGAATTTCAGGCTCGGAGCAATTAACCCATTTCTTAAAGGTCTGGTATCGGATATGAGAGGGCTTGCAAGTGGTAATATAGAATTGAGCGGAAAGATTTACGAGCCTCAACTACAAGGAAGCATCGCTTTGATGCGAACCGAATTCAGGGTTGATTATACTAACATAATCTATTCACTGGCCGACGAGTTTACCATCGAAAAAGATCGCATTCATGCCTCAAACGTGAAGGTGTACGATGAGTTTGGCGGTCATGGCATCTGTAATATTGACATTAGGCATAATAATTTCTCAGATTTTCTTTTGGACATTCAAGTACAGGCAAACAATCTTGCAGGGCTTAATACAGACGCCTCGCACAACACCCTCTTTTTTGGTTCGGCTTTCGCAACAGGCTCTTTTGCCATTACCGGTCCACTTGATGATTTGGTTATGAGTATTCACGCGCGCTCCGAACCAAACACTAATATTACAATTCCTATCAGCTTTGCTGTGGATGTAGCCGATAATAATTTTATCCATTACGTGAACCCTTACGATACACTCCAGGCTGTTGAAGCTGTTGCTGAACAACCTTCGTCAATGGCGGTAAACATGGAATTCGACATCACCAACGATGCCACTGTGCAAATATATCTTCCTTACCAGATGGGCAATATCCATAGCAACGGGACAGGAAACATGAAGATGTCGTATGCCAATGGAGATTTCACAATGTATGGCGATTTCAGAGTAAACCAGGGCACATTCCTGTTTTCGCTGCAAAACATGATAAACCGGGAGTTTTTACTTGAAAGCGGAGGCTATATCCAATTCAGTGGCAGCCCTTATGATGCTACCATCAATATGCAGGCAGTTTACCGGATTAGAGCTACGCTCAACAGTTTGCCAAACATCGCCGAGGAGTATCGTAACAGGCGCTTTCCTGTTGAATGCATTCTGATTCTGGAAAACAGCCTTATGAATCCCGACATTTCGTTTACAGTGCGTATGCCTGATGTTGATGAAGAGGTACGTCGACAGGTTTTCAGCGCAATTGATACAACCAATTCTGTGATTATGAGCCGCCAGATGATCTCTCTTCTGGTGCTGAACATGTTCAATTTCACTCCCGACCAGGGAACGATTGTTTCCTCCTTGAGCGCTTCCGGGTTCGACATGTTATCGAACCAACTCAACAACTGGCTTTCGCAGATCAGTCAGGATTTCGACATCGGAGTTAACTACCGCCCTGGCGACCAGCTATCGCCCGAAGAAGTTGAGCTGGCACTCTCCACGCAGCTATTCAACGAACGGGTGGTTATTGACGGAAATTTTGCCATGGGCGCTAACCAGGCTGCACAGAATACAAGCAATGTAATCGGAGATGTGAATGTTGAGGTTAAATTAACGCGCGATGGCCGCCTGCGGATTAAGGCTTTTAACAAATACAACAACATGGATATTGCCCGTCGCCCTGCCCCTTACACGCAAGGTATCGGACTTTTCTACCGCCGCGAATTCAATAATATTCACGACTTTATTAATAGTCGCCCGAAGCAACGGATTGAAGGTGAATTCACTGTGGAGGAGAATCCTGATAATTGACTCAATTCAGTCAGAAGTGTTTAATGTTAATGCCCTTAACGGTTTGAGGCCGATAATGATTTCAACTTCAGAGTCTTAATCATTGAATTACTGAGATGCCTTGTCAGAACCATTCAGTTGATTGAAGACAACCCGATAATCCCTGCATTTAAAACCGCTTTACACTATTGTTTCAATAAATCAATGAGGAAAGCATATTGCAGAGCAATTTCGTTCAGTTGGCGGAATCTTCCAGATGCACCACTATGACCAGCTTCCATATTGATAAAATGAAGAATCTTGCTATTCCCTGTGTTGTAATGCCTGAGTTTGGCCGACCACTTCGCTGGTTCCCAAAATTGCACCTGCGAATCGTGCAAACCCGATGTTATCAGCATATTTGGATAAGCCTGCCGTTTCACCTGGTCGTAAGGTGAATACGAAAGCATGTAATTGTAGTAAATCGGATTATTTGGATTACCCCATTCATCATACTCTGAAGTGGTGAGCGGAATTGTTTCATCAAGCATGGTTGTAACAACATCAACAAAAGGCACTTCGGCAATTACTCCTTCATATAGTTCGGGTCGCAAATTAACAATTGCGCCCATGAGCAAACCACCAGCGCTGCCTCCCATTGCAAATAACTTTGCTGGCGTAGTGTAATTGTTTTCAATCAGATGTAACGAAACATCTATAAAATCGTTAAATGTATTTGTTTTGTTAAGCAGTTTGCCATCTTCATACCAGGCACGCCCCATTTCCTGACCTCCACGAACATGTGCAATTGAATAAATGAACCCCCGGTCGAGCAAACTGATAATACTCGAATTGAACCGGGGAGTTATACTTGCACCGTATGCACCATAACCAACCTGCAACAGTGGGTTAGTATGGCTAAGATTTATATCGGTTCGATACACAAGAGTTACGGGTACCCTGGCGCCATCTCTGGCATCAACAAAGAACCGGCGTGTTGTATAATTTTCAGGGTTAAAATTGCCTAATACTGTTTGTTGCCAAACTTGTGTTTGTTGGCGTGTGTTCATGTTGTAATCGTAAATAGTAGAGGGAGTTGTAGGCGAAGTATAACTAAATCGGAAAATATCGGTATCCATCATCCTGTTTACGTTAATGAATGCTCCAAATGCTTCTTCTTCAAAGGCAATGTAGTGCTCATCTCCGGTTTTGATTTTGATAACACGCATCTGTGGCAGGGCATTGGTTCTTTCCTGCAACACCACAAACTCGTCAAAAACCTCTATGCTTTCGATCAACACATCAGGCCTGTGGGCAATGACTTCCTGCCAGTTTTCCCGACCAGTAATGTTTGCGGGAGTTTTCATCAAGCGAAAATTTTCAGCCTGGTAATTGGTAAGTATATAGAAAATTCCGTTATGATGCTCAACGAAATACTCCTGATTAGGCTCGCGAACCTGAAAAACCCTGAACGTTCCTGTGGGATTGTCTGCCTCAAGTATCCTGATTTCGTTACTGACAGTGCTTTGACAAGTAATGATCAAGTATCTTTGGTCTTTCGTTTTCGAAACTCCCATGTAGTAGTAAGTTTCGTCAGCTTCATAATAAACAACATAAGGTTGTTTGCCTGATCTGATATTGTACCTTCTAACATGGTCGTAGCGAAGGGTTTGCGGATCAACAGTAGTAAAAAATATTGTTTCATTGTCGGCTGCCCATTCAACATCACCTGCCGCATTCTCGACTTTGGTTGGAGTGATAATTCCTGTGTTAAGATCTTTCAGGTATATTGAGTGCATGCGCCGGCCCATTGTATCAACTGTAAATGCGAGTGTGGTGTTGTCAGGACTTACTGAGTAGGAGCCTACACGAAAGTACACATGGTTTTTGGCTAAAACAGGCACATTGAGTATGATCTCTTCCGCAGCATCCATTGATCCTTTCCGGCGACAAAAGATGGGGTATTCACCCCCTTCTTCAAAGCGGGTATAGTAGTAATATCCATTATCAAAAAATGGAGCCGACATGTCATCCTGCTTAATCCGTCCGATCATCTCCTGGAATATTTGCTGCTGCAACTCTTCGGTATGTGCCATTTTAGCAGCGGTAAATTCGTTTTCGGCATTAAGATAGGCTATGACTTCAGGATTATCCCTATCTCGCATCCAGTAGTAAAAGTCGAGGCGCGTATGGCCATGCACTGTAAGCTGCTTTTCGATTCTTTGCGCTACTGGAGGTTGCGGCGTTCTGTCGCGCATATTACACGAATAACCCCACAATAGCGCCGACAATAGAATGATTATTAACGAGCTTTTTTCTGACATTGCAATATAGTTTGGTTCATAGCCTCAAAAATACAACCAGAAATCTAATAATTCCGCCTTTTAGGTTAAAAATCATGAATTGTCTTGTCCTGAGATAGGTTAACAATAAATTTGTAGGCATAATAGGCAAACACGCTCAATCAAAGAAGCAATCATTGCAGGCGATCTGATCCGGAACGGAGATTTTTCCTCTTCTTAGCGTCTCAATCTTCAGCAGGGGTTGTTAGCAGAATTCCGGCAAAATGTTGAAAAATTCTGATAAATTCCACTTAATTGTTTGCAGCATTGGAAATTATTTTTATACCTTTGGTTCAGATTTCAACCGCCTATGCTTAGCGTTCAAAAAATATGGCACCGCGATGCTTACAAACAGTTTTTGGGCTACACAACTTAAATATCGAGCAATGAATGAATCAAGTTCAATTAATGGTTCCCATTGTCCATCTTGTAGATTTTTAGGTTTGGGTAGTGCCATAAAAATTTACAACCCTCAGCATGAGTCGCAAGCAATATATGGTACAACAATTCATGAAACTGCTCATGCTTCCCATTGGAACATGGATAGCTGGCACTATAATCATTGTGATGATGTTGTGGCTGAAAGCTGGGCAAGGGGCGTGCAATGGGAGTTGACACGCATGATTTATACTGGCTATCAACCATCATACTTTGACCCATATACCGGTGTTGTTCAAGACATGGTCGACGGAATTGGAGGTTATGATCAAGTTGAAGGCTATACCATTAGGCAGCTTGAAGATGCTCTAATGGGTGAAAGATATTGGCAAAATTGGAGAACGGACATTCAAAACACATACACAAATGCAACAGAAAACAATCTGGAGAGCCTTTTTACTTATTGGCATCCTTAATCTCGGCACTTTACTAGTGGCAACTAGTTGTAAAAAAGACGTAGATAAAATCAAAACTATTGATTATATCTATAAAAATTCTTCTGGCAAAGATTTGGAATTACTGGTTTTTAACTCCAATAATATTCAAATCAAAAGCTATACAATATTGAATGGCGGTCAAATAACCTCTCATACCACTAAAAGTGAGACTATCGGACTTTTTCAATATGAAGACAACATAAACATGATTGGTGACTCTGTGTCAATCAAGTTTTCTGATAATCGTTGCATTGGGTATTCCAAATCAGTACCAGATAACATATTTAATGTTAAGAAATACGATAATTACAGTGAAGATTTGATTGCGCAAAGCAGTTTCTCTCTTATTTATTCGATAACAGTGGATGCCTACAATTCATCTGCTGTCTGTGGTAAATAAAAATCAGTTACAATCTACTTTTTTCAATAACCACAATGCAAGCAACCTGCATTGTGGTTATTGATTTTTTACAATAGAATTTTACTTATCCTAATCCACCCTTCGCAGCCAAGCACATTGGCAAGTCGCACGTACCAGCGCCAAAGCCTAAACTTGCCAAAGAGCTTGGCTGCCCTGACACACAGACAGAAGAACGCCCTGTTGCTAACACTAAGTCGAATAGCCGAAAAGCCCTAAAAAAAGAGCCATTATACTGCTGAGGTGTAATGGCTTTTTGGTCTATCAGCACCTACCCACAATAGGCGGATTTGCACAAGCGTGTTAATTGTTGGTTCTTTTCATTTTGGTTCTTTCAAGACAGTTTTGTACTTTTAAGCCGCCTACTGTGGGTAGCTGCAAACCGTTATAAGCAATAATGATATAGACTTTGAAAAATGGTAAAAATGACGAGGCTT
>CAYGGZ010000013.1:0-74196 GCA_964349765.1 uncultured Bacteroidales bacterium
CAAAATTATGCTGCGCAAAAACAGTGGTCAAGATGGGTTAGTCGGAGGGATACGGTGAATCGCCAGATCGTAGTAAGAATTTTGGTGAAAACAAAAATTATCCAATGAACGTGATGAAGGTTTAGCTCATTCGCCTGGTCTGGCAGGTAGGTTTAATGTTGTGTTTACAGGAACCATAAGGTGTGGGATTATGAAGGTTAAATAAATTTATTCCTTATTTTTTTATAGCAGCACACAACAAAATTTTCAAAAGATAATTACTTGACAATAGAATTTAGCGTTTTCTTCTTTACTTTAACATTCACCAATGTTTATAGGCCCTCGCGATTTCCGTTGGACTGATATACTCACAACCTCGCAGCACGATGTATATCATTTACCAGGCTATTGTGCGATTGAAGCACGATTGCTCAAGGGAGAGGAAATTGCCTGGTATCATGAAGAGGGCGGCAATGCTTTTTTAATTCCATTGGTAAGCCGGGTTATCAACTGCAACAGCAATCTTCGGGATTTGATAAGTCCTTATGGGTATCCTGGTATTTTATCAGCTTTACCGGCCAGTAGTAGCACTGCTGCCCATATTCTGGCTTTGTTCAACAGGGAAGCAGCCTCACACGGTTATGTGAGCAGCTTTATAAGGCTTAATCCTCTTAGTAATCCCTGGCAACTGCCACAGACCGAATCGTGGAGGCAATGGTTTCATGGTGGAACAGTGTCCGTTGACCTTGCGAATGACTTAAGTCAAATCACACAGAACTATTCTGAAAACCACCGACGTAATTTGCGTAAGGCAGCAGACTTGAATCTGATTTTTAATTTCAACCAATGGCAATATTTGCCCACATTTATTGAGTATTACCGTCAAACCATGCACAGACACAATGCTCGTCCATATTACTTTTTCCCGGAATCATATTTTCAGTGCTTACATGATCTTCTGGGCGAAAGGTTATTGTTCACAGGTGTGTGCGATGCAGATGGATACTTGCTTGCAGGTGGGTTATTTACCCAATTTGGAGGTGTAATCCAATATCATTTGGGCGCAACTGGCAATAAATACATGCACTTAAGCCCTTCCAAGCTAATGATCCACGGTACGATTGCCGAATGTAAACGTCTTAACTTTTCAACACTTCACCTTGGAGGCGGATTGGGTGGAAATACTAATGATGGGCTTTTTCGGTTTAAAAAAGGATTTGCAACTAATTATCACGCTTTTACGAGTCTTAGGTTTATTCACATTCCCTCAGAATATTGTAAACTCAAATCTGTGGTTGGGAAAAATTACAATCGCAACATTTACTTTCCTGAATACAGGGTTCTAATTGAAGAATAGGTTTTCGATTCATATGATTGTAATATGTATGGTTATTCCTGAAAGTAGCCAGAGTAATTATTCCTGGAGACAGGCTTTATGCTGAATTAAGATGCTCTAAGCAATTTTGTTTAATCAATCGCACTCATGATGAAAAACATCAATGGTTTTTTTCGTAAACTTATACTCAGTGGGTATTCACGGCTGTTCGACGTTGTTATATTTGCTATTCTATTAATTTTTGTTCATTTTGCGTATATTTGGTGGTCATCGGCTGGATTTCCTCCCATTAAACATCTGATTGACAAATTGTTTGCTTTTGCTTCTGTTATTTTGTTTGAGCAAAGTGTATGGATAGTTCAGAATTTGTTTGGCGTTGATATTACCACCCAGGGGCAAACTATTTTCTTTAGCACTCTGAATAACCAACAAGGATTTGTTGCTGTTGATCCCGGCTGTACAAGCCTCAAACAATGGGTTCATTGGATCGTGCTAATGATTCTTTTCCCTGGTCCATGGAAGCACAAAATATGGTACATCCCGGCAGGCGTAGTAGTTATTCATTTCGTAAATCTTGTTAGAATAACCGGGCTTGTAGCCACCACCATACCCTTTCCCCTGCATTTTGATTTCTTTCACAACTACATCTTCAAAACATTTTTCTACTTCATGATATTTGTTATGTGGGTTATATGGGTAGAGTTCTTTAGAAATAAGTCGAAACGTGTTACCGATGCCGAAGTAATGAACTAACAATGTCAATCAACGAAACTTCAGTTTGTTGATTTTTGAATTTCACAAAACACATCCTGCAAATCACAATACTACATAATTCCTGAATTAAAAATGTTCGAACTTCCAAAAATTTGGTTATCCTCTCCTCATATCGGTTACAAAGAACTGGAATTTGTAAAGGAAGCATTTGATGGCAACTGGATTGCCCCGCTTGGCCCGCACGTGAACGGATTTGAAGCCGACTTGCAGAGCTATACCGGTGCAAAGCATGCAGCCGCATTAAGCTCAGGTACGGCAGCTATTCACCTCGCACTGATCCTTTTAGGTGTTGAAGCCGGGGATGAGGTCATCTGCCAAAGCTTCACTTTTTCTGCTTCTGCGAACCCAATCGTATACCAGAGCGCCACTCCAATCTTCATTGATTCTGAACCGGAAACCTGGAATATGAACCCTCTGCTCCTTGAGGCGGCCATAAAGCATAGGCTTGCGAAAGGCAGGAAACCAAAAGCTATAATCCCTGTGCACCTCTATGGCATGCCTGCTAAAATGGATGAGATCATTGCAATTGCTGAGCGATATGACATACCCCTCATTGAGGATGCTGCCGAGGCACTAGGTTCGCACATCAACGGAAAGAGGTGTGGCACCTTTGGCAAACTCAACGTCTTGTCATTCAATGGTAACAAAATCATCACCACCAGTGGGGGAGGGGCATTACTTTCGGAGGATAGCGCACTCATCCGAAAGGCTCGTTTCCTGGCTACACAAGCCCGCGATCCCGCACCCCACTACCAGCATAGCCAAATTGGGTATAATTACCGTATGAGCAATGTGGTGGCTGCGATTGGAAGAGGTCAGATGACTGTTCTTAACGATCGCATCACCGCCCGCAGGTATAACTACGAACATTATAAAACCTATTTTGGTGCCATTAACGAGAAAGGATACAATGTCAAACTCCTGCCTGAACCCCCCGGCTATTTTGCCAACCGATGGCTTACGACCATCACCCTTAACCCTGCAGAAAATAACGGCGTTACACGAGAAACCATCCGCCTGGCTCTGGAGGCCAGCAACATCGAAAGTCGTATAGTGATGAAACCCATGCACTTGCAGCCCGTCTTCGCCAATGTTCCGTTCTACGGCGACGGTACAAGCGAAGAACTTTTCACCCATGGACTCTGCCTCCCTTCCGGCTCCAACCTCACCCAAAGCGACTTCGAACGCATATTCGCGGTACTTGATCAGCTTTTCAAAGCCTGATGTAACAGGTACAACTTAATGAGGAGTTTTAGCTTGCCGTAAATCAAATTTTGCAAGTTCCTTTTCAGGTGCTTAAGCGCTGGTTGCCCTGTCGTTTGCAAGTTTGCTTCGGCCGTTCCTCTCTCGCAAAATCACACTATAATGTGAAATTGTTTGTTTAAATTAAAAAACGCAGTACTTTTGTCGTTAAAATCACACTATAATGCTATTCGAGAAACTTGGAGATACAATAAAGGATAGACGAAAAGAGTTAGGTATCACGCAGGCCCACCTGGCAGAACTGGCTGGTGTGAGCACCAATACGTTGTATAAAATTGAAAGGGGACAAGCCAATCCCTCCTTGCATGTGTTGAATAAGTTGACAGAGGTTTTGGGTATGGAACTAACGATCGAAGTAAAAAAAACGAATAAATGAGATCAGTGGAGGTATATCATAATGGTGTTTTGGCAGGAATACTGTCGGAAGAAAACCGTCAGCGTTTTGTGTTCAGCTATAATGATAATTATTATAATGATGCAAGTAAGCCTTCAATCAGCTTAACTCTTCCGAAAACGCAAAAGGAATATAGCAGTAAATTTTTATTCCCCTTTTTCTTTAATATGCTAAGTGAAGGAGTAAATCGAAAACTACAATGCACGCAGTTGAGAATAGATGAAGAGGATAGTTTTGGCTTACTGATGGCTACAGCGCAAACTGATACGATTGGGGCCATTACTGTTAGACCAATGATGGTAACATGATTCTAAAAGAATTAAAATATTGTCCTGGCACTTTGGCAGAAGGGTTTTCTACCTATAGCCCGAGATGCTTGAAGAATTTGTTTGATGGAAAAAAAGTAAGTCATATTCTACCATATCAGCAACCTCAACAAAGCGAGGAAGTTGCAGATATGTTTATAGAGAACCGCAAACGTATATCTATTTCAGGAGTGCAAGAAAAGTCAAGTTTTCTTACAGAAAAGAATCAATTGCGTTTAACGCAGGAAGGAGAACAGGGAACTTACATACTCAAACCTATACCGGGGGATTTAAGGAAGGTTGATCAGGTTCCTGCCAATGAGCACCTGACGATGCAGTTAGCCCGACAGGTTTATGGTATCAATACGGCTGAAAGTGCTATGATATTTTTTAAAAACGGAGCTCCCGCATATATCACTAAACGGTTTGATGTAAAAAAAGAGGGAGGGAAATGGGGCAAGGAAGATTTTGCTACACTGGCAGGTAAAACAAAAGAGAGTTCAGGCCCTAACTTTAAATACGAATACAGCTACGAAGAGGTTGGGATGCTCATACAAAAATATGTTCCTGCCTGGAGGGTGGAAATTGAAAAGTTTTTTTCTTTAGTTGTTTTTAATTTTCTACTCTCCAATGGTGACGCGCACTTGAAAAATTTCTCACTGCTTGAATCATCCAAAGGAGATTATTTACTAAGCCCTGCATATGATTTAATAAATACAAGGCTTCATGTGGATGATACTGATTTTGCTCTGGACAAGGGTTTATTCGCCGACAATTTCAAAAGTGAAGGATTTAAAAGGAGCGGACATCCATCAAAAAGCGATTTTATTGAATTTGCCAAAAGGCTTGGCGTCGTTGAAGGCAGAATTGAAAAGCTGCTCCATCCTTTTTTGGAGAGTCAGGCTTTTATTGAAGTCCTGATTAACCGGTCGTTTTTAAGTGAGTCAAACAAGAGGAGTTATACAATGATGTATAACATGAAAAGAAACTTCTTGATTAATTAGGGGTGAATTAAATCAACTGACTTATATTGATCCCGAATTAATCAATAGAAAGTCCGTTAGGGCTGAACTATCGATTCCATGAGAGTAACCACGATTAATTGTTTAAGGCTTGTAAAATTCTTAAACAATTAATTTATTCACAACAAAGAATTAGCTTTTTCTTTTCATCAGTTGACAAATAAATCTGTATATTTGCAAATTAACCATTCTGTTTACGAACTTTTTGGGCAGGAACTGATAAATAAACTCCAATCATGTAAATAAATCTTTGTTACGAATGGTACAGCAATTCTTGTTAAAACACTCCAATAAATTTATCTCCCGTCGTATTATACTCTTTATCGATCTGGTAATTGTGACCTTTTCGTTTACACTTGCCTATATCGTACGCTACAACTTTATGATGACGGAGTATATCTGGAGATCATATTATTTTGACCTACCCATAGTTGTTGGATTATCCCTCACGGTGTTCCTTATTTCAGGCACCTACAAGGGCATTATACGAATGACAAACATAGCTGATGCTCTTCGCATTTTTTATTCGGTAGGTCTGATCATTATCTTAATATCAATTTTTAATTTAGTACAAATCCTATTCCCCATTTTGAACCAAAACCACATTCCGTGGAGCATTGTTATCATCTTTTCCTCAGTTGCGCTTTTGTTTCTGCTGTTTACACGATTATTCGCCAAACTGATCTATGGCAATCTGATAAAACAACATAAGGAAGTAACAAATGTGATCATTTATGGTGCGGGTCAGGCAGGCATTTTGACTAAGAATGCTTTACAAAGCGACATACAGCATACTTATCGTATTATAGGCTTTTTTGATGATAATCCGGGCAAGATTGGTAAAAGCATCGAAGGCATTCCGGTGTATGCTCCTTCGACTTTATCCCCAATTTTTGTGCAGAATAGAAAATTACACGAGATAATTATTTCGATCCAGAATATTAACCCCGATCGCAAACGCACTATTATTGACAATTGCCTGCATTTGAACATTTCCGTAAAGAACATTCCGTCAGTTGAGTCATGGATCAATGGCGAATTGAGCGTAAAACAGATCAGAAAAGTAAACATCGAGGATCTTCTGCAACGCGATCCAATACGCCTTGACAATAAACAGGTTATTGACGTAACGCTCGGCAGGGTTGTTCTTGTAACCGGTGCTGCAGGTAGTATTGGAAGCGAGATAGCTCGCCAATTGATGCATTACCGTCCGTTGAAACTGATCCTTCTCGATCAGGCTGAGTCGCCTTTATATGAGATGCAACTGGAGTTCAGAAATATGTTTGGCGCTTATGCTGATATTACTGAGGTTGTTGTCGGAGATATTACAAATACTCACCGGATGAGGCAGATATTCCAGAAATTCAAACCTGATTTGGTCTATCATGCCGCCGCATACAAGCATGTGCCGCTGATGGAAGAAAACCCAACCGAAGCAGTGCGCGTGAATGTGTTAGGAACACGCCTGATTGCTGATCTTTCAATAAAATTTGGCGCGCAGAAATTTATCTTAATTTCTACCGACAAAGCTGTGAACCCAACAAATGTGATGGGGGCATCAAAGAGGGTTGCGGAGATATATACCCAACTCTTAAATGGACAATGTACGGGGAAAACACGTTTTATAACAACCAGGTTTGGAAATGTGCTGGGTTCAAATGGTTCTGTAATCCCTCTGTTCCGGAAACAGATTCAGGATGGTGGTCCAATAACGGTTACGCACCCCGATATAACCCGGTTTTTCATGACCATTCCGGAGGCATGCCAGTTGGTTCTTGAAGCCAGTGCCATGGGACAGGGAGGCGAAATTTTTGTGTTCGATATGGGAGAACCTATACGTGTTATTGATCTTGCCAGAACAATGATCAGGCTTTCAGGTTTGGAACCCGACAAAGACATTAAGATAGAATTTACCGGATTGCGCCCTGGCGAAAAACTGTATGAAGAGTTATTCAACAGCCACGAACAAACAATGCCTACATATCACTCCAAAATAATGATTGGAAAAACAAATGGAGGTGATCATAAGTCAATTACATCGCATTTTCCAGATCTTGAGAAGGCAGTAGCTTCAGGCGACTATCCAGCAGTAGGTAGAATCCTCCAGAGTATTGTGCCCGAATATTGTTGTGAGAACTTGCTATTTCAAAAGATTGATGAGACTCCTCAGGAAGTTTTGGTGCAAAAATGATTTTCACAACAAGTGTTTTTATTTCGCCACTATCATAAGTCCGTTGCCAGGCAAAGAAATCATTTTTTGCTGTTAGCATGAAAAAAAACTTTTCTGTTATCGGTGCTGGCTTTTCGGGCGCGGTTCTGGCCCGCCAGCTTGCCGATGCTGGACACCACATCCATCTTTTCGAATCGCGCGCGCATTTAGGCGGAAACTGCTACACCGAACGTGATAAAAACGCGGGCGTTATGGTTCACCGCTATGGCCCTCATATTTTTCATACAGAAAATCAACGTGTATGGGAATTTGTAAACCGTTATGTACGGTTCCGACACTATACCCACAGTGTGAAAACCACACTTAATGGAGGAGTGTTTCAGCTTCCTATCAACCTTCACACTATCAACCAATTCTACCAAAAAGCGATGTCCCCCTCTGAGGCTCGCAATTTTATTCAAACCCGTACCACGCGGTTCGATCATACACCCGGAAATTTTGAAGAACAGGCACTCGCGGTGGTTGGCCGGGAACTATATGAAGCATTTTTGAAAGGTTATACACGCAAACATTGGGGGATCGATCCTAAAACTATCCCCGCCGCAGTTCTGAACCGGTTACCAGTTCGCTTCAATTACGATAACAGCTACTATAATCATCCCTATCAGGGAATTCCCGAAGAGGGTTATACGCCGGTTTTCGAAAAATTACTCCATCACAACGCCATCACGCTCCATTTGAATACTACTTTTAGCAGGGAATGGCAGAACCAGTTCGACCATTGCTTTTTTACAGGCCCTCTCGATGATTGGTTCGCAAATGCCTTCGGTCGCCTTGCATACCGCACTCTCCACTTTGAAGAAGAGGTTCACACAGGCGACTACCAGGGATGCCCTCAGATGAACTTTGCCGATGAAACGTTGCCATTTACCAGGATTACTGAGCACAAACATTTTGCCTACTGGGAACAACACGAAAAAACTGTAATCTTCCGTGAGTTCAGCCGCTCGTGCGAACCCGGTGATATTCCATATTACCCTATTCGTCTAACTGCCGGGAAGGAACAACTAAAACAGTATGTTGAGCTTGCCCAGCGTGAGCAAGGAGTTAGTTTTCTTGGCCGTCTTGGAACCTACCGCTACCTCGACATGGACATGTGCATTAAAGAAGCTATCAATGCATCCGAAATGGTGATTGAAGCAATTGATAATTCCCGCGATATTCCGGTCTTCTTTCAGAATCCATTGTTGTAAACCCAAATTGTTTATTCCTCTGTATCACGGTTTGCTCGCTTCGCTTCTACCTAATCACGATCACCGCCGGCTGGCAGGAAATGTGATCGCCCTTTCAATTCTGCAGCTTGTAAATTACCTCCTGCCGCTTTTGATTGTTCCTCACTTGTTGCAGACCTTAGGACTTGCCCCGTTTGGATTATATGCATTTGCAACCGCTGTAGTTACATATTTTGTGTTACTTACAGACTATGGCTTTAATTTTACCGCTACTCGTGCAATCTCAGTTAACCGAAACGATCACATTTATGTTAGCAGGGTATATGCCGAAGTGCTGGTTTTAAGATTATTACTATCTTCTGCCGGCCTGGCCATTCTGACGTTGATAGTGATGTCGATCCAAACCCTGCGGAATGATGCTCTGATATACTATCTTACCTTCGGAAATGTGGTGGGGCACGCGTTAATGCCTGTATGGCTCTTTCAAGGAATGGAGCGGATGAAATTCATTACCTGGATAACCGTGATTCCTAAAATAATCACCACTGCTTGCATCTTTGTTTTTGTCAGAGAACCTGGCGATTTGCCTTTGACACCACTATTGATAGCTTCCGGCTTTATCAGTTCAGGTGTAATCGCCACTGTTGTTGTACGTTACGGGTTGGGAATACGCTTCAAAATACCCGAAAAACAGGGACTCATCAGGCAATTGAACGATGGTTGGCCGGTGTTTGTAAGTAATCTTTCAATCAGCCTCTACACGGTTTCCACAACAGTGCTGTTAAGAGCCTTCACATCCGAAGCAATAGTAGGAGTTTATGCCGCAGCAGAGAAAATGGTAAGAGCAGTTACCAATCTCTACTCGCCAATTGCTCAGGGTTTGTTTCCATTCATAAGCCGCCGTATCAGCCAATCGGGTCAAAAGGGTATCCCGCTGATTTACCGCACCGCACGAAATGTTGCCCCAGTTACAGCTTTTTTTTCGATTGCGCTGTTTATTATTGCTCCGCAACTGAGCTCCTGGTTATTCGAAGCCGAACCCGCTGCAGCCACCAATACAATACGCATCCTTGCTCTCTTACCCCTTGCGGTTTCGATGAGCAATATCTTTGCTATTCAGGGACTTTACAGCTACGGACATCATCGAAAGGTCCTTGTGATGCTCTTGTGTGTTGGAGGATTTCACCTGTTACATGCCACTTTGTTGATCAATATCCTTAATGGAACTGGCGCTGCTATATCGCTTCTGTTCACCGAAATTCTGGTTACAGGTTCAGCGTGGATAATATTTTACCGCTCAGTTGTGAAGAAAAATCAGGGCACCCATTTGAATGAAAATCGAAATTAACATGTCTGTAATCTATATTGTTTCTCCCCCAAATTTTGCAACCGGAGGTGTGGAATTGCTCCATCAACTGGGGCACAACCTTGAAAATTCGGGTCTTACAGTTTTTATGTATTACTATCCTGAATCCAGCGGTGATCCGGTACATTCAAACTATAAAGAATATGGCCTGAACAGAACAGGGCAGATTAAAGATGAACCCGGCAACTGGATCATCGTTCCGGAGATAATGACACATCTATTGCACCGTTTCAGGCATTTACGCAAAGCTGTCTGGTGGCTGAGCGTTGATAATCATTTCTGGCATTTGCCCTTTCCGATGAATGTGGCAAATTATGCTATCTACCGTTGTATGGGTAGGCAACGTTACATTGGGTTCGACAACCGTTTGCTCAACATACCGCTGCACCTTGTTCAATCGTCGTATGCACATGAATTTATCAGCAATAAAGGAGCTGAAGAAGTACAATTTCTTACCGACTACCTGCATTCCACGTTTTTAAAAGAGGCCGGAAAAAATGATTCCAAATTCCGGCGGGTTGCCTATAATCCCAACAAGGGCAAAGCATTCACCCGAAGACTTATACGCTCTATGCCTGATGTAGAGTTTGTTGCGTTGCGTGGGATGAGCAGGGAGAAAATGGTTGAATTGCTGAAAAGTTGCATGCTTTACATTGATTTTGGTAATCATCCCGGCAAAGATCGTATTCCACGCGAGGCAGCCATTTTAGGTTGTTGCCTGTTAGTGAACCGGCACGGATCGGCTGGACACAAGGATGATATGCCCATACCTGAAAAATACAAACTCCCGATGAGCAGAAAAGTTGTTGCGGAAGCAATTCGGAATACTCTGAACAACTACCATATCTTATTTCCCGAATTCAGCGATTATGTCCAGTGCATTCTAAAGCAGGAAGAAATGTATCGCGAAGAAGTAAGACGCCTTGTTAACCGTTTGAAATCCTGATGGCCATATCCTGAATGAGACCGAAAGCGGAATTGGGCTGGGTAATCTATGGTTCTTCCCCAAAAAAACGTCATCAGATGCGTCGTTGGGAGCAATGGCTCGCAACAGAAAAAAGCCTGATATTGAATAACAATTCCGATTTGCGAAAAGATGATGAGCTTGCCGGGAATAATAAAAATTACGAGTTTTCAGCCTACAGGCAACTATGTGATTTATTCTCCAGCGAAGGCCCTTTTATAATAGTGAACGATACATTGTTTACAAACCACTGGAGGTTGGCATGGGCAAAATTATGCAAGCGAGCTGTGCATAGAATGTCGTTTGACCAGATGGTTGTTTATGGCGATGTTAGGATCGAAGGAGGAATAATCCCAGAGCGTCCGAACACATATCTGGCTTCGTGGATCTTTATTCTTCCTAACAGGCAGGCTCTCCGGCAATTTAGCCTTTTGCTCGATGATGTCATGCTTCAGCCAATGCCAGAGCCTTCGCCTTCATATCGCAAATATCTCGAAGAGTGGATTCACCCGCCCGTGTGGTATAAAGGTTGGCATGGTAAGCGAACCAATCAGGCAATTCAGCGCAAGGTCGGTTGCATTATGATCGAACACTCTATCACAAAAAAAATGCCCGATTTTGGATTACGCATACAGAGTCTTGGCACATTCAACGTTGTCCTGTACGCTCTCATACGCGTGGTTGATCGCCTCGTAACCCGGAGCCTTGCGGTCGCAACTTCAATCCGGTTACAGCTACCTTAAAAAAAATCCCAGCGGACTTTTACTGCTTTTGTAGGTTCATGAAACATACATATAAAGCGAAAATTACGATAAATGCAGGATTGCCCGGCAGGCATGAATCCATCAAATTTGAATTACCATTATCTTTGTAAACTTCATGCACTTTTAAACCAATCATTATATGAAGAAGAAATCAATAAACGACATTCTTACCAAAGACGCTTCGGTAGAGGAGGTTGGAACATTGCTGAGCGGAATTACAGCACAGTTGCGGAAGAATCTCAGGTTACTGTTAATGCTCCCACTCACGTTGGGCTTGCTGGGCTTTCTAGTGGGTTTATTTGTTCTGGATACCAAGCGGAGAGCGGTATACATAATTGCAGCCGAAGAGGAAACCACTTCCGCAATGGAGGGTTTAATGGCACAATTTGGTATAGAGATTGGCGGTGCAAACCCGGGGGGGGTTTTTAGAGGCGAAAGCCTGGCGCACTTGTTTACAACACGCACCATGATTGAAAAGGCATTGCTTAAAAAAATACCCTATCACGGCGACAGTATAATCAGCGCGGAACTTTTTTTTCGCAACTCACGCATTTCAAACCGAAACATATTCGATAATGTCGAATTCAACACCGACCGGTCGAAGCATGATATTTTAACCGATAGCGCTCTATATCTTACTTACCGGTATGTAAATAACGAAGTACTTGATGTTGTAATACCTCACAAAAGGATGGGATTCATCTATGTGAAATGCGTTCATGCAGATCCCAAGCTAGCCGTAGAATTCAGCAAATTGCTCATTGGTACGGTAACCGATTTCTATGTAAATTCCATTACCACCAAAGCGCGCCAGAATCTTGATCTGCTGCAGGCAGAGGCGGATTCTGTAAGGGCTCTTATAAATAATAACCTTGCAACCACTGCCATGGAACACGATCTGAATATTGATCCGTTATGGCAATCAATGCGGATCGACCACAACCGTGCCATGATTGACCTTCAGGTAGCGGTTACACTTTTCGGCGAGATTGTTAAAAATCTTAAATTGGCGGAAATTGCACTTAGGCGTCAAACCCCGTTTATCACAATTATTGAGAAACCACGGTTTCCACTTGAAACTGTTGGCATTACAGACATTCAACTGGGGGCATCCTTTTTTCTTTTAGGACTGTTGATTGTATTATATATCAGCGTACGGCAGTATAACAAAAAACAAATGTCCGCCCAATGATCCGAAAGGTACTGGGATACCTGATTTACCTTCCGAACATCACTCCGTTCAGGATGCTGTTCGCTTCAGAAATTTTCCCATGGGCATTTCTTTATTGTTTGCGCAGAGATCTGCGTCTTACACTTCCTTATATAGTTTTTTTGTTCTACCTCATTATTTCTGTATCGCTCTCACTTGGCCAGTTCTCTTCGTTTTTAGTACCAGCAAGAGCCTTTTTTGCGCTGGTGAATGCTTCCATGATTTTTTTCTTGCTTATCCACATTAACAACAAAGAATTCAGGTTTCTTTCGAAGGCTTTTGAATGGGTGTTCCTGATTAATATTGTGTTGAGCCTGATCCAATTCATGGGCGTTTTCCCTGCTTTTCTCGAACCAGTAATGCGTTTGTTCATCGACCGGTTCACAACGGAAGCATACGGAGGAGGAAGAGGCGTGGCAGGGCTGTTTGCAGAACCATCCTATGCAGGGTTAGCCTTCCATTATTATTTTGCCTACTTCATGCTCAACCGGCGAATTGATCCCCGTAGTGTAGCGGGAGTAGTGGCTATAGTTGCCATGATCTTATTCGACATCTTCATAATCCGCTCATTAAGCGGGTTGATTATGATGGGCTTATACATTGCTAGTTTGCAAAGGGCTGTTAATCTGCTCAGAGCTGGAACAGTTCTGTTGGTGGTGTTTGCAATTACGGTTATCATTTTAGGACGCCGCGACGATAAACCCCGATCTGTAGAGGTTACATACAATTTTTTCCGTTACCAGGATTTCAAAGATCCTATTCCGTGGCTATTGGAACAATCAGGATTTCGCTTTGTAAGTGTTTGGGGTGCTTACGATTACGGAATGAGGAATCCTTTTGGCGCTGGCATTGGAAACTGGGCCGACGCAAGCATTGAAGCAATGGATGGAATCGGTGTCCCTGCTTCGGCTATGAGTTTCTTTGCTATGGCTGCAGGGGGGGATTATTTTGGAGTACGGCCCACTTCTTATGCTGCAGGTTTGATGCTCGAAACAGGCATCATCGGATTGCTACTCTTTCTGATTGCTTTCTGGCCCTTCGTCTCTCGCAAGGCATTGTTCGATGATGCACATGCCCGATCGTTGGTTATATTTTTCCTGTTCAATGTTTTTGCTCTCGGAACCATAGGAGATCCACTACCTTTTATTTTCTTTGCACTCGCATATCGCACAGTCATTATTCCTGAAGATGCCGAAAACGAGGAAAACGAATACCCCATGCAAATCCAATAAACAGAATGATTAAGAACCCCTTGGTTAGCATAGTGATGCCCTGCTTTAATGCAGCAGCTACAATTCAGCAGAGTGTGAGAAGCATTCAGACTCAAATTTATACTAACTGGGAACTACTGATTTTAGTTGATGGATCAACCGACAATACAACCACTATTGCGCAATCCCTCGCCATATCGGAACCCCGCATTCGACTGGTGGTTTCGGCTAACAACAGGGGGGTAATACGGATGAGAAATCTTGGCATCCGGCTGGCAAAAGGTGAATGGATTGCTTATTGCGACTCCGACGACTGGTGGATCCCTGAAAAACTGCAATTACAACTGTGCATGGCCGAAGAGAAAAGTGCCAATCTGCTCTATTCTGCTGTTTATTATGTGCGCGAAGGCAGTAGAGTTCGTCAAAAAATAGTACGGCTTCTTCCTGATGCCCGTTACTTCGACATGCTTAAAACCAACGCTATTCCGATGAGCTCGGCAATGTTTTCATGTAAAAGCCTCGGCAAGCACTATTTTTCTCAAATGCCCGACAAATTTATTCATGAAGATTATGCCTATTGGTTACAGTTGTTTAAGAAAGGTAGCGTTGTGGCCAGTTATCTGAAAACCCCAACCACATATATTCGCTTCCGGCAAAACTCAAGATCTTCCAATCTGTTGAAAGCTGGACGCTCACAGATTTTTATCCTCCGTAATGTAGGGAATCTACCTTATGTACTAATCTTTTGCAGATTTTTGTACTATTCTGTAATTGCAACAAAAAAGAGGATCCCATGGTTTGGCTGGAAAACAATACGCTGATTGCACTTTGGATGCCCAACTGCAGTGAAAGTGTGTTTAGGTTTAAACCTGAGGATTCATTATCTTACGTGCACCTGGTAATATGCAATTAACCATCTTACATGTTTTTTAGTACATTTGCCAATTAAACGACCGCCCCTTCATGACAAATAACTATCACTCCTTGAAGAAATATCGTTGGATTTTTCCAATGATGCTTTTCTTAATTACTATGACCCTTGGAACGCCACATCTGATGGGGCAAACAATTCCGGTAGGAATGCCATTTTTCGAAGATGCTTTGCGCAGGGGACAACTCATGAGAAAATTAAGCCCCGATGTTTCTTTTACAATCAGACCCGTTGATCCATTACGGGCATTTGCCACCGACAATCCATTTGGTGCAGATACGCTGTTGTTTCCATTAGATACAAACATCTACAGCCAATGGAGCGATTTGAGATTTCGTTACAATTTCAGTTTCGACTCCGGATGGTCGCTCGAAAAGCATACTCCCGGCAACAAAAGCAACCTGAGGTTATCGCTTTTACCAATTTATACCCACACCCGCTTCAACAGCCATCATCCTTATGGTTGGGCCGACGGAGCAATGGTGCCCGCCAAAGGACTACAGCAGTACATCTCAGGCGGTATTTATCTGAGAGCCGGATGGTTCGAAGCTCAGTTACGACCCGAGTTTGTATGGGCACAGAACAGTGAGTTTCAAAATCCCCCATTCAGGCAAAGATATATTGACATGCCCGAGCGCATGGGACAGGAAAGATACGAGAAAGCCTTCCTGGGACAGTCGTTTGCTAAACTGCACATCGGTCATGCTGCCATAGGGTTCTCGAATGAAAATATCTGGTGGGGTCCCGGACGGAAAAATGCGATCATCATGTCGAACAATGCACCGGGGTTCAGGCATTTCACTCTTCATACAAACAGACCGCTGCAAACAAGATATGGCACTTTCGAAGGTCAGGTGGTAGCTGGCAAATTGCGTCGATCAGGATTCACTTATCCACTTCGTTACACTCCTGGCACATGGCCACCTATCGCAGGCAATGTCGAGCCAGATACAATTAATGGGGATGGATTTTTTAGTTATATAACCGGCATGGTTGGAGTTTATCAACCCAAATGGACTCCCGGACTCTTCCTTGGTCTGATCAGAGTGGTTCAGGCCGAAGGTGAACCGGAAAACTGGACAGACTATTTTGAAATGCTTTACCTTGCTTCCAGAGGTGAAAAAACAGGGCAAGGTGCTGAACCAGAAGGTATGCAGCGCGATCAAAGAATTGCCTTCTTTGCCCGATACCTGTTCCCCGAATCTCATGCAGAGATATACATGGAGATAGGACGTGAAGATAATTGGTGGGATTTTGAAGATTTTGTAACCCGTATCCAATACTCCACAACCTATCTTGCCGGATTTCGGAGGATTTATGATCTAAAGGGAAAAGATCAATGGTTGGAAATCATGGGCGAGTATACCAAGATACAGTCCCCTTTCGCAAATCTTGTTCGACCCACCACACTTGGCTATAGCTTTTACACCCATGGTGCCGTTGGCGGCTGGACGCACCGCGGACAGGTAATGGGGGCAGGAATAGGCCCTGGAAGCAACATGATGACTGTAGGAGCTACATACGGAAATGGATTCAACACTTTTGGGTTACATATTGAACGAACAGTTTACAATGAGGATCTGTTCTACACAGGTATTGATTATCTCAGGCTGGGAGATGGCACAAATCCCTTCTTTGTTGATGCAAGCAAGCACTTTGTTGACTGGGGTTTCCTTGTCAGCCACCACACTTCGTTTAACAAACTCATGGCGGGCGCTTTGCTACACCTGAAACGTACTTACAACTTTCAATGGAATTATGATCCTCATGGCGGACTGGGTCCTTTCCGCTTTTCAGGATTAAACAAATGGTCTGTAAATGCTGAACTATCACTTTTATACAGGTTTTAGTCACTTATGATGAACGATTACATCTCATGCGAAAAGATAGTATGACGAAAATGACAGAATTTCAGGAGCATTTTACATATTCAGCCGTTATTAACGACAATCCGAAAGAATTACTGTCAAATAAATACCTTAACGGAAAATCTAAACGTGCTTTTGACTTATTGTTTACAATTCTAGTACTGCCTGTAGGATTACCGCTCTTGCTGCTGTGTACGGCATGGCTGCTGATTACCGTTGGACTGCCTGTAGTTTTTGCACAAAAAAGAGTAGGTCGTAATGGCCGGCAATTTACAATGCTTAAACTCCGTACATTGAGAAACGGTGCCAATAATCACAATGGCACAAGGCATGAACCTGGTGATATTACAATAGCTGGTAGAATTTTGAGGGCGGTAAAAGTTGACGAACTCCCTCAGATGTGGAACATTATAAAGGGAGAAATGAGCTGGGTGGGACCACGACCTGAAGTGCCATTCTATGTCGAAAAATACACGGATATTGATCCCAAGTTCAGATTTCGGCTTCTTGCATTGCCCGGTATAACCGGCATAGCACAATTAAACAACCCTAACGCCACACCCGAAGACAATCTCGATAAACTCAAACACGATCTCCACTACATCAAAAATGCATCGCTGTGGATGGATATTAAGATTTTAATAAAAACATTCTTAGTCATATGGAAAAACTAAAGTCCCGTTATTGTACAATCGGGTTGTTGGTAATGTTAATTATTAGTTCCGCACATGGGCAGGAACTTTTTTTCCAGAGAAACCTGGCTGATTTTGATGTAAACACTCTTACCCAACATGAATTACAGCGATTCCAGCGGCAAATTGCCTTCACAAACATGTCGGAAGCCGATGTGGTAAGCTATCTTATGCACAAAGGCCTTCCGAGGAGAGAGATCACAAGCTTGCTTCAACGCATGGAAAGGTTAGAATCTCCGCTTGCCCCAAGAACTGGCCGAGAGGATATAGATCTGTTTTCCCCATTTGCTGAACGCTACGACCCAATGATAAACCGAATGTTTCTGCAGAGCAACGTGCTGCCAGATTCACTGATATTCGGATCTGAGCTTTTCAATAACGCCCAACTCGATTTTGCCCCAAATCTCCAGATAGCTACACCTGTTAACTATGTGCTTGGACCTGGCGACAGGATTAATCTTACACTATACGGAGATCAGGAAGCTATTACCGATCAGACAATTGACCCTGGTGGACGCGTAACAGTTCCTTATGCCGGAGTAGTTATGCTTGGCGGTCTCACCGTTGAACAGGCAGAACAAAGGCTAAGAAATATATTGATAACGCGTGGATTTGAATCCCTTGCAACCGGAAGGACAAGAATGACCCTTTCAGTTACAGGGTACCGCACCATACCAATAACTGTAATCGGCGCAAGAAACTCAGGAAATTATCTTGTTCCATCCGTAGCATCTGCGTTTCATGCCCTCTTTATGGCTGGGGGCCCTCACTCCAGAGGAACATATCGCCAAATAGAAGTGATTAGAAGAGGAACTGTAATACAGCAAATTGACCTCTACCGCTTTCTAATTCATGGAGACCGCAGTCAGGATGTGCTCCTCGAAGAAAACGACGTAATTAATATTCCTGTTCATGCAAACCTTGTACGCCTTAAAGGCGAAGTAAAGAGACCTGGTTTTTTTGAACTTCTCGATGGAGAGAACCTTGATACACTCCTGATGTTTGCGGGTGGTTTTACTCCAATTGCTTACAGAGAGAACCTTTATGTTGAGCAGGTAGGAACTAATGAATTCAGAAGCAGAGATTTATTACTCGAAGAATTTTCTGATTATTACCCGGCTTCAGGAGATGTAATTACTGTTGGCTCCATTTTGAATCGTTTTATCAACAGGGTAACAATTTCGGGGGCAATAATGCGCCCGGGTAGCTACGGCTGGGACGAGGGAATGATGCTCTCAAATCTGATAACCAGAGCAGGTGGAATGGAAGAGAGTGTGTTGCTCTCGAGAGGATTGATTTACCGCTCCTCCCGTTTTCATACTAACGAATATATTCGCTTCGTTCCGCAAATGATAAAGGATGGAAGCGCAGATGTGCCACTTATGGATGGCGACTCCGTCGTGCTTGCCGACCGCCGGACAATGTTCCCGTTCGAATTCATTCAGGTTGCAGGCGAGGTAAACAACCCCAACCGTTTCAAACACGGGGAAGGAATGACAGCACTGGATGCTATATTGCTCGCCGGGGGGATGAAGCTAACGGCATCCGTAAACCGGATCGAAATAGCACGAAGAGTTGTTGGATCTAACGATGCAACGATTGCTGCAGTAATTGAAGCTCAAACCGATGCTGAACTGATTATCAGAGCCGACGAGCAGCAGCTTCAACCTCATGACATAGTAATTGTGCGGCCCAATCCCGAGCTTCGAGAGCATCTGCTTGTAAAAATCGAGGGGGAAATTACTTATCCTGGTGCTTATGTGTTGCTCACAAAGGGTGAGAAGCTCAGCTCGGTAATAAAACGTGCAGGAGGTTTAACAGCTCAGGGCGATCCTAACGCGGTTTTGATAATCCGCGAAACAGTCAACCCTTTTATTCAGCGAGAATTACAGGAAGCGCGCGTTGAAGGCAACGAACTGCCATATTACGATACAATAACTGGTCAATATTTTATCAGAGAAATGTTAACAGGGGCGTTAATTCCAGATACTGTTCCTGCGAGCTTCCGAAAACGCCAAAATCTAAACCTAACTGGTGCTACCAGTATTGACCAGTTCACCAGGCAGCAAGGACCAATGCCAAGAACCAGTCAGTTCGACACTATTTCTGTTAATAACCTTCTATCTATTCTTAATAGACCAGGTGGAGAATATGACCTTCACCTTCAGAATAATGATCGCTTACTGGTACTTGCAAGAAACAATACAGTAAGAGTTAAAGGAATGGTGAACAACGACGTTACTGTAAATTTCACTAATAGTCGCTTAAGAACTTACCTCGACGAAGCCGGAGGCCTGAAGAGGGACTCCCATAAACAAGGTATCTTCGTTATTGAACCCAACGGGCGGTCAAGAATGACCCGTAGCTTTATAGGTATCAGACAATACCCCAGAGTAGTGCCAGGGAGCGTAGTGGTTGTCCCTCCTGAACCATTAGACGAAATGCGCCGCGATCCGGCTCAAATGGCCGCTGTTGCTTCTATTCTTACCTCCGCTGCCGGGTTGGTAATAATGATCTCATCATTGGTTCGTTGATTTTTAACCGGTTCAACAAAATGCTGCTCAACCGTTTCATGGATCATACCGAAAAAATAGCTATTCGCTTATTATTTATCATTAGCCTTATGCCGCTAATCAGCCTTTCACAACCTGCGCCTCTATCTGTTCCATTCGAACACCATGATCACCGATTCAGGGAACAGCGGTTGCGAACTCAAGGACATATTTTGAAACATACCGTTGTGAAACCGGAACTTCTTAGCAAGCGCCAATTCACTCAATGCTATAGAGATACAATCAATAGTGAGAGAAGTTGGTTATATCGCAAATTGTTTCATGAACACTTGTTGTCTGAAAAAGGAGAAAATTGGTCGGTGCAGGCCGATCCGCTTTTCGATTTTTCTTTAGGACGCGAATGGCATGGGAGAAAAACAACCTGGCTCAACACCAGAGGGTTTCAACTTCAAGGCAACATAGGCAAAAATATTGCTTTCTATACATCACTTTACGAAAATCAGGCGTTCGTTCCCGAATTCATTGACCGCTTTATCGAAACCTGGACAATTATGCCAGTTGTGCCGGGGGTAGGAATTATGCCAGGCCAGGGAATTGTGAAAGAATTCAATCAAAAAGGCGCATGGGATTATGCAAATGCTACAGGCTATTTCTCGTGGTCACCGTCTTCGTTGCTTAACTTTCAATTTGGACACGACCGGCATTTTATTGGCAGTGGATACCGTTCCCTATTGCTTTCGGATATTTCCTTTCCTTATCCATATTTCCGGATGCAGATCGAACTTGGTCCGTTTCAATATACTTACTGGCTAATGCAGCATATTGACCCAGGGGCTCAACCTCTATCGTTTCATCTCCACTTTCGGCGGAAATACGCCGCATTGGGATTTCTCAATGTTCACATCACCGATCGGCTTCAGGCCGGGCTTTTTCAGGCGCTATCATGGCCCGGCGATGATACAATCGGAGGAAGTCGTCCTCCATCATGGCAATATATGAATCCTGCCGTGTTTCTGCACCCTGTACATTACGCCAGTGGAAGCGAAGGCAACCTTCTTTTGGGTGCGAATTTTCAGTGGGAACCTGTCAAAAATTATTTTATTTATGGCCAATTTCTACTCGACGAACTTCGTGTAAGAGAGTTTATCAGGCAAACTGGCCATGCCTCTAATAAATTTGGAGGCCAATTAGGATTTAAGGCATTCGATTTTGCAGGAATCAATCAGTTGTTTCTGCAAGCAGAGTACAACGCTGTGCGACCCTATACCTACAGTCATATTAATCGGATGTCGAATTATGCACACTACTTGCAGCCGCTTGCCCATCCATCCGGCGCAAACTTCAGGGAATTCCTCCTCATTGCCGACTACCGGTTTGATGATCGCTGGTTTTTAAATGGAAAGTTTATCTATAATATTGCCGGAGCCGATACTAACGGAATAAACTTCGGTAGCAATATTTTTCTCTCCTACTTCGAGGCACCTGGCGGGATTGATGCAACGGGCATTCGTACAGGACAGGGGTTGAGAACAGTGTTATTGCATTCAGAGTTTGCTGCTGGATACATGTTGAATCCCAAAACAAATATGAGATTGGAAATACGCTATATATTACGCAGCCAAGGCCCGGACGGTGGTAAACTCCCGACAAACTGGTTACAGATAGGCTTCAGAACTGCATTGCGTAATCTCTATTACGACTTTTGAGGGTGAGGCTAACGTACAATGTTTCGACGAACATTAACCCATTTCACGCCATAGGCAGGTATTTCCCATTGAACAATACCGGCTTCCGGAGAAATGTACCGGATTGACTGGGTGTTTTGAAGAACACGATCGAGCTCTGTTTCAACTCTTCTTACATCAGTGAAAATCTCGTTGCCGGGTTTAAAACTACTATAGATACTGGTGATACGCACCTGCGGTTCGGCTAACCCCGAATTACGCACATCCCATCCACGGTCAGGTTCATCGGGGTAATAATATATCCTGCTTCGCCCAGCAATACTGTTAAGGTGGTGTTTTTCGACCACAATGAAGTGACAAGGTTCCTGCCAGTTGATAGAACCACATAAATCTGCCGATTCGGTTACAAAATGATACTCAGAGCCGTAGAATGGACTGTAGCAAATAACGCGAAAACGCTCCTTCAAAGCAAAAGGTTCTCTGCTACCTGGATGTAAAATTTCAACAGTGTCGTGAATGGTCTCAACTACATAAACGGAGTCACGGTAATTGCGATCCAGTCCAACTTCTTCCATTATCCAATAGGTTCCTGGTTTCACAAGGAAAATATCCTTTAAGGTTTGCGGAAGCCAAACGTTGTGATCTTCGGGTTCATCAGTTTTGCCACAGCCTGAAACTTTGAAAATCAAACAACTCAAAATAATTGCTGATACAATTAAAATTGATAAGGGTTGTTTTTTCATGATGAGTCGTTATTGAGGTCGCAAAAATATGAACATTTACTATGTTTTTCTGCCAGTTACATGCCGAGCCATTAAAAACAAAAACATTAGTCAGGTAATCAATTCTTCAAATTCCTTCCTTCGAATTCTTCAATATCTGGAAGAGCAATTCCCTGGCTCTGAAAAGCCGTGCTTTTACTGTTCCAATTGGGAGATTAAGCCGGCGTGAAATATCTTCATTCGATAGCCCGTCGAAGTATCGCAGAATTATGATTGTTGAATAGTGCGGCTTCAAGCTGTTTACAACGTCTTTAAGTAATATTGCCTTCTGTTTGATTATATAACATTCTTCAGGATCGGGCGTTGTGTCAGGAAGTTGCGACTCAATATAGTTGCCGTCCTCATCATATTTCGGCTGATTTAGCGATACCGTAGCCGGTCGCTGTTTCCTTAAACTGTCGATGCAATGATTTGTGGCTAACCGGCGTAGCCACCTGCTGAAAGTGTATTCAGCCTTGAAGGTCTGAAGTTTTCTGAATGCTTTTGCAAACGATTCTATTGTCAGATCATGGGCAAGGTCATCGTTGTTGGTCATACGATAAAGCATCCCGTGAACTGAATCATAGTTAGACTCTAATAGCATTGCGTAGGCCTTTTGATCGCCATGGTAAAGCGCAGCATTTACCCATTCGCGTTCGCGCTGCAAAAGTTCTTTTTCCGCAGGTGTTATTTCCATTTTGTGTAAGGGAAAAAACTATTCCGTAATGCAATGAGTGGACTAAAAAAAGTAAAAAAAGGATCAAGCAGAGGCGAAGATAAATATAATTTACCTTCGTTCAGTTTATGGCTGCAAAGTTTCATCAATATCAACAGGGAAACCATCCGCAGCGCATGTGCGATCCCAGCAATTACAGGATAAACCCACAAAGCAATTACGGTTGCAAGTAGCAGGTAATAAAAAACTGAGGAGAAATGATACATGCCAAGCAGCCACTTGAATTTTGGCCGGTAATGCTTTCCGGCTTCATAGTGTCGGCTCTTTTGTTGAATCCAGGCTTCAAACGACTCTTTTGGGCGGCTGATCATGTGCGAACGCAAATCAGTTTCAATGCTGGTGTTTGTAGCGGTTGCAGCATCGTTGACAAAAAGGTCATCGTCGCCCGAAGTAACCTTGTAGTGATTGATAAAGCCTTTATGTTTGAAGAAAAGCGACCTGCGATAGGAAAGATTGCGCCCAACGCCCATGTAGGGCAGCCCTGCCAATGCATAACCCATATATTGAATGGCGGTGTGAAAAGTGTCATAGCGTATCAACAGGTTAAGCCAACCTTTCTTTTTTTCGTAAGGCCCATACCCTAAAACAATCTCGGTTTTTTCAATGAAATTTTGTTGAATAGTCCTAATCCATTGGTTCGAAGTGGGAATACAATCAGCGTCGGTCAGAAGAACCAGATCAAAACTTGCCGACCTGATACCAACCGACAGGGGAAACTTCTTGCTGCGATAAAACGTTACGCTGTTTTTGATATTTATTACTTTTAGATGCTTATAGCGGTTGGAAAACTCCAGCAGCATTGTTTCCGAATCATCGGTTGAACCATCATTCACAACAACAACTTCAAAATCCGGATAATCCTGGTTGAGAATCTCAGGCAGGTTTTTCTGAAGGTTTTCCGATTCGTTGTGCGCGCATATTACCACTGAAACTGGCTCAGGGTTACCACTATAGGTCATTTTTTTTCGATGAAATGCCAATCGGGAAAAAAAGTACCAGTAATAGAAAAACTGTACCGCGGCAGATACTACGAAGATAGATATCAGTATGTTATGATAGTTCATTGTTGCTGTCATGAATACTCTTTTAGAGAGCAAATGTATCTAAAGTCGGGTAAATGGGTTATTTTTGGCGGCTTCGGATTTGTAATTTTACAAAATGCAGTTCCACATTATTGCTACCGATAAAGATACTTCAGCCCGTAGCGGAAAGCTGATCACTCCGCATGGCACGGTCGAAACTCCAGTGTTTATGCCTGTGGGCACAGCAGGCACAGTGAAAGCCATTCACCTTCGCGATTTGAAAACAGAGATAGGAGCCAGAATAATCCTGGGAAACACTTACCACCTTTACCTTCGGCCAGGACTTGAAGTATTGCAAAATGCAGGCGGTTTACATTGTTTTACCGGATGGTCGAAACCAATACTTACTGACAGCGGTGGATTTCAGGTGTATAGTCTTTCCGATCGCCGTAAGATAACAGAGGAAGGCGTCCAATTCCAGTCACACATTGATGGATCGCGGCATATGTTTACACCAGAAGCTGTAATGGATATTCAAAGAGTTATAGGCGCCGATATTATTATGGCTTTTGATGAATGCACTTCATATCCAAGCACTTATCAGCAAGCAAAGCAATCAATGCATCTCACACATCGCTGGTTGCATCGCTGCATTAATCACCTTTCAAAAACCCAACCACTCTACGGTTTTGAGCAATCGCTGTTTCCTATCGTACAGGGAGGCCTGTTTCCAGAGTTGAGAAGGGAATCGGCAAATGAAATTGCCGCAACAATGGCGGATGGTTACGCAATTGGTGGCTTATCGGTTGGCGAACCAGTAACTGAGATGTATGAAACAACGGCGCTTGTGTGTGAAATTTTACCCGCTGCCAAACCAAGATACCTGATGGGTGTAGGAACGCCTGCAAATATTCTCGAATCTATTGCCTTGGGCATCGACATGTTCGATTGTGTGATGCCAACGCGAAACGGACGTAATGGAATGCTGTTCACACAAAATGGGATCATAAATATTCGTAATAAAAAATGGAAGTTTGATAACTCTAAAATTGACCCTGATGGTACAGCATTTGTTGACCTCGACTACTCCAAAGCCTACCTACGGCATTTGTTTGTTTCTGGCGAAATGCTTGGCCCAATGATTGCAAGCCTCCACAATCTTGCATTCTATCTTTGGCTGGTAAACCAAGCCCGGAGTCATATCGAAGCAGGAAATTTCCTGTCATGGAAAAGTGGCATAATCAAACAATTATCACACCGGTTATAGGAAAAACAAACGGGTGGTTTCAAGCAAATCCTGGCTCATAAAGAAAGTGATAATACAAACACATGATCGGCGTTCAGAACAATTATTATTGTGCTGATTACAAACTCTTAATCGTTTAAGCGGTGTCAAATGCTTAAACTGGGATAATTCCAACTAATTTTGCATAAACTATCAGACTAAGACATTCATGCGCACTCTCGACCTGTACATTATTCGCAAGTTTCTCGGCACTTTTTTCTTCTCAATCCTGATGCTTACACTGATCATCA
Organism: uncultured Bacteroidales bacterium; assembly: GCA_964349765.1. Taxonomy (GTDB): domain Bacteria; phylum Bacteroidota; class Bacteroidia; order Bacteroidales; family JAAYJT01; genus JAAYJT01. Next base: position 25,735 of record CAYGGZ010000013.1, read on the forward strand.
TCATTTTCGATCTTTCAGAACGTGTTGATGACTTTATTGATAAACAGGCTCCTCTTCAGGCCATCATTTTCGACTACTACTTGAATTTCCTTCCTTTCCTGATCAACAACTTTAGCGCCCTATTCACATTTATATCAGTAGTGTTTTTTACATCCCGCCTGGCAATGAACACTGAAATCATTGCAATTTTGAGTTCCGGCATCAGTTTTTGGAGGCTCATGCGACCCTATCTCGTTGCAGCATCTGTGATTGCCGCGCTCTCAATGATTCTTTCAGCTTATGTGATTCCTGTTAGTAACCGCTCCCTTTTTGCTTTCGAGCAAGCCTACCTGCGAAGCCCCAGACGAACCTCAGACATCAATATTCACATGCAACTGCACCCAGGAGTGTTTGTTTATGTTGAGCGCTTCAACGCATTCATCGAAACCGGATATCAGTTCACACTCAAGAAAATAGGAACGCAAGGATTAACTTACAAACTCTCAGCCGATAAAATTGTTTACGATTCCATAAGAAGCAGATGGAGAATTGAGAATTATCTCATACGTGAGATCGACAGCATAGGAGAGCGTCTGACCAGAGGTGATATTCTTGATACAACATTTGCCTTCAACCCCACCGATTTAAGAATTGATACCGATCGTGAAAGAGTACTTACGACCCCAGAACTCCAAAATGAAATAGACATCGAACGAATCAGGGGATCAGGCCGGGTGATCGAATACACAGTTGAGAAACACAGCCGTATCGCTTTTCCTATAGCAAATTTAATTCTCACGGTTATTGGCGTGGCAGTCTCGGCCAGGAAAGTTAGAGGCGGATTAGGGTTTCATCTGGGATTTGGGCTAACAATAACTTTTACTTTTGTGCTGTTTATGCAGGTAGCACGTGTGTTTGGCACATATGGCGATTTGCCTCCGGTTGTTGCAGTTTGGCTGCCAAACCTGTTTTTTGGAATCATGGCGGCCTATCTTATCTATACGGCGCCAAAGTAGTTTATCACATTAGCCATCTACCCAGCAACGATGCACCATCGAACCCCATATCTCCCGGATCTTCCCGAAACAAACCAAACACCGCCGACCCACTGCCGCTTAGCGATGCATAAATAGCGCCATGTGAGAGAAGGCTGTCGCGGATAGCTTTAATTTCCGGGTAAGTAGGGAAAACCACAGTTTCAAAATCGTTGCGTAAATGCTCCTGCCACTGGTGCACTGGCAGCGAAGCAACTGATTTCAGTGATTCGAATCTTCTTACTGGTTTTACACGGCTATATGCCCATGAAGTTGAAACCCCGACAAACGGCTTGACAATAACAAGATAATATCCCTCCAGTGTCACATTTGCTGGTTCAAGAATCTCTCCACGTCCGGATACAAATGCGGGTTGAGGTTTAACAAAAAACGGACAATCGCTCCCGAGCATAGCCGCAAAACCATTCTTCTGCTCATCGGAAAGTTTCAAGCTAAACATCTGATCTAACAGCACTATGGTAGAGGCTGCATCCGACGAACCGCCTCCCAGTCCCGCTCCCGTTGGGATATTTTTATGAAGGTGAATATATAAACCCGGCAGATCATACGAAGTGCGCATCAAATCACGGGCTTTTAATACAAGATTCTCATGCATTACTCCATCAATTGGTATGCCGCTACAGCGAAAGCTATCGGCAGTGGAGGGCAGTATTTCGAGGATATCGCATAACGGAACAGGAACCATTAGTGAGGCAATTGTGTGGTAACCATCAGGTCGTTTATCACAAATCCAGAGGCCTATGTTGATTTTGGCTGGAGGATAGCAAATCATTAATTACGATACTTTTTGTGCGAAATTAGCTAATATCTTACTGAATTGATGATGCATTGACCTTCCTGATATTAAATATTAGTTGTAATTTTGACCCCCCGTCAATAATAGTGTTATAGTATCAATAGTGGCCTATGATTAATGCGTTTGTAACGTGGGTGATGAAGACCAGGATTCGTCAGATTGAATGGTACATGAAGTATCCTCACGACGCTCAGAATAAATGGTTTAATAAACTTATTGCCATGGCAGCGCCTACCGAATGGGGTAGGAAATACGATTATAAGTCGATCAAAAATCCTGATGATTTTCGCTTCCGCGTTCCTGTGAATGATTACGAGGCGCTTAAACCGTTTATTGAGCGAATGCGTGCTGGAGAGCAGAATGTATTATGGCCGTCGGATATAAAATGGTTCTCTCAATCGTCGGGTACAACAGCCGACAAGAGTAAGTATATTCCTGTAAGCAGGGAGGCGCTCGACGACTGCCACTTTAAGGGTGGTAGGGATATGCTTACTATGTACTGCAACAATTATCCTCAAACAAAACTGTTTTCCGGAAAAGCGATCGGTATGTCCGGAACATACAATTATCAGGATTCTGGCTCTAATATAAGGTACGGTGATATATCGGCGATACTTCTCAGACATCTTCCGTTCTGGATAACAATGTTCCGTACACCTGTTCGTTCGGTGGCTTTGCTCGGTGAGTGGGAAACCAAGATTGAGCAAATCGCAAGGCTCACAATGAAACAAAATGTAACCAGCATAACCGGAGTACCTTCCTGGACCCTCATTCTGCTAAAGCATATTCTTTCTGCAGCACAAAAAGATAACATTGCACATGTTTGGCCAAACCTCGAATTGTTTGTGCATGGAGGAGTGAGTTTCGAGCCGTACCGAGATCAATTTAAAAAGATTTGTCCGCCTGAAATGAATTATATGGAGGCATATAATGCCTCGGAAGGTTTTTTTGCGATCCAGGACACATCACAAAGCGAAATGTTGCTTATGCCCGACCATGGCGTTTATTACGAATTTATGCCTCTGTCGGAGTTAGGAAAAGATAATCCTAAAACATGTTTATTGCATGAAGTAAACACAAGCGATCAGTATGCAGTAATCATCTCAACCAACGCGGGATTATGGCGATACATGATTGGCGATACAATACGTTTCACCAACCTCTCGCCCTATCGGATTAGAATAATGGGGCGCACGCGCTTATTCATCAATGCTGTTGGCGAAGAACTGATGATTGATAATGCAGAGAGGGCAATGGCTATTACCTGTCAGAGCACAGGTGCTGTGATAAATGAGTTCACTGCAGCGCCTGTTTATTTCGGCGAACAACAAAATGCAGCGCACGAGTGGATAGTGGAGTTCGTAAACTATCCTGACCACATTGAGAACTTTACTCATTCGCTCGACAACGCTCTTAAATCACAGAATTCCGACTACGAAGCTAAACGCCACAATAATATGGTACTTCGCGCACCTGTGATCACCGTAGTTGAAAACGGAACATTTTATGAATGGATGAAAAGCAAGGGTAAACTCGGAGGTCAGAACAAAGTTCCTCGATTATCGAACGACAGGCGTATTGCTGATGAAATCATTGCGTTTGTACAGAGTCAGAAAAAATTAAAGAAAGAGTTAACTTAACAGGCACCACATGCATCACATTGCCATTGCAGGTAACATCGGTTCGGGAAAAACTTCACTCACCGAATTGCTATCGAAACATTTCGGTTGGGAAACGCATTACGAAGATGTTGAAACCAATCCCTACCTCCATAGTTTTTATGAAGATATGCAACGCTGGTCGTTCAACCTGCAGATATATTTTCTTAACCATCGGTTCAGGCAGGTTATCAACATCCGCAACCGCGGAAAAACTATAGTTCAGGATCGCACAATTTATGAGGATGCATACATTTTTGCTCCGAACCTGCATGCAATGAACCTGATGTCAACACGCGATTTCGATAACTATCGGTCACTTTTCGAACTGATGGTTTCATTTATCAAACCTCCCGACCTGCTTATATATCTCAAGGCTAGTGTTCCTACACTTGTTCAGCAAATCCAGAAAAGGGGGAGGGATTATGAAAATGCTATCAGGTTAGATTACCTCAAATCACTTAACGATCGCTACGACGATTGGATCAACTCTTACGTATCAGGAAAACTCCTGGTAATTGATGTTGATAAAATCAAATTTATTGATAATCCTGAAGGCTTAGGTTATATACTCGAACGCGTGAATGCAGAATTGCACGGCTTGTTTGTTTGATCGGCAGCTAAGAGTATTTGCGGATTGCAAGTATCTCACCGGCAATCTCTTCAATTGGTTTATGAGTTACCCTGATAACAGGCCATTGCGGTTGTCGTCGGAAAATACTGTGAGCATAATTCAACTCCTTCTGAACATGGCTTAGGTTAGCATAATGATCACCGTCAATACCCAGATGTTCTGCGCGTGCATGCCTTAGCGCTGCAAGGTTATGGGCATACGTTGACAGGCAGAAAATTTTACGCGCTGGTAATTCAAAGAGTTGGGATGGCGGTTCTAAATCAAGTACGATTGGAACATTTGCTACCAGCCATCCTTTAAACGCCAGATAAATACTTAATGGAGTTTTAAAAGTTCTAGATACGCCAATCAATACAATCTCTGCCTTGTGCAATTCATGTGGGCGCTGTCCGTCGTCGTGCTGAAAGGCGAACTGTACAGCGTCTATTCGTTTGAAATATTCACGGTTAATATCATTAAACAGCCCGGGTTTTTCGCTGGGTGTGTGCATGAATTTCTCGCTCAGCCGCGCTAAGAAAGGGCCCATCAGGTCAATGGTTTCTATGTTATGTTGCCTTCCGCGATTAATCATGTATGCTCTGAGATCGTTCGAAACTAAAGTGTGTACAATGAAACCATCGCAGCTAACAGCCTCTGCAACAGCATCATCAACCTGGGATGTTGAACGTACTGCGGCTCGCACAATAATGTCAACTTCCTGGGTCGGAAACTGTACTAAAGCTGCATTTAAGGCCTGAGTTGCAGTGCGACCCGTTCCGTCAGAAATTACAAATATTTTCGACACACAAATAAACTATTGTTTAATACGAAGTTTGGTATTATGCCATTACTCATGGTTTGCCAACGTATAGCCATTCAAACGGCTATTCTGTTACGGCAAAATAACCGAATACAAATATCGCAACTGTTTCTCAAACAATAAGAACATCCGATAATAGTTTCTTTCTACCTTTGGGTCTAATTTAAGTATCAATGCATCGTTCAGTTGTTATAATTCCTGCACGTTATTCTTCCACTCGCTTCCCTGGCAAACCACTGGCGCAAATTTGCGGCAAGTCAATGATTGTAAGAGTTGTAGAGCAAGCGCAAAAGTGTCGTGAAATCAGCCAGGTGCTCGTTGCCACTGACGATCATCGTATATATGATCACCTTGCGGAAAGGCAAATTCCGGTGTATATGACGTCGCAGAGTCACGAAAGCGGTACTGAGCGTGTAGCTGCCCTTGCCGAAACATTATGGGGAAGCCAGCCTCCGGAGGTCATCGTAAATGTTCAGGGCGATGAACCCTTTTTAGATCCGGAACAAATCGGCAAACTTGTTAGAATGTTTAACAATTCCGATGTTACCATAGCCACATTGATGAAACAAATTGGCTCGTATGAAGAGTTATTCAACCCAAATATTGTGAAGGTTGTGCCATCAGTACATAACAGAGCAATCTATTTTAGCCGGTGGCCTGTTCCTTTTCTCCGAGATGTACCTGAAAGCGAATGGGCTTTAAAGCATCAGTATTTTAAACATATTGGAATTTATGCTTTCAGAGGTAAAACACTATCTGCTCTGAGCAAACTTCAACCTACTAAGGAAGAAAGTGCAGAAAAACTTGAGCAATTGCGTTGGTTGTCGTGGCGCTACCCTGTTCATCTAGAAATAACCCGTTACGAGAGCGTCGGTATTGACACACCGGAGGATTTAACAAAAGCTTTGAACAAACTATGATATTTCAGAATACGCCATTAATTTTGTTCTCTGATTTGATTACGCCACAAGGATGATGAGTATCGAAAAATATCTGCACCAATTGCTTTGTAGCAACGAATGTGTCATTGTTCCGGGTCTGGGGGGGTTTATTACCAACTACCAGCCAGCAAAGATCAATCCTCATACTTTCCTGTTCGAACCTCCGTCGAAGTTTCTGGTTTTTAATCCAGGTCTCACAACTAACGATGGGCTGCTAGCTACATTTATATCCGAAAAAGAGAACATAAATTTTGATGCTGCTATGGAGAGGATATGGCGTGAAGTAACCTCCTGGCAGGAGCGTCTGAAGGCAGGCAAAACTATTACACTGCTGGGGATAGGTTCATTCCATCTTAATCCTGAAGGGAAAATAGTATTCGAACCCGACAAGCAAGAAAACTACCTTGACGATGTATACGGAATGGCATCTTTTGTTATGCCACCAGTCAGCCATGCTGCCAGAATTCGAAATTTCCGGCGCAAAACTTTCACAACCGCCCGGATGAGGAAATTTGCAATTACAACAGCCATAACTTTACCATTGGTTGCAGCAATTGTATTAGGTGTGCTGAACAAAGAAACTGTTGCCGGTTTCGCAATGCAATCAGCAGGTTTTGTTCAAACGTTGGTTCGCGATATTACGGATCGTTTTACAACAAGCGAAAAAGGTTTCGATGCTCCGGTGGTGGATAAGGCTATAGAGCCTGCCACACCGCCCCTTCCCGAAGTTCCACTAGCTACACAGCCGGAATCGCCCGAAGCATTACCAACTTATACATATCACGTAATCAGCGGAGCGTTTCGCAATCAGGAGAATGCACAAAATTTAGCAGAACAATTGATGAAACAAGGGTATCCGATTAAAATTCTTGGTTCCGACGCAGGAATGCATCTTGTTAGCGTTGCCTCGTTTTTTTCATTTGACGATGCCATGAAAAAAGCCAACGCTCTCAAAAAGAATTTCCCGGGAGCATGGGTACATAAACAGTGAATTGCCGGAAAATTGCGTTAGTCAAGCATCAGTTAAATAGCACCATTCACTTGAGTAAAAATAAACTTGCACGTTTCGAGGAGTCTAGAAATTTCCCTAACCTAATACAAGCGGGATATTTTGAATTAATTCAGAAATATCATCTTAGAGGAAATTGGGCACAAAACCATTTTCACAACAGCAATCCCATCGTTCTGGAGTTAGGTTGCGGAAAAGGAGAGTACACTTTAGCGCTTGCAAGGAAAAATGCTGATGCCAATTATATCGGAATTGATAATAAAGGCGCCCGTTTGTGGAGAGGTTGCCGAACCGCAATCGAAGATGGCGTATCTAATGTGGCTTTTTTTCGAACACGCATCGAACAGATTGAGCAGATATTTGCCCCAAACGAAATCAGCGGCATTTGGATCACATTTCCCGACCCGCATCCCCAAAACTCGAAGTCTGAAAAAAGACTAACTTCTCCACGCTTTCTCGAACATTACAGAAATATTCTCGTTCCTGAAAGTATAATTCATCTGAAAACAGATGAATTGCAACTATTTGAATACACACTAAATGTGATTAAGGAGAAACGCATGCAGTTGCTCTTTCACTCTTTCGATCTTTACAACGAGGCCACATTTGAAGAAGCCTCGCTTGTACAAACTTTCTACGAGAAGAGTTTTCTTGCCCAGGGAAAAAAAATCAAATATTTGCGGTTCAGGATTAGTTAACCACATACTACTAACCGATGGCGATCGAATTAAACGATAAAAAATCATTCTTTGAACGAGTTTATGAAGTTGTTGAACTGATTCCTTACGGCAGGGTTACTTCATATGGTGCAATCGCTGAATTTCTCGGAACTCGCGGAGCAGCGAGGATGGTTGGGTGGGCTATGAATGCAACACATCGGGCAACCACGAATATTCCAGCTCATCGTGTCGTAAACCGCAACGGTTGTTTGACCGGTAAACATCATTTCGGTGGTTCTGAGATTATGGCGCAGTTGCTTGAAAGTGAAGGGATTGATGTTGAGGAAGATAAGGTAAAACAATTCCACGAACGCTTTTGGGATCCTAAAAGAGAATTGACCCTATAGAGGACTCTGTTGTCAATTATGTAACTTTCTTGCATAAGACAAAAACGCTTTGAAATTGTTATTACTTTCACCGAATAATTATATGATGTTCATTGGCTATGAAAATAAGCAAAGAGGCCGTTTTAATTGCGTTGCGCAACGTTAATGATCCCGATCTTAAACAAGACCTCGTAACGTTAAAGATGATAGAGGATGTTATCATCAGCGGGAGCAAGGTGTCGTTTAATCTTGTGCTCACCACCCCGGCATGTCCTTTCAAACATCGGATTCAACAAGATTGCATTGAAGCTATCCACCGGTTTGTTGACCCCGAAGCTGAGGTTCAGGTAAATTTTACATCCAAGGTCACATCAAGGCGTAATCAGGCCGATGAGCATTTGAAAGGGGTTCGAAATATCATTGCAGTTGCCAGCGGCAAGGGAGGAGTTGGAAAATCAACTATTTCAGTTAATCTGGCGGTGGCGCTTGCTAAAACTGGTTCAAGGGTAGGGCTGGTTGATGCCGATATTTACGGGCCTTCGATCCCGTTAATGTTCGATCTGGTAAACGCTAAACCCGCTGCAGTTGACATTGGTGGCAAACTCAAGGTAATTCCGGTTCGTAAACATGGCATTAGTCTGCTTTCGATCGGATTTTTTGTAGAACCGGAAAAAGCGCTGGTATGGCGTGGTCCAATGGCATCGCACGCTCTCTCCCAACTGTTTACTGAGGCCGAATGGGGCGAGCTTGATTACATGATAATAGACATGCCTCCTGGAACCGGCGATATTCATCTTACACTGGTTCAGCAGCTTCCTGTAACAGGTGCGGTGATTGTTACTACACCACAGGAGATGGCTCTATCTGATGCCCGGAAAGCTATTTCTATGTTTGGCCAGGAGGCTGTGAACGTTCCAGTGCTGGGGCTGGTCGAAAATATGGCTTGGTTCGCACCCGACGACCTGCCAGATAACAGGTATTATATCTTTGGCAAAGGCGGTGGAGAAAGATTAGCCGCTCAATATCAAATTCCATTACTTGGCTCAATTCCTCTTATTCAGGGAATACGCGAATCGGGCGATAAAGGAATTCCTGTTACTTCACATACTGAATCGCCTCTTTCCAAAGCTTTGATGGAAATGGCCGGCAATGTTGCTCAACAGGTTTCTATCCGCAATGCGACCCTGCCCCCCACCCGTGTGGTGCAAATGAAACATACTTAATTAATTATTATACAGAAAATTAAACTAATTTACATGAGTGCAAACAGTGATATTTTGAACAGAATTGAAGATGTTATCCAACAGTTGCGACCCTATTTGATGGCCGACGGAGGTGATATTCGTTTCGTAGAGCTTACTCCTGATAACATTGTTAAAGTAGAACTGCAGGGAGCATGCGGTTCATGCCCATATAGCCACATGACCCTGAAAAGCGGAGTGGAAGAAGCCCTGAAACGCGCTGTGCCTGAGGTTAAAGGTGTGGAAGAGGCTTAGAAATATAAATTCAAAGCAGGTATTTGGCAACAATCGGAAGCCTTCGCCCCGAACCAAATGCCTTTGGCGAAACACGAAGCGCTGGTGGCGTTTGATATCGTTTCCATTCATTTGAATTTACCATACGTAATACCTGAATTATTAAATCAGGGGAGAAGCCCATCTTTTTTATTGACTCACTATCAAGACTCTGTTCAATATAGGCGTGCAAAATAGTGTCGAGAACTGCATATTCCGGTAATGAATCAGTGTCCTTTTGTCCTGGACGAAGCTCTGCCGAAGGAATTTTTTTGATAATGGATTGTGGAATTATTTCGCCGGAGCGATTGATATGCTCCGCTAATGCATATACCTGGGTTTTGTAAACATCGCCAAGTACCGATAATCCACCGCACATATCTCCGTAAAGTGTTCCATATCCTACCGCAGCTTCGCTCTTATTAGTTGTGTTAAGCAAGATATATCCCTTTTTGTTCGACCATGCCATCAGTAATGTTGCCCTGATGCGAGCCTGAATATTCTCCTCAGTTACATCGAAAGGAGTTTCGGCAAACGAGTGCTTAAGCACCTTGATGAAGGTATCGTAAATGCTTTCAATACTGATAATCTCGTATGGCGAGCCAAGGCGTCTGGCAATTTCTAAAGCGTCGTCAACAGAATGCTTGGATGAAAAAGCCGATGGCATCAGCAAATTCATAACATTTTCGTGCCCAAGCGCTTCAGCAGCAAGAGCAAGTACTACTGCAGAATCAAGCCCACCGGATAGCCCAAGTATAGCTTTGCTGAATCCAGATTTCCTGAAGTAATCCCTTATACCAGTAACAAGGGCTTTATGTATCAGCCCTGTTTCATCATAATGTAATTCTGGCGGCTCGAGCTGTGATAGCTTTGAAATGTCGTAAACCCTTAATGCTTCACTAAACCAGGGCAATTGATCAACGATTCTTCCACCGTCATCAATCACCATTGAATCGCCATCAAAGAGTAATTCTGTTTGACCTCCTGTGTGGTTTACATACAAAAGTGGGAGTTTGTATTGCTTTGCATTGCGAACCAGTACTTTACGTCGTTCGATTGCTTGCCGGTAATGAAAGGGTGATGCCGCAATATTGAGGATTACATCCGGTTGTTGGGCTATCAGCGAATTCATTGGTTGATGGCGGTAAAGAGGATGATCTGAAAGTCCCCACAAATCTTCACATATTGTAACAGCTATTCGGCCCGCTTTGATAGTTACAACTTCAACGGAGTGGGCAGGTTCGAAATAACGATATTCATCAAAAACATCGTAATTCGGAAGCAGAGATTTGTAAATAGTTGAAAGAATTTTACCATCACCCAAAACCGCTGCTGAATTGTATAGACGCTTGCCAAACGGTTCAGGATTTTTTACCGGACAACCTACTATAGCTGTAATCCCATGGCAAACAGTTGCAATGGATTGTAGTGTTTCAAAACAGTGATCAATAAAATGATCATAGTTTAGAAAATCGCGTGGCGGATAGCCTGAAACTGCCAGTTCGGGAAATGCAATAACGTCGGCTCCAAGCGATTTCGCTTTCAGTATGTTATTGATTATTAGCTTGCGATTATGTTCGAAATCGCCAATTGTGAAATTGAGTTGTGCGAGAGCAATTTTCATTTTCTGGCCTGTTAAGCCTAAATTCAGAAAAGTAGTCCGAAATTCATCTCTACAAAATTAGGAGCACCATTATGATTAATGGCCTGATTTACGCTGTTTTGACCTTTTAAAACATCTGTAAACCCGTTATTGAATTGCAGTCCTACGATAATCCTTGTATTACCCGATACAGCGTACTCAAGCCCCAGTCCCACCAAAAGGGAATGCCTCAACAGATTTATCTCATCCGTTATCTTTGCCTTATCCTCTAAGATAGTCATTGTTCCAGATTCAAAGGTATCAGTGGCGTGTGCGTCGAGGCGGAAGCCAGTCCCCAAGCCTATAGTAGCGTAAAAAACTGCCTTTCCATCATCAGCAGTTCGTAAACGGAGGAGCAATGGAATTTCGAGATATTCCAAGTGATAATTCCTTCTAAGTTCTCCTTCATGAGTAACAGTATTTACAACTCTTTCTTCAGTGTAGCTTAGCCGGCCATTGCTGTAAATAATGTTAAACCCGCTTCCTACCCTATGGTTGTTGGCTATTGGGAACTCTGCAACAAAACCCCATGAAAAACCAATCCTTGCACCATCGGAATAATATCCTTCTGCGTTTGGTTTCATCCAGCCTACGTTAGGTGCAATCCTGAGTCCAAAATCTGCCTGTCCGAAGGCATGGAACATAGGCAAGAGGGTAATTACCAACATGAAAAAAAATGTCAATATGCTGTGTTTCATCGTTGTGAGTTTGAGTGTGGAACTTTGCAGTTAAAATTTATTCTATTGCGAAATTATTAAAATAGTGCATCCGAACGATATTATTCTGGTCGTAATGTCTACATTTGTGGCTCTTTCTTTCATTGAACGCAAGTTTATTGCTATTAGTAATTAGTTTCCAAAGTAAAATTAACAACCTCAAAAACGAAATTGTTATGAAAAAGTTAGCACTATTTTTCACAGCTATGCTGATAACATCAATTGTATCGGCGCAACTTCCCATTTCGTTCGGGCCAAAAGTCGGGTTTAATACAACCACTCTAAGTACCGATATTGACGAAATCAAAACGGATTTTAAAGCCAATTTTCAGGCTGGTGCCTTCCTTCGCCTTGGGATAAAAAGTTATATTCAACCTGAGTTGCTGTTTACCACGAAAGGTGGAATTTTTAGGAACGACGATCCAGGTGCGGTTTTCGGCGCAAGTGAAATCAAACTCACTACACTTGATGTTCCGATTCTGGTAGGTATCAGAATTCTTGATCTAAAAATTGCTAATCTTCGGGTAATGGCCGGGCCGGTTGCATCTTTCGTAATTGATAAAGAAGTTCAAAATATAGTAAATGCAGAAAACCCAGTTACGGTTGATGATATTCGTGATGCCAACTGGGCACTGCAGGTTGGAGCAGGCCTCGATCTGCTCATGTTTACGCTTGATGTTCGCTATGAATATGGGATGTCTGACATTAGCGAAATCCCTGAAACCGACCTGAAAAACCACCTTGTTAGTGTAACGCTGGGTTGGAAAATATTATAGTGCGTTTTCCGTTTTTCTGAAGAACCAATTGAATAGTAAATGCTGCGCTCCGGAAACACCGGACACAAGTTTTTAATGCCATGATCCGCTTTCGAATAATCATTATTCTTGCTATTGTTTTAGCCGCTATAATCTTTTTGATCACATGGCTGTGGCCACGACGAGCGGATGAAGTACCAGAATGGGTTCCTACGCCGAAGGTAGAGATTAAAAGATATGAAAAAGCTTTGTTTTATCTCGATCCCAGCCAACTTGCGGTGCATTTTGAAGAGCTTCGAACTACTTACTCTCCATTTTATGTTGATAATCAAGATGATAGCGTAAAGATTGAAAGTCTGCACCGTTTTGTTACTGATCAGAACAACCGTGCTCTATTTGAAGCTGTAATTGCAAAGTATCCGTCGTTAGAGTGGCTTTCAGAAGAAATGGCTGCCGCCTTCCGGCAGTTGATATATCTTTTCCCCGACTGGACACCTCCCTTGGTTTTTGCTTATGTTTCTGGTTTGTATATCGAAAAACCGGTTCTTTACAACGGTGAATATCTGGTTATTGCACTCGATATGTTTCTTGGCGAAGGGTTTGAGCTATACTTAAAAAGCGGAATACCTATGTATTTGACCAGTAGGATGGACAATCCTTACATTGTGAGCACCAGTATTGAGACAATCCTCCGCCATTGGCTGCAAACCGATGTTGTATTTGAACATCTCCTTGATCGCATGATTACTGAGGGAAAAATACTGTATCTGCTCGATCGCATTCTTCCCAACACAAATGATGAGTTTAAAATAGGTTATACCGCTGAGGAAATATATTGGTGCCAGAAGCATGAAAGCAACTTATGGGCATATTTTATTGAAAACGAGCGCTTGTACGTTTCCGATCCTTTGGTTGTAAACCGTTACACTCGCGATGGCCCGTTTACTTCGGCTTTCGGAAGGGAATCGCCCGCCCGAACTGCAATATGGATCGGATGGCAAATCGTTAGACGTTATATGAAGAACAACCCTGAGACTTCGGTAGAAAAAATGTTAACTCTACCATCGAAACAAATACTGCATGAATCGGGATACAAACCTGGAAGATTCTGAAACATTTACTGCGAACACCTAAGTTGCTATCAGATAGATCAAATAGATGGTACGTTTTTTGTTATTTTTGTAAACCAATTAAGCACATCTATTATCATTATATTACAAATTTAAATCTTTAACACATGAAAAAATTATTTGTTCTATTAGTAGCAATTTTGCCGTTCTTATCGGGCTGCGGCATTCGGGAAAAAGAAGAGCATATTATGCGCCTGCAGGCCGATAGCCTTAGGTTCGCAACAATGGTTGCCGAGCGAGATAGTTCCATCAACATGCTATTTCAATGGCTTAATGAGATTGAGGAAAATCTGGCAGTTATTCGTGCTAAGGAAGCTCTGGTAGCTGAGCAGGCTACAGGTGTCCAGGAAGTTCAGGCAGAAGTAAAAGAGCGAATAACTCAAAACATACAGGACATTAGCAACCTTCTCGATCGAAACAGGGAACTCATAGATCGCCTTAACGGTCAGGTGCGCAGGTCGAATCTGAGAATCGCAGACCTTAACAAAACCATCGAACGCATCAATAATGACATGGCTGAAAGAGAAGCTGAAATTGTAAGGTTGAAAGAACAGGTAGCACAACTTAATATTAAGGTGGAAACCTTGAATGTGCGCGTAGCTGATCTCGAAAAAGAAGGCAAGGCAAAATCGGACATGATCGACCAAAAAACTATTGAGTTAAACAAGGCATGGTACATTGTTGGAGTGCGCCGCGATCTAAGAGATAGAGGCATAATAAACCGCGAAGGCGGATTTATCGGTATTGGCCGCGTTACTACTCCCGCCGAAGACCTTATCCGCAAGGAGTTTACTGCAATTGATCTCCGAAATGTAACTGAAATTCCTGTAAATGCCAAAAGGGCTGAGCTTGTTACTGTTCATCCGGTTGGAAGCTATGAGTTTGTTGGCACTGAACCCGTTGAAAAACTGGTGATTAAAAATCCTCAGGAATTCTGGAAAGCCTCAAAATATCTCGTCATCGTTGTAAGGTAGTGATTCGAATCAGGATGCTTAGTCAAAACGACCATTTAGCTGAAGCATAACCCGCTATGCCGGTTCCCGGGAAAAATGTGTTGGCGTTCCCATGAAAAATTTGAACAACAACGCTCAGGTCAAGGTTAGTGATTGCCGACCATGTGAAATGGGGCATTGCAAAAACAGTTTCAATGTCGGGATACCAAATAGTTGCAAGCGACCCAGTGAAAATTGGTGAGAACGGATACATGAGGCTGCCTGTGAAACCAAAACGGCTAAAAGCAATGTTGTCGGCCGATAGAGGATCGGTAATCAAAAGTCCTCTATCGGCCGATCTGCTGTAACCACCATTGTACAGGAATTCCACTACGGCAAAAATGTTGTTATCAAAGCGGTGGTCGAACGAAACTGCCGCAACAGCATTGAAGGCATGTAAAGTATCGTTTGGTTGCAGATCGTTGAAAAGTGTTATTTCGCCTTTAAATCCGCTTTGCATTATATTTCCTGCCCATCCACCGCCAACTGTTAGACGGTTGCGGTAGTATCCGGCAATGATTTGAATGTCGTAACCGTTCGTGTTCCAACTATAGAGAAGAGCGGCTGTAGCATTCCGGATGTGTTTGGCCGGAGCGGCTGCAAACTCCAATCTCGACATACCACTCACGAAATATTGTATACGCATGGCGTCGGCACCCGGACGTTCGACATAATCAAAATCAAAAAAGCTGTAAGTGTTGAAGAGATCGTTGGGGTTTGAAATCATGTTGATTCCCCAGTTGATACGCTGGCGACCTGCACGTATGTTCCACTGCCCGGTTCGCAGTTCTACAAATAAGCGGTCGCTCATTGTGTGAACCACGCTTCCATGGTTAATGGAATATGTTTTCGAAAGATCGAGAAGTCCGGGATCGTTATCTAACCAATCAACAAATAATGGAATTTCTGAAACCATAGCACCAGTGATTACTCGGTTGCGAACCTCGGCAGTTACCGACCATTGTTCATTTATAAGAAAACCAAAATTCAGCCTGTTGTGTATGAGCCCGTTTGTTGTTATCCGGTTCTGAACGCTGCTGTAAATTGCCGATGGCATCATTGTGAGATATCCATTAAACCGTAGTTTCGGATACTTGCCAATGTTTTGTGGTGATTGTGCTAAAGATGGCTGAAACACCAGAAGAATAAAGGCAATCGCAAAAAATCCCTGACGAACACACTTACCGGTTGGATACATTGTTTTAGGTTTTTGCTTCCTGATCAGGACATGTATCAGCAGCTACAGCACCGTCAACCAGAGTGATAACCCTGCCTGCACGGTCAATTACACGCTGATCGTGTGTTGAGAAAATAAGCGTTACCTGTTCTTCCTTGTTCAACCTTACCATAATGTCGAGCAGGTTAAAGGCCGACTGCGAATCGAGATTTGCTGTAGGTTCATCGGCAAGAATAAACTTGGGTTTTGATGCGAGTGCCCGCGCAACTGCTACACGTTGTTGCTGTCCGCCAGATAGTTTCGAGGGTCGCACATTCATCTTATCGCCTAATCCCACTTGCCGCAGAAGTTCTGTTGCACGGGCCTCCATCTCCTTGGCTCCGGCTTTTTGAAGCAACATTATGAACGAAACATTTTCCTTAGCCGTTAGAACAGGCAAAAGGTTAAAGGATTGAAACACAAATCCGATATGATGCAGCCGGAAATCTATCAGTTTTGAATCGGGCAATGATGTGATTTCTGTATCGCCAATGTAAATTTTTCCTTCGGTTGGTTTGTCGAGGCCGCCGATCATGTTCAGGAAAGTTGTTTTTCCACTGCCTGATGGTCCTACTATTGCTGCTATCTCTCCCTGATCGAAGGTCAGGTTCAGATTATTCAGAGCTTTAACCGGCAGGGATTTGTCGTTATAAATTTTTGTAAGTTGCTCGGTTCTAATGATTTTCATTTGGTTGTAATCTTAGTGATACGAAGGATTGGAACTATTCTTTACGTATTGCCTCAGATGGTTTTAATCTCAAAGCTTTTACAGCAGGGTAAATTGATGTGAGAAATGCTGTAACGATAACCAATATTGTCAGTATTGCGTAGAATGAAGGTGCGAGGTATGGATGAACAAGCGATGTGAAACCCCACTGGTTCAGTGATTCTCCACCAATTTCAGCCAGATTAATTCCGGTTTTGTGAGTAAGCAGGGTCGTAAGAAAACCCAACATCATTCCCGCAACGGCGCCAGGAAAAATAAGAAAGGTTGTTTCGAGCATAATCATGCTGAATACCTTCTTACGGTTTAACCCAACCGCCATCAACATTCCTAACTCCCTTATCCGCTCAAAAACCGACATAAGCATAGTATTGATAAGGCCAAAGGCAAGTGCAAACAAAATGATAGCAATGATAAACAGCAGCATTGTTTGTGTTAATTGTTGCGTGTAAGCAAGTTCGGGCGATATTTCCACCCAGGTACGTATGCTCAACTCTGGAAAAATTGCCTTATACCTGTTGCTAAGTGCAGAAGCCTGCTGGGCATCATATCCAACAATGGCAATTTCATTCACTGTGTTTATTTGGCCAATATACTCATTCAAATCAGTTTGATGTACAAACACATTTCGCTCATCAAGCGATGTGTTTGATGAGCGGTATATTCCGCCCACCCTGAACAATGCTGAAATTAGTTCACCTTCGGTGTTCTGAAAAGTGAGAACCAGCCGCGAACGTTCACGCAGCTTCGTTTTATCGGCCAGGCTTTTTCCAATCAACACTAAATTTTCTCCTTGGCCTTCAAAATAGCCTCCTGACACGATGCTTTGGTTTAAACCTGTAGTAATTGCCTCTGCAGCAGGATCTATACCAATAATATTGATTCCTCTTGTTATGGTTGCAGTTGCGAGCATCCCATTTACAAGAGTGCGACCCGAGAAAGATTTTATATCATCATCGTTGAGCAGCAATTGCTGTAATTTTTCCCATTCAGCTATGTGGTAACCCACATTGTAATCTTTTAGAAATTCCTTGTGATGTACCTGAACGTGAGAAATATGCTGCTCAATAGTTGTTTCAAAACGTTGATTTATCAAGCCAAAACTTAGTGCGCTGACAAATATTCCAGCCCACAAACCAATGGCAACAGCGATTATCATCACCAGGCTTCGCCTGGGGTTTCGCCATACGTTTCTCCACGAAATTTTTAACAGGGTTTTCATTGTTTAACGATTCGAACTAATAATGATCTTACAAAGTCTATTGTCGTACCTGAATGATATTTAGCCTGTAAACCCTGTAAATTGGATACAAGCCTACCAGAACTGATAATACTACAATAATTGCTGCCTGAGTGAGGAAGATGCCCGGATCGGTGGAAAAAGGCATGATGGGTTCAAAGCCGTAATCTAACATTGTTTGTGCCATATCGCCATGCAGTGGAATGGGATTAAAGTAAAAGAAACCGACAACAGGCACCGATGCTGCAACTCCTGCAACTACTCCTGCACCAGAGATAAAAAGTGTTTCGAGGAAACAGACTAACGCAAGCCGCATGCGGTTCATTCCCAGCGATATCAGCATGCCAAACTCTTTTTGACGCTCAATCATCATCGTAATAATGGTTCCCAACAGACCGAAAGTGATCACGATGTAGAGTATGATACTCATTACCCTACCACCTGCACGATCGAATTCCATCAGACTGAGAAAATCCGCTAACAGATGTTTCCATGTAAGCACACTAAACCATTCATTATCAAGACTTGCTTGAAGCTCTGATGCAATTCTGTTTGTATGGTCGGGGTCATGTGGCATGATTATTAATGATGTGAGGCGATCCTCTGCCATAAAAAACCATTGCGCCTCGGTCAAAGGCATGTAGATAGTGTTGTTGTTTATTTCCGGCAGGCGCAGATTTACTATTCCTTTGATTCGGTAACGTCCGGCTGCGGTAGCTCCGTGTAATCCCTGTCCTAAAAGAATCAACGTATCTCCAACCCTTAAGCCCATGATGTTACTCAATCCGCTTGCAATAACGATCTGATTATCGGAGCTTGTGATGAATTCACCGGCAATCATATTGTCGAGCAGGTTATTGAGGCGATTTTCCTTATCCGGTTCAATACCCAAAACCAATGTTCCTCGGGTTTGATTTTTAGTGGCAGCAAGTGCAAAATTCTGAATACGTGGCACATAGAACTCAATATCTTCAGAGAGTTGGTTGAGTGAGTGGTGGATTTGCTCATCGAAAACAAGAGAATTGTCGATCGAAGGTTCTTCTTCATACAAAACATCCTGTATCTGAATGTAGCCCGTACTATATCTGACAAGGCTCTCTATCATTCGTTCGTAGCTACCTTCCTGCATTGAGGTCATTACAATTGAAAGCAGTACCGCAAAGAAAACCGAACTGATTGTAATCAGGCTTCGTTTACGGTTTCTCCACAGGTTTCTCCAGGCAAGCTTTAGCAGTATTTTCATCAGCTCAGGATTGTTGGCGTTATGCAAACATTCATTTGGGATTCATGAAAGCAATTGGATATTTAGTATTTATTGTATTTGTGTAAGATTGTGTATCGTAAAAAAATCTTCCGAAAGCCTGATTTCGAAGTTGGCGTGGGTGGTTGTAAGGATTGTTTTGTGGTTTTCCCTGTCAGCCGGAATTATCTCAACCACGGTAGGGATTCGGCGGCCTCCAATTTGCCTTATGTCTCTGAAATTGATTGTATTAGCCAGATTGCCAAATTCATCATAGCTTTCTACCTTCACAGGCAGGTAAATTTGTTTTGCGACCCAATAGATAACCTTGTCGTAAACAACGGGTACGCCGGGTTTGGGTCGCAACTCTATTACATAACACAGATGCCCGTCGAAGCTATCGGAGCGAAGAAGTTGGTGGAAGTAGTCGTCAACGAGCGATACACCCCGAACCAGATCATCATTGCTGAAATCTGAACCCATCCACGATTGCGACATCATAGATGGTGGCATCTTTACTGTGCGATCAATTCCAGGAACATAGTTCCACATCTCTTTGCCGCGTTTGAGGAAAGCGGTGCCTTGATCGCGTGCCGGGGCAGTAATAAGTATCATTGCAAAATCATCGCCAAGACTCCACGATTTCATACTGATTTCACGGGTAAAACGCGGTCTCACCGTTGTCATTGTCATCTCGGTGTAGGATGTTTCTCCTCGCATGTTTACCTCGACCCTGTGTACAATTTCTTGCGGATCTTGTGCGCGAAGTGAAAAAAATCCTGAAAGACTAAGTACTGGTATAAGCAGTAATGACGACAATAAACTTCTCATAATGTCTGCTATGTGTGTTATCGAAATGTGTCTACATCGAATCGCAGCTTTGCAGAGTTTATCGCATCCCAATACGATATGATACCTTAATCAGAAACATGTTGTGCGGGTAAATTCTGAAAAGATCTCCGGTATCTTCAACCAAGGCAAAGTTGCTATCGGTATAAAAATCATCGCGACCTTGCGACCAAACCAGGAACAAAGTTGAACCAGGCAGGTATTCCCACCTTAAAACCATGTTCGATTGAAAAAACAATGCTTTATAATCTGGGTTGCCGAAGCTGTAATCGGTGTTGCCATCGAGGTTTTCATCAACCTGAAAGATTTCATCTTGCTCATGCAATTGGGCTGGACTAAACAACTCAAACCTATCCTCATAATTTGAGGCCGAAGGGTTGGTTATTCGCTTAAAGTCCTTGAAGTTTCCTGATGAAATAAACGGCTGACCGTAATACTGTATTGTAAAGTTAGGTGTAATGCTCAGGCTGGCCCGAGCCGAAAGACTAAGAGTGTGCTGATTAAGAGTAGCATTCAAATATCGCGTTCCCAGTTCTGTTTCTATGTTGGCTACATACTGCAGTTGTGAGCGGGTATTTCTGTACGATGGGTTAAGACTCAGACTAATTGAAGGGGTTGGACGGTAGTTTATGCCACCCCAGATGCTTCTTGTTCTATGGTGATCATCCCAATGATTCATAGCAGACCAGCCTGCCCTGAAATTCAATTTTTTCCGGGTATCGCTCATCAGAAAAATCCAGTTTCCTAATCCTCCAGGAATCAGTAACAGTGGGCCGCCCCTCAGAGCCGACTTCGACCACGACTCGCCGCTAAGATTGAATCCTGTGGAGAAAATCCAATTGTTGCTGAAGCGAACGTCAGAGTCTATGTATGCTCCTTGTTGGATTAATTTTCCTGAAAAGTCAAACACTGTTGATTGGGCAACATCTATTTCCCATGAATAGAAAATTCCCCTTGGTGCATATTCCTCGAATTCCATCCATAAGGTTTGATTTATTACGTCGGCATTATGCATAAATCCGATATCATTGATTTCCAAACCTGGCGATTTCCAATTCAGTGAACCACCAAAACGAAAGTTGACATTTCCGCCCCTCATTAGCTCTATTGATCCTCCATGGCCCGACAGATACCTGCGTGTTGAGTCGAGTGTAAGATGGGTTGCATCGGGCCGTTGAAAGTAGCGAGCTGATGATCGTTGCGTTCTGATCAGTGCAGCACTATCGCCGCGAACATGGCTGAAAACAATTCTGGCTCTGAAGGTGTAGGTTTTGTCTCTCCAGTTATGCTCAAAGTCAGCTCCACCGCTATAGGCTGCGCTGTGCAGGAAATTCAGGTAGGGGTTGTTTTGCGTGCGGTTCACAGCAGTGAACATACCTCCCAATGTTGTGTTGCCTCGATTAAAGTCTTGCCCAACACGGGCGGCAAAATAATTTGTTGCTGGCTCAACGTGGATCCTGTCGCGAATCCCATCGGTATCAATAGTAGCGTACTCATCAGCAGTAACGCTCTGCATTATTCCAACTGAAAGCCCACGCCTGGTTTTGCCAGTTAGCTTGGCTGCACCGAGAATAGTAGTATTGATTGGCTGTTTAATGTGTTGATTAGCATTAAGATCGGGATAAAATTGCGGCTGGCGGCCGATACGGCGTGAATAAAACAGATTGTCGTTGTTGTCATGACCATTTGATTGTAGAGGATAGCTCATGATGTTGCGGCCTTCAATAAAGAAAGGACGCTTTTCCTCAAAAAAAGTTTCAAATGCTGTCAGGTTAATTTGTGAGGGGTCGGCTTCAACCTGACCAAAATCGGGATTGAAAGTCAGATCAAGTGTAAGATCGTTTGTAAGGCCAATCTTGGCGTCGAGTCCGGCGTTGAGCATGTGCTTATCACCTGTACGAAAAGGATTATCAGGTTCTTGTTTGAATGTTTCGTATTGTGCTACAAAATATGGAATGGCGTCGAACTGCTTTTTGGGACGGATTCCGCTAATACCGTGAATTTCTCCAATCAGACTAACCCATCCGCCGGCAGCACGAGGAATAGGCTGCCACAGTGAGGTTTCATTCCTGCGGAAAGTGTGGCGAGCCACTTGGAGCCCCCAGATATGGTCATTTTGATTACCGAAACGTAGTTGATTAAAAGGTATGGTTACTTCGGCAACCCATCCGAAATTGGTTAGCGATGTTTTCGCTTCCCAAACAGGATCCCAGACGTTATCCTGCGATTCGCCATCGTTCAGTGTAATGTAATCTACTTTGACACCTGCTGCGGTTACTGCAAATGTGAAACCTGTTCGCTGATCGAAGTAGCTGTCGAATTGTATAGCTATGAGGTCGCCTTGTCCGTCGTCGCGGCGCGATAGTCTTTTTTCAATGCTATCGGGTGCTGAATCGTGCGCCTTGAATGCGATAAAGAGGTTGTTGTCGTCGTAAAGTATTTTGAATTCTGTTTCAAAGGCAGGTTCTGCATTTTCAAATGGTTCGTATTGCACAAATCCGCCGCCCCAAACTCCTTGCTGCCATGCCGAATCGTTAATGTAGCCATCTATTACTGGTGGGGAACCGATAAGGCGTTGAGTTTTATATGTTTTACGGGGAGAATCTGATTGCCCCCAAAGCATTGCTCCTGAGAGTGTGATTAAAAGAGCGGTAAGCAATAATAAGAGTTTCATATTCAATTCAATAGCATGATATCAGGAGTGGTCGCAAAATCGCAAAACTATGAAAAATCTACGAACTTATTCGTCAATTTTGTGTTTATCAAACAATTTCGTTTATTAGCAGTTGTATATAAAAATGTACAAATATGGCGCTTACACCAACTAAAATCATCCCACTGGGTTTCGATGCCCCTGATTTTACATTACCCGACGTAATTTCCGGGAAAGAGTTGTCGCTAAGTAGTTTTTATCAAAGTAAGGTTATAGTGGTTGCTTTTATCTGTAACCATTGTCCATATGTGAAGCACATCATAAAGGGGATAGTTCAGGTTGGCAGGGATTACTTAGGCAAAAGAGTGGCATTCATCATGATAAATTCCAACGATGTAGTGAAATACCCCGACGATTCGCCTGAAAAGATGAAGGAGTTTGCCGCTGAACATGATTTTCCGTTCCCTTATCTTTTTGATGAAACTCAGAGGGTTGCCAAAGCTTACTATGCAGCCTGCACGCCTGATTTCAACGTGATAGACTATCGGGGTAAGGTAGTTTATCGTGGTCAGTTCGACGACTCCCGACCAGGAAATAACAATCCTGTAACGGGAAAAGATTTCCGACATGCGCTGGATTTATTATTGGATGGCAAAACAGTTCCTGAGGTTCAGATTCCCAGTATTGGATGCAACATCAAATGGAAATAGCTGATTTAATTAGTCGCCAAAGCAAATACCAACACCGCGGGCTGTTTTCATTAACGCAGTATCAAGGGTAACGAGGTTAGGTTGCTGTATGGCTTCCTGCAGGGTAACGCTTGTGATATAAGGATGGCGGTACGAAACCATTCTGCCGAACTCACCGCTTCTAACTAATTCAAAAGCTTTGACGCCAAACTGTGTTGCGAGTACACGGTCGTAGGCAGTGGGAATGCCGCCGCGTTGCAGGTGCCCGAGAATGGTTGCTCGTAGCTCATGCTCGCATCCAGCATTTTTCAGGTCATCAACCAGTTTGAAGCCAACCCCGCCTAACCGGAAATTACGGTATCCTACCTGGTCGGGTTCCATTCCAACCACATTTCCTCCGATTGGGTAAGCACCCTCGGCAATTACTATGTTTACAAACCCGCGTCCCTTCACAAAGCGGCTATCAATCTTTTCGAGCACCTTGTTGATGTCGTAAGGTATTTCGGGGATCAAACAAATTTCAGCGCCGCCAGCTACAGCCGCATTTAGTGCGATCCAGCCTGCATCGCGTCCCATAACCTCCAGCACAAACACCCGGTTATGACTCGCAGCAGTAGTGGTTAGTTTATCAACAGCTTCGGTGGCAATCTGTATGGCAGTCTGAAAGCCGAATGTTGAATCGGTAGCTGAAAGGTCGTTGTCAATTGTTTTTGGAACACCAATAATATTCAACCCTTTTTCGAATAACTTTTGTGAGATTCTTTGCGAACCGTCGCCTCCGATATTGATTACAGCATCTATACCCAGGTACTGGATTTTACGAACCATCTCATCGCTACGGTCAACAGTAATCCACGTGCCGTCGTGTTGTTTAACCGGCCAGGCAAACGGACCGCCCTTATTGGTAGTTTGAATTATGGTGCCACCCTGATAGTGAATGCCAGCCACGGTTTTCTCATCAAGAACCATGAGTTCGGTAGGTTCACGCAAAATGCCGTTAAACGCCTCGATACTACCTAATACTTCCCAATCCTTTTCCTGTGATGCCCGTTTAACAACAGCCCTGATTACCGCATTCAATCCCGGGCAATCGCCTCCACCAGTTACTATGAGAACTTTTTTCATTACATTATATCGCGTTATTTTTCTCCCTTGATCCGGTCTGACCGGTTTTACGGGTCGCAAAGGTACAAATCTGCCTGATATTGTTATTTAGTGGTAAAAGCTTATTTGCTTTCTTTGCATATAAATTTTGCGTGAATTCATAAGGGTTGAGAAACCAAACAACAAAACTACGCGAACAATGACAGTACCCAAAATTATAGGAATAATTATCCTCTATTTACTGGCTGCATTTATAATTGGTATGCAAGGCGGTAAGAGAAAAATTGGAGTAAAACGCCTGCTTTTGATCAGTGTGATACTTACACCACTTTTAGGATTTATTGTCCTGTATCTGTCGGAACCAGCCGAAATTGTACGAAATGTAAGATATCGTTGCAAAAGGTGCAAACTCGAATACACCCAGGCGGCCTCCACATGCCCTGCGTGCGCTATTGACGGCGAGGTTACGCCCCTAATGAAAGTTGTCAGAAAAAGCCTTTGACAGAAGTGTGTAAGCAGCGAGTACGATTGCCTTTCGCCTTGCCCTTTTAATTCTTCGACCCTTGCGAGACCTTATGTATGTTTGTTAACTAATTCATTCCACTGGACAACTATACGCCGGTGTGTTGTTTACGGTTTAAAGTGTATATTTGCGAGTAATCACTAATAAATATCTAATATGAAACTACGATTCGTTTTAATTTCGGCAGGATTAATGGGACTTATATTATCTATTTTCCTAATCCAGGCGTGCAAGGTTCCCCAGGCTGTACAACCTGATGTTCCTGTTACAAATCCCGAATGGAGTAAAAATGCCACAATGTATCAGGTGAACATCCGGCAGTATACAAAGGAGGGAACATTTGAGGCATTTCGTCGCCATCTTCCCCGCCTGAGAGAAATGGGAGTAGATATTCTCTGGTTGATGCCTATTCATCCGATTGGAGAGTTGAACCGGAAAGGGCCCTTGGGCAGCTATTACTCTGTAAAAGACTTTGTTGCCGTCAATCCTGAATTTGGCACTATGGAGGATTTCAAAGCCCTTGTTGACGACATAAATATGCAAGGCATGTATGTGATTCTCGATTGGGTAGCTAACCATACGGCGTGGGATCATCCGTGGACTACCTCAAGACCAGACTTTTATATGCGAGACTCTCTTGGTAACTTCTTTCCCCCCGTAGCCGACTGGAGCGATGTTATTGATCTGGATTTTTCAAATAAAGATTTATGGGATGAAATGATCAAAGCCATGGAGTTTTGGGTAGCCGAGGTTGGCGTTGATGGTTACCGATGTGATGTAGCAATGATGGTTCCCCTTGAGTTCTGGGAACGTGTAAGGGTAGAACTGGATTCGATCAAACCGGTGTTTTTACTTGCCGAATCAAGCGAGGTTGAGCATCATAATCTTGCTTTTGATATGTCCTATAATTGGATAGTGCATCACGCGATGAAAAATATCTATGAAGGCCGTTACAATGCCCATACTCTTGATTCATTGATTATAGCGGATATCCAGAGCTTTCCGGAGTGGGCCATTAGGATGCAATTTACTTCGAACCATGACGAAAATTCCTGGGCAGGAACCGAATTTGAACGGCTGGGATCATCCGCAACAACATTTGCTGCCTTAACCTTTGTTATCCCGGGTATGCCACTGATATACTCCGGACAGGAAGCAAAATTCAACCGCCGGCTGCTCTTCTTCGACAAGGATGAGATTAGCTGGGACGAGGTGCCTCTGCACGATTTTTACAGCAATCTGATTGATCTCAAAACCAACAATCCGGCTTTGTGGAATGGCATCCATGGTGGTTCGTACAAACGGATCACATCGAACGAGGCATCCAGAGTATTGGCTTTTGCCCGGCAAAAGGATAATAATGTGGTAATTGCTGTGTTTAATCTTTCCTATGAACCGGTTGATCTGATTATTGAGCCACTCGAGCTTAGAGGCACTTACACCCGTTTTTCTGATGGTGAAAGAATCAGGTTAGAGAAAAGTTCGAACCTAAATCTTAAACCCTGGGGTTTTGAAATATATTACCGGTAGCAATTGATTAGCAGGGATATTATCCTGACCCAGCTTAAGCATTTGACAATGCTTAAACGATTAAGTGTTTGTAATCAGCCCTAACGGAATTTCTATTGATTAATTCGGGTGAATGATATACAAATAAAAGAGGCTGTCTCATAAATCAGAGACAGCCTCTTTTGTTTTTAGTTTGATTTTAAGCCTTCGTTACTGTGCTGTGATTGCTCCGGCGCCAGTTTTGAAATTCAGATCAATTTTATACATACCCAGGCCAATTTCCACTCTCGGTTGATCGTCGCCTTTGCCACGGAAAACAATCTGGTTGTCAAGAACAATGAACTCACTCTGCCACCAATCGGTAAACCATGCAGCAGCGTCGAACCATGCATACATTCTTAGCCCACCTTCTCCGGCCGAAACAGCATTTAGCATTTTGGTAATTGTTATCAATTCTGCAGGGTTGTCAACTGTGAAGATTGCGTCGGGGTTGCCTTGATCCCAGCTTCCAACTGCATTGCCAATCAGGTATACCTTAGGATCCACAACGGCAATCTGTTCGGTTTCAAGATTTACAACCACCATGTAGTACCCTGCAACACCTGGCACGGGAACGTTATCGGCTCCTCTTGCATAGATACCGCCTACGGGTTCGCCGGTTATACCGAAATCGCCTGCCCAGGCTTTTTGAGGTGCAAACTTAAAGCTGCCGGTAGCGTTCATCCAAACTATTTTCCAGAAAAGATGAGGTTTGCTGTGCACCGGAATCATAGGCAGATCGGTTTCCTCCCAAACCCAGGTTCCAACGCCGTCGCCTATCATAAAGAGCTCTTCAGGAAAACCGAGTGGCGGAACGTCGGCAGTTTTCACCAATGTCGAGACAAAGCCGTCGGCAGATGTCCAGGTAATAGTTACAGTATAAACGCCTTCCTGTTCAGGTGTGAGGATGTAATTAGCACCACCGGGAAGCAGTGTTGTAGTGAGGTTTGGAAGAGTGCCGCTCACAACGCCGCCAAAGTTTGTGTTAACTTTAACGGTGTCGCCATGAATTTCGAGCTTCCAGCCGCCGCCGTAACGGAACTTAAATTCGCCTCTTCTAAGTACGAGATCTGCTAAGCTAAAAGTCATGGTGTTCGCGTCAAAGGCCCCAACAAGAGGCAACTGCGTATCCGACCATCCTAAAGCTGTAGATCCGCCGATAATTGCCCAGAATGGAACCGGAGCAATAACGTAAGTGCTTGTTGAGATGTCAATAATGATGTGATACAGTCCGTCGGCTGGTACAGTGAAGACTCCTGTTGTACCGAGTGTTCCCTTGCGGATTGTAATGTTTGGTTGTTCACGGGCTCCTTCGGTAATGATATCTTCACCCGTTTCAGGTCCCCAGGTTGTTCGAACGGCACCTGCAACCTGAACAATATTAAATCCGGCTGCTCCTGCACGCAGAGTGATAAATTTTTCAAACATACCTGTGCGCGGTAATTGGCCCACTTCATTGATACCCGACACCATCATGCCGTCAATGTTCAACTCGGTAAAGGGCGCTACCTCGCCCTTGATGTAGAACCCATCTTCAACGAGAATGGGTGGATCATCGTCATCGTCGTCTGGTGTGCATGACACCAGAACCATTGCTGACAAAGTTAGTACCATCATCAGGTACATCATTTTTCTTAGAGAATCTTTCATAGTCTTTGAATTTTGATTTGGTAAAAAAATAGGTTGATTTTGCAAATATATCAATTAAAAGTTAATTGATCGTTACTGGTTCAAGGGCGAGATTAGGGTTTGCATCAATAGCCCACTGAGGTATCGGGAAAGTATTTCGATCGGGCGTTGATGCTGGCTTTTCCCACCATGCTTTATTGAATTCTCCAAAACGGATCAGATCCTGGCGACGATGACCTTCCCAGAACAGTTCCCTGCCGCGTTCGGCGAGAAGCTGCTCCAAAGTAACATTACTCCAGTTTTCTAATCCGGCACGATTTCTTATCAGGTTCACATCGTCATCACCGTTCTTGCCCTGGCGAATTCTAGCTTCTGCCCGCATCAGGTGAACATCACCCAGCCGGAAAATCGGGAAATTGTTGCTTAGATTGGCCATTGCACCGCGACGGATCTCAAATTTCTGAACCCTAACCCCCGACATGCGAATCTCTTGAGGTGTGTTGCCCGCTCCCATTACCAATGCAGGAATATGAGGTGTGAAAACCAATGGCAAGCCTCCGGCACCGGCGTCGTTGATTGGATGCCCTTCGTAAGTGTACTGTTGCCCAACAAGAAACCAGTCGTGGCGTAGGTCGTGCGGTTCAAAAGTGTTGTAGTGATCCTCCATTATGGCAAAACCGTTCCATGGTCCAACTACCATTTCAAAAGTAAGGTTGCTGTTGTAATGTAAGGTTCGCATGTGAAGGTTGAAGCCTACATAGGTATCTTCATCAAAAGGGATCGCCCAGATGATTTCGGGCGAATTATCATTTTCCGTAGCAAAGGCTGCCAGAACATTGGGCTCAAGGGAATACTGTCCGAGCGCTATGATGCTGTCGCTCACGGCTTCTGCTTTTACCCAGTATTCAGGATCAACTGCCCCGGTATATACTGCGTGATTCAGATAGAGTTTTGCCAGAAGGCTCCACGCCATACCTTTTGTAACTCCGGTTTTGGAAGTACTTGGGCTGATTAGTGGAATGCTTTGTTCAACATCCTGAACAATCCTATGAAATATTTCATGTCGGAAGTTCCTTCTGGGTTGGGGATCAGCAGCCAGATAAACGTTAACGTAGGGCACGTCCTTGTAATTGTCGATCAGAAGATAGTGGTAATAAGCTCTGAGGATTTTTGCTTTTGCAATTGCTTCATCAATTATAGGGTCGCCAGCAAATACGGCCTGTTCCTCAATGAACTTGTTTGCTTGAATTACGCCCTGATAAAACCTGCCCCACATGCTGGCGACGGCTTCGGTGTTATTGTCCCAGGCGTGTTGATGGAGGACGCGCCATTTACCGCCATCGTCCCAGTCGCCGGCACGGGTAGGAGCTACAACTGCGTCGCCGGGGATTTCCTGAGCGAACCACCAACCGCCCCAGTCGAGGAAATCTTGCATCGGACGATAAATCGGACTCATTCTAAGAATAGGATCTGCAGTGTATTCGTCAACAGGAATACGATCGTACAATCTATCTTCGAGTTTTGTGCAACCTGTTGTTGCAAGGATGAGTATTGCTAATATTAAACTTATTTTTTTCATGGCTCTATTCATTAGATGTTGTTACAAGGTTACATTTACGCCCAACATTAAAGATCTGGTCTTAGGATAGATGTTGTATTGATCGAGTCCGAACGAAAGACCTGTGAAGTTAACTTCAGGATCAATTCCGGTGTAGTTGGTGAGTGTAAACACATTATTTGAAGCGATATAAACCCTGATTCGGTCGAAATTCCCCACGTTCGTAAGGTTGTAGCCGATTGAGATATTATCGAGGCGAAGGAATGAGCCATCTTCAAGGTAATAGCTGCTGACTTTAGGGCTATCGCGCAAACCTCTGTCGTATTCTTCCACTGCTGAAGCGAGAACGTTTCGGTCGGGCAGGAATATTGGGTTGCCAAAGATAAGGCGTGTTGTGTTGAATATCTCATGCCCGTACACAGCACGGAAGGTGAAACTCGCATCAAAATTTCGATAGATCTCAAAAAAGTTCGACCAGCCAAGTTCAAAATCAGGTTGGGCAGAGCCAACGACTCGCCGTTCGGCAAGCTCCAGGTCGCGTGTTACGCCACCGGCTGCAGTGTAGAATAAAAACATGCCATCGTGCGATAGACCGGCATATTCAGGCATGTACCATGTCCCGATAGGGATGCCAGGCTCTACGGTTTGAGTCCAGTTTTGAGCTCCTACAAGTCCAGGCCCCGAAAGCCAGCCTTCTTGCATTCTTGCCCACTGAAACTGCTCATTCGATAACGAGATAACTTCTTGCCTATAGGTTGAGAATACTAATGAAGTTCTCCAGTCGAAATTACGTGTGCGAACCGGGAAAGCCTGAATAAAAAACTCAAGCCCAGTTACTTGAAATTCGCCTACATTAGCCCAGATACGGGGTACCGGATTTGGAGGAACCGGGACAGAATAAAGCCCTAAGAGGTCGAAGGTGGTCTTATGGAAAAAGTCAATGCTTCCTGAAAAACGATCCTCAAGAATGCCATAGTCAATACCTATGTTTAGTTCGGCATTCGACTCCCATCTTAAATTAGGATTTGCTGAGTGTGCAAACTCGAAGAGTATTGATTCTTCGCCGGTTTCAAAGTTGATAGTGTTTCCGGCAGAGCGGTAATAGGCAAGATGATTATACAGTCCTATTTCCTCGTTTCCGGCAATTCCATAGCCTACTCTTAATCGCAGATTATTAATCCAGGTCAGGTTGTTCATGAATTCTTCGGCAGTGATGTTCCATGCAGCAGAGGCAGTTGGGAACCACCCCCATTGGTTATGTGCTCCAAATTTTGAAGAGCCGTCGCGCCGGATTGTTGCAGTGAGAAAATACCTGTTGTCCCAGTTATAGATACCGCGTGCAAAAAATGAAATCAGCCGGCTGTTGTTTTTATAAGAGACAATATCTCCCGGTACCACCCTTTGGAACAACGACATGTCGTGCATCATGGTGTAGTTCAGAATAGGCTCCCGGCCTTGAGCCCTGAAACCTGTAAACATGTCTTCCTGCCATGAGTAACCGCCCAGTGCTTGAATACTATGCCTGCCAAAAGTATTGTTGTAGCGGATTGTGGTTTCCAATAGTTTTGATTCGAAGTTATTATATACTTTTCGCCCAAAACCATCGTGTTTATTGAGAAACATAGTAGTAGGCTCGAAATAGAAGCCTTCCTCGTCGTTTCGTGTATAGGCCAGATTAACGCCGGCCTCGAATCCTTCAAAAATTTCGAGATCGGCTCTTACAAAGCCGAAATACCTTTTGGCATCTCGTTCGTTATAAATCTGTTCGATCAGTGCCAAAGGGTTAAAATACTGGAAAACTCTTTCAATTTCGTGATAGCCTCCGAAGTAGGGGCTATTTTCGGATTTTACAGGATCGGTTGGGTTTCGCTGAAAAGTCTGGAACAATACCTGATCTGCTCCCCATCCACCGTAATTGATGAAATCGTTATGCTCGAATGTGCCGCTCAAACCTGAAGATATTGTAAGCCTGTTGTCGAGCGCTTTTTGGTCGAGGTTAATTCGTCCGATTGTGCGCACTCTTTCCGAACCCCTTATCACACCGGTTAATTGGGAGTGTGCCACCGAGGCACGGTAGTTTGTATTAACGTCGCCTCCTGAGAAAGAGAAGTGATAGTTTTGTGATGAACCTGTGCGATACACTTCATCTTGCCAATCGGTGCTAGCGCCGCCATCAATAAATCCGGTTTGGAAACGAGGATTTTCGACAAGGAATTCTCTAAATTGGTCGGCTGAGAGAAGGTCGAGACGGTTGGCAACGTTTTCGATTGCATAGAAACTACTGAATTCAACAACCGGTTCTACTTTTCCAACGCCACGTCTGGTAGTGATAATGATTACACCGTTAGCTCCGCGTGCGCCGTAAATGGCTGCAGCGGATGCATCCTTCAAAACGTTGAACGATTCGATATCTCCCGGTGCAATGGTTGTAGGGTCGGCACCCGGCACTCCATCAATTACAAAAAGAGGGCTTGCATCAGTCGCTAAACTTGAGGCTCCACGTATTCTGACGTTGAAGCCTGCATTGGGGTCGCCTCCCTGCTTTGTAATAAGCACTCCGGCAACCTTACTCTGAAGACCTTGTATTGGGTCGGCAAGCACGCCTCGGTTCATGTCTTCGGCAGTGATGTTTGCAACAGCTCCTGTTCGGTCGCTTCTGCGTTGAACGCCATAGCCGATAATGAGTAATTCTTCGAGGGACACTGCCTCAGAGGCAAGCTGGAAATTTATAGCAGTGGTTTGTCCGGCAATCACCCTAACCATAGATGTTTGAGCGATGTAGCCGATAAAACTTGCTGTAACCTGCACCTCGCCAGTAGGCACGTTGTCGAGCAGGAATGTGCCGTCAATCGTTGTTGATACCCCAATGGTTGTTCCTTCAACTACAACATGGGCACCGGGCAGTGTTTCACCTGTGGTTCTATCCATCACGACTCCGGAAACCCTGCCGGTTTGTGCCATACCCGCTAACGCCAGCAGCAACGATAACGTTAACAGTGTGCTACGTTTAGTTAATGTTTTGGTCATACCAGTTCTTATTTTAATTGTTCATTCTTTTTCTTTGCAGGGGCTATCGAATTAAGTAGATACCCTTTCGCAATACAAATATACAGCATCTTTTAACAAAACATTATCAATGAGTGTCAGAATATTATAAAAAATTAACGCAATCGTTTGCGGTAACGTTTGTGTTTGAGATAATATTTTTCGCCAACTCGATTTTTTTTACGTATTTTGCCCAATAGGTTCGAATGATAGCCATTCAACCAAAAAAGATGCTTATGAAGATTCATCCTGTTTCTATCAATGACATCGCCAAAGTACTCGGAGTTTCGGCATCTACTGTTTCCAGGGCGCTAAAAGATCACCCTGATATTAGTTCTGAAACTAAGGAACTTGTGCATGAATATGCGCAAAAGGTTAATTATCGCCCTAATACACTTGCTACGAGCCTTCGCCGACAGAGGTCAAATACGCTTGGCATTGTAATCCCGGAGATTGCACATCATTTTTTTTCAACTGTCATTAGTGGAATCGAAGATGTAGCGTACGGAAACGGCTACAGGGTGATGATTTGTCAATCGAATGAAGACGCCCTGCGGGAACGGATGAACCTTCAGGTTCTGATTGATCACAGGGTTGATGGAATTTTGCTCTCGATGAGTAAAAACACCCTCGACTTTTCACTGTTTCGTGATATGGCGGCTGCAAACTATCCAGTGGTATTTTTCGACCGGATATGCAACGAAGTTGAAACAGACAGGGTTACTACCAACGATTTTGAAGGCGCCCGGCTTCTGACAAATCATTTGATCCGGCAGGGGCGTAGAAAAATTCTTCATCTTGCAGCACCGCAAAACCTGATAATCGGGCAACAGCGATATCTTGGTTATTCCAGAGCGCTTGAAGAGAATAATATTGAAAGAAAAAACGAACTAATGCTGATGTGCGATACTCCTGTGCTCGTCGAAAAAATGAGCGATGTCATCCTCTCAATGGCTCGACGTGTAGATACAATGTTTGCTGTTAACGACTTTACAGCCGTTGCTCTGATGAAACTGTTGCAAAAGAATGGGTATCGGGTGCCGGATCAGATTGCAGTAGCCGGGTTTGGTAATGATCCTATTGCGGCCGTGGTAGACCCATCGCTTACTACTGTGGAGCAAAAAGGGTATGAGATTGGAAGGGAAGCTGTGAGCCTGCTTATCAACCGCATCGAAAACCCTGAAGATGTTATTGAATTTGAAACCAGAACGTTTCCAGCCACACTAATCATCCGGCAATCGGCCTGATAATAAGTCCGAGCTAATCAATAGAAGGTCCGTTAGGACTGAACAAACACTAAATCGGGATTCAGCATCATTCTTACTGTAGTGATTTAGGATAATCCCGAGCTAGTGTTTGTTCAGCACAATTTTTATTGTGCTGATTACAAACACTTATTCGGGATAAACCGATTCAATATCAGTAAACAATAACTTTCCGACTCACAGGTTTGTTGCCGAAACTCGATCTAAGTAAATAAATACCTTGCCGCACTCCTAATTTATCGGTGTCGAACCATCGTTCGTGCATCCCGGCATCGAACCGGCCTGAGAAAACAGTTGCCAGGTGTTTTCCGGTTAGATCATACAGGTCGGCCTGAACATTTTGTGGCCTTTCGAGAGAAAACCTGACAGAAAATCTGCCCGATGAAGGATTTGGATAAAGATGCAGATCGCCGTGAACCGTTATCGGATCAGTAAGACTCATCTCCAGTGCAGGCCTGGCAAGACGTTTATTGGTGTATATCCGGTATTCTGCTGGAGCAAGGTCTATCATCATACCTGTATTTTCAACAAAAACAGAGTCGCCGGTAAAGTACTCATACCACCAGCCGGTGTGATGGAACTCTGGCGAGCCTTGCCTCGAAAACACGTCGAAGTTACCAATCACAACAACATTCATTGTTGGGTGGTTCAGTTTGATTCTTTTTACAGCTCCTCCAACCGAGAGGGAATAATCTTGCGTTCTGAAAACCTCATGTTCCTGCCTGAGATGGATCAATACTGCGGTGAGGTCGTAAAGAAATCTGCGACGGGGATCGTTCAGATAATCCCATCTTATCGGCTTAGGCGTGGTTCGGCAGGCGGGATTGATTGTTCCATCAGGACAATGGTTAATGCTGTAGTCGTAACCAAGTTCGCCGAATTGCCAGAGTAGTTTCGGGCCAGGAACAGTATAGAAAAAAACTGAAACAAGTTCCTGTCGCCTGAGGGCTATAGTGAGGTTTCGAACATCGTGCTCAGGGTTTGCCTGATTACCCCATTGGAGATTCTTAAACATCAGCCGCTCTTCATCATGACTTTCCATGTACCCCAAAAGATGAGGCACATTCCAATTGCGAACCCGGGAACTTATTCTCGAAAAGTTCGAATTATCAAGCCAACCCATAGTTGCCTCGTTGTAGTTATAGTTCATATTACCCCAGAGCATTGCTCCATATTGAGCGAGTTCTCTTTCCTCAGGATTGTCAGTAAAGTGTTCCAGAATCACATATGCATCGGGATTTATTTCCCACATTCTGTCTGCTATTCTTTTTAAGTGAGCGATCCTTTCGGGGTCGTATGCCCATCCATCGCCAACACGGTTTGTAAATCCTTTGGTAAAGTCGAATCGAAATCCGTCGACATTGAATTCTGTAAGCCAATGTGTAACAACACGATCAACGAAAGCTTGAGTATAAGGGCTGTCGTGGTTGAAATCGAAACCCCAGCACCATGGCGGATGGGGACATGTTTGGCTGTACCACGGATTATCGGCGGTGGGTTGCCCATAATCACCTGCCGTGGGGTCGAAATACATCTGAACCAATGGCGACTGGCTAAACGAATGATTTAGAACCAAATCAAGAATTACTGCAATTCCGCGCTTATGACACTCATCAATAAAACGCTTGTAATCTATTTTCCGACCATAAGCCTTGTCGGTTGCAAAATAAAACGATACATTGTAGCCCCATGAGTCATTCCCTTCAAATTCTGTGATTGGCATCAGGTGGATGGCATTTATCCCTAATCGTTGCAAGTAATCAAGTGTGTCTTTCAGTGTTTTGATGTCGCGTGTAGCAACAAAGTCTCTGATTAGAAGTTCATACACAACGAGGTCGGTTTTTGCCGGAGGAACAAATCCAGTAGCCTGCCATTGAAAAGGAACCTGAGCAGTTTGAATTACGCCGGCCAGTCCGGTTGTTTTACCATGTGGGTATTGAATTAGCCCTGGATATGTTGAGGCGGTTATCCAACGGTCGTGCCAGGGATCAATCACTTTTTCAGTATATGGATCAGCAAGCCTCATTGTGCCGTCAATCAGGTATTGAAAGATGTATTCCCTGCCGGGTTCGAGGTTGGTAATAGTAAGCCAATAGTGTGTTCCGTTGGGCGTTCGGTTCATAAAGTAAGCTTCATCGAGCATCCAGTTGTTGAAGTCGCCAATCACAAACACATGCTCCTTCAACGCCGGAGGGTCGTGCAGAACAAGAGTAACCGTGCTGTCGTTAATATAATTTATTCCGTTGATCACATCAGCAGGCAACGCTGCAACCGGAACCGGACCTCTGACAAAGCAATAAACAGAATCGGCAGCTATTAACTCATCGTTTTTTGCAACTACTTTAATCCATGTGCGACCCGGATCATTCAGCGTTTGGTTCCATGAAATTTCATTCCCTGCAACGGTGTGTACCCTTTGGTTGCCAATATAAAGAAAGAGGCTATCAGAGAAATTCGAAACAGCATTGATATTAATGTTCTGTCCGGGTTGAAGAAGAGTGGCATTGTCAGGCGAAAGAATTCGCACATTGAGTCCCGCAGCATAAACTGTGGCAAAAATATCAGATCCATCGGCATTTCTTCCTACCCTCGAACCATCGGCATTGCGAAAAACAAAGGCCATTTGAAGTATCTCCTCCTGAGGCGGAACATTATAAAATGAACGAATGCTGGGTTTTATAACCAACTGGTAAAGGTTATTGCCGAGCGATGTCATTCTTGCTTTATCGGTATTTTGGGTCCAACCGGCTATTACATATCGCCAGGCGCTAGGTGCTGTGCTCAAATTGGTAATTACGCCGGTGTGCGCATATATGGGCGGCGTTACGTTGGCTAATTCCCCATTTCCCTGGGTAGCGTCGAAAATGATCACTACTGAGTCCGATTCGGTAGGGAAGGGAGGAATAGTAGTTACAACCTGAGCTTGTGTAGCGCTCAAACCAAAAAATAGAGTAAGAACTAAAACAATTCCAGCCATATAGCTCTTATAGGGGTTGATTTTCTTGCAACAGTTGTAATCAAATTTTTTCATAATGTTTGTTTTATATCCGATTTCTGTTAATTAACAACCTATCATCGCGCAATGATTCTGAAAATTGTTGTGATCACAACAACGTACGATACAAGCAACGATTAGCAAAACTAAGCAATTTTTTAGTAAGGATGCGTAATCACCACAACCTGCCTCACGTATCGGGGCTGAGATCAGAAATCAATTTCGAGGTTCAATTTTTCTTTAAATTGGATCAGATTGGGGTTCTTTTCGGCCATTTTGTTAAATTTATCTGCCGGCAGATAGGGTCTTCCCTCAAACTGTGATTCCTCGATCTGGGTCTGGATTGTTATCTGTTGGTTGTTTAGATTGGAGCGAAGGAAATCAAGTAATTCGGTTTTATAATCCGCAAACTCTCTCTCCTGTACCTTGCTGTGAACCTTGTATGTGATTTTAAAGCTCTGAGTATCTTCGATTATCGGAACCGATTGTGTTAATGTTGCAAACAGGTTAGGTATATCTTTTGCAACCTGACTTGCAAAAGCGTGCCAGGCCGATTCGAGTTCCTTTTGGGTAAATTGTTGGAGTGGCTCGAACCGTGACTCCTGATTTTCAGCACTTTCAGCCTGATGTTGATCCGGGTTTGATTTGTCTTCTTCTATGGTATCGTCATCGGATATGCGGGTTGTAAAACTTCCAGGCAGAGCTGCTATTTTCAACTCGCGCGGAGTAGTTTGCGGCAGTGGACCTGGTGGTTCGGCGACTTTTTCACTTACCGGGCCGGATTGATAACCGGGGGCAGGTTCAGAAGCCATGTTTACTTCAGATTTTTTAACTGACGATTGTGTGTAGACCGACGTGACGACCGAACCCGGACCTGGCTTTGCTTCTGACATAGATTTTGGAATAGCAGTTGTACCTGTGTCGGGGCTGTAAAGCTGAGCACCAATTTTGAGTATTGCCAGCTCTACATGCAGCCGTTTATTGTTGCTGAGCCGGTAATCAAGGTCGCATTTATTGGCAGTATCAATTGCATGAAGTAAAAACTGGGCACTGCATACGGCACTCTGCTGGCGGTAGCGTTGTTTTACAATTTCCTGTGCTTCAAGAAGTTGAATTGTAATCTCGTCCTTACCAACCAGCAGATTACGCAAATGCTCGGCCAGCCCAACAATAAAGTGCTGACCATCAAAGCCATTTGCGAGTATATCATCAAGAATCAACAATGCCTCTGGCATTCGG
The DNA here is from genome assembly GCA_964349765.1 of uncultured Bacteroidales bacterium. Classification (GTDB taxonomy): domain Bacteria; phylum Bacteroidota; class Bacteroidia; order Bacteroidales; family JAAYJT01; genus JAAYJT01. The sequence goes on from CAYGGZ010000013.1 coordinate 63,917, forward strand.
TTTTCGAGTATTTGCTGAGTGATGCGGAAATAGTAATCATAGTCAAGTACATTCAGGTTTCCGATCACATGGTGGTAGGTGAGGTTCTTATTTGCTGAGCTAACCAACTGATCAAACATCGAAAGGGCATCGCGCAGGGCACCATCCGATTTTTGTGCGATAATATGGAGGGCATCGGCATCATATGAAACCGATTCTTTCATTGCAACAAAAATCAGGAGCTTAACTATATCGTCGACGCTTATCCTTTTAAAATCAAAAATCTGGCATCGCGACAGAACAGTTGGAATTATTTTGTGTTTTTCGGTTGTAGCGAGAATAAACTTTGCGTAGGAGGGAGGCTCTTCGAGGGTTTTCAGAAATGCATTGAAAGCTTGTTGCGAGAGCATATGAACCTCGTCGATAATATAGATTTTAAACTTGCCTGTTTGGGGAGGAATTCTCACCTGATCAATCAACGAGCGGATATCATCAACCGAATTGTTTGAGGCGGCATCAAGTTCATAAATATTAAAAGAGGTACCACGGTTAAACGATTCACAAGATTGGCAACTGTTACAAGCTTCGCCGTCGGGCATTATATGCGAACAATTTATTGTTTTGGCAAAAATGCGTGCGCATGTTGTTTTCCCTACTCCCCGCGGACCACAGAAAAGGAAAGCCTGTGCAAGTTGCCCCGATAATATTGCGTTTTTCAATGTCGAAGTAATAGGAAGCTGACCTACTACGCTTTCAAATGACCCTGGTCGATATTTTCTTGCTGATACAATGAAGTTTTCCATTTTGAAATTGGTTCACAATACAAACTTCAAACATACATCATTATTTTTTAATGGTATTGTTTTTAGGAGGCAGTAAAGTAATGCATAAAAATACATTTGCAAATCGGCAGCCAATTGAGTTCGCCACACATTTCGGAAGGCAGTAAAAATGAAAGTATTAGCTTGGTTGCAAACCAGGGGTATCAGGCCAATGTTCAGCTCTTTTTAGAAAATTGATTTTATTAGCCAGCTTTTGTCAATCAATTATTTATAGTTTTGTTTGCTTTCACTAAAATCGTTGGTATGATCCTGATCTTCGTACCGAAAATTACACGTCGCATACGATATATATTCCGGCTTGTGTTTGGAACGCTCTATGGTACAGAAAGTTCATTCACTACAAATCGTGATGAGTATGATGCTTTCGATGGCGCTAAGTTCAGTTATGGTCCAACCTCATATCCCGATTCGGTATGGTTTGAATCGGCAAAACTATTATTTGAAACAGGAATAAAAAATACTGATGTTCAATACATTGAATACGACGGAATAAAATGTCTGTTTCCGGTTTGCCATAGCTCGGCTGCTCTTCCCTACGATCCTTTTGCTGCTGCTTTTTACATGGTAACAAGATATGAAGAGTATCTTCCCTACCGTAAAGACCAACATGGGAGGTTTGCCGCATCGGAAAGTTTAGCCTACAGATTCGGTTTTTTACAGCAACCGGTGGTAAATATCTGGGCGTCGCATGTTAAACGCCTGCTGCTTACAATGTTTCCGCAAATCAGGTTCCGTGATCAGCAATATCGGTTTATCCCAACCTACGATATTGATCAGGCATGGGCTTACCGCCATAAAGGTATGCTCAGGAATGCGGGTGCATTAGTCCAGCTTGCATTCTCGGCTAATTACCAAACCATTTGGGATCGTGTAAATGTTCTCGCAAGAAAACGAAACGATCCTTTCGATACTTACGAAATTCAGTTTTCCCTGCAGCAGGAGTTCGCACTCAAACCGTTATATTTTATACTCTTTTCTGGCTATGGCAAGTACGACAGAAATGTTCCGGTTTCTAACCCAGCCTTTATCCGGTTGATACATTTGCTCTCAGATTATGCCGAGGTAGGCATACATCCTTCATATGCTTCGAACGAGGAACCCGAACTGCTGCAACGCGAAGTAAAAGCATTGTCGGCAGTATTGAAACGGGAAATAACCTCAAGCCGCCAGCATTATCTGAAGCTGCAGTTTCCTGAAACATACCGCAACTATATTCATTTGGGTATCACCAACGATTTCACAATGGGATTTTCAGATCAGCCCGGATTCAGGGCAGGGATTTGCACTCCCTATCGCTATTACGATCCTGATGTTGAAACCGAAACACAATTGATGGTATATCCCTTTGCTGTGATGGACGGAACACTGCACGACTATATGAAACTGCAACCTGAAGCTGCAAATGAGATCATAGCAGGGTTGATTGACGAGGTGAAAAAGGTTAACGGCACTTTCATCAGCCTGTGGCATAATGCAAGCCTGTCAAACTCTGATGAATGGCAGGGATGGCGCGAAGTATATTACCAGTTGATTGCTAAGGCAACCCAATAACGGCATAAATGATTAGATACCTCAAAAACTACGAAATAAACCGCCGGAAATGGGATGAATGCATTGAACAGGCATATAATGGTAACGTATATGCCTGGTCGTGGTACCTTGACCTGACTTGCGATGGATGGGACGCACTCGTTGAAGGAAATTACAGGAACGTGTTTCCTGTAACAAGGAAACAGAAGTTAGGTTTCTGTTATCTCGCTCAACCGCTTTTTAGTCAGCAGTTGGGTTTGTTCTCATCAGGTATGCCCGATGCAGATACTATAAACAGATTCCTGATAGAGCTTTTCAAACGATTTTCATTTGCTGAAATATGTCTGAACAGCTACAATCTTCCCGACAAAAATCAATTTCATGTAACGCAAAGGCAAAACCTGGAGCTCGACGTTATTTTATCATATGAGCAGTTGGAAGCAGGCTACTCTGCCAACACTATTCGCAACCTCCGGAAGGCAAGAAGAAACGGAGTAACTGCGGGCAACCCTGTTGCTCCGGAACTGGTTGCGGAGATGTTCAGAAATAACAAGGGCAAGCACCTAACCGGATTGAACCATGGCTATTATCAAACCCTTTTGAAGATTATTTACAGCGCTCTTGAGCGTAAATCGGCAGAGGTGATTGGAGCATACACATCTCAAAACGAGCTATGTGCAGGTGCATTCCTTTTACGCAGTCATCGCCGGATTGTTTTGATTTTTTCAGCGTATACAAAACTTGCTCTCGAAAACGGCGCAATGTTTTTGCTTATTGACCATGTTATCCGACGTTATGCAGGCCAACCCCTTACGTTCGATTTTGAGGGTTCCGATATCCCAGGACTTGCAAGATTTTACGCAGGTTTTGGATCAAAAGCCAACGCATACCCTCAGGTCTTCCATAACAATCTTCCCATTCCTTATAAGTATTTGCTTCGTTGTTATAAACTGGTGAGACAATCTGTGTTTTCTTTCCGCTCATGGCTTTGAATAATGTATTTTTGTCAGCTTAATGAACCAAAATTCATAATTAAACCATGGTCATTCACACGTTAGGCAATAGAAATACCATTATTGATCAGTATATCGCTGAGATAAGGGATGAAAACATTCAGCTCGATAGTATGAGGTTTCGGCGGAATATGGAGCGAATAGGCGAATTGATGGCTTATGAGATCAGTAAGGAGCTTGTTTATGTAAAAAAAGAGGTGCAAACCTCTTTAGGAATAGCCAGCGTACCGGTTTTGGCCGAGTATCCTGTGCTTGCCACCATATTGCGGGCGGGGTTAGCGTTGAATACTGGCATGTTAAATGTTTTCGACAAGTCTCCAAATGCATTCATATCGGCCTACAGGCGGTATCACAAGGAGGGAAGGTTTGATATACAGGTCGAGTATGCATCGGTTCCGGAAATAGAAAACAAAGTATTGATTCTTTCCGACCCCATGCTTGCTACCGGCCTTTCAATACGCCATTGCATGCGCGAACTGTATACTCACGGAACCCCGTCGCATGTGCATATCGTTACCGTGTTGGCTAGTGTTGAAGGAGTTAAATATTTAAAGAAAAACCTTTCCACGGGCAATATTACACTTTGGACCTGCGCAATTGACGATGAGCTTACCGCTCAGGCATACATAGTGCCTGGATTGGGCGATGCAGGCGATTTGGCTTATGGCGTAAAAATTTGACGATGGAATTTTTTTAGCATCAGAATGAAAATTGCAGGTATCAGATTCAGGAATCCACTGGTAGTAGAAAACATCCGGTTGTCGCTTATCTCGATCCGCAGCCATTTGCTTAGGAGCACCCTGACGATACTTATCATCGCCTTCGGAATCATGGCGCTCGTCGGGATCCTTACAGCCATTGATTCTATTCGCTATTACCTGAAAGACAATTTTTCGAGAATGGGGGCTAATACTCTTACAATTCAGAACAGGGCTTTAAGAGTACATATGGGCGGTGGCAGAAACCAACCTGCTTCCTTTCGGCTCATCACATACAAGGAGGCAACACGATTTAAAGACGATTACCAGTTTCCTGCACATGTATCAATACAATTCAGAGCTACCAGCACTGCTACGCTCACTTTTGGATCGGAAAAAACACACCCGAATGTTCCTGTTATTGGCGCTACCGACCATTATCTGGCTACTTCCGGCAACGAGTTGTATTCCGGCCGTGATTTTTCATCACACGAAATGCAGTTTGGCACTAGTGTGGTTATTGTCGGGAAAAACCTCGCCAATATTCTTTTCAACAACAGGATTAATCCCGTAGGACAAACAATATCCATTGGCCCGCACCGGTATCGTGTAATCGGAGTTCTCAGGGAAAAAGGGAGTTCTATCGGTTTTACCAGCGACAATATTGCAATTGTACCTCTTGAAAACGCCAGACGCAATTTCAATAGACCTAACATTTCCTACTCAATTAGCATAATGCCTTACGAACCTTTGTTGCTCGACGGAGCGGAAGGAGAGGCAATCGGAACTTTTCGTGTGATCCGCAACGTGCGCCCAGGCGAAGACTACAATTTTGAGGTTGTGAAATCCGACTCTATGGCCGAAATGCTTTTCGATAATCTTAAATACCTGCGTCTGGCTGCAACTGTAATAGGGTTAATTACGCTTGTTGGAGCGGCCATCGGATTGATGAACATTATGCTTGTGTCAGTAACCGAGCGCACTCGCGAAATAGGCATACGTAAAGCCATTGGCGCTACTAAACAAACAATTCGAAACCAGTTTTTAACCGAGGCAATTGTGATTGCCCAATTAGGTGGCTTGCTGGGTATTATACTGGGAATTTTTGCAGGAAATATGTTATCCTTTATCATAGGATCGACTTTTATTGTCCCCTGGATTTGGATAGCTTCTGGTGTATTGCTCTGTTTTGCGGTAGCACTGATCTCCGGAATTGTTCCCGCCACAAAGGCTGCAAACCTCGATCCGATCGAATCGCTTCGATATGAATGATTAATTAGCCTATTGGCTGGTAATAATCTGGGCTTAATCAATACCGACTGTGTATGCCTGTTGATTTACAGGATGTTGCGAAGTAAAGCGAAAAACCTTAGAACGGAAAGTCATCTGTTGCTGATGGAGTAAGCAGAGGTTTTTCATTCACAACAGGGCGATCGGCAATTTTGTGAACCGGGTTCCCATCAACATAAATAGCTTTATACGGTTTTGTGGGGCAAGCGTATTCGCATGCTCCGCAGCCGATGCAGATATCCCGTGTTACCTGAGGTATCCACAAACCACGCTGCCAAGGTATCATCTGAACAGCTTTTGTAGGGCAATGCTCTGAACATGCGCCACAGTCAACCCAATCGGTTCGCACGATACAATTCGGCCTGATAAAAAAGGCTTTCCCAATTTGTGTTATATGCTTTGTTTCTACAGTAAGCGGTTTTATTGCTCCGGTTGGGCAAACCTCCCCGCAAATAACGCAATCGAAATTGCAAAAGCTGGTTCGGAAATCGAGATGTGGCTGAAGAAACCCTTCCAATCCATATTGAAGCAGCGTGGGTTGCAGCACCTGTTTCGGACATTTGCTCACACACAAATGGCATGCAATACATTTGTTGTTGAAGTGGTCGTGGCTGATCGAACCTGGTGGGGAAACAGCAAATTCCTTTTCTTCGGGAACTGTTGTGCCCAATCCTCCTTCGCTCGGTTGAGTAAGCGCAGTCAACCCGCTACCGCTAAGAGCTGTTAAAGCTGAAATTTTTACGAAGTTCCGGCGCGAAGGGTCAAACGCAACCGGTTTGGAATTTCGCTTTATCGAAAAGGCATAACCTACACCTACTGACGGGCAGGCACCGATACAATTGTAGCAGGCAATGCATCGGGCGAAATCTATGCTCCGCTCTTTACTGTTGATACATCCCGCTTTACATGAGCGTTCGCATAGGCCGCACCCAGTGCAAAATTCATGATTAAGCCTTAGCCGGTACAACGAAAATTTTGAAAGAAATCTCAGAAACGCACCGGCAGGGCATACCGTATTGCAGTATTGTCGGCCACCTACCGCGGCAAATACAGCCACCACCACCAAAATACCTAAGGCAATAGCAAGAGAAGCAACATGAAACCCCAGGTATTCGAGTGGGTTCACAGAATATGACGATAAAGATTGCAGAATGTCGGAAAGCAAGTTATTTGCCTGAACAAATACTGGCCTTACGAGGTGTGTCATAATGCGTCCAAACACACTGAAAGGATCGAGCAACCCAAGCGGAAGAACTATTCCGGATACAGCTGCGGTAGCTATAATTATAAGGAGTGAATAATGTAGCCAGCCCAGCGGCCTGCGAAAAGTAAAAAATCTTTGTTTGCGACTCTTAAACCATCCTGAAATGCGGATTATGAAATCCTGCAGGGTTCCCAAAGGACAAAGAAAACTGCAATAAACTCTGCCAAACAGTAATGTGAGCAATGTAACCACAATAAATCCTGCCGCGAGCCATCCGGCAGCGGCAACAAAGTGGAGTACTGAAGGGATGAATTGAAGATATGTTGCAATGGTAGTGAAAAAATCCGGCAACCTGTTGTTAGAATCCAGAAAAACTAACACAAGCATTGTCATAACAAGCAGAGAAACAACTATTCTGACTTGTTTCAAGTGGCGAAGTTTCATAGTATTTACAATGATATTGTCAGATGACAATCCGGTTGATTGAAAGCGACTGAAGATCCATTGTTCCGAATTCCATCTCGTGGCCAAGCACAATGTGCTGAACGTTAGCGGGATCACTGCCAAAGATTCGTGTTGAGGCGGCATCAGCGGCAACAATATCTGGTGAAACAACCAGTTGTCGCATGAGGGAAATATCGGCTTCGGAAACTCCGCGTGGCCCGTTGCGCATCATTACACGATAGGCGTCAACAATGTTAAGGTCTGGTTTACGGAATGCAACAAATTCAGCTATGCAGCGGTGTAGATCGTTACGATGCCAGAAGCGGCGGTCCCACACTATTCCCATGAGGTTTTTCATGGCAATGGTAACCTGGGTAGAGGCATGATGTTTAAGGACAGGCACATTGATAAAAACGTCGCATTCAAGGATTAATTCATGCACCTTGGCTGTTTGCAGTTTAATTGCACCGGGTATCTGAACTTCGCGGTAGTCGGGTTCATTGTTGCCGGGTACAACTTTTGCTCCTGCAGCTCTGGCAGCCGCTTCGATACCGCTTGTACGGTAGGCCGAAATCCAGTGATCGCAGGTGTGATCGAACACATATACTTCTCCTGCGCCGGCTTCAATGCAGTGTTCAACAATTCTGCCAACCAGACCGGGATGAGTGTTTGCACCCCGCTCCGGAGGTACATCCCATGCGATATTTGGCTTTACAACCACGGTTTGCCCACGCTTAACAAACCTTTTCATTCCTCCTATTGATTCAATAGCCAGATCGAACATTGGTTCGGGTTCTCCATTGCGAACCGCAACAAGATCGTAGGGTGCAGTTCCTGGATTTTGGGGTGAACCAAACAGTAAGTCGGCCGAACCAAGCGAGAAAGTTGCTCCGGCTGCAATACCGGCTCCAACAGATTTCTTTAGAAAAGTCCTTCTATCCATACTTTGTAGTTTTTCGAATGTAAAAATACAGTTTTTTATTCAAAACCTATGGGTTTAACTTTATTTGGCTTCTCCAAATGATTTCTTTGGTGTTTGATGCACTATGTTATCGCAAAACCGATATTCTATTATCTTTGCGGAACAGCAACTTTAAAAATTTAACTTATGATAACCTTACCATCCATATCGCTCGAAACCCGCCAGATCAGAGCTATTGTTCTGTTCATTGCTGCAATAACATTTGTCTATTTTGTGCCTGCCTTGTCGCATTTGATAGGTTTCCCGCTTTATCTGGTTGAACCAATGCGGATAATGCTGATTCTGGCTATGGTGCATACAACAAAGCGTAATGCTTACCTTCTCGCCATAACATTGCCTCTGTTCTCATGGCTGGTTTCAGGCCATCCGGTATTGTTCAAGATGGGCATTATTGCCGCAGAACTCGTATTAAATGTTTGGCTGTTTTATTTTCTTGCGAACCGCTTCAAGAATCGTCCAGTTGCAATTTTGCTTAGTATTGTTCTGAGTAAGGGTGTGTATTACCTGATGAAATTTGGTTTGCTTAGTGCCGCACTACTGGAAGGATCGCTGGTTTCTACGCCATTGTATTTTCAGGCAATTATTACCTTAATATTTACAGGCTACATTTTTCTCTGGAGCCGCGCAGAGAAGTAAGGTATCATCCGGCGCAAGCCACACAAGACTTGGTTCTGCTATGTTTTGCTGTTGTTCACAGGTACGGAATTTTACAACCAAACGTTCCACCCCACTATTCAATGCCTAATCCTCAGGCAGGAGCAGGTATGGATTATGAAAGGTTGTTATCAATTTCCAGGCATCCATCATACAGGTAGTTTAGCAGGGTATCCCAGCGCTGAATTGAATATGCAAGCGCTATTCCCATAGGACTTTAGATGTTTCTCTCATGAGCACGGTGCCAGCGATTGAGATGAAGCAAATCAGAAAGCGGCTGGATGAACAAGCGATTTTTTTCAAACCTCCTTTACCCATGCATGACCCAATATCGTGATTTGCAATTTGTTATTAAGCGAACTTCTGTTCTGCACAAATGAAGTCGTAAAATTTTTGTCGTTTTTTTTGTGAAATAACATGTACGTATAAAAATAAGTGTATATTTGCATTTTAAAATGATGTGGTAAAAAAGTACATAAATCCTAAAATTCTATAAACATGATTATCAAGTTGTTAAAATCTTCAGCTCTGACATTATTTATTTTGATCTTAACTCAAAGTATGCTAATAGCGCAGGCAAGGATGGTATTGCAGCCCGGTTCAACAGTTACCGTTTCTGGAACATCTAATCTGCATGACTGGGAAATGACAACAACAGTTCCTACCAGTTTCGCAGAGTTTAAAATGTTAACCGAAGGAAGACACGAGGTTTTACAATCCCTCGATTTCAGGATACAGAAAAGGACTTTGAAAAGCGACAAGTCGGGTTTGGAGCGTAGAGCATTTGAAGCCCTGAGAGCTGACAAAAATCCTGTAATCAGTTTTCAGACTACTGGTCCGGTCCAGATAAAGCAAAACGGCGAAAAGTTGCTTATAACAACACAGGGAAAGCTTAGTATAGCTGGAGTAACCAAAGTAGTTGATTTAGCGGCTGAGTGCACTAATGGCAACGGGAATCTCCTTACATGCAGGGGAGAAAAGAAACTGAAAATGACCGATTTTAATATAGCACCACCTACCATGATGCTAGGTGCTTTACAGGTAGCAGACGATATAACCGTTTCTTATTCAGTAATATATAAATAAACAAAACAAATCTTTAAAACTTAATCGTATGAACACTTTAAAACAATTGATTATTGCCTCTATCATCTTCACTCCTTTTGGCCTTTTAGCTCAAAAGGGCATTCAGTTTGTTAATCCAGCCGATCAGCGCAGCGTAAATTTGTTTGAGACTGCCAAGGTCGATACTGTGGCTTTTGATGGCCTGAGAGTTTCAATTGGCGGAAATTTCACCCAACAATTCCAATCTATCAGCCACAGCAATACGGCAAGTGAGAACCTTTTTCCCTTTGGTGACAGAGATGTGGACCTCAACAAACTCTATCCTCTTAGCCCAGGTTTCAATCTGGCAACTGCCAACCTGAGATTAGATGTGCAGCTTGAAGATGGAATCAGAATTGTGCTTGAGAACTATATGTCTTCACGGCACCATCCCGAATTCTGGGTGAAAGGTGGCTATATTCAGGTGGATAAACTACCTATGTTTGGCAGTCCTCAGTGGTTTACTGATTATGTTACCGTGAGATTCGGGCATTTTGGAATCAATTACGGCGATCAGCAATTCCGCAGAAGCGATAACGC
>CAYGGZ010000014.1:0-63077 GCA_964349765.1 uncultured Bacteroidales bacterium
AACTGCCATAGTGGAAGTCAACTCTGTTAGTGGTTTCGTGCAACCGTATCTGGAAATTGAAAAAATCGCCAGCCCCTGTGGTTCCAAACCTCTTGTAATTCTCCCATTGGATAACCAATACGCGGTTAGGGGTTGTGCCGGTCAGTACGAACCGAATGGTAGCGCCAGTTTGACCCTGTAGGTCGCGGCCAAGTGCAGATATACGTGAACGCAGGTGTGCTGGAACGTTGGCAAAAGTACTCGACAACGGAGTGTATGCACTGGTAGTGTTCATATCTAATGGCGTAGTCAATGCGCTCTGACCAAGAGAAATCCAACCGTTGGCATTCACTCCGAAACGATCGAATACTATTCCCTGGAGGGTGAAATCAAACCCAATCGGAAAACCGACACCGGTACGAATGGTTCCTCCTAAAGGAATAGCAGGGTTAACAAAAAACTGGTCATCGTTTGTTGCAGTGCCTAAAATTGTTCCGCCTGTAATTGGCGTGTAGGCAGCAGTGCTTTGCATAAAGAAATACGGGGCTACTTGTGCCCTGAGTCCGGAATTGGCAACAAACAGCAATAACGCCGCCAAAACCAGAAGAAATCTAAAGTTTGTTGTTTTCATTCTAAATACACATTAGTTTTTTTGATAATACTGTCATCGAAATTAATAGTAAATAAAGCTTTTATTTAGTTCTCGAGAATTCCTGCCGTGTATTCCTCCTTTCCTTGATATAAAAAATTAGACATAACTATCATGTTACAATTTTGTTTCCATAAAAATTTTGGAAATATTGACCCCTCATCAAATACTCCATCCAGCCTAAGACAATCAATTCTGTTTTTACCCCTACTCCAACAATTACTTTTTAACCCGAATTAATCAATAGAAAGTCCGTTAGGGCTGAACTATTGATTCCATGAGAGCAACCCCGATTTAGTGTTTGTCCAGCGCAATTATTATTGTGCTGATTACAAGCACTTTATCGTTTAAGCATTGTCAAATGCTTAAACTGGGTTTAATAAAGTTGCGATAGAAGCAACTTCAGCGGCAAAAATAATGAAAACTTGGTTTGAAACAGCACTCCAATTAATTTTTAACAAAAGTGAACCATTCAATTGCAACTCCTGCTGTTATGGTGCCCTGATAGAACCCAGGCTCTAACCCGCTGACATCAACTTCAAGAACTATTGAGCTTCCAACCTGCCTGGATGTATGTTTTCCTTGAAGTACCACCTGACCAAATGTATTTCTGATTTGAAAGTCAACAACGCCTCCATCTGTTAAAGATGAAATCACATTTATCCTGTCAGATGCGGGATTGGGATAAGCCATAGTTCTGATGTGATATGGGTTGGGCATGACTCCGCCACTCACCGTGATGTTTTTCAGGAGGTTTATTGAGAGCACAATATCGAGAATTTGTGGATTTTGAGGAGAGAGTGTAAGAGCTTGGGAAGGAATTGTAGTAAATCCTGCTAATTCAGCATCAATGATATAGCTGCCGTATGGTAATTCCTGAAAGTCGAACCGTCCTGACTGTCCGGTTATCGTAGCACCCAGTAATGCTTCTCTGGTGCTGTTGTAGAGTAGAATCGTAACATTGGCCAAGCCATCTTTACAAAAATTGCTGGTTGTGTCAATATCGCCAAACCAATTTGAGCAGTATATCATCGAATCGAATAAACCAGCTTCGGGAAGAGCAAAATAGCCTGATATTCGTCCGCTTCCTTCTCTGAAATCTGAAGAAAATTCGGAAAGAAATATATCCACACCATATACATCAGCCGAAAGGTTTAACAAATAAGCATCCTTCCAACGCAAACAGTTAACATAATATCCAGGTACACCATTGAACCATCCGCTTGTGTCGGGGACGGCATAAAGAAAATAATTTCCAGGTTCAAGATTAGAGAGCCTGAAATGACCTTCTTCGCTGATGCTGGCAAGTTTGGCTATTGTCACATCCATTGGTCCTTGTTTTGCAGCCAGCACAATTCCGCCAAACGCTCCTACTCCCTTATACCACACTTTGCCATGAATGTTGTACCGTTCCCGTATCTGTAACTCTAGCGTATCAGATGTTTCACCGCACTCAGAACCAGCTATTAAAATGAGCTGCACTGATCCGATAAACCGATCGGTGTTGCCAGGTGTATAGACCGGATGCAGTGTGTCGGCATTATTGAATGATCCGTCGCCGGTTGTGATCCAATGGAGATAATCAAAATTAGATGCTTCAGCATGCTGAATTAATAAAGTTTCGCCTGGAGAAATCACAGTATCTGCTCCCGCACTCGCAGAAGGAGCATCAACAAAATAGAGCGTTATGTGATCGCTGAAGTACTCATTGTTTCTAATAGTGTGAAGCGTCAGTTCAACCTTACCATTGTTTATATCTGCAAAGCCAGGATAGTAGATTGGCCACAACATGTTATGGTTATTGAATGAGCCATCTCCACTTGTTTCCCAGTACAAAGAATTGTATTCAAAAGCCGTACTCTTTGAAAGCAGTACCTCTCCTGCATTATTACATATTGTAGTATCAGGTCCGGCGTATGGAATCCACATTGCGAATGAGAAGGGGCTTATATGACCGTATGCCGGACTGACGAGCATCAGAGAGTCTGTATCATAAGCCGTTACGGCTATCGTGTCGTAGATGGTTAGTGTTTCTGATTCAAAGAATGTGGCAATGCCAAGGTCTCGTGCAACCGGTGATAAGTACCCTGAAATAGGTCCTGAAGATATGGCATATCCCTTTACGTCACTCTCAGGGTTCAGATCCCAGAATACACGTAACTTGCTCCCGGTGAATTGCTTAAACACCGGCCATGGGGCTGATACCGGAGCAACGGTGTCGGGCTCCAACAAAAATGGTTGAAAATCTAAAATTCCAAATTGTGGATCATCATTGCCATCATGAATCATTTCTGCAATAATCCCAACAGAATCAGTGCCCCAGTAATTCTCATGAATTGATAGATTGTTGGAGGTTGTGTTCCAAATGAGACCTATTTCGCTAATGTTATCGAGAAAATTATTCCTGTGAATCAATGCTTCATTCGTTTCATCAATCACAATCAACTGCGATTGGTTTCTTGAAAAAGTGTTTAGTTCAATCAAAGTGTTCTCCGATCCCCTACCAAGCACAATGCCCACCTCGTTGGAGTGAAGATGATTATTTCGAATCAGGCAGTGCATTGATCCGTTAATCAGTATGGCAAAGGAATTGCCCATAAACAGGTTGTGTTCGATAACTGTTGAGTCGTTGTAGATGTCGAGTCCTCTTTGTTGATCGGAAATAATTATATTCCCTTTGATAATATTACGGCGTACTCCATGCGATGTAGAACTGCCGATCTGAATACCAACAAAATTGCTGTTAATGTAGTTGTCAATTATCATGTTATCAACGCAGACCCCACCATTGTCGCTATTCATTAAAATAGATTCGTAAAAATTTTCTGATATGTTGTTGCCAACAATAATATTATTGCTGCATATCCTTGCATATCCATTGGCAATCAGCCATATTCCGCCCGAATTATTGTGTATGCGATTTTCAGCGATAATGCAGTTTTGGGCATTTATGATTTTAATTCCAACCGAACGAGGTGTTAAAAGCAATCCGGTTTGTTCGAAAATCCTATTGTTCTTTACGATAATTCCCTCTGAAGCCTCTATTGAAATGCTGTGGTTATCGCTATCCCGTATAGTTGTGTTTTTGATAACCACGTTATTGCTTACCCTGTCAATGGTAATACTGGAGCGAGCGAGCGCTAAGTGTGCATGGGAAATTATGCTGGTGTCGTTTAAGAGTTTAGAAACAAACCTGATGCCATTCCATTTCCAGTTCTGGCCTATGGGTGGATGGTTTGGTTCGAACCTTATTGAGTCTTGCTGGCTTCCAATCGCAGTTAACTGTCCGAAAACATCAATACCGGTATTAATGTTGAACTTTATTGTAGTGCCTGGTTCAATAATCAGATGTGCATCGCTTGGAATACTCACCGTACTGATAACTTCGTAAATATATTCGTTTACCCATGTCTTTTCACCTATTATGGTTCCGCCAACCTGAATGGGTGTTTGCCCGAAAACGTTAGTCAGGTGTACAAAAATCAACGACACTAATAGCAAAGCAGGTTTTACCCTGATGTAAATAGTTTTGTGATCCTTTAAACCTGCTTTTGGCAAACTTCTCATTGTCAGGCTCAGCTTATGGGAGGTTATAAATAATGCCTGCATTCAGGCTTGTTGTATTCATTATTCGTCGAACCGGGTGATCGGACAGGCTGCTGTTGAGCATCATGCGGGTATTAATGCCAGCCGCTATATCGAAAAGTGCATTCATCCGATAACGTATTCCGGCGCCGAAGGAAAAACTCACTAATGGTGATGCAAGTTTGAAATTGTCGATGTTCACAGGGGTTCCTATTGTTTCCGGGGATATTGTTTTCCCTGAAATCGCTATCGGAAATGCAAAATTCACACCGGTATTGACAAAAACACGCATGTCGGATGCAACCTGGTGCTGATAACCAATCAGTACAGGAAAATCTACGTAGGTGTACCGGTTTAGAACATTAGTATTAAAATCCTGTTTTTCAAGCGGAATCCATGTAGAATCAAGCACGTAAATCCAGTTGGTGTCGGCAAGGATTATAGTATAATAGATATCAAGTGTGTCTTGGCGATAGTAGTTTCCGTAACTTATTGTGTAGCTATGCTTAAACGGTTGAGAAAATTTCGATATACCAATTCCGGTCTGAATACTCCATCCCTGTCGTGTAAACCCTGCTTTAATAGTTGACGATAAGTTTGGAAAGAAAGAGCCTTCTGCTTTTTCTACCATATGCTTTAACTCAAGTGCTTCAGGTTGGGTTTTGTACTTCATGGAGTAATGGAACGATGAAAGCCCGAATCCAATCCAGAAACCATTATCTCTGTCGGGTTCATGGCGAAAAATATCCTCTCTGATTGATGGAATTCTGCCCGGTCTTCTCGGGGGTTCTTCAGGTTTGAGCCATACAGTGTCGCGCAAAATAAGCGTATCGGTGCGCTCGATTGTCTTAACCACCAACACCGTGTCGATTAAAATTACCGTATCGGTTAACCTAAGCGGGTTGGGTACTGTATGGTCGGCGATTGGGATAATAATATGATTTGCTTCCGGAGGTGCGACCCTTGGCTCATTGCCTGGCTGCAGGCGTACTCCTGGAACAATTACTACTTGGTTGCCAATCAGATAAAAATCGTGGCCGGTGAGATGGAGTAGCTCTGTCAGCGCTTTCTTTAGAGGTAAATTAACTGCACTATATGATACAACGGCCGCAAAAGATTCATCGGCGGCATTGTATGTAAAACCGAAACCGTATTCTCGCGAAAGACGTTCAATTACCAATGATAGTGCTTCATTTTCCGCCTTGAACGATACAAGCCGCTCTGAAGTTTCCTGAGCATGAACACGACATATGAAACTGAAAAACAAAAATATAAGTGCGGGAACAAGATTCCAAAGCACGGTTAGCATTCGCATCATGCTTTTACGGGTGTGTGTTTCTGCGTTAAGTCTCAACGCTATCCTCCAATTTGTGGAAAACACTGCCATTAGCAATTAAAGAAAATCGTTGCTAAATTAGGTATAATTTAGGTAATGAGAAAATTTGTTTAAACTTGATTAATTCGGGATTAATAGATACGAACGTGGGACCCGTCTTTTGAGATATTGAATCCGTAAATCATCCTCAACGCCTTGAGAATATCTTCAGGATCTTCGTTATCAAAGCGTGCGCTCAGCAGCAAATGCCCGACAGGTATTTCAACTGCGAAACTCAATCCGTAAGTAGATTCAAGCAGTTGCAGCACACGGGTAAGGGGTGTGTTGTCGAATTCAAGTTTACGTGAAATCCAACCTTTGTGATTTTGGTCGGTAATGGTAGACTTAACAAGCAATCCGGTTTCTTTTATGAAGTTTGCCTTTTCATTTTCATGAAGCATTATCTGCTCTCGCACTGCGCCAGTTTCGCGATTCAGCGTGCTAACAAGAACAATACCGCTTTCAACCGCAACCTCCACTGTGGGCGAATGTTCATAAGCCCGGACAAAAAACGCGGTTCCTTTAACTGTAATTAGCAAATCGCCGACAGAGATTAAAAAAGGCCGGTCGGATTGATATACAATATTGAAATAGGCTTCACCTTTTAATACAACTTTTCTGTGATTGTCAGTAAAAGTAGCAGGATACTGAAGTACCGATCCTTGATTGAGTTTGATCTGCGACCCATCAGGTGTGGTAAGTTCTTTTGGAATAAGAGTTTCAACTATAATATTTTCAGGTGCTGTACGATTCTGTTGCTGTAAAATCCAAAATATCCCAAGTAAAAACACAATAACGGCTGCCGCTTTCATGAGCAACATGCCTGCCCTGTGGAACCGCTTACCTGCACGTTTACAAGCAGGTGTGTGACTGCTCACCTTTCTAATGTTGCTGTTTACGGCATTAAGGGCAGCCTGAAGATCAGCATCCTGATATATGGGTTGATTCTCCGAATGCTCCCAGGTAAACTTCATCTGAGCAAATAACTTCCTGTTCGATTCGCTTTTTTGAATCCAATTCTCAATATCCCGGCGTTCTTGCTCGCTGCAATTCCCAGTCAGATAACCGGTGATTTTCAATATCTTCGATGAGTTTACCTTTAACATTAATCTCTGTGCCCTAAATAAATTAAAACTATACCTTAACTTGCTTTTGTAGTTTAATGACAACTATCTTTCGTTTTACCCCTATCACAATCCATTAATTTTCTTTCTGCATCAAACGGTGTTGATTGATATTCAATATATAATTCTGAAAATCATCACATAAAATCTTTCAGCGACTTTCTTAATTCGTATAGCGCCTTCGACATTTGCGCTTCTACAGTTTTCACAGAAATATTCAATTTCTTGGCAATGTCGGCATATTTCATACCCTCATAGCGGCTGAGTTCAAAAATTTCACGGCGTCGATTTGGCAATTTTAACAAGGCTTCGCCGATCTTGAGTTTAATTTCCTTGTTTTCAATCCCATCAATAAATGGTTGCTCTCCTCTTACGCTAAAACCAATATATTGGTGGTATTGCAGTCTGATTTTTTCATGCTTGATATAATTCAAACAATGATTTTTAACGGCACGGTACATGTATGATTTTAATGATTTGGTGATTATCAACTCATTGTGTTTGACCCAAATCTTACAGAACATATCCTGAACAATCTCTTCGGCCACTTGGCTATCGCCAGTAAATCGTTGAACCTGGTGTAGCAATGGAATATAATATTCATTGAAGATCTCCTCAAAGATTTTCCTGTCGCCTTCACGCAAGCCGTTAATAAGCCTTTTCTCCGGGTCCATCATTCCTTAATGATTTCTGCGAGTCGCCTCATAATTTGATCTCAAAGTTATTAACCTTGTTAAATACAAAAATAGGAATTGCAGCCGATATTAAGCTACTCCCAATTTCCCTGCGATACAACGCTCGCAGTACTTATTTGAACATCAGACAATTATATCTGTTCAGGAGCAGAGCGTTTGTTATTTCAATTTTAAAAATCTTTAACAAGAATTCGAGGTTCCATCATCCCTGCAATTGCATATTTTACTCCTTCACGGCCAAGCCCCGATTCTTTTACTCCCCCATACGGCATATGGTCAACTCTAAAAGTGGGAACATCGTTTATGATCACACCACCCACCTCAAGGGTATTAAACGCCTGGTCCATTTCGTTGATTCGGTTTGTAAAAACTCCAGCCTGAAGGCCAAAACGACTGTTGTTTACAAGTTCGATTGCTTGTTCAAATGATTCATATTGTTCCAGTGTAACCACTGGCCCGAATGCTTCGAGGCATCTCACTTTCATTTCGGGTTGTGTGTTTGTTATAACAGTAGGCAACACAAAAGCGCCTTCACGTTTGCCTCCTGTAAGAATCTGGGCACCACTCTGCCTGGCTTCCGTTATCCACTCTTCTACCCTGTTTGCATTGGCGAGGTCTATCATTGAAGTTATCTCTGTGGCCGGATCAAGCGGATCGCCTGCTTTGAGTGCTGCTGCCATTTGGACGAAACGTTCAGTGAAGCGATCGAATAATTTTTGTTGTACAAAAATCCGTTGAGTGTGAATACACACCTGTCCGGCATAAGCAAAGGCTCCATATATGCAACGTTTCAGAGCGAGTTCCAGATTGCAATCATCAGAAATAATAACTCCGGCATTCCCACCTAACTCAAGAACAACCTTTTTTTTGCCCGATTGCTGCTTCATTTTCCAGCCTACTTCGGGAGAGCCGGTAAAAGATAGCATAGCAAAGCGTTCATCAGTTACAAGCCTGCTCCCTGTGGTTCTGTCCATCGGCATGATAGCTACCGCTCCAGCAGGCAGGTAGGTTGAGCGTAGAATGCGAGCAAGTTCGAGTGATGTAAGAGGCGTGGCCGTTGCAGGTTTCAGGATTATCGGACAACCTGCTGCAATGGCAGGAGCTATTTTGTGAACTGCAAGATTCAACGGAAAATTAAATGGCGATATTCCAGCCACCAATCCGATTGGAAAATATTTAACAAGACCTTCTTTTCGTTCGCTGCCGCTTGTCCAATCGAGGCTCAAATATTCCTTAGGAAGGCGTTTCGACTCCTCGGCTGCTATCCTGAAAATTTCCGCTGAGCGCGCAACCTCGGCCAATGCAAGGCGAATTGGTTTTGCTGCTTCAGAAGCTAAAACCGAAGCAATGCGCTGCTGCTGGCTTTCGATAGCTTTCGAAACTTCCATCAAAATATTGTATCGTTTCCACGAAGGCAGCGAACGCGTTTCGGGCAAAGCCTTTTGTGCAGCATTAATGGCTTCATCCAGATGATCAGGATTCGCAAGCGAAGCCCTGCCTACAAGCTGGCCGTTATAAGGGTTTCTGACCTCGGTGTGTTGCTCGGTTTCATAGAAACGGCCCGCAAAATAGCAAGGGTACTTTTCCATTTTCAAAATCAGAAAGTTAAACTTTAAATATCTCTGGCAAATTTAATCTTATCCTGGAACTTCTATCCGCTTTCATTCCTTAAAAACATAAAAGAGGTTCAGGGTCGCATGCTCTAACACTACTTATTACAACATCAACTATTTGCTAACCGCCGGAAAAGGCTACTTTTGTCAACCATTAAGAGTCGATGAACAACACCAACCGCTCTCATACTGCCCTCTCCTGGCTCATATTTGTGATCATTGCATTCACCTGGGGAAGCTCTTTTATCTTAATTAAGAAAGGATTAGTGGTTTTTAGCCCCAATGAAGTGGGCGCATTGCGTATTGCTTTGAGCTTTCTCTTTTTGCTACCGTTTGCTTTGGTCAGAGTCAGAAAAATACCTCTATCAAAATTATTGATACTGTTGCTATCAGGGATAATCGGAAACGGGATTCCGGCCTTTCTTTTTGCTAAGGCTCAAACAGTTATTGATAGCAGTGTGGCTGGTATTCTGAATTCTCTTACGCCATTGTTAACTGTTTTGGTTGGAACAATTGCCTTCAAACTACGATTGAGTTGGTCAAATGTTTTCGGCGTCGTAATGGGGTTTGCCGGTGCAGTAGGATTGCTCGTTGCCAGCGGAGGAAACAATCTGGTTCTACATCTTGAGTATGCTTTGTATATTATCGCAGCAACCTTGCTTTATGCGGTTAATGTAAACCTGATAAAGAGCTGTCTGAGCGATGTTGACCCAGTGGGAATTGTAGCCGTGTCGTTCATGTTGATGGGATTCCCTGTTTTGATATATCTTTTGTTTTTCACGGGGTTTCCGGCTCAACTGGTTGCTCATCCCGGCGCGGTTGAAGGCCTGGCATACATTACAATTCTTTCTATAGGAGGTTCGGCGCTTGCGCTTATTCTTTTTAACCGGCTATTAAAAGCAACCGACCCTATATTTGCCTCTTCGGTTACATACCTGATGCCGCTCGTAGCCTTAATGTGGGGAGTGGTAGATGGCGAACGTTTTTATGCTAATTATTTCATCTGGATTGGGCTAATCCTGCTCGGTATCATCTTTGTAAGCGGGCGTAAATTTCCATTGGTGCCGCTCAAATGTTGGCTGGTAAGAAAAATAAAATTCTGATAGTAAAGTTTGGATATTGAAAATTTTATCTACTTTTGCACCCCGCATTGTGGGATTTAAATGCTAAAGTATTAAAACAATGATAGCTATCATAAATATCGCCGGGCAGCAATTCAAAGTAGAGAAGGGCAAACAGCTATTTGTGCACCGCCTCAGCGCCGAAGAGGGCAGCTCAGTTGAATTTGACAAGGTTCTGTTGCTGGACAATGAAGGCACTGTTGCTGTTGGAACACCTGTAGTTGAGGGCGCAAAGGTTACCGCCCGGATACTGAACCATGTTAAAGGTGATAAAGTTACGGTATTTAAGAAAAAACGCCGCAAGGGTTATCAAAAATCCAATGGGCATCGCCAGCAGTTCTCAAAAATTGAGATAAACGAAATATTAACAGCATAATAAGTGTAAAACCTCCTTAAAACAAGGAATAAATTAATAATCATGGCTCACAAGAAAGGCGCAGGTAGTTCGAGCAACGGTCGTGAATCGCACAGCAAGCGACTGGGAGTTAAAATCTTTGGCGGACAATTTGCAAAAGCCGGTAACATTATAGTACGCCAGCGTGGCACTGTGCATGCTCCAGGGATTAATGTCGGAATGGGCAAAGACCATTCTATCTTCGCCCTTGTAGATGGTAAAGTAGAATTCAAAAGCCGTCGCAACAACAGATCGTATGTTTCTGTGTTCCCTGTAATTAAAGAAACACAATAGAGCTGGTCTCGTCCGATCTAATCATAATGACATAGCCGGCCTGCTTGGCCGGTTTTTTTTTGCCTAATTTTACCGCCTTATTTTCTATATTATGCTCGAATTACAAACAATCAGAGATTATGCAACCTTAGTTGCAGAACGGTTAGCAGTTAAAAACGTGTACGCAACCAACCTAATTGATCAAATCCTGCTTACCGATAAAGAACGACGTGAAACGAAAAGTCAACTCGATCAAACGCTGGCCGAAGCAAATAATCTATCGAAGATGATCGGGTTATTGTTTCGCGAAGGAAAAAACGACCAGGTAGAAGATCTTAAAGTACGCTCATCGCAATTAAAAATCAATGCCAAAGAGTTCACGGAGCGCCTTGCATTAATCGAAGAACAGCTTGAAGAGGCACTTTTACAGCTTCCAAACATTCCACATAAAAGTGTAAAACCTGGCAAGAGTGCCGACGATAACGAAATCCTATTCACCGCTGGCAATTTCCCAAATCTTCCGCCAGAAGCATCACCCCACTGGGAGTTGTGCCAGCAATACCAAATCATTGATTTTGACTTGGGAACAAAAATAACAGGAGCAGGCTTTCCTGTGTACAGGGGTGCAGGCGCCAGGTTGCAACGAGCGCTAATAAACTTCTTCCTCAATGAAGCTGTCGCAGCAGGATATATTGAATATCAGCCACCATTACTTGTGAACGAGGCCTCGGCATATGGAACCGGACAACTTCCCGACAAAGACAAACAGATGTACTTTATTGGCGAAGACCGTTACTACCTGATACCCACGGCAGAAGTACCAGTAACCAACTTTTATCGCGACGCAATCCTAAATGTCAAAGAGTTGCCTGTTAAAAACGTAGCCTATACGGCATGTTTCCGCCGCGAAGCCGGTTCTTACGGAAAAGATGTGAGAGGTCTTAACCGCCTGCATCAGTTCGATAAGGTAGAGATCGTTCAGATTGAACACCCTTCACGATCCTACGAAACCCTTGAACAAATGCTTGAATATGTATGCGGGTTATTGAAAAAGCTTGAACTGCCCTTCAGGGTGGTGAAACTTTGTGGCGGTGACTTGAGCTTTACCTCTGCTCTTACTTATGATTTGGAGGTGTATTCCGCCGCTCAACAGCGTTGGCTTGAAGTGAGCAGTATATCAAACTTCGAATCGTTTCAGGCCAACCGCATGAAACTACGTTTCAGAGACGAAGACGGCAAAACACGGCTTGCTCACACACTAAACGGAAGCGCTCTGGCGTTACCCCGGATAGTAGCCGCACTTCTTGAAAACAATCAAAGGATTGAAGGCATAGCTGTTCCCGAAACCCTGATACCTTATATGGGGTCGGCGTGGATCACAAAACCTTGAAAAAACATGAAACATTCCTCATGGGTTTTGCTCCTGCTATTGATTACATCTGATGCTCTACCGCAGGTTCACACACAGATGCAACAAAGCGAATTACACCTGGCCATCGGTTTTTTTCGCAACAACGACTTTGAACGGGCACTGCCTCTTTTCGAGAAGTTATTTAACAACGACCCTTCTCATATCCATTATCATTATTACTTTCATTCACTTATTGAATCTCGCGACTGTCGCGCTGCTGAGAAAGCCGCCAGAAGAATGATACGTAACAACCCCGGACACCTCCAGTACCAGATTGACCTCGGGTTTGCACACCTATGTGCCGGCGAGGTTAATAAAGCTAAAAAAGTTTATGAATCCGTGATCCAAAACCTCACCGCCGACCGGCGCATTATTATTGAAACCGCAAATAATTTCTGGATTCGCCACGAACCGGAACTGGCAATCAGAACCTATTTGAGGGGAAGAGAATTACTTGGAAGCAATCACATTTTTAACGTTGAGCTTGGCGACTTGTATGAACGAACAGGTAACTTCGAGGGCACAATCAACGAATTTCTCGCACTTCTCGAAACCAGTCCCGGTAATAGCGGAATTATTCAGGCCCGCATACAGCATGCGCTAACCTTCGACACACAAGGAGAGCGCGCACAGCAGATCAGGGTTGCCCTACTACGAAAAATAAGACAATTCCCTGATGCATTGGTCTTTAGTGAGATGATGTTGTGGTTCGCAATTCAGCAAAATGACTTCGAAAACGCTTACCAACAGGCTATTGCCCTCGACAGAAGATTGAACGAGAATGGAAACAGGGTCTACAGTCTGGCTAAACTAAGCGCTGCAAACCAACAATTCGACATTGCCAAAAAAGCTTATGAATATGTTATCAGCAAAGGCAACCAGACATTTTTATATGCACAGGCGAGAGTCGAATTGCTGCAGCTCGATTATATGTTGCTCACTTCCAGCGGGAAACCAAATTCTGAGCAAATAACCGAACTGGAAATCCGATTTCGCGATGCACTGAACGACCTCGGTAAAAACAGAACTACTATAGCACTTATCCAAAACCTTGCGAACTTACTGGCCTTTCATCAACATAATGCACAAGAAGCTATTGCACTGCTGCACGAGGCTCTTACTTTGCCCGGCATTGATCCGCGAACGCTTGCTGGTTGCAAGTTCGATCTTGCCGACATTTACCTCTATTCGGGCGATGTGTGGGAGGCAATCTTGTTCTATGCCCGGGTTGAAAGGTTATTCCCAAACGACCCGTTAGGACATGAATCAAAATTTCGAAACGCGAGGCTTTGGTACATGATCGGTGAATTTGAGTGGGCATCAGCACAACTGGAAGTGTTGAAAGCCAGCACTTCACAACTTATAGCCAATGATGCCATGGCATTATGGCTGTTGATAAACGATCACAAAGAGAATGATACAACTTTCGAAGCGCTGTCAGTGTACGCACGAGCCGATATGCATCTTTTCCGAAACCACGACGACCTTGCTCTCCTTACTCTCGACTCATTGACTACACAATTTCCAAACCATTCAATTATCGGGCATGCCCTGATGAAAAAAGCGGGAATCATGGAAAACAGGCGGGAATACACAGAGGCAGCACGCATGTTGGAAATGGTTACCGAAGCTTTCGGATTCGGTTTGCTTGCCGATAAAGCTCTCTTCAAGTTGGCTACGCTCTATGAGATACATCTTGGCGACACCGAAAAAGCAATGCAACTCTATAAGCGATTACTCGTGGAGTTTCCCGCCAGTATTTACGCAACACCAGCACGCCAGCAGTTTCGGCTGTTAAGGGGCGATCCGCTCTAATGATTGTGCTTATTATAAGGTAAGTATGACCACCGTAAAACCAAAAAAATATCTTGGCCAACATTTTTTACTCGATCATAACATTGCCCGAAAAATTGCAGTTAGCCTCAAGCTAACTGAATGTGTACTCGAAATCGGTCCTGGAAAAGGCATGCTAACGCAATACCTGCTGCAACACCCCAACATTCAGCTAAAAGTGATAGAAATAGACCCCGAATCGGTAAGATATCTCCGCGAAAATATTCCTGCGATTAAAACAAACATTATCGAAGGCGATTTTTTGAAATATGATCTTGATGCTCTGTTTAGCGAACCTTATACAATTGCAGGCAACTTCCCTTATAATATTTCGAGCCAGATTTTGTTTCGGGTTGTTGAACAGCGCGATAAAGTTTCAGAAGTAGTATGTATGTTGCAAAAAGAGGTGGCGGAAAGAATTACAGCTCCGCCAGGCTCAAAAACATACGGTATTCTGAGTGTATTTATTCAAACATGGTTCTCTACCGAGTACCTTTTCACCGTTCCTGAAACAGTTTTCATGCCCCGCCCCAAGGTGAAATCGGCAGTTATCAGGCTCACACGGAATAAAACAATGCTATTAGACTGCGACGAAAACCTGTTTATCCGCCTTGTGCGAACGGCATTCAACCAGAGACGAAAAACCTTACGCAATGCTCTTGCAGAAATTACAAGGGAAAGAAAAATCACTGAATTCCCGATGATGGGTAAACGTGCCGAACAACTCTCTCATGGCGATTTCATCTCCCTCACACGGTTTTTCAGCTAATAGAATTTACTGATTATCATATCTAAGCACCTGACAATTATCATAATCGAGTTGAATGCCGGCATCTTTAAGCATTTGTTCCGATTCTCCGGCATCGTGATAGCGATATTCGCACACTACTCTTTTAATACCACAATTGATAATCAACATAGCACATGTGCGGCATGGGGTCATACGGCAATAGAGCGTGGCACCTTCCAGGGCGATACCTAACCTTGCAGCCTGGCAAATGGCGTTTTGCTCGGCATGAACTGTGCGAACACAATGATGAGTGATTTTACCATCTTCATGCGTAATGCTTTTAAGCAGATGCCCTACATCGTCGCAATGTGGCAGAGAGATTGGTGATCCAACATAACCTGTAACCAGGATTTGCTTATTTCTTGCTATCACGCAACCACTTCTTCCCCGATCGCAAGTAGCCCTTTTGGCAATGGTATTGGCCACTTCCATAAAATATTCATCCCATGTGGGGCGGACGTATGGAGTATCGTTCATAATGCAGAAATTCTGATGTTCTTATAAAGACTTTTACTATTCTTCCAAGACCTTTTGGTTCCCTTACGTTGAGCGGATCTGCTGCAAAACGTTTTCGACCTGATCATACAATTTGTCCAATGAGTTGTTGTTCTGAAAAACAAAGTCGGCCATTCCAATACATTTGCGAAGGTTCTGTTTGTTGAAATCAGTAGCATCCATTTCTCTTGCCTCGTTTTCAAGAAATGTTTCGAAATCTATCTGGTCGGTTTCAGAGTTACGGGCTTTAATGCGCTGGAACCGGATGTTTGGATCGGCGTCGACAGCGAAAAGGAAAAAACTGCCCTTTTGTCGTAACGATTCTACTTCGCCGGGAGTTCTGATGCTTTCGATAACGCAGTCTTGTTTCATATTAAGTGCAGTCCGGTACAGTTGATCAACAATGAACGACGGCGAATTGCTATAGCGCAACTCATTTGCTACTATTACCATACTGTCGCGGTTCACAGGTAAATTGCGTTTTTGTATCTCATCAACGAGGTAGTTCCGCACAGAACAATGCACAAAACCTGCTTTGTTTACAAGATAGTGAACAATTGCACCCTTTCCAGCTCCGAGTGTTCCGGTAATTCCGATTACGATCATTTTAAAGATGTTTGTTAGTGGTTACCCGCAATTCATCAACCCATTTGCTGTGGGGTTTCAGTGGTGTATAGTTTTTCATTTTGATAATAAGCCTTTGGGCGTCGTCGTCAATTAAAAGGTTGGCACGGTGCTCGGGTCGAACAAAATTTTCGGTAACCGTATGATCAAGAAACTTAATCAGGTAATTGAAATAGCCGTCAACGTTGTAGAGAGCTACCGGTTTGTTGATAATATCAAGTTGATTCCACGACAGGATTTCAAACAACTCATCAAGGGTGCCTAAACCGCCTGGCATCGCGATGAAACCGTCGGAAAGCCCGGCCATCATTGCTTTGCGTTCGTGCATGGTGTTAACCAGATGCAGTTGATGAAGGCGATTATGTGCTATTTCTTTGTCAGCCAGCCCGTTAGGCATTACGCCGGTTACTTTGCCTCCACCATCAAGAACAGTATCGGCCAAAATCCGCATCAGGCCGATATTACTTCCACCGTACACAAGATTACAGTTCAAGGACAATAGCGCCTTACCCAAAATACGTGCGTGGCTGACGTATGTTTCGCCTCTGCCAGCGCTTGAACCACAAAAAACGCAGACGGTTTGAACTGTTGATTCTTTCGGTATCATGCTTTCCTTCTATTCTTCTAAGTACATTCCAAAAACTTCGGCAATATGATATTTCAAGGCAATCTTGACCTGATTCATATCGAGAGGGCAGCCCAGCTCTTTAGCCATCGAAGTTACAGACTTATCGGTAAACCCACAAGGATTGATTAATGAGAAATATTCGAGGTTTGTGTTCACATTGAATGCAAAACCGTGCATGCTGACCCATCGGCTTGTTCGAACGCCAATGGCACAGATTTTCCTCAATTTCGGGGTTCCAGGGTCTAACCATACTCCTGTGGCACCTTCAAGCCGCGTGGATTTGATACCGAAGTCGAACAGCAACCGGATTACCGACTCCTCAAGCATGTGGATATACTCTTTTATACCGCTTACAAAAAGCTCAAGATCAAGTATTGGATAGCCAACAATTTGTCCCGGGCCATGGTAAGTGATATCTCCGCCGCGGTCTATTCGGAAAAATTCCACATCCTTCGCTTTGAGTTGAAGAAGATCAACCAGCAGATTCTGCTCCGACCCGCTTTTCCCTATAGTGTACACATGTTTGTGTTCGCAAAAAACCAAATAGTTAGGAGTGGAGTTATCACTGGTTTTTTCCGATGCTGATTTCTTTTTTGCTTCTGCAACTGTATTAAATAGCTGATACTGATAATCCCACGCCTCTTTATACGCTATAAGGCCCAAGTCCTGAAAAAGTACTTTATGCTTCATTATTAAAGATCACAATTTTTTTGTTTCGTATTTGATGCCCGAATGCATGGTTGAGTTTTGAACCTGATCTTCTGCATGGTACGATGAACGAACAAGCGGGTTGCTCTCTACGGTTTTGAATCCTTTTGTCAGTCCCGCAATCCTGTATTCCTCAAACAGATCGGGATGTATATACTCTTCGACGGGTAGGTTTTTCGCCGATGGTTGAAGGTATTGTCCGATGGTTAAAATTCTACATCCTGCTTTGATGAGATCGTCCATTGTTTCGAGCACTTCGTCTTTTGTTTCGCCCAGGCCAACCATTACACCTGATTTCGCAGGCAGTAGCGCCAAAGAGATGTTGCGAACCACCTCAAGGCTACGATCGTACCGTGCAGCACTTCGCACCAGAGGCGTCAACCGGCGCACGGTTTCGAGATTATGTGCAGCTATGTCAGGGTGTGTATCAAGTACCGTTTTCAGATCAGTGTGGTTTCCTCCGAAATCTGGCAGTAATACTTCGATAGTTGTATCCGGGTTTAGTTTTCTGACCTCATTGACGGTGGCTGCCCAAATTGAGGCTCCGCCGTCGGGCAGGTCATCGCGGTCAACAGAGGTGATTACACAATGCCGTAGCTTCATTAACCTTACCGATTCGGCAACCCGCAGCGGCTCTTTTACGTCAACAGGTTGCGGGCGTCCGGTTTTGGTGGCGCAAAAGCCGCACGATCGGGTACATATCTCGCCAAGGATCATAAAAGTTGCAGTCCCTGCCCCCCAACACTCGCCAAGATTTGGACATCTGCCACTGCTACAAATGGTATGAAGCTTGTTCTTTTCAACTATATCCTTCACCTGTCGATACTTCTCTCCTCCTGGTAATTTTATCTTCAACCAATCGGGTTTTTGACGGCGATTTGGATAACTCTCCTGCATTAACCTTATGAATTTTAGGCGCAAAAGTAATCAAATCAGCGGCGTTGCAAATGCTATCAATTGCTAAGTGCAATTCAACTGGTCTGAATTTATGATGTGATCTTTCCCCAGAATGTGCCCCAGACTAATCAGCGCGGTTTCATGAATTGCCTGACCATGCAGCGAATGACAGGCATCGGCAATCACATAAGTCTCAACATCGTGGTCGAACAAGTCCATGGCAGTTTTTGTAATACAAACATCGGTATAAATTCCTGTCAGGAAGACTTTAGGATTTGCAAGCGAAGAGATCAATTTTTTCATCGGTTTGTTAATCAACGTATAACCGCTATGACGTATCGCCTTCCCTGATAAATGTTGCAGTTCTAGCAGCAGCGATATGTCGGTGGCATTCTGAAAACGGCGCCAGTTCAATTGCCTTTCGAATCTGGAACCTCTGCGATTGTAGAATTCAGTAAAAACAATGTGTCCGGTAAAAACCCCGCACAACCGCTCCAACATGGGAATCAGCGATTCAGCTTCTGCTGAACGGAATCCTTCCTGCATATCGGAAACAATTAGTAAATCGGATGGCGAAACAATAATTATGCTCTGAGTTGTTTTCATCGGAATGTCCATTCAGGCTGACGACTGACTTTCATCATTCTCAATGGTTGTGAGGATTTTGTTTATCTCTTCTTCGGAAGAAGTTATTTTCTCGCGGCAAATCCTGATCAACAGTGCGGCGCGTTTTACTTTTGCGGTGAGTTCATCTATTGAGATCCTCCCCTCTTCTATTTGTGCGGTAATTTGCTGTAATTCTTCAAACGCTTCGTTGTAGCTGATTATCTCGGTCATAACTCAGGGTTGTTAGTTGAATTTGTGATGTATTGCACAATGCTGTTTATTGTTCCATTGTAAACTGTTGTTTCAATAATTTCGCCGCTTTTCAGTTGAACCGGGTCAATAATTGCTTTTCCTTTGTGGCGTGTAATGCTGAATCCCCTTTTCAAAACATTTTCAGGGCTCATATTCAGAATATTACGGTTTAAATGATCCAGGTCAAGACTACTTTTTCGAACCTTTATTTTAACGCTTACAGCCATTTGGTTGCTGCTTCGGTTCAGGTTAACCCTGCTTTGCCGGAGGTGCGTGAGCACTGAGGTTTCAATAGCCGAACGCACACCAAGCATATCGTAATTATGGCTGGTAAAAATCTGATTTAGTGTCAGGGTAAGCCTATGCACCAGTTGGCTGATGCTGCCATGGCAATTACTAAGTTCCTTGTTTGAAACTGCCCTGAACAATCGAGCCACACCCTGCAAATTACTTTTCCGGCTGGCAATAAGCAATCGCGAACCTTCCCTTATCACTCTTACTGCTTCTTCAACAGGTTGAGCAAACTGGTGAAAACGCTCTATCAGAAACCCGGCCAGTTTCGTGGGTGTAATGGCATTATGATTGGCAACCATCTCGGTTACGGTTTCGTTTGTTGCATGCCCAATTCCTGTAAGCACGGGTATGGGGAAACAGGCTACCTCTTTAACAAGCCTGTAGTCGTTAAAAGCCGATAGACCTACGTCGCCGCCGCCGCCTCTTATTATCGCCACAACATCGAAAAACTGCTGAACCTGTGCTATCCTGCCCAGTTGAAAGATAATGGAGTCAACAGCTTTGTCGCCTTGAAGCAGCGCAGGAAAAAGACGCCAGAAAAAATTATAACCAAATGGATTACTGTCGATTACCTGTTTGAAGTCGGCATATCCTTTACTTGTTTCAACGGAGATTACGGCGATGCGCTTGGGCAGTAAGGGTAGCGGCAGTGCCCTGTTCAGGCCGTAGAATCCTTCGGCTCTAATCCGTTTTATGGTTTCCTGCCTCTCCCTTTCCATGTCGCCAAGGGTGTATTGCGGGTCAATATCAATTATCCGCAGCGACAAACCGTGAATGGGTTCATATGCTATGCTTGCAAGAAACAGAATTTTGATCCCATCTCGAAGTGGTTCATTCAAAACCAAACGAAAATTGTGGTTAGCCTTAAGATAATCCGCTTGCCACAAATGCGATCGCAACTGCGCAATCAATTTTCCGCCTTGTTTTTCAACGAGATCAGGATAGCAGTGGCCGGAATGAGCATAATGGTTGAGCTTTAACATTTCGGCTTTGACCCAAAAAGAAGAGGTATAACGATTAGCAAGCGTTTTGCGGATGCTCTCTGTAACCTCAGAAAGAGAAAAAACATTTCGATCGTTCAGTATTTCAGGCATTAGAATCGTATTCAACTCTACAAATATAACAAGGTTCGCAACAATTTCTGAATTAGTGTACAACTTCTGTGAAGGATAGATTTTACTTAGGTTTTTCAGGGATCAAAAAAAGACCTTATTTTTACGCATCAATTTAGAACCAATGAATCAACTATATCCGCTGAAATTTTATCCCCTTTTTAAGGACAAGATATGGGGTGGCCAGAAGATAAAACAACAATTTGGCCTCGATTCTTCGCCATTGCCAAATTGCGGCGAAGCCTGGGTTCTTTCAGGTGTTGATGGCAACGAATCTGTTGTAAAGGATGGATGGCTGAAAGGCAACAATATTAATGAACTGGTTTCGGTGTTTATGGACGAGCTGGTTGGAGAAAAAGTGTTTGAAAAGCACCGCGACCAATTTCCGATCCTGATCAAGCTCATTGATTCGAACCAGTGGCTTTCCATTCAGGTGCATCCTGACGACAAGCTGGCTCAAAAACGACATGGTGGCTCCGGTAAAACCGAAATGTGGTATGTGCTGCAGGCTGATGCAGGCGCGCAACTGATCAGCGGTTTTAACCAGCATGTTACGCCTGAGAAATATGTTGAACTATTAAAAAACAACACATTACCTACGGTTATGAACTTCATTGATGTAGCGGCCGGCGACGTTTTCTACATGCCCGCCGGACGAGTTCACGCTTTAGGTCCGGGTGTGCTCCTTGCCGAGATACAGCAAACATCCGATATCACATACCGTATTTACGATTGGGGCCGGGTTGATGAAAAAGGAAATTCAAGGGAACTCCACACCGAACTTGCTCTTGATGCTATTGATTTCGAACCTCATAACGAATACAAAACCCAGGTTATCGCTGGTAAGGACAAACCAACAACGCTGGCAAACAGCCAGTACTTTACTGTCAGGCTTATTGATCTTGATAATCCATATACCTATCAATCCGAAGGTATTGATTCGTTTGTGGTATATCTCTGCGTTGGCGGTGAGGTTCATATTTCGCACGATGGCGGCACGAATCGGTTATCAGCCGGTGAATGTTTGCTCGTGCCTGCAATAATCCGGCATTTTACCATAGCGCCCAAACCGAAAGCACAGTTATTGGAAGTGTTTTGTAGCTGAAATTCCAACCTGCGCCAGAAAGAAATCCGCAGTAGCGAAAAGCATCAAGCGAAAATATCGTTACAACTGCTTTCCTATGTTACGTTTGCTGCTGTGGGCTTGGTTAATCTGGGTTATTTCAAAAAGGATTGTTATATTTGCGACTTATGGATAACCAGATTAATCCGTCAGATTCTCAAAGCGATACCAAACCCCGCAGCGAAATGACCTTTTGGCAACATCTTGCAGAGTTGCGGGGTACATTGGTGCGGTCGTCAATATTTATTGCGGTTTTTTCATTGGCGGCCTTTCTGAACCGAAATATCATCTTCGATCAGATTATCCTGTTACCAAAAAGTCCCGATTTCATCACCAACCGATTACTGTGCCGACTGGGCGAATGGACTGGCGTGGAAATTCTTTGCATTGGTGATACTGTTCTGCAGCTGATAAGCATACACTTGTCAGGACAATTGATGATGCATCTTTATGTGAGCCTCGCCGCCGGATTTGTGATTGCCAGCCCATTGGTAATTAGTCAGTTCTATCGGTTCATCAGGCCAGCTCTAACTCCTCATGAGAGGCTTTACACCCATAAAGCAGTAATAGTAGTCTCCCTGCTGTTTTGGGCAGGAGTGTTGTTCAGTTACTTTCTGATTGTACCGCTAACTATCAGTTTTTTAGGAAACTATCAGGTGAGCGAAGCAGTAGTTAATCAAATCACACTAAACTCCTATGTTGGCACAATAGTGTCGGTATCGCTTGCGGTAGGATTGGTGTTTGAACTTCCTGTTCTGGTGTTCTTTCTTGCCCGCACCGGCGTGGTTACGGCCGATTTCCTGAAAAGAAACCGCAAGTACATGCTCGTAATCATTCTTATTTTATCGGCAATAATCACTCCGCCGGATATTTTCAGTCAGATTTTGGTCAGCATCCCATTACTGGGGCTTTATGAAGTCAGCATTGCTGTAGCCAAGCGAACCCAGCAGAGGCAATTGGTTGCATGAAGTGGTTGTAACCTTTCAGGTAAAAGAAGGTCAAAACGGCATAACAAATTTCTAATTTTATAAAAAATTCAAAAAAAATGAGTAAACAACGGTTATATAGAAGTAAAACATCACGGGTAATTGGTGGTGTTTCGGGGGGGATTGGAGAATTTTTCGATATTGACCCTGTGATAATCCGCATTGTGTTTGTACTGCTTACAATTTTCGGCGGAAGCGGTATACTTATCTATTTCATCATGTGGATTGTTGTTCCCGACAACCCATCAGGAGGCAGCGGCTTTGCATCTTCAGAACCCTACACGCCGCAAGATGCTCCGGAAAAAGAAGAGCATACCGAAGACCAGAAATTTTCCAGACGGTCGAGAGGAAGCCTAATTGGGGGAACCATTTTAATCGGTATTGGATCGCTTGTTTTAGCAGACAGATTTTTCCCCAACTTTTACTTTAGCGATTTCTGGCCAGTGGTTCTGATTGCAGTTGGCGTGGTGCTAATTGTAAACGCACTGAACAGAAAAAATACTGCACCTGTTTAAATGTTCATTTTCAATTTATTGATTTGTTAACCAAATAGTTATGAATTACAAAAAAATTTTTTGGGGAGTAACCTTCATTGTTTTTGGTCTGGCTGTTATTTTAAGAAACTTAGGTTTCATTCATTTTGAATGGTATCAGTTCTGGAGGCTATGGCCAATACTTTTAGTGCTTTGGGGCATCTCAATGCTTCCTGTAAAAGGATTCATCAAGCTGATTATCTCCTTTGTGGTAATAGCCGGTGGCATTTACCTGGTTCATGTTTACGATCGGGCGGTATGGCCCGAAAGGCACGGGATAATTGAACGAAACGAGCAACAAAGGAAACATCGTGAGTATGAACGTTCCAGGCGTAATGCAGAAGAACGCCAGCAAGGCCGTCATCAGGAATGGGAAAGCCAAACCCTGAATTTTCCTTATGATACATCCATCCGCAGTGCAAAACTTGAGCTGGATGCTGCTGCCGGAAACTTTGAATTGAAGAGCCTTACAAAGGATTATCTCATTGAATTTAACAAAGAAGGAACAATTGGCACCTATAGCCTCACATCCGATGTGCAAGGCAACCGGCAGGTAGTAAATCTTTCGCTCGAAAATGGTAATATTACCAGCCCCCGGTTCAAACACAACGTTGAAATCAGTCTTCATCCTGAACCTGAATGGGATTTTGGTTTCGATATAGGCGCTGCAAAAGTTGATATGGATCTAAGCCATTTTAAGACCCGCAATATTGAAATTGATGGTGGCGCATCCGCCATTCGGCTGAAGGTAGGCAACAAGATGCCTGAAGCACGGATAGTAATCAATGCAGGAGCCTCCGCTATCGTCATCGAAGTTCCTGAAGGAAGTGGATGTCAGATAATCACCAACACCGTTCTGTCGGGAAAAACTCTCCCTGAGTTCACGCGAATAGAGAGCGGGCTATACGAAACAAAAGGATTTTCTGATGCGCAAAATAAAATATTTATCAATGTTGATGCTGCAGTGTCGAACCTCGAAGTAAGACGCTATTAATTAATGAAGAAAAACTTCTTCCGGTAGAATTTTATGGAACATCCCGCGCTCATTTTGGCGGGATGTTTTTTTGCCAACAGAAAATGTTGACATTGTCGTAACAGAATTTATCTTTGCGGTCGAAATTTCCGTCTGACTAATTAATAACACAAAAATGCATGCTCTCAGGATTGGTCTGATTGTGTTTATGACTTTGCTGATTCTTTTTCCTGAGAACCTTACCAAGAGCGCCTCACAACAGGCTAAAGAGATATTGGATTCGCACGAAGAATCACAATTATACAGGCATTTTTTCAGCCAGCAGGTGAATCAGATTGACTCCCTGATGCAGCGTTTTCGCAATGTTAACCGTTTTAACGGAGTGGTACTCGTAGCTAAACATCACGAAATCATATACGAAAACGCCTTTGGCTTCGCCGATGCTTCCAGAAAAGAACCCTTGAACACACATAGCGTATTTCAGCTTGCCTCGGTAAGTAAACAGTTTACGGCAATCGCCATACTGATGCTGCACGAAAAGGGTCGTATTGATATTGACGACAAACTCGTAAGATACATTCCTGAACTTCCTTATTCAGATGTTACCATTCGCCATCTGCTGAATCATACATCCGGCGTTCCGGATTACATGGGAATCACAGAACAAATGTGGACCCACGAAAACAAACCCGACAACGAAGCAATGATTTCGCTGCTTGTACAAAGCAATTTGCCACTAAACTTCACACCTGGTAGGAGGTTCCATTATTCAAATACCGGCTATGCACTACTTGCTTCTGTAATCGAGCGTGTTACGGATAAGTCGTTCAGCGCTTTTTTGCGAAACAATATTTTCAATCCGCTTGGCATGCGGAATACAGCAACATGGCCTGAACTGGCCGATTCTACCAGCGTGATCAAGCATGTTGTCAGCGGCCATCGTTCCACGCGAAGAGGTATGAGGGCTATTGAAACTGATGTGAACGATCGCATAACCGGCGATAAAGGGCTTTTTTCAACACTCCATGATCTGTTCAAATGGGATCAGGCACTCTATGATAATCGCCTTGTAAGCGAAAAACTTATGGCAAATGCAATTTCTCCCGCTACATTGGGAAACAGACGTAAGATTCCCTATGGTTTTGGATTTCGGCTTGGGAAAAGGGATGGAGTACCGTTAGTTTATCACCACGGAATGTGGAATGGCTTTCGAACCAGCTTTTTCCGCTATGTATCTGAAGGAAACACTATCGTTATTCTGAACAACGCTAATCAAAGCATTAATACCCAGATTATTCGCGAAATCGAAAATATTATATCCGGCCCAATAACCTTCACTCCAGCCCAGCAACTCGCAATTTCGCTTATGAATTATAGCATTGATGACGCACTGAGTCTTGCAAGAGAGATCGATAAAACCGAAAATTCAGACGATAAGGTAGCAATTGAACTGAAAGAGATTGCCTATCTTCTTTCACAGATGAACAAACCTGTTTTATCACATCAAATGCTGCAACTCAGCGAGTTCATTGCTCATGGCGCTACTTTGGCTGACCAAAACTGATGCATCGGTAATCATTGCCTGGCTTTTTCGATTGGCTTCCTATCTACTCATGGCGCAGACTGGCAACGGGATCCTGCTCTGCAGCACGCCTGGCCGGCATATAACCAAATACGATGCCTACTGTTGCAGCTACTCCGAAAGAGATTAGGATGGAAGCCGGTGAAATAATAGTAATGATTCCGGTAACCTGAGTGATAACTTTGGCAAGCAGAACACCTGCTATAATTCCTGCAATTCCGCCGGAGAGGCTTATCATTGTAGCTTCGGCCATAAACTGGAACCTTATGTCGCTTTTCCTTGCGCCTGTGGCCTGCCTGATTCCGATTTCATGTATCCGTTCCATTACCGATGCCAACATGATGTTCATTATCCCTATTCCACCAACTAAAAGCGAGATTCCCGCAATAGCCCCTAATACAATATTGAAGATATCTTTTGTGCGTTGTTCTTTTTCAAGCAACATCTCCGGAATTTTGATTTCAAAGTCCTCTACCCCTTGATGTCGTCTTTTAAGCATACGATTTATTATCTCACTTGTGGGAACCAACTGGCTGCTCTCCTGAACCTGAACAACTATTTTATCGAGCTGTTGCATTGGATAACCGT
Source organism: uncultured Bacteroidales bacterium (assembly GCA_964349765.1). GTDB lineage: Bacteria > Bacteroidota > Bacteroidia > Bacteroidales > JAAYJT01 > JAAYJT01. The sequence continues at coordinate 26,244 of CAYGGZ010000014.1, forward strand.
TTCCGTTGATGTTAGTACTTGCAGCAATTGAGCCGCCGTCGAACATAATAGTTGAGGAACCTCCTTCGCCAATGGAGGCCGATGTGATGAGCGAACGGTCGCTAAACCGCAGAAGTACCGTTTGGATGGGTGCGTAGATACTATTGTTGAAGTCGCTCACCCCAAGATCGAAGTTTGCTTCAGGATTTGCCATTCTGCTTTCCAACACGCCAATGACTTGAAGCCATACATGGCCGCATTTGATATATTCGCCAATTGGATTCCTGCCGGCAAAAAACCGGCTTTTTATATCCGATCCGATAACCGCCACAGCGCTGCCGGTTTCAACATGGCGATCGTTGAACAGCGTGCCATTTTCAACGTTCAGGTTGAAAACTTCGAAAAAATGAGGTGTTACGCCGGTTAATTTCGAATATCCCTGAATTCCTTTCCTTACCACCCGTGTTTCATAAACAACTTCAGGGCTAACACGTTTCACCGTTGGAATCAATTCGAGAATGCTTTCTGCATCCAGTAAGGTAAGTCCTGGAGAAAATTTTTGAGGCCGAGGCTGATTATCATCCTGCCCTTGTTGTGCATCCTCAGTTGATTTGGGCAAAATGATGATGTTATTTACACCCACCAGCTTAATCTGGTTAAGGATTTCCTGTTGCGCCCCGCTCCCGATGGCAAGCATGGCAATAACTGCGGCAACTCCGAAAATTACACCGAGGGCTGTCAGGCTTGAACGCACTTTGTTGGCAACCACTGCATCAACGGCACTTTGGAGGTTAAATACATGACGCTTCACAGCTTTGGGAGTTTAATCAGCTTCCATTCGTCGGATCGTTCAGGAGGGGCAAGATATATTTCATCGTTCAGATTAAGTCCTTCCATGATTACAATCTCATTTTCGTTGCTACTGCCTGTGCGAACCTCTTGCCTTACTTCTTTCCCGGATCGATAAACATAGGAGATGGTGTCGTAAACAAAAAGCGCTTCGAGGGGTATAAACACAACATCTTCGAGCACTTCGGTAATTATCATATTTTTTGTTGTCATTGCCGGACGCAAAATAGGGTCGCTTTCATTTACTGCAATTCGAACCTCGAACACCTTGGTATTTGAATTTCGCAACTGCTCGCCGATGTTTGCAATCTCGATCACTGTTCCACTGTACTTTTTATCAGGAAAGGCATCAACCCCTAATTCAACATGCTGTCCAACCTTAATCTTACTTATATCAATTTCATTTACATAGGTTTTGCTAATCATTTCCGCCAGGTTTGGAAGCGAAGCCACGGCATTATTCCACCCCACATTAACAGTTGAGCCAATGCCCTGCTTGGTTCCGTCCCAGTTGCGTTTATGTATGACCATGCCGGCCTTTGGGGCGTGAATTGTGAATTGCTTGAGTGTTTCCTGCATCAACCGATATTTTCGCTTTGCCTGCTGGAGCGACGCCGACACTTCCTGCATTGTTGCTCTGGCTTTTTCGAGTTTCAGGTCATAGTTGCGGATGCTCTGCTCGTATTCCCGTGTGCCTCTTGATAGATCGATCTGTATCTGACGTTGAGTGGCGGGAGGTTCATAGATGCTTTGCTCGGCTCTGATCTGCAATTCTTCGAGTGTGTATTTCATATTAATCAGCGCTTCGCGTGTGCTTCTAAGGTCCAAAGCAGTGTCAAGCTCAGTTTGGGTGTGCTGCGATTGTAGTTTTTCAAGTTCATTTTCAAGATCTTTCATCTGATTTATAAGATCAGAACGGTCGAGGGTAGCAACATAATCGCCGCTATCTACTACTGTGCCGTCGGGAATAATATCGGTGATCCGAACCTGCCAGATGCGAAATTCCCGCAAGCCCGAAGGACCAAAGATGTCCTCGGAATGTCTTGCTTCCAGTTCGCCAGTTGTAGTTACAACTATCCGAAATTCTCCTTGCTGGGCTGTGGTTGTTACTGTTGCTTCATTGTAGTTGGTTCGCCCCCAAATTAGCCATAGTATAGCGCCAATTACAACAACAGTTGACATTATGAAATAAACAGGTCGTTTCATGGCAATGGTATTGAGAAGTGCAGCATGATATGCGCTATTACAGGAATTTCAACTCTCAAAAGTAATCACAAAAAACAGATTTAGCTCTGGTGTATCAGTAGATTAAACGCAGCAATAGTAAAAAAATTGAATCTCCGCCAGTAGTACACACTCAGATTTTACGCCTCTCAAAAATCCAGATTACCCATCTTGATTCATCTCTGGCAGCAACTACATCCTTTCCGGGGATTTTGGATCTCTGATGAATGTATCATCACAACGCCGGATGTGATCATCTCATCGAAGGCTTTATCCTCATCACCGTCATTTGCGTTCACCGCTTTCACTGCGTCATAAATTACATAAGTTTTAAAGCCGTTCTTAAGTGCGTCTAAGGCCGAAGCTTTAACACAGTAGTCGGTAGCCAGACCGGTAATATATAATTCATCAACGCCATTTGATTTCAGGTAATTAGCCAGATCCATATTGGTGGCTTCAAATGCTGAGTAGCCATCATCGCGACTTTCGGTTCCTTTGAGAAACACCTTCCGGATAAAACTGGTATTCAGGTCTTTAGCAAAATCAGCTCCATCGGTTTGGCGAACACAGTGCGGAGGCCATTTTTCGAAATGCACACTTCCCTCAGGGTGCCAGTCCATAGAGGCCACTGTGAGCGGAAACAGTGGCATCAGACTGTTAATGAGCGGAACTATTTCTTCGCCATCTTTAACCTCCAATGCACCACCCGTGCAAAAATCATTCTGTAAATCAACCACTAATAATGCTTTCATATTACATATTTAATAGTTACAGCGTAAGCGTTCCATCTTTAGGTTAGAGTAATTCAATGTTGTATTTTTTGCCTGATATTCTGCACAAGTAGGGTTCGCAAATCGAGTAAATTTCTGCTGATTCCTACCCTGTAAATGTGTGGAAACTCAAAACGTTTATGTTCAGCATACAACCTGGAAGTGCTCTCAGCCACATGCTTTGCTACCTCATAAGGATTTGGGAAGGTTACCAATCTTTTTCCATTCTCCATCACTTTTCTGAGTAGCACCTTGTAGTTCAGTCCTTTAACACTTGTGTGTTTATCGGGCAGGTAAGGGTGGAATATTGTTTCAATAGTCTCTTCGCTTTGCAGAGCTATGCCATCGGCGTAGAGCATTCCTTCGTTATCGTAGAAACGGTGTATATTTTTAACTCCAGGCAGAATCATTTTTTCGATGTTTTCGGAGATTTTCAAGCGTGGTTTTCCATCGCTTTCAGTCAGTTTGTACACCCCGTCGAGCACTGCGTCGTCCTGTCCGGTAACCATCCTTGTTCCCACACCAAAATAATCAATTGGCGCACCCTGCTGCAGCAGGCTCCTTATAACGAACTCATCCAATTGATTTGAACATGTAATCTTCACATAAGGCAGCCCTGCATCATCGAGTTGTTTTCTGGCTTTTTTGCTCAGGTATGAAAGGTCACCGCTATCGAGCCTGACGGCGAGGAGCTTATGACCTCTCTGTTCCATCTCCTTTGCAACGATTATCGCATTTGGGATGCCTGTTTTGATTGTATCATACGTATCAACGAGCAACACACAGGTTTCGGGGTATGCTTCGGCAAAAGCCCTGAAAGCAGACAGTTCATCATCATGGCTTTGTATCCAGGCGTGTGATTGAGTTCCAACGGATCGCAACCCATAGGCATAGGCGCTGTAAACATTGGATGTGCTGTTAAAGCCTCCTATAATGGCTGCTTTGCTGGCCAGAATGCTCCCGTAAGCTTGTGCCCGCCGCAATCCAAAATCAATCAGAATCCGGTCGCCGGCAACCAATCTGATCCGGTGTGCCTTAGTAGCTATGAGTGAAGCAAAGTTTACGATGTTTAACAAGGCTGATTCAATGAGCTGCGTTTCTATCAGGTTTCCTTCGACCCGAATAATCGGTTCTAAAGGGAAAACGACTTCTCCTTCGTCGGGGGCATATAGCGTGCCTTTGAAAGAAAATCCTCTTAAATAGTTGGTAAAGCGCCGGTTAAATCCTATGGATTCGAGATATTGGCAATCGTCGTCGCCAAAACTCATATTTTCAATAAACTCAATTATATCGCTCAGACCCGCAAAAACTACGTAGGCTCCTCCGAAAGGATTTTTGCGGTAGAAATAGTCGAAACATGCCTTAGTGTGATGCATATCACTAAACAGGTAAGCCTGCGACATAGTAAGCTGGTAATGATCAGTATAGAGACCCGAATGGCGTTCGAGCAGGCTCATGATAAAGAATTAAGTTGCTGCATGCAAAAGTAACCAATTAATTACGGTTCAAACAAATAGAAACAGGCTCATTGCCATAACAGCCATCCCTGCAACCACTCCGTATACTGTTAGATGGTGTTCGCCATATTCACGGGCAGTAGGAAGCAGGTTGTCGATCGAGATAAAAACCATGATCCCCGCCACAGCCGCAAACAATATTCCCATAACTGCCGGTGTGAGGAATGGAAGCAGTATAGCGAACCCAATTACAGCCCCGGCCGGTTCGGACAAGCCCGAATAGAGCGACAATCGAAATGCTTTTTTTCTATCGCCACTGCCAAAAAAAACTGGAACTGATACCGCAATTCCTTCAGGAATATTGTGAATAGCAATTGCGATGGCGATAGGAATACCAAGACTCAAATCGGAGAGTGCTGCAGTAAATGTGGCCAAACCTTCAGGGAAGTTATGCAACGCAATTACCAGAGCAGAATATTTTCCAAGCCTGACCAGGCGGTTCCTTTTCTTCGCCGCTTCAAGCTCAACACTCATCTCCTCAACTTTATGAATCTCGTGCGGATTCTCAACCTCGGGCACGAGCTTGTCAATCAAAGCAATCACGAGCATCCCTCCAAAAAAAGCAGCAACCGTTGTAAGATATCCCGAATACAACCCCAGGTTGTCGATCAGCATTTCTTTCGACTTAAAGAAAATCTCAACAAACGATACGTATATCATTATTCCGGCCGAAAAGCCTAAACTGAGTGATAAAAAACGCGTGTTTGTTGATTTGGAAAAATATGCAATTGCACCACCTATACCAGTACTCAAACCAGCAAAGAGTGTAAGAGCAAATGCTATGGCTATTGTTGTAAAATCAAATCCGTTCATAGGAAATTCAAATATGTAAAACTGGTTGTAATGAATGCAATCTTACGATTAACAAATATTGCACATTTTTGATTGCCAGCGCAGGTTATTTGCAACATTTTCCAAGCGTAAAACTTTTCTGATGTTACATGAGTACCTTTTATTATGCGCGGCATCAGGGCGATACCTCTAAAATAATTAAATCGCACATGCAACCTTTTGGTTTCGGGAGCGTTTTCTATTGTGACATTGCACAGATGGCATATATTTTGAGTAATTTTATGATCGGTTTTTAATCTAACTAGTAAATCAATCCCAGTAGATGACACGTTCAGTAAAACCAGGTTTGAGCTTTCTGCCAGCATTACTATCACTGTTCGCTACTTTCATTGCTTTTCAAGTAGAAGTAATGGCACAGGGGTTTGGGAGAAACAAACCCAGTTACCGCACATTCGACTTTTCAGTATACACAAGCCCTAATTTTGAGATTTATCATTATTTCACCGACGATTCTGTTGTAAGTCATCTGGCTCATTTGAGTGAAGTGTGGTATCAGCGTCATCTTGCGGTTTTTCGCGATAGTATCTCGGTGCGAAACCCTATCATAATATATGAAACCCATCCCGATTTTCAGCAAACCACAGCCATTAGCGGCGAAGTTGGCATAGGCACCTTAGGTGTAGCCGAGGCGCTTAAAAACAGGGTTATTTTTCCGATTCTTGAAACAAACGCACAAACCAACCACGTCCTGGGGCATGAGATTGTGCACGCTTTTCAATTCGATCTGCTCACCACCGATGATAGTCTTTCACTGCAAATGCTCCAAAATCTTCCGCTGTGGTTTGTTGAAGGGAAAGCTGAATATCTATCAATCGGCAGCAAGGATGCGCACACAGCCATGATAATAAGAGATGCGCTCATCAACGACGACTTTCCGACTATACGCGATATGGCGCGGCAACACAAATACAACCCCTACCGCTTCGGCCATGCCTGGTGGGCTTATGTAGCAGGGGTATGGGGCGATACAATTATCAGTCCGCTATTCTACCGCACTGCACAGCTTGGATATGAAGCCGCATTGAAAATGGTGTTGGGAATAGACCATAAAACTCTTTCGGAAAGATGGCGAACTGCTACAGAAGCCCACTTTGCCCCGTTCATATGCGATTCCTTACATGCGAACACAGGCAGGCGCATTCTGCTTGATAGAAATGCTGGAGAAATTAATATTTCTCCATCGGCAAGTCCCGACGGGAGATGGGTTGCATTTTTCTCAGAGAAAAGCCTTTTTACGCTCGACCTGTTCATTGCCGACGCCAATACTGGCAGGGTGAAACGGAAACTAACCTCAACCACCCGAAGACAGGATATTGACGGCTTCAACTTCTTTGAATCTGTGGGAAGCTGGTCGCCCGACAGCAAACAGTTTGTATATGTTGTAGTTAGCAGAGGAAGGCATAAGCTCGCAATTGTTGATGTACGCCGTCCCCGTAGAACACGCATAATCGAAATTGAGGAAGTACCTTCATTGAACAATCCAAGCTGGTCGCCCGATGGCCGCCACATTGCATTTACAGGCTTGCGCAATGGTCGCAGCGACCTCTATCTGCATGATCTAGAAACTGGAACAACACAGCGGTTAACAAACGACTTTTATTCTTATGTTCACCCTTCGTGGTCGCACGATGGAAAACGTCTGATTTTTGCCACCGACCGAAAACAACCAGGAGACCTCTCAACAGACATTAACTACCAGTTTAATCTGGCAATGATATCCATAGATTCGCCTGAAACTATTCATGTACTGCCTGTATTCAAGGGAGCCGACAATCTTAACCCGCATTTCTCTGCCGATGGCAATTCTGTTTATTTTCTGTCGAATAACGACGGTATGCGCAATCTTTATCGTTACAACCTCGAAAACTTAACCGTTTACCGGCTCACAAACCTTCGAACCGGCATCAGCGGAATTACTCATCTTTCACCAGCATTGAGTTTATCGCGCAAAACCGGAAATTTTTATTTTTCTGTGCTTGAAGATAGAAAATATGTTATCTATTCCGCTACTGCCAATGATTTCAACCCGGTAAGAATTGATCCAACGCATATCAATTTCACTGCTGCTACCTTCCCGCCTACTACCCATAAACTGGAGGGATTTGTGAATAACAACCTGGTAGAAAACAGCCTTATACCTTTGTTTCCAGCCGACTCATTTCAAGCAGTACCCTTTCGCCCACGCTTTCAACTCGATCATATTGGCAGCTCTGGTGTTGGGGTTTCTACCAGTACATTCGGCACGGGAATGGCAGGCGGTGTTTTCATGCTTTTTGGCGATATGATTGGCAATAATCAACTTTTCACCTCAGTATCGCTGAATGGAGAAATATATGACGCTGGCGCTCAGGTGGGTTTCTTAAACCAAAAACACAAGATAAAATGGGGAGCCAGCGTATCGCATATTCCTTACCGGTTTTCGTTTTTCGACGTAAAACTCGACACTATATCAGTCGACGGTGATCCTATGCTTGTTCAAAATCTGATGCTTTACAATCACAGAATGTTTGAGAGCCAGATTTCACTTTTCGCCTGGTATCCCTTCAGTACGACACGCCGGCTCGAATTTTCTTCAACCCTTGCCCTTTATTATTTTAGAACAGATGTAATCAATAACTATTACCAGGGACAGTTTAGGATTGGACAATCCCGGGAAAGGCGTCCCAGTGAGCCGGGGTTCGATCTGCATAGAATTTCGCTGGCCTATGTTGGCGATAACTCCTATTTTGGGATGGCATCACCAATGATGGGACATCGTTTTAGAATTCAGGCCGAGCAATTTTTCGGACAAGTTCAAATGCTCAGCGCCACAGTTGATTTCCGGCAATATTTTCGCCTGAAACCAGTAACGCTGGCAGGTCGGCTTTCGCATTTCGGCAGGTACGGCAAGAACGCAGAAAACAACCTGTTCCACGACTATTTTTTAGGTTTCCCTTGGTTTGTAAGAGGTTATAGTTCGCGCAGATTAAACGACCTCGATATGTTTAGGGAAGACGACTCCTTGTTCTACAACCTCGTAGGCAGCAAAATTGCTCTTGCATCATTTGAAGTACGACTTCCACTCACCGGCGTAGAGCGCCTGGCGGTGATCCCAACAGGATTTTTATTTACAGAGTTGGCACTGTTTGCTGATGCGGGACTTGCATGGACAAGCAATAACCTGCCAACACTGAATCCCGCCCTGATGAAAAGCGGAAGACGATTTCCGGTGTTCAGCACAGGCATGAGTTTGCGTATTAATCTCTTCGGGGCAATGATACTGGAACCTTACTATGCATTTCCTTTCATTCATCAGGGCATAACACAAGGGGTCTGGGGTTTGAATTTCCTGCCGGGCTGGTAAACCGGCAGCTACAACCATTGGCAAAATCCAAAGGATTGTTATCTTTGCCATTAGATTGATTGAATAAAATGAAACCTTGGCATGTTATTACTCTCGTATCAGGGATAGCAATATTCCTGTTTTTGGCATGGTTCTTTTCTGCTATCCTTGTCTATTTTATAGTAGCAATTGTGCTTTCAATAATCGGATCGCCAATTGTGAGACTGATTGATCGCATCCATTTCAAAGGATTCAAGGTTCCCCGAACACTTTCGAGTTTAATTGCACTATTGGTAATAATCACGGTTTTTTCAGTGTTTTTCATAATTGTTGTTCCTCTTGTAAGCGCTCAGGCTGCAATCTTCGCCGAAATAGATGTAACCATTTTGAGCCAAAACCTACGGAAGTCTTTAATCTGGGTTGAGCAAATACTGCACAACTTTGGGTTAATGGCCGATGGTATAACATTGGAAGTAATTTTTCGTGAAAACCTCGAAAGAATAGTGAATCTGCAACAAGTATCTGCGCTTTTTACTAATGTTTTATCTTTGGTTGGATCTTTATTTGTAGGAATTTTTGCGATCCTTTTCATAACATTTTTTTTGCTCCGTGGCGAACAAACTATTTCAAATGCCATTATGCTGTTGGTTCCCGAGAAATACAACACTGAAGCTATAAATATTATCAGCAACACCCGCCGGCTGCTTACCAGATATTTCATCGGCATGTTTATCAGTATCACTATAATGATAATCTTCATCAGCTTAGGACTTTCACTCTTTGGTTTGCGAAATGCCGTCCTGATTGGTTTACTGGGTGGGTTGATGAACATTATTCCATACCTTGGGAATGTGATTGGAGTAGTAATTGGCCTTGTTTTAGGACTTGCCGAAGTTCTCAGCACTGGCGAATTCGATCGAATCCTGCCAGTAACCATCGTCGTGATCGGCGTTTTTGTAACAGCCAACCTGATTGAGAACCTAATTATTCATCCATTGGTTTATTCAAGTAGCGTGAAAGCCCATCCACTTGAAATCTTTGTCGTGCTGCTTATGGGTGGTATCATAGGAGGAGTACTTGGGATGATGCTTGCAATACCTGCCTACACAGTGCTCAGGGTAATAGCAAAGGAGTTTATTAAGCATTCGCAATTTGTAAAGAAACTTACTGAAAACATCTAACCTCTGCAATGAGGCAACAGTTGTCGTATGTGATAGATTGGTGGCAGTTAGCCAAGGAGCTTTCACCTGGCCGGTTGATTAACGTGCTCAAACTCTACGGAAGTTTTACTTTTTCCCGTCTCACAAGGCGGATTATTCATCGAGGCGCACCTTGGGCAGTTGCCATCGAGCCAACTACAGTCTGCAATCTTCGATGTCCCGAATGTCAATCAGGCAAAGGCAACCTGACCCGCAATCACGGGAGTATGACTATCGAGAGATTTAAAGCTATCATGCAAATGCTTCCCAAAAGCACAATGTATCTCACGCTTTATTTTCAAGGCGAACCTATGCTTCACCCGAACTTCTATGAAATGGTACGCCATGCACGACAACGACGCCTTTATGTTTCTACCTCCACCAATGGCCATTTTTTGAACGATCAACAAGCCCGGCAAACTGTTGAATCGGGCTTGAGCCGCATAATCATTTCGCTCGATGGGGTTGATGAAAACACTTACAGCAGATACAGAGTCGGGGGTGATTTTGAGACGGTTACAAAGGGAATTGAGAATCTTGTTCGCTGGAAATCAGCCCTTCGTGTTACCACGCCGCTTATTGTGATCCAATTTCTTGTATTTCGGTATAATCAGGATCAAATCAGCAAGATGCGAACTCTTGTCAACAAGCTTAAGGCTGATGTATTTGTGATTAAATCAGCGCAACATTATGATTTAACAAAAGAAAATCCTCTTATCGCCACTCGTTCGCAATACTCACGCTACGTTAAATTGAGTGATGGCAGTTTTCGACCCAAAAACGCAAGCAATACCTTTTGCTGGCGGTCGTGGAGTACGTGTGTGATAACGTGGGATGGAAAAATCTTGCCCTGTTGCTACGATAAAGACGCCCAACACAGCTACGGAACACTGAAGGAAGGCAATTTCAATGCGTTATGGAATAGCCCAACCGCATGGGCATTCAGAAAGCAGCTAAAAATGAACAGGAAATCTGTTGATATTTGCTCCAATTGCAACGAGCGGTAACCTAAACGGTCATTATATCTTTTTCCTTGGCTTCGAAAAGTTTTTCAATCTTTTCGATAAAAGTGTCAGTAAGGTTCTGTATCTCTTTTTCAAGAACCTTAATTTCATCTTCAGGGATGCCCTCTTTTTCAAGCTTTTTTGCAGATTCGTTAGCGTTTCGGCGGATATTCCGGATACTCACCTTGGCTGCCTCAGTATCGTTTTTTGCACGTTTCACCAATTCGCGTCTGCGTTCTTCGGTAAGTTGAGGTACTATTATGCGGAGTATTTCGCCGTTGTTTTGTGGATTAAACCCTAAGTTGGCTGCCAAAATTGCTTTTTCAATAACCGGGAGTATGCTTTTTTCCCATGGTTGGATTATTATCTGCCTTGGGTCGGGAGTATTAATGTTTGAAACCTGGTCTATAGGCGAGAGTACTCCATAGTAGTCAATCCTGACTCCCTCGAGCATTTGCGGCGATGCTTTTCCAGCCCTGATCTTCTGGAACTCTTTATCAAGATGCATAATTGCATTCTGCATACTTTCGGCTGCTTCGTCAAGTACGAATTGAATTTCGTCATTCATAGCACAACATTTGAGCAATTTACCAGCAAAAATAATTCAAATCAGCGGTATGTAGTTAGTCTGTTAATCAAAATTATTAACAGGCTCAGGGATAAATTAGAGTTCCTATCTCATCACCTTCAACAATTTTGAGTAGGTTTCCGTGAGTATTCACATCGAAAACAACCACAGGCATACGGTTCTCACGGCAAAGAGTAAAGGCTGTAAGATCCATAATCATCAGCCCTCGTTCATAAGCATCGTTGAAGCTAAGCGATTTGAATTTCACAGCCGTTGGGTCTTTTTCGGGATTTGCTGTATAAACGCCATCAACTCTCGTGGCTTTAAGAATAACATCAGCGCTTATTTCCACTGCGCGTAGAGCCGCGGCGGTGTCGGTTGTGAAAAAAGGATTTCCTGTGCCACCGCTGATTATTACCACAAATTCCTTTTCGAGGTAATTAATAGCAGCCTGACGACTCATTTTTTCGCAAAGTGGAGCAATCTCGATACCTCCAAGCACTACAGCCGGAATATCTTTTTTCTGCAACATTGCCTGTAATCCCATACTGTTTATGACAGTTGCGAGCATGCCCATATAATCGCCCTGAACACGATCAATACCAGTTTTGCTTCCCTGAAAACCTCTGAAGATATTTCCACCTCCCAATACAACCGCCACTTGAGTTTTTTTGTGATATACCGATGCTATCTCACCGGCATACTTTTCGAGTTGTCCTGCATCCAGTCCGTAGCGTTGCGTTCCGGCAAGCGATTCGCCACTCATTTTCAATAATATTCTACGGTATTTCATCATACTATAGTTGGTTTTATAGTCTATTCGGGTAATTTCCGAAATCGAGCGCTGTTCTGTTAAATGTGAGAAATATATTTCGGTGAGTAGCATAGCTGTGTCGTGCAAAAAATTGATATACTACCTCGGCCTCAAGTGCAACCTGCAAGGTATCAACAATTGTTATTGTGGCAACGCTATCGGGGTAAACACGTTGAACCCATGTGCTTGTGTATTGCCCTGCGGTTCGTGCGATGTGCCAGACTGCACTATCTTCAAACCGTAGGTTTACCGATGTACTACCATATTCATTCAGGCGAAACATAATCCTGAATGTGTCGGGCGGGTGTAGAATTTGCCCTCTGCCAAGATATGTAGGAATAGAATCGCCATTATTCTCACGACGGCACGACATTGCGAGAAGCAGGATTGCAGCAAGTGCAAGCGCGGTTGTAAATAAAAATGTTCGCATGGCCTGATAATTTATGCCACTAACCCCTAATCAGTTTCCGTGGCAGTTTTTATATTTCTTTCCGCTGCCACATGGGCAGGTGTCGTTTCGACCTATCTTTTTTTCGACCCTAACAGGCTGTTTCACCATTTGTTCGCCTCCTCGTCCTGCGCTGGCGTTAAGGTCGCTGCGTGATGTCTTAAGGTTGCGGTTATCTGCTCCTTGCGCTATTGGCGCTTCACGAACATTTTCAGCGCTCCTGATCGGTAGCCGGCCTTTAAGTAAAAACGAAACAATTTCGCGGTTTATTTTCTGAATCAGCGCCTTAAATAGTTCAAACGACTCGAATTTGTAAATAAGCAACGGATCTTTTTGCTCGTATGTTGCCGTTTGAACGCTCTGTTTAAGGTCGTCCATTGCCCGAAGGTGATCTTTCCAGGCATCGTCAATGATTGCCAGTGTGATGCCTTTCTCAATGGCAATAACTACTTCACGACCTTTGTCGTCGTATGCTTTTTTTAGGTTTGCAACTATCTGGAGAGTTTTCAAACCGTCGGTTATAGGAATAGCTATATTTTCGTAGCGTGACTGATTTTCGTACACATCACGAATTACCGGATATGCTTTTTCGGCCAATGAATTTGACTTTTCGCGATATGTTTTGGCAACAATATCATAGAGTTGTTCTGCAATTTGGCCAGCCGATTGCGAATAAAAATCCTTTTCGGTGAAATTACCTTCAACGGCAAAGGTTTTCAGTATTTCGTATCCAAATCCGTGGAAATCGCGTTTTTCCTGATAATCGAGTACTATTTGCTCGCACAGGTCGTACATCATATTCGAAATGTCGATTGCGAGCCTTTCGCCCGAAAGGGCATTGCGGCGTTTGCTGTAAATAACCTCTCTCTGGGTGTTCATCACGTCGTCGTACTCAAGCAAGCGTTTTCGTACTCCGAAATGGTTTTCTTCAACTTTTTTCTGTGCCCGTTCAATTGAGCGGGTAATCATGCTGTGCTGTATTACTTCTCCTTCTTTGATTCCCATCCGATCCATGATTCGGGAAATGCGTTCTGAGCCAAACATACGCATCAGATCGTCTTCGAGCGAAACGAAAAACTGAGATGATCCCGGGTCGCCCTGTCGGCCTGATCTCCCCCGTAGCTGGCGGTCAACACGACGTGATTCATGGCGTTCGGTTCCTATAATTGCAAGTCCTTTCGCTTCTCGCACCCCTGCACCCAGCTTGATGTCGGTTCCTCTACCTGCCATGTTGGTAGCAATAGTTACTGTGCTGGTTTTACCTGCCTCGGCAATTATCTCGGCCTCTCGCTGGTGATGCTTGGCATTTAGCACGTTATGTCGGACCTTCCTTAAATTCAACATCTTGCTGAGTAATTCAGATGTTTCTACCGAAGTTGTACCAACTAAAACAGGACGCCCATTAGCGATCAAATCGTCAATTTCGCTAATCACAGCGTTGAATTTTTCCCGTTTGGTCTTATACACCAGATCTTCGTGGTCGGAGCGAATCATTGGCTTGTTGGTGGGAATTACCACTACATCGAGTTTGTAAATATTCCAAAACTCGCCGGATTCGGTTTCTGCCGTACCGGTCATACCCGCCAATTTTTTATACATGCGGAAATAGTTCTGAAGAGTAATAGTGGCATATGTTTGAGTGGCAGCTTCAACCTTAACATTTTCCTTTGCTTCGATGGCCTGATGTAGCCCGTCGGAATAACGCCGCCCTTCGAGAATACGACCGGTTTGCTCGTCAACAATTTTCACCCGGTTGTCCATAACCACATATTCTACATCTATTTCAAAGAGGGTGTAGGCTTTTAGTAATTGGTTGATTGTATGTAACCTCTCCGACTTTACAGCATAGTCTTGTAAAAGTGTGTTTTTACGTTCAATCTTTTCCTTATCGTCTAAACCTAGCTTCTCAATTTCTGCTACTTCAGCGCCGATATCAGGCAGGATATAAAAGTCGGGTTGCTGATAGGTTGACGTGATCAGGTCAATACCCTTGTCAGTAAGTTCTACTGTGTTGTTCTTTTCATCAATAACAAAAAACAGTTCATCATCAATGATGTGCATATTTTTCGATTGCTCCTGCATGTAGAAGTTCTCGGTTTCGAGAAGCAGGCTTTTCATTCCTGATTCGCTAAGATATTTAATCAGCGCTTTGTTTTTCGGGAGTCCTCTGTGACACCTCAGCAGTAATTCTCCGCCTTTCCTCTTGTTTTCATCGTTAAGATTGCCGCTTAAAAGATTTTTTGCATCGGCAAGCACCTTTGTAATTAGTTGTCTTTGTGCATTATGGAGTTTTTGCACCTCAGGTTTGAACTGTTCAAACTCTTGTTTATCGCCTTTTGGTGTTGGGCCTGAGATGATGAGAGGCGTTCTGGCATCGTCAATAAGCACAGAGTCAACTTCGTCGACAATTGCGTAGTTGTGTCGTCGCTGCACAAGTTCCTCTCTACTGCGTGCCATATTATCGCGCAGGTAGTCGAATCCAAATTCGTTGTTCGTGCCAAATGTGATATCGGCCTGGTAGGCCTTTTTGCGATTGGTCGAGTTAGGCTCGTGCTTATCAATACAATCTACCCGTAACCCATGAAACTCATACAGAACGCCCATCCATTCCGAGTCGCGGCGGGCAAGGTAATCATTCACGGTAACGATATGTACACCCTTTGCAGGAAGTGCATTAAGATAAACCGGCAAGGTGGCCACAAGCGTTTTTCCTTCGCCGGTAGCCATCTCCGCAATTTTACCCTGATGCAAGGCAACCCCTCCGATAAGTTGAACATCGTAGTGAACCATATCCCATGTGATACGGTTTCCTCCGGCGCTCCAACTGTTATGATATATTGCCTGATCGTCATGTATTTCAACATACGGCTTATGTGTGGCCAAATCGCGATCAAAATCGGTTGCTGTTGCTACTACCCTCTCGCTCTCTTTAAACCGCCGCGCGGTTTCTTTTATAATAGAAAAAGCTTCTGGTAAAATCTGATTGAGAATTTCCTGAGTTTTAGCATAGGACTGATTATTAAGCCGATCTATCTCCTTGTAAAGCTGCTCTTTCTCATCAACATCCATGTCGTACTCATTTTCAATACGTTCGCGGAGTTGGAAAATCTGGCTTTCCTCATCAGATATATGCTCACTGATTAGTTGCCTGAAATGTGATGTTTTTGCGCGAAGATCGTCGTTACTTAGGTTCTTTATAGTTTCGTAGGCAGCCACTGTCTTAGCAAGGTATGGCATTAATTCCCTCAGATCGCTCTGCGCCTTGGTGCCGAATAGTGATTTAAGAAATGAGATCATTTTCGTTATTTTATTTTGCCCGAAGAGTTTACTCATTCTGGCATATGATCGGGCAAAGTTAATCGAAATTGCTGATCAATATGAAAACGATCCAGATTGCCAACCTGGTCTGTTTCGCACATACTGAAATCAGAGTAAATCAACTTTTTTGAGCAAGTAAGAAACACCAAAGCACATATTAAACCAGATTAAGCATTTGACAATGCTTATACGATTTATTCGGGGTTAACTTTGCAAGAGAAAACTGCGTGAGCAACCGGGCTTCATGCGATGCTCTTTTTTGTCATACAATTGGAGAATTTATGATGCGTTTCTCCCACTGGCTGATATGTTGCAATCCAGCAATAACTATTTAACCCGAATAATCAATAGAAAGTCCTAATCTGGGTTAAACACCTCTTCAGTATTATGCAACGCTGAATTCAAATTCTTTCTGGGTAAACTAAGCGAACTTTGCACCGCAGAATTTGTTTACAAACAAACTCTTTTCGGGTCGCACCGAAAAGGAGTTATTTTTGTTGAGCAAGACTACAACCTTAGAGGACGAATATAAATTTTCCTAATAATTTTGTTCCCAACCATGCAATCGTAGGGCAATTTGTGATGAAACATTCTTATTTACAGCAAGCAGAACCAGAAGCAATTGAACAGCTTTACCGCGATTATCTTGCTGATCCGATGTCGGTTGAACCCGGTTGGCGGCGTTTTTTCGAAGGGTTTGAATTTGCTCGCCTCAAATACGACGATTCTGCTGTGGCAACAAAAAATGTATCGTTCGAATTCAGGGTGATGAACCTCATAACCGACTACCGCCAGCGTGGGCACCTTTTTACTCTCACCAATCCGGTTCGCCAACGAAGGAAATACTCTCCAACACTCGATATCGAAAATTATGGACTTTCAGAGCAGGATTTGAACACCACGTTCAATGCCGGCAATGAACTTGGAATTGGCAAAGCCAGCCTTCACAATATCCTCGCAGTGCTTAAGCAAACCTATTGCCGAACGATAGGAGCCGAGTTTATGTTCATACGTAACAGGGAAATTATTGCATTTCTACTGCAAAAAATGGAGAGCACCCGCAATACTCCAAGCTTTGTTCGTGAAGAAAAACTTCAAATCCTCACGATTTTGGCAGAAACCGTTTTCTTCGAACAGTTTCTGCATCGGAGATTTCCCGGTCAGAAACGGTTTTCGCTTCAAGGCGCCGAGGCAATCGTGCCAGCGCTTGAAACAGTTATAAAAACTGGATCTCAATATGGCGCCAACGAGTTTATTTTGGGCATGGCGCACCGAGGCCGGGTCAACGTTTTGGCAAATATTATGAAAAAACCGGTTTCGGATATCTTCGGCGAGTTCATGAACAAAGAAGTTGACGACGAACTTTTGCTCGGCGACGTGAAATACCACCTTGGGTTCACTTCAAAACGTACGATTACTAAAGACCAGGAGATATTTCTGGCACTTTGCCCCAACCCTTCGCATCTCGAGGCCGTTAATCCAGTAGTAGAGGGAATAGCACGCTCCCGAACCGACCACCTCTACAATGGCGACACATCAAAGGTAGTACCTGTTCTTATACACGGTGATGCCGCCATTGCCGGGCAAGGAATTGTGTATGAAGTACTTCAGATGTCGGGTCTTGAAGGCTATTCAACAGGCGGAACAATTCACATTGTTATTAACAACCAGATTGGATTTACAACAAACTATCCCGAAGCCCGCACCAGCATATATTGTACTGACGTCGCTAAAACAATTCAATCGCCTGTTTTTCACGTAAATGGCGATGATGTTGAAGCAGTGGTTTTTTGTATTCAACTTGCCATGGAGTTTCGGGCACGGTTTAACAAAGATGTTTTTATTGACTTACTTTGTTACAGAAAATACGGACACAATGAGGGCGATGAACCACGGTTCACACAACCGTTACTATACAAAGCCATTGAAAATCACCCTGACCCCTTCGTGATCTACTCGCAAAAATTAGTCGCTGCCAACGATTTTACACATGAAGAAATCAAAACAATTGAACAGGCAACCATAAAAAGGCTTGAAGATGCCTTTACCACTGCCGAATCAACATCTAAAATCAGTTTTACGCGCTTCTTCGAAGAGGAATGGAAGGAATTCAGAACCGCTACACCCGATGACTTTGATAACTCACCTGTAACAGCAGTTACTGAAGAGCTCATTCTTACAATTACCCACCGAATCACCGAACCGCCAACTAATAAACCACTTTTTCGAAAGTTGCTCCGCTTGCTCGAAGAGCGCCGCACTATGGTTGAGGGACAACGAAAGGCAGATTGGGCAATGGGTGAGTTGTTGGCCTATGGAACATTGCTCAGTGAGGGCGTTTCAGTTCGTTTGAGCGGGCAGGATTCGCAACGGGGAACTTTTTCGCAGCGTCATGCCGCTCTTACAATCGAAGACTCGGAAGAACGATATGTTCCGCTAAATAATGTTGCAAAAAATCAGGCCACGTTCGCTGTGTATAACTCACCATTATCAGAGTATGGCGTGTTAGGGTTTGAATATGGATACGCACTTGCGCATCCGAACGGACTCATAATCTGGGAAGCACAGTTTGGCGATTTCAGCAACGGCGCTCAGATAATCATTGACCAGTATATTTGTAGCGCCGAGGAGAAGTGGAAAATCTCAAACGGACTGATATTGATGCTTCCGCATGGATACGAAGGACAGGGATCAGAGCACAGCAGTGCCCGCCTCGAACGATTCCTATCGCTTTGCGCCGACAACAATATGCAGATAGTTAATTGCTCAACGCCAGCCAATTTTTTTCATCTTCTACGCCGACAGGCAACCCGGCCGTTCAGAAAACCTCTTATAGCACTTACTCCTAAAAGCCTCCTCAGACACCCGAAGTGCATTTCTCCTCTCGATGACTTTACACATGGAGGATTTCAGGAGGTTTTAGGAGATTCCTGGGTTGATCCAATTACCGTTCGTCGTGTTGTTTTGTGCTCCGGAAAAATATTTTACGACCTTGACGAAGAACGCCGGAAGCTCGGAACAAAAGATGTTGCTCTGATAAGAGTCGAACAACTCTATCCTTTCCCCGAAAAACAAATAAATGATAATCTTACGGCGTTTCCTTTTGCTGAATCCTACGTATGGGTACAGGAAGAACCGGCCAATATGGGGGCATGGGCGTTTATTAGCCGCCAACTGAAAAACCTGGATTTATTACTTGTTGCTCGACCCGAAAGCGGAAGCCCGGCTACAGGTTTTGCCCATCTGCACAATAAACAGCAACGAAAAATCATTGAAAAAACCTTTGGAGAATGTTCTTGCCCCCGTGTAGAAACAATCTGCAGGATGATCTGCGCTCCCCCGGAGTGGCGACCAGGAACACAAACTTGAATTAGCACGTAAATACATGCAACACAATATGATTGAAATTAAAGCTCCAAGTCCTGGCGAGTCAGTTTCGGAAGTGCAACTTGCCGCCTGGCTTGTTGCCGACAAAACCTGGGTTGAAAAAGGCACTGAAATTGCAGAAATTGAATCAGAAAAAGCTACGTTGAGCATAGCTGCTCCGTATGCAGGAATAATATACTTCGACGTTAAACAGGGGGAAACAATTGCTGTTGGTGCAATAATAGCTCGTATCGATGCCTCAGCCGTGCGCCAGGTAATTCCTGCTGCTGAAACAACCAAAATTGCTGGTGCCCAAATAATTACAAAATCTGAAAAAGACAGCCCCGTTATTTCAACTATCGAGCCAACACTAACGGTTGAGCATGATAGCAAAGCTCGCACGGCCTCCTACGTCAAAGTGAGCGTTTCTCCGATAGCTGCACGAATGATGTCGGAAAGTGGGATTGACGCATCCGAAGTTGGCAGCCATTTGCTAAACCTACGCATCACCAGAGAAGTTGTGGATGAATTTATCCGCTCCAGAGATTCGAAAACCAGCGCTACATCTCCTGCATCAATGCAACCGGAACGTATTACAGAGAGAATAAAAATGTCGTCGTTGCGGCTTAAGCTATCGCAACGACTTGTTGCAGTGAAACAGGAAACAGCAATGCTCACTACATTCAACGAAGTGAACATGAGCGATGTAATGGAGCTGCGCCGGATCTACAGCGATGAATTTAAGCATAAATACGGAGTAGGCATTGGGTTGGTTTCAATCTTTGCCAAGGCTACGGCATTAGCTATCAAAGATTTTCCACAAATAAACAGTATGATCAGCGGCAATGAAATAATCTATCATCATTATCTGGACCTTGGAATTGCTGTGAGCGCGCCAAAAGGGCTGATGGTTCCTGTTATACGCAATGCTGAGCAATTGAGTTTAGCAGAACTGGAAATTCAGATAAAAGAGATGGCAACCAGGGCACGCGAAAACAAAATCACACTTGACGAGATGAGTGGAGGCACATTTACCATTACAAACGGTGGGGTTTTTGGGTCTATGCTTTCAACTCCTATCCTTAATCCACCCCAAAGCGCAATTCTGGGAATGCACAACATAGTGGAACGGCCGATAGCTATTGGAGGAAAGATCGAAATTGCCCCGATAATGTATGTTGCGTTGTCGTATGATCATCGCGTGATAGATGGCCGGGAATCGGTAGGATTTTTGGTAAGAGTAAAAGAATTGGTCGAAAAGCCAGCAAAAATGCTGTTCGGTGGCGTGCCTCCGGAAAGGGCGCTACTAGGTATCTGACCGTAAACATATCATCTTCATTTAAACAGAATATATTTTCATTCCAATCAATGTTTCACACAGGCTCACAGTATCATACCATTCTGAGCGCAGTAAAACCGCAAGAGCGAAGCTATGATGCGACAGCCGCACTAAATCACAAATATTCTATTTATGGCATTAATAAAATCAGTACGTGGATTCACTCCCGTGTTTGGGAATAATTGCTTCGTTGCCGACAATGCAACCGTAATCGGCGATGTTACAACAGGCGACAATTGCAGTATATGGTTTAATGTGGTTATCCGTGGCGATGTTCATTACATTCGGATTGGTAGTTATGTGAACATTCAGGATGGGGCCATTGTGCATTGTACTTACCAGAAAGCACCTGTTAATATTGGTAACAATGTGAGTATTGCCCATCGTGCTATTATTCATGGTTGCACTATTCATGACAATGTGCTTATCGGGATGGGAGCTATAATCATGGATCACGCTGTTATTGAAAGTAATTCAGTGATTGCAGCAGGAGCGGTGGTTCTCGAAAATACTGTGGTTAAGAGTGGCAGTGTTTTTGCCGGAGTGCCAGCAAAAAGATTAAAAGATGTAGATGCAAGCCTTCTGGAAGGCCAGGTTCAACGAATTGTAAAAAATTATCAGACCTACGCCGATTGGTATAGATGAGTATTTGTAGTAAAATTCAATTCCTGAGCGCAATCAAAAGGAGAGACAGCAAAGCCTGATTATGGAACCTAAACTATAGTTTTACAATAGATGAAAACGGTTGGTGAACGTCGGTGATTTTAACAAAATGGTTCAAACTATTTATGCCATTTTGACGTTTAGCTATAAAATATTGGCATTGGCAAGCAATTTGCGAGAGAGCAGCAGAAAATCAGTTATCCCAGAAGGATATCATTGTTTTCAAAAAAAGTTGATTTGCTTATATTTGCAGATGTTTAATTAATCACAAAAACTAAATAACATGCCACCAATCCCTTCAATCTGGATTATACTTATCGCTTTTATGATCTTAAGCTGGATCATTGGAGCCAGATTAAAATCAAAATTTGCTCAGTTTTCCCGAATACCAAACAGTTACGGTGTGAGCGGGAAGGAGGTTGCAGAAAGGATGTTGCGCGACAGTGGTATAGATGGCGTAAAGGTGATTTCGGTTCGTGGCCGCCTTACCGATCATTACAACCCGCTGAACAGAACTGTAAACCTCAGTCCTGAAGTGCATGACGGGCGTAGTGTTGCTGCTGCAGCGGTTGCAGCCCATGAATGCGGACATGCAATCCAACACGCCCATGCTTACTCGTTTTTACAGATGCGATCGGCTTTGGTGCCCGTAGTGAGTCTGACCTCGAAGTGGGTACAATGGATTCTGCTTGCCGGAGTTCTACTTATGGAAACCATGCCTGGACTCCTGTTAGCCGGAATCATTATGTTTTCATTAATGACATTGTTTAGTTTTATCACTTTGCCTGTAGAAATTGATGCCAGCCGCCGTGCTCTTGTATGGCTCAACGGTTCAGGCATAACCACAAATGCTACTCATCCCAAAGCACAGGAAGCTTTACGCTGGGCTGCATATACATATGTTGTTGCTGCACTTGCTTCCTTGGCAACGTTGCTATACTACATTGCACTTTTTATGGGAAGAAGAAACTGACGCTAAAAACGACCGTTACTGCTGATTAACAAAAGAGAGGATGACTTGTGCAGTCATCCTCTCTTTTTTTGGTTTGTAGTTTATCAAAAGCCTATCAAATTATACCCAACCTTTTTTTAACCAAAGGCAAAATATCGTCGGCGGGTTCGGCATACAATAGCAGTCCCTCGGCGCTATTGAAAATATAGGTAAAGCCGTTTTCTACTGCGACATCCCGAACCGCCTGTCTTGCTTTCTCAATGAGTGGCGCAGTAAGTTCCAACTCTTTTGCTGCAAGATCTTCTTCAGCCTGTACCCGGAAATTTTCCATTCTGGATTGAATATCAATCAATTCCCGCTCTCTGGTCTGGCGTATAAGGGTCGACATGGTAGCCATATTGTCCTGATAGTCTCTAAGCTTTCTCTCATATTCAGATTGCATGGCAGTAAAAGTTTCCTGCATGGTTCGAGCATAATCCTCAAATACAACTCTGATGGAATCCTGACCTGGCATATCACGGTATAATGTAGCAAAATCAAGATGGCCAAACTTTGGCTTGGTTTGAGCTTGTAAAGCTGTTGAGATCACCAAAACAGCCAATACTGCAAATAAACTCAGTTTAATTCTCATTGTCAAACTTTATTATTAAATTATGATTTAATTAACCTTCTTCGTATGTAAAGTGCTGCAAAAGTAACTAATTACTAATTCCAAAATCGCAATAATTAATGTTCTTTGTTAAAGTTTCTTAATAAGCATAGCCCATTTTCGACAATACTTCTTCACTGATATCAAACCTTGGGTCAGAGTACACCATAGTTGCGCCGCCAGCTTTATCAAAAATCACTGCGTAGTTACCCTCTGTTGCGACCTCCTCAAGAGCCAATTTTATTTTTTCCTGAATCGGGCGGATCAATTCTTCACGTTTTTTAAATAAATCGCCTTCGCGCCCGAACCTTTTCTGCTGCAGTTCCTTCACTTCCTGTTCTTTTGAAACAATCTCCTCTTCGCGGTTTTTGCGCATTTCGGCAGTAAGAAGCGGGAGTTCATTTTGAAAAACTTTGTAAAGCCTGCTGATCTCTGTGTATTTAGTTTCGATCTCGCTCTGCCATTCTGCGGCCAATTTATCAATAGTGGCCTGTGCGCTGTTGTATCCGGGAATGTGTTCCAGAATGTACTGGCTATCAATAAAGGCAAACTTTTGAGCAACGCCGGAATTGGCCAGGAGTAGGAAAGCAATTGCAAAGACAAAGGGTAATGAAGATGTTTTTTTAGTTAAGCCTGATTGAGTTTTCATTTCTATATCTCCTATTTCTTTGATTTTAGTTTGTGAAAATTTTGCAAAAATCTTGCCATAGTCTGTTAGCTGATATTTGATTAATCAATTGACTGCCCAATTGAGAAATGGAATTGTCCTCTGTTTGCTCCGGGCATTCCTTTTACTTCGTCGAAGCCATATCCCCAGTCAAGGCCAAGTAATCCGAACATTGGTAAAAACACTCTCACTCCGACACCAGCCGATCGTTTTAGGCTGAATGGATTGAAATCACCAAAATCGGCCCATGCATTACCAACCTCGGCAAAACCCATAACAAATATTGTAGCGCTTGGATTGAGCGATACCGGATATCGGATTTCGAACGTGTTCTTGTTGAAGATAGTAGCTCCGGTTGTGCGATCGCGATAGAAACCAGGTGTAAGCGATTCGTTTGCGTAACCCCTGAAAGCGATGATTTCGCGTCCGTCGAAATTTCCATGCCCTTGAAGTCCATCGCCACCTAAGAAAAAACGCTCAAACGGTGTAATACCGATGTCGCGGTTATATAGGCCAAGAAACCCATACCGGGAGCGTACACTAACTACCAGATTTCCTACGACAGTTTGATACCAAGCTGCCGATAGATTCCATTTGTGATATTCAATCCATTTAAATCGTTCATCTTCGCTCATTGCGCTGTAATCCCTGCCACTAAATAAACTGTAGGGTGGAGTCAGATTAAGTGATATTGTAAAATCCGTTCCGCTGCGTGGGTAAATTGGTTGGTCAACTGATCGACGGCCGAAAGTGATGCCGTAGCTGATGCTGTTAAAGGTTCCTGTACCTGTTCCGAATGGAAGCACGCGGGTGTAGTTGGTCAGGTCATACTGCTGTAAACTCAGGTTTTGCGACAGGATAAAAAAGTCGTCGGGCCAGTTGATTCTTTGCCCGAGCATAACTGTTAATCCATCAATTTTGAAGGCAGAATAATTAGCATCATCCCGTGCAAGAGCGTTGCTGAATAGTGAATGGAAATAAGATACGCTGAGAGTATTGGGTCGTCTGCCTCCCAGCCACGGTTCGGTAAATGATGCGCTATAGCTGACAAACCCTCTGCCGAAGGATTGCATCCGCAGACTGAGTTTCTGCCCATCGCCTGTAGGAACAGGGCGCCATGCGTCGCGTTGAAAGAAACGTCTGGTTGAAAAGTTGTTAAATGATAGCCCCAAAGTTCCTATGATTCTTCCATATCCCCACCCACCTGAAAGCTCAACCTGATCGCTGCTGGTTTCTTCGACTTCATAAACAATATCAACTGTTCCCTCTTCCGGGTTGGGTATTGGCACCGGATTTATCTTTTCCGGGTCGAAATACCTCAGTTGCGCCAGGTCGCGCACCGAACGAATAATATCGGAACGATTAAACATGTGTCCGGGTCGTGTACGCAATTCTCTGAGCACAACATGATCGCTTGTGCGTGTATTCCCCTTGATGCTCACCCGATTAATTGTGGCCTGTTTGCCTTCAAATATTCTCATCTCAAGGTCAATAGAGTCGTTTTCAACTCTTACCTCTACAGGGATGACCCTGAAAAACAAATAGCCGTCGTCGAGATATAATGAACTTACATCAATGCCATTTGGGTTATAGCTTAGATGAGTGTCGAGTTTTGTTTGATTGAATACATCCCCTGGTTGAATTCCAAGCACTGAACTAAGTACTTCGGAGGTATATTTTGTGTTCCCAACCCAGGTAATAGCACGAAAAAAATACTGTGGACCTTCGTCAATGTAAAGGTTTAAAACCAGCATGCCGTTGTCGGTCATGATCACTGAATCGCGAACCACACGTGCGTCGCGATAGCCTAATTCATTGTATTTTTTGATTATATTGATTTTATCTTCTTCAAATTCGTCTTCGATAAATTTTGAAGACTTAAAGATTCTGGGACGAATATCATTAGTAACGGCATTGATAACGCTTTCTGCCATTTCATGTATGTCGAGCCTAAGTGCGGCTCTTGCGGTGTTTATCAGCAAAGAGTCAATGCTGTTGAACGGCTTCATCAGTCCCCGTTCTTTAGTGTTGTCCATCTGCCTTTTCACTTTGTGGTCGTCGAAGGCATTGTTGCCAAGAATATTTATCTGATCGATCCGAACACGATTTCCCTTTTCAACTTCGATAATAAGTTCCACGTTGTTGATTGAGGCTGTATCGCGCACCTGCCTGATGTTTACGTCAGTATAAAGATGGCCTTTGCCGGAGAAATGATTTCGAATAGTTTGGGTTGTGCGCATAATCAGATGATCGGTTACTACATCTCCACGCGCGATTTTTATTTTTTCACGCAAATCATCGGCCTCCGGTCGTCTGATTCCCTTGAATGAAAACCTTGTAAGTCGAGGTCTTTCCTGCATGTGAAGGTTCAGAAAAATAACATCCCCGTCAATGCGAGTTGCTGTTACCTGGATGTTTTCGAAAAGTCCTTGCGCCCAGAGTTTTTCAATTGCAGTACGAATTGCCTCGCCGGGTACTTCAATTCTGTCGCCCACCGCAAGCCCCGCTAAAATAATGATAACGCTGTGGTCGAGAAATTCAACTCCAGAAACAGTGATGCCACCTATTGTGAACTTCGAGGGTTGCACATGATTAAGCTCTGTTGGCCTTCCATCAAGTAGAACTTGCGCGTTGCTATTGAGCAATAACAGCGTTAAGCTAAAGGTAAGCAGAATTCGCAGCGAAGGCCATACACCGCTGTTTTTATTCCGGCAGCTTACACTGGTAATATTGCCGCTTGGTTTTAGTTTCCGTATCATTATTTCGAGTTCCTCCGTGGAATAATCGTTTAATTGTGTTTGTAATGATGTTTTCCTGCCGTAGGGTTTGATGAGTTATTCATTTGCCGGGAGTTGTTCGCTTATAAGTCCAAACCTGCGTTCACGCTGCTGGTAGTCGAGTATGGCACGATAAAAATCGTCTTTGCGAAAATCGGGCCAGAGTACCGGAGTGAAGTACAATTCTGTATATGCTATTTGCCATAGCAGGAAGTTGCTTATTCTGTTTTCTCCACTGGTACGAATCATCAGCTCGGGGTCGGGGATTCCTGTTGTATCCAGGAAGGAGTTTACTGTATTCTGATCAATTTGTTCTGGGGATAGTCTTCCATTGCTCACTTCAGTAGCAATCCGCCGCATTGCCTCAGTAATTTCCCAACGACTGCTATAACTCAATGCAATAATCAGATCCATTCTATTGTTGTTGGCTGTAGCCTGAATTGCATCATTCAACTCGCTGCGGCATCTGGGTTCCAATTGGTTAATATTTCCGATAGTACGTAAGCGGATTTTGTTTTTTGTAAGTGTTTTAGTTTCGCTATGGATAGTTTGAACCAGCAACGACATCAACGCCTCAACCTCTTCGCTTGGTCTGTTCCAATTTTCGGTGCTGAAGGCATATAATGTGAGGTATTTAATTCCCAGTTCTGCGGCAGCCTCGGCAGTTTCGCGAACAGGTGTAACGCCTTGCTCATGGCCAAAAACACGCTGTTTGCCCCTCATTTGTGCCCACCGCCCATTCCCATCCATTATAATGGCTATGTGTTGTGGTAACCGTTGAAGGTCAATTTTTTCTTTTAGATCCATTTCCATACGACGATCCAAAATAAGTGAGAATTTCTTTTACTTTCCCAAAAACGTTGTTAATGAATGTTAAAGCCTCAATCTATGCGGTTCATCGCATCTTGCCCTACCCCTGAAATCTACCATGAATGTTATTGTTGCTCCTGCATATGAATACCAGTCGTTGTCTTTTGAATTGCCTCGCTGCATTCCAGCGCTGAATAAGCCAGAGGGATCATGTGGAGGCAATGGAACAGGGTTATCAAAGCTTCCGGTGGTAGCATCGCTATATACAGTACTGACATCATCGAGATGGTCGGTAATGGTTTTTCGCATGCCCCATTCAAGACTGAGTCCAATAACGCGGCTCACACTATACTTTACACCAATTCCGAATGGCAGGGTAAGTGAAAAATTGGAGTATTCTAATCCTTCGGTATTATGATCTCTTAAATTATAGACTTCTCCGAAATAAGTTGCTGTAGGTTCAAACATGAAAACACCCACACCTCCAAAAAGATACGGACTTATAAAGGAACGGGAGCTTCCGGTGAAGTAATTTAAAAAATTCATCTCAAACTGAATAGAGAACTCATTTATGGTTGAAGAGAAGTTAAGTTCACGTTCAGGTTTAAACAGGTCATGGCTTTGCACTGCACCATGTAAGAGTGTGCCTCTCATTGCGAGGCGGGTATCGAAATTATAACGGTAAACTATGCCAAAAGCGGGTTGCACAGCATTGAACAAATTACTGTTGTTCAGGTCGCCGATGTAAAAGGTTCCGCCTGTGGTAAATCCGACTTCAGACCGCTGAGCAATCAAATTAGTAAACGATACAATAAAAACCAGAACCAGGAGAAATTTTTTCATGTAAGTTAAAAGGCGCAAAATTACTGCTTTAATTGATATGCATTCAGTCTGCCTGCTTAATTTCTGATGTCATGCCCCCATCCAAGCTTCTCGCGCAGAGTGCTGAAAAATGAGCTATTTTGTAGTTGCACTAGCTTCACACGAAAATCCGATTTACGAATAGTTAACTCTTTATCAGGAGTTAACATAACGGCTCGTGAATCGAGGCTAACAAGATGCCGGCCTTCTCTTCCTTCGGCACTGATACGTATCACACTCTTATCTGAAATAACGACCGGCCTGACGGTTAAATTGTGTGTTGCTATTGGCGTGATAACAAAGGTCTCTGAGTCAGGAGCAAGGATCGGTCCGCTACACGACAGCGAATAGGCAGTTGAACCTGTTGGTGTTGATACAATAAGCCCATCGGCAAGGTATGCATGCAGAAACACATCATCAATATACACACGTATAAGAATCATAGATGAAGTGTCTTTTTTATTAATAGTCAATTCGTTTAGTGCGAAATTCATATTGCCGAACATTGGCGGGTCTGTTGACAGGCTAAGCAGTGATCGTTCGCTAATATGATATGTGCCTGCAAGGAGGTGTTGGATGGCTGGCAATATGTCGCTCCGCGAAATGGAGGATAAGAATCCCATCCTTCCTAAATTGATGCCCATGATTGGAATACCTGAATCTCTCACGATTGATATTGTGTCGAGTAATGTACCGTCGCCACCGAGCGAAATAAGGATGTCGGCACGGCTTTTAAGGCATTCATGTATACCAAATGTTGCTGCCGCGGTTAAGCGTGGTATCACCTTGGCGTAACGATTTTGAAGCGGTTCGCAAATGAGAAGTTCAACTCGACTATAGTGCAGATATTCAATCATTTGATTGATCAAACCAATAGCATCGTCGGGAATAGACTTACCATACAGGGCAATTTTCATATTAGCAGTTTTTTCGATTATGCAAGATTAGTGAATTAATTCAAAATCAAAGCCTTTGTACACAACTACTGCATAACGCAATTATATAGGTGCAAGAAAGTGCAGAAAAAGTCTTCCATCGCCTTTGAGGTTCACAGAGTACTCTAACCGAACCACTTTATCGTAATATGTTACAAGGTCAACGCCTACGCCATTGCCCCATAAGAAAGTGTTGGGTAGTTTGTTGTTAAAGGCTGCTCCGGCGAGCCTGTTTACTACCCACCCCACATCTGAATGCACTCCCAGGTAAAGAGCAAGGTGCAATCTTCCAAACTTATCGCCCGGTATAAACCGCATACGGATGGTTCGTTTTGGTAATAATTCCCATTTCAGATTTGTGCGAAGCAGCGCAAAATGCTGTCCATCAATAACATAATGCTCATATCCTCGAACGTAATCATGCCCAAAACCCAAAGATTGTTGGAAAATATAAGGCTGTTGTTTTGGAAAAGATGCTTTGATAGTGGTTCCGGCAAGGAAAAACCAACGAGGCACGAGTGGCAGATATACATTAAATGTACCATACGCGCACCAGATGCCACTGGAATTGTTGTTTCCAAGGCTAAGTCCATGCTTTGTCAGCATGAAACTGATATAATGCCCGTTGAGTGGATAGTACCTCAGGTCGCGGCGATCGCTGCGGAACTCATATCCCAGGCTCAAGAACCTTGGCGAGCGACTTCCTGGGAAAAAAACTGGGTTTAGCTCGAACAGTGTGTCGGCAAAACGGTGCTGATTGAATTGAATCCAGAAGGAATGTATACTGTGGATTCTGGGGCGGTAAAAAAGTGTCAGGTTGGTTGTCAGGCTTTCGACCAGATAGTTATCATCTTCAACAACCGAACGCCGGTCGTTTACTGTTCCCCAAGCCACTTCGTGCCCACGCATAAGAGATACTCCCACTCCCAAACCGAGGGTTTGCCGACGATTGATATTGTTATTTAAATATCGGATTCTATAATTTTGGTCGAAACCTGTTCGCATCAACAAGTCGAGATTATCATTATGTCCTCTGAAATTATAAACCCGTACTGCGATGCCATAGTTAATTCTGTCAAAATCGCGCGATTCCCACCATTCGTTAAAGTTGCGGGCGGCAATTTCTACAATAGGAATAGGCCAGATATACCATCGCTCGGTGAGTAATATGTGAACATGAACAATTTCACGAAAAACAGCATCAGGCAGTAGGTCAATTGCAACAAAATTAAACAGACCTGTATTTAGAAGGTTACTGCGACTTGCCGTCAGTTTTGCGTCAAGTTCATTTTTTTCAATAGTATCATTTGTAGTAAATAGCAGTTCGCGGGTAATTATCCTGGGGTGTGTAATGCGGTTCCCGTCTATATGTATATCGCCAATAACCACATAACTATTTGTAAGTGGGGTTAATCTGTTTTGGTGATTGACCTGCCCTGCCGTGGCTTGCTCTAACGACAGCAAAAAGCATACAGCAAGCCATGCAGCAAGGCATTTGCCTGCCAGGTGGATATGAGGCCTTGATGTCACGAAAGGTTTAGATAATTCATCAGGTTGTCATAGCGTTCTTTCAGGCTTTCGTAATATGATCCTTCTCCAAATGAAACCGTTACGATATACTTATAGCGGTCGAAAGTTTGAAGAATCTGTCCTAAGTCCATGCGATTTACTTTGATCGAAACGAAGATTTTAGTTGTATCGTGGTGAGAAGTAACAAAAAGTCCAAGAATTTTGGCATCATTCGACTCAACTATATGAACAATTTCTGTCAAAGAATAGTCGTTTAGGTTGCGCTCGATCACAATAATACCACCCGGATCCAATAACGATGAGATTTCTGCAAAGCTTTGCAGCAATTGTTCAAGTGTGATCACTCCAAGATATTGCTCCTGGTTGTCGAGTACCGGAATCAGGGAAAGTCGTTCACTTGCCATCACCCGCATTACATCAAAAAGGTGCTGATGTGGATCAACATAGGATTTAGTCGAAGATATCGGGCACGACCCTACAGGTTCCTCGTAGTTGTTGTAAGCAAAAATATCCTCCTCTGAGATCAAGCCCAGAAAGGCAGTGTTATTCACAACAGGAAGGTGTGTAACGCGGAATTCGTCCATCCAGTTAAGAGCCTGAATGCATGTATCGGATGTTTTCAGTGGAACCACTGCATCGGAAATCATCTCCTTGGCAAACACGGGTGTGGGTTTTGGTTGAAACCACAAACTTAATCAAAAATGTGCTTACCTGATTTGCTTAAGCCTGATTTCGACCTGAGCAATCTTGTGTTCGTGATATTGTTAGAATTTTCTGATTTCATTGGTTGAACTCATGGAATCAATAGTTCAGCCCTAACGGACTTTCTATTGATTAATTCGGGTTTAATGTACTTTTGCGTTAAACTTTAAAAATAGACCTGACTATCATGGCACGCTTGAGCGTAAATATCAATAAGATTGCCACCTTACGCAATGCCCGCGGAGGGAATGTACCCGACGTGGTAAGAACCGCAATAGAAATTGAACGCTTCGGAGCGCAGGGAATAACAGTTCACCCGCGACCCGACGGCAGGCATATTCGTATCAGCGATGTTTATGCTCTTAAGGAGGTGGTGACAACAGAATTCAACATCGAAGGGTATCCTTCGGAGAGCTTCATCAATATGGTGATTGAGGTAAAACCGACACAAGTCACTTTGGTTCCCGACCCACCCGATGCGCTCACATCTAATGAAGGATGGGATACGTTGACTAACGAAATTTTTCTGCGTGAGGTGATTGGGCGGTTTAAGGCTGCCGGAATACGAACCTCTATTTTTATCAGTACTGATCCCATTATGATAAGTAATGCCGCTAATACAGGCACCGACCGCGTTGAGCTTTATACCGAACCATATGCTACATTTTACGCGGCTAACCGGGAGCTCGCAGTAAGACCTTATGTTGAAGCTGCTATGGTTGCAACACATGCCGGACTTGGAATAAACGCCGGGCATGATCTCAACCTCAGCAATCTTCGCTATTTTGCCCGTCAGGTTCCAAAACTGCTTGAGGTTTCAATCGGCCATGCCTTGATCTGCGACTCGCTGTGGTTCGGATTAGAGAATACCGTACAGATGTACCTCGAAAGGTTGACAAATCAAAGCGACCAGGTTAAATGAAACTGTTTTACCGAAAATTCGGTTCCGGACATCCCATAATAATCCTTCACGGACTTTTGGGAGCCTCCGATAATTGGGTCACAATCGCTAAAGGGTTATCTGACAAATACGAAGTTTTTATACCAGATCTGAGAAATCATGGACAATCGCCACATAGTCCAATTTTTAATTATAACGTGCTCGCAGGCGATCTGCTTGAATTTTTCGATGATCGCTTACTCAGTAAGGCAGCGCTCATAGGTCATTCGATGGGCGGTAAAATTGCAATGAACTTTACATTAGAACACCCTCAACGCGTAGCAAAATTAGTTGTGATTGACATAAGCCCAGGCAGCTATCCGGTTCGAAATATTCATGATGATGTAT
Organism: uncultured Bacteroidales bacterium; assembly: GCA_964349765.1. Classification (GTDB taxonomy): domain Bacteria; phylum Bacteroidota; class Bacteroidia; order Bacteroidales; family JAAYJT01; genus JAAYJT01. Next base: position 58,647 of record CAYGGZ010000014.1, read on the forward strand.
TAAATGCAATGGCTTCTGTTAATTTCGACCTTATACGCTCCAGAGAGGAGGTTGACCTTATGCTCAGGCAAACCATCAATTCGGAGCAAATCCGGCTCTTAATCATGAAGAACCTCTATCGAATAGGGAAATCCCGTTGGGCATGGCGCATTAACCTGGAAGCGATTAATGAAAATATTACTGAGATCAGCAGAGAGTTGGTGCACACCGCCGTTTTTCCCGGATCGGTGATGTTTATAAAAGGAGGGCGCTCAGACTACATTCAACAGGCCGATGAAGCTAATATCCTGAAGTATTTCCCTGATGCAATAATTGAAACCATCGAAAAAGCCAGCCATTGGGTGCATAGTGATGCTCCGGAAGAGATGCACAAGTTGATGGACAATTTTCTGGAAAATAAATGTTCTTGCCAGAATCAGCCACAGGGGATTTAGGCCGGTTCTACATCCGAATGTTTCGCTGTATAGTGGTCTATCAGAGAAATAACAATGTATGATCCCAGTACGAAGGGAGCTGCCGTGGTTCCCAGGAGTAAAATGAGAACAACCGCTGCAACCACAAACAGGTATTTGAACTTTGATTTCCGCCAGATAAACAATTGAGTTTTAAACCCGATCAACGGCAGATTTGAAACCATCAGAAAGCACATTGTAATTGTAAGACCCAGCAAAACGAAATAGTTGTCCAGCCAGGAACCAAATAAAAGGTGTATTCCACCTTTAGTTTGAGCCTGAATCAAAATGAAAGGCAAGGCACAAATAAACAGCCCATTAACTGGTGTGGGTAATCCACGGAAGGAATGAGTTTGAGTGCTGTCGATATTGAATCGTGCCAATCGCAAAGCCGAGAATACAGCTATAAAAAAAGCAGGAATAGCAGCAAATTGAATATAGTGGTCTGCCTGTAATCCCAGCGCCGTTACCATGAGGGTATAAATGATACACGACGGAGCAACGCCAAACGATACTATGTCGGCAAGCGAATCGAGTTGTTTGCCCATTTCGCTTCGGGCATTCAATAACCGAGCTACAGTGCCATCAAAAAAATCCAAAATTGCGGCAGCTATAATAAGCCATGAAGCAGTGATCAACGCGCCATCAAAAACCAGAACAATGGCAATGCAGCCACACGCCAGGTTCATTAGAGTGATAATGTTTGGTATGACTCGTATCATGATGTTAAGCAGTTTTCAATTATAACGGCAAAACTACTTCAATACTAAGCGTATTTATCATTTGCTTCGTTTTTTTATCCCGAATTAATCAATAGAAAGTCCGTTAGGGCTGAACTATTGATTCCATGAGGGTAACCCCGATTTAGTGTTTGTTCAGCACAATTCTTATTGTGCTGATTACAAACACTTAATCGATTAAGCATTGTCAAATGCTTAATCTGGATTAAATCCGAAATCGGAGCGTATGCCCCCTTCCCCTTTCCTCATCCTACCATCACGGCTGCACCACAAACTTCCCCCGAGCGACCGGCTTTTCATCGCTGTACACCACGGCTACATACATGCCCGGAGGCCAGGAGCTTACATCTAAGGTAGCTTGTGTTTGGCCTCTGATTATAGTGGTTTGATGTTGCAACACCCCTAACAAATTAAAACACCTCAACTCAATATTGCGGTGGTGCTGGGTGTTTTCCATGGCAAAGGTGATCTGGTCTTTTGCCGGGTTGGGGTAGATGTTGAGAGGGATGGTTTGTTTCCTGGCCCTATACTCCCTGGCAGTGGGCATCTCCGTACCCAAAACTATATCGCAATCATTCAGGTAAATAAACCCGCTTTGCGGTGGGCCGGGGATGCAGAGGCTGTCGTAGGTGAAGTTACCAGTGTAGGCAGTGTCGTACTCCAGATTGAGGTTGAGTTTGGCTAAGGAAATATCATAATTAACACTGGATTGCGTGAATGTGCCACTGGAAAGTAATTTGTTATCAAAGGTCTTATTAAAACGATGGGCCACGTGTCCATGGATAATATCATAGTTGGTAACAATGGTATCCATACCAAAAAGGTCATCCTCCAATTCGACAACTGCTATAGGGATTGACTGATCGGGAGCATATCGGAAAGAACCCTGAGCATAATTCATTGAATCAATCGAATACATCCTTATTAAGGTACCACTTACAAGGTTTGAATCAATATTTTGAGGATGCAGCAATCTATAATTAGTTTCCTGACCTGAATGATTAAATTCAGCAAAGAGGGGTATAAGATTTGCCCCCCAGTGATGAGCCATGCCAAGTATAGTACTATCTGATTCTTTGGAAACACTGAATGCCCTTCCGATTATTGTGTCATTTAGTCCATATGGTAAAACCCATTCTTCATTTCCATCACTATCAACCATAATAAACAACGGTCTTATATACACCCATGGACCAGGATCCCAGGGATGCAGCCAATAACCATATCCGCTTATGAGATATTTATTATCTGCTGTTATGTACAAGCTTTGTGGTAGTTTTATGTCTGAATTAGGATGGTTATAAGTTGTTGCAAAAGGTTCTTGCCAAAGCACATCCCCATCGGCATTGAGCTTGAATAAATGGATGGTTTCTTCCGGATTAGATCCATACATCGAAACAAGAACCACAATATCGCCATTTTCTGTTTCTTTGATATCAATTGCAGTTGATTGAACATTAGGGCTGCCTTCAAAAACCTTGCACCATTCTTTTTCGCCGCAGGCATTTAGTTTAATCACTTTAGGACAAAATTTATTCCCATGAGAAGAGATGCCACAGATCAATATACCTCCATTTTGAGTTTGATGAATCGCAAATGGCTTAAATATACTGCCGGGCATCTCAATGATCTTATCCCAAATTATTACTCCATTGATATCCGTTTTTATCAGCCAGCCCCAAAGTTGTACCCAGTCAGGACTTGCATAATGCCCGCAAATAAGGTAACCTTTATCGTAGGTCTCAATAATATCGGCCGTCTGTTCTCTTCGATTGGACTGCCCATAATGTTTTGGCCATGTCTGTGAATACAAAACATTTATATTCAGCAGCAACAAAATGCAAAGTGTTTTTATTAGGCTCTTCATAATTGTAAGGATTAAAAACCGCCCTGCCCCTGAAAGAGGCAGAGCGAAATGATTTTACTGAACAATCAAGCGCTTACTGTCAACAACACTATTACCGTAAAAGAGTTTAAGCACATAAGCTCCCGGTTTATAGCCATTGAGCGGTAACACAAACTGATCACTGCTCTTTTCCAATGGTAGTGTCTCAATGGCTTTTCCATCAACTGTGCTGATCTTTAGCATGGCAGTACCATACGCTGTTTTGAGGTTGCTGACATCAAATTCAACAATCACATATTCCCGTGCAGGATTGGGAAAGAACCTTAACGCTGCATCTTTTGGCGGACTTTGGCTGCCTGGTCTTCTTGCCTGTTTTGATTTGGTATCGTCAGGCAGGAGGTATTGCGGTTCGTGTTCCACAATGCCATGGGCTATAAGAATGTTGCGGGCGCAGAGGCTGGCTGGTAAGCTACCCGAGTCCATCATGGCCAGCAACCAACACACCGCAGCACTGTCGGGCATTAGCAGGCTCTTTTCATGATTGCGTTGCAGTTGTTCCTGTTCCAAAAGCTGAACCAAATCGTTGTGCACGGCCAGTTGCTCCGCCCCCAAGTAAAAGCTCGACGCGATACTGTTGAGAATATCCATCGCCTCCGAAACATCGCCCTGTTCATGCCGCATAAATACAGCTTGGTACCACTTCATGGCAATGTTTGAACCTAACAACAGGTTTACAAGGCTGTCGGCAGCGACAGCGGGTTGAATAGTGTCGTTCAGGTAAAGCTGCGTAAGTTGCTTGTGGTACACTGCCTCATTCTGACGGTGATAAGCCAGACCCGACTGAAGCTTTTCATATGTCGAAACTAAGCTTTGCCCTTGCAATATCTCGTCAAGCATAGATCCGGGCAAGGGTTGAATGCGTTGGTCGAGCTTATCCATCAGCTCTTCGCTTTTGGCGCTGTGGGGGTTGGCCACAAGCACATCGCGTATCATGGCATCTACCAGCACATTCTCCTTTTCAATGGCCGAGGCCAGCACCGTATCGCTTACATAGGGTGTAACCGACATCAACTCGTTGTACACCTCAATAGCTTGCCAGGGCGCGCTCATGCTTACCTCCCAATGCAGGGCTTCGGTATCGCCGGCGTCTCTCAGCGTATTGATTAGGATTTGAGTGGAATCGGCCTTGTATCCGCTTTCCGACATCATGCCTCTGAGCATTTCCGCATTATGGCCGCCGCCGGGTGGAGTTAAGTTGGACGGACAGCTTTGAGCATTCCAATTTGCCAGATTGTTAGGAACAATCGTTACTTTATCCCGGTTGAAGTATTTGGGTTCAAGACTTAATTCCGGATACTCAACTACATGATAATAATAAGTAATATGCTCGCCC
>CAYGGZ010000014.1:63177-64431 GCA_964349765.1 uncultured Bacteroidales bacterium
AAGACTTAATTCCGGATACTCAACTACATGATAATAATAAGTAATATGCTCGCCCTGGTTGTTGATATCGGAGTAAGGAGTACTTATGTTGTTGGCCCAGCTAAAGCGGTTACCGGCGGGAGCATCGGGTGTGCCAGCAGCAGAGCCTTGATGCGGAGCTATACCGCCCCAGGAATACAACCCGTCGTCGTAGGTAACCATAATGTCGTGTTTGTTCATAGTGTATTCATTGCACTTGATGCACAAACCGGCCTCCCTATGCTCTGCACGGTTCTGGTTCATTGCCAGAGTAGCCACATGCAGGGATTCGAAGCGGTTGTTGTACAGCATGTTGCTGTAAGGACCTGTGTTGTTGAAGGTAATTCCTATTGTGATTCCCACTCCTCCTATGGGAGAACCGTCATAGTTCCCAATGAACCTGTTTTCCTCAACCTGATATCCAATAGCCTGATCTTCAACATAAATTCCACCCATATGCAACGTGTTTTCTTCTTCAGGCTCCGAATAAAAAACAGACCGTGTCACAGCAAAATGGTCTATTCCGCTGGTGTAGATCCCTGTTACATTGCTGATGAACTGTGCCGTGTCAACCGTAAAGGTTTTGGCGGTTGCAGACCCCAGGGCACGGATACCGTAGCGCAACCCCTCAAAACGGCTCAATTGGTAATGCTGGCAGGGGGAATATTCATCAAGACAAGAAGCACCTACACTAAAACTTGAATTCAGGCTCAGAATGCCGGTAACATCACTGCCTTCCGCCTGTTGTGAGAAGATATTCCCACGCAGTTGGATGCCACGCACACCATTCAGGTGAAGATAGGTAACCGTTGCAAACGGGCTAACCGGGCTGGAAAAACTGCAATTATTCACCTGGCTGCGGTTGATCATGATGCTTCCGGTTTGTGGGTTCCGGTTTTCATAAGGCAACAGTTGAATCGACACTCTGTTGTTCTGGAAAGTACTGTTGCGGACAATGAGGATACCCCCGTTGTACTTATTCCCGCTAACAGGAACACTCTGGTTGCGCTCAAGTATTTTCAGAGTGCTGCCAGCCAACAGTCCGATGTATGCATTTTCCACCAACGAACCGTTTCGAATTATAGCCTTCCCCTGAGCAGTTTCGGTAAACTGGCTTGCATTATAAGTGCCCCATACCTCTATGCCTCCCCACGGCTCACCGTAGCAAAGATTGCTAAAACAGGTGCTGTCGGCTATCAACTGCCCACCCTGCTTAACAAACAACTTCCGGTTAGG
>CAYGGZ010000015.1:0-63903 GCA_964349765.1 uncultured Bacteroidales bacterium
CGTGCGTCCGAAAAAGTATTTTATCGTCAGGTGCTTGATATTTACGCAACCAGCATTGATTACGACCCAAAAGCAGAAGTTTCCATTGCATTTTTTAAAAAGGTGCAAAACAAAATTCATTATGCCGTGCACGGTCAAACGGCAGCCGAAGTTATTTATACCCGTGCCGATGCCGAAAAAGAATTTATGGGCTTGATGACTTTCCCAGGTAATCGTCCATACTTGAAAGATGTTGTAGTAGCAAAAAATTATTTGGACGAAAAGGAACTTCGCTCGCTCGGACAAATAGTATCAGGGTATTTGGATTTTGCAGAGCGTCAAGCCGAAAGAGAACAGACTATGAAAATGAAAGATTGGGCTGAACATTTGGATAAAATCCTGACAATGAGTGGTGAAAAACTGTTGCAGGGTGCAGGCTCTATCAGTCATGAAATTGCCATTGAAAAGGCTACCACAGAATATAAGAAGTATCAACAAAAAACATTGAGTGAAGCAGAAAAAAATTATTTGGAAAGTTTGAAAACATTAGAATCTAAAACCAAAAAAAAGTAATAAAGCCCACGCATTTGCAAGCATCCCGATAAATATCGGGACCAAAGCCACATGAGCCAACGCTGTAACCATAGCCTTTGTCAAAGAGCTTGCAAAGCCACTGCACCGAGAGAAATTGTTTAAAAATTTGCCGACACACCAAAAAGATATAAAATACTCAACGCACAGCCGACACAAACGTAGACCGACAATGCAACGGTGTACAGAACGCCAGCCACAAAACAGCGGTTTTACGTTATGGCGGTGACTTGCAAAATTGAAGCTGAGTGCTACTATCGAACTTTTATGCAGGTTGACAGTGTAATGCTCCGAAATCGCCAACTGCGGCAACACGCAAAACGATCTAACATTTTTCGATCAATCGGACAGCTATAACCAAATGAAATAACAACACGTTTAGGCTCCCTTTGCTCTTTTCAATCTTTTTGTAATTTTACCGCTCATTGTAGTTTAACAAATTTTGAGGAAACACCCTCAATAAAATCTAACATTATGGCTGTTTTACGACCCTTTAAAGGATTAAGACCCCCGAAATCAATAGTTAAGCAATTAGCTTCACGTCCGTACGATGTACTCAACTCAGAAGAAGCCCGCGAGGAAGCAGCAGGTAATCCATACTCATTATTGCATATCATTAAGCCAGAGATCGATCTGCCCCCGGATATTGATATCTATTCGCAAGCAGTGTACGATAAGGCAAAGGAGAACTTTGAAAAATTTAAAAGTAATGGATGGTTAGCTCCAGACACTGAGGCGGCATATTACATCTACGCCCAGACTATGAATGGCAAAACTCAATTTGGAATTGTTGGATGCGCAGCAGTAACCGACTATCTGGATAACATTATCAAGAAGCACGAACTAACACGTCCTGACAAGGAAAAAGACAGGATGATACACGTACGTATCACGAACGCCAACATGGAACCAGTGTTTTTCTCCTATCAGGCTGTGAGGGAAATTGATAACGTTGTTGCCCAAATAGTTACCACACAGCAACCTGAATACGACTTTGTAGCTCCCGATGGCATTGGGCATCATTTCTGGGTTGTATCAGCTCCTGAGTTGCTTTTAAAGATAGAAAAGCTTTTCGCACAGGTTCCCTGCTTTTATGTTGCCGATGGCCACCACCGTACTGCCGCAGCCGCACTTGTCGGAAATGAGAAGCGTAAAAATAATCCATATCATAATGGCAATGAGGAATATAACTTTTTCCTTGCTGTACTTTTTCCAGATAACCAACTTACAATAATTGATTATAACCGGGTTGTAACTGACCTTAATGGGTTGAGCAAAACAGAGTTTCTTGCCCGACTAAGCGAGGTGTTTTATATAGAGAGCAAAGGCGTCGATATTTTCAAACCAATGCAACTTCACCAGTTCAGCCTTTATATCGAGGGTGAATGGTTCGCACTAAATGCTAAACCAGGCACCTACGATGATAATGATCCGATAGGCGTATTAGATGTTACAATTCTTTCGAAAAAAGTGCTTGACGAAATACTCGACATCAAAGACCTGAGAACCAGTCATCGCGTTGATTTTGTTGGAGGAATCAGAGGACTTGGCGAGCTTAAAAAGCATGTTGACAGCGGTGAAAAGGCGGCTGCCTTTGCACTCTATCCTGTATCGATGAAACAACTTATTGACATTGCCGACAGCGGAAATATCATGCCGCCTAAAACTACATGGTTCGAACCCAAACTTCGTAGCGGACTTGTAGTACATCTGCTTGACTAACAGCTATTTTTCACAAATCTTTAATATCAGATAACTATGAACACCATTGAAATTGTCCTGAAAACCCTTTCCAATTCATCAAAGCCAATGAAATCAGGCGAAATTGCCGACACAGCCGGTATTGATAAAAAGGACGTTGACAACGCAATCAAAAAATTGAAGAAGGAGGAGAAGATCAGCTCACCAAAAATGTGCTACTACGAGGTTAAGAAATGAGAAAGCCTCGCTAAAAGCCTGAACCTATAAACCTTTCTCTCCAAGTTTGTATGGGTGAAAGGTTTTTTGTTTTACCCCCCAAACACCACCGATTGATTGTTGGTGGTTGTTTTATTCCAACGGCTTTGGACTTTTAGGTTTAGAATAATGATACCAAGGTGAACACCAGCAGTTAAATGCGTAATATTTTTTATTCCCTCCCTGAGCATAGGGCTGAAATGTCTGCGACCCAATTCATCAGAACTTATGATTCTTGGGTTCACAATATTGCTGTAATCAAAGCTTCGCCAAGCCCTGCCAACACCGAAGTAAAAATCTAAAGTTATCAGGTTTTCGATTATCACTTTATATCCCGTTTTCATGTGCCAGCCCTCTTTTCGCTTTGCCAGATCAGCTCTGTCGTATAATACATGAACATCACTTCGACCAGTTATAACAATTGGAATGTAATCGCTATTCTCTAAAGTTTTAGTGGCGAACTGGCTGAATCCTTCTACTGCAAAATAAGCCGCTTTGTCGTTACTGCGGTGATAGTAATACCTAAGCTCGGGTCGGAACTCAAAGAAACGGTAATTTAAATATGTTTCGGGTATAAACCGATGAAAGCTTAATACAGTTTCATAACCCGATCCAATTTGAAGGTAAGCCGAAAAACGAGGTGTAATATGGACTTCAGTTGCAAACCGATAGCGTGGGACATAGTCGATCAGCGTGCTGGGTGTAGTTGTAAGTTCGATGAAAGGACGAATTGTGTCCTGTGCGCTAATCAACCCCGGCAAGCAGCATAGTCCTATGATTGCTATCCGGTAGTATGATGTTATAGTTCGGAGAACCAAAGTGATGCGCTTCATTTTTCTGACATTTGTTGAAAATTAATTTTAATTTTCAAACAAATATACACAAATAATTAGCTTGTTTAATTTGAGCTAATGTTAATTACTTGAAGCTTCCAGAATAAATGACTTCATTTCGTTGTTGAATGATTCAGCGTTTTCGAATTGCAGGAAGTGCCCGGTTTTTGGCATCATAACAAGACTGGCATTTTGCATTTGTGCAACGCCGTTTTCAGCAATCTGGCGTGTTGGGCCTGGGTTAAGAAAGCGATTTGGAATCAGATTATCGTTTTCGCCAAACAATACAAGCGTTGGATGTTTTATTTTGTTCAGAAAAGGGTAAACAGGCTCATTTACCATACCATTAACAGATTGAACAACAGCATGGCAATATGCTTCAAAGTCGGATGCCGAACGCATTGCGATCCTATCGGTAATCATAAACTCTGCATCCTTTGGCAAACGGTAGAAATTGTGCGCCAGATTGTTTTGAATATCGGAAACTGAAGTGTTTTTTACACTTTCGAGTGTCATGACATTACGAAACCATTGCTTCTGTCCTTCGGTAAATTTTTCGAAACCAGCGGGTGCTGCAAGTATGAGTCCTTCAACTCTTTCCGGGTGGTAAAGTGCCATCACCATAGCAATTTGTCCGCCCATGCTGTGGCCTGCAACCCAAATTTTTCCAAGCCCAAGTTTATCGGCAAATTGATCGACCGTTTCGGCATAAAACCTCATTGAACCACTGTGAGGAAGCTTTGAAGACTTACCATACCCGGGCAGATCGATGGCTATACAACGGAAGTGATTGCTAAGGTGTTCGATGTTTTTTTTCCATGCGGGCAAGTAACTGCCTAAACCATGAATGAATAGGATTGTTTCAGCGCCTTTGCCTTCGTCAACATAAGCTATTTCAATTTCATCGCTTAATTTCAATTTTTTTACTTCGAATGGATATGATAGCTCAGCCATGCTATTTAACGCTGGGATGTTTCTATATGGATGTAATGAGCGAGGATTCAATATGTTCATATCCTGCGATTTGCAATTCGAAAACAATAAGATCAATGTGAACCCTATGATGATGAATGAATTTTTCATAGTGTTAAAATTAGGGTCAGAACATCAGCCATTTGTACACTAAAAATGTTTTCCAGGGCGAAACAGGTCTTACCCCGTATACACCGCCATTTACAGGAGCTCCGAAGCGTTCGTCGGCGCTATCGTAGAATGATCCGAGCCATAGGTGGGCACCGTGCAGTTCGAGGCTCATAAACGGACCGATCTGGAAAATCATAGCGGCATTTGCCTCTGATCCGATAAAGCTACCTCCGGCCAGCGGTTGGGCGTTGCTAAAGGCTAATGCCCCACCAACCCTTCCTGTAAGCCTGTGGGTGATTATGTTTCTGGATGCAGTAAAAGTTGCAGCTGAAAGGCCGTAGCCCATATTACTCAAATCGGCCACTGCCGGCGTAAAGCGGTTCACAACATTACCATGCGGCATCAGGATGTATGCACCGCTACTGATAAAAATGGCTGCCGGTGCGCCCCACATGTTTCCTGTTAGCACTCCGCTGTAATGCTGATCGTTTATCCCATTGTCATCGCCAGAAGCGTATAGCAAATCGAGTCGCAGGTGATCGTTGGTTGTTTGGCCGAAGCGATACATTGCTTTTAAATTAGCTGCAAACCCTCCTATCGAAGCACCTTTTTGCCATGTTCCATTCCGAAGAACATTAGCCCGGCCTAAGTTATAATTAAAAAAACCAGTTAAATGCACACGGTCGAGCATCATGTCAGCGTTTCGGCTAAAAAAGCCGCCAAGCCAAAAAATATCAGCCTCGTACGGATCGGTTCCAAACCGGAATTTAAACGTGCCGTTGTACTCGTTTAAGAGTGAATTTAGTCCTTGTCCAAGGATAGAGACGCCCCCTTTTCCCTGTGCTCTATCGCGCAGGTAATAAATAGAAGCGCCGGCTTTCCATTGAGGGGTCAGACATTGCTCGAATGTGAATTCAAATAGGTTCACATCGTCGTTACGAAAAATGTCGTTTTCGTAAAGCTTATAGAATCCGGCTTTAAAACGACTGAAATCGCGGTCGTGACGGAGTGTAATGCCAACTGCATCGGTTCCGAAGTAAGCTAACCGGTAGCCAGTTTGGGTCATTTTATCGAAAAAAGTTCGATACGGGTTGAACGGGGTATCGAACATACGCTGTAGTCCAATGTTTAAACTCCACCGGTTCCATGGGATCAATTCCAGCGATATATTTTGCGTTTGAATATTTACCTGATCTGCCGAGATAGCGCCTCCAAGATTGCCGCCGGTACCGTAAGCAGCATCGCCCCAGGTCCAGTCAATTTCGAATGAGGCTCTCAGTGTTGCCCTTCCGTTAAATAGATTTGGTTGGTAGACAAAAAACGGAATTATTCGCTGCTCGATAAATGCTGAAGTTGCAGTATCAGAGGTAGTTGTGGTGTTGCGGCCAAAAAGTCGTCCCACTACCTGGCCGCGTAAAAATTCGCTTGTGGGATGGAAATTTTGCGTAACTCCCTGATTGATAAAGAATGCAAAGAATTGAAGCTCTCTGTTAGCTTTTCTGGGTATCTCAACATCAAAGTACCTTGCCGACGATGTTTGCGACAGCGCTGCCAGCGGCAAGGCTAACATCAACATGATGAACATGTATACCAACTTTTTCATGACAACGGGCGGATATTGCAATTATCCCAGGATCTGCCTGACTACTTTTTTACGAGCAGTAGTGCGGACAGATCCGGGATAATGCTATTGAGATATTAATTGAGTTTGATGTAGTTTTGAATATTCCAGGTGCCGTATGCTCCAGCGCTTGTACTTCCGAATCCTGCAACGGCAGTTGGTGGCGTAACTCCGGGTATAACCGGATCAACCTGGGCCACCTCATATCTCATTGTAACGGGTTGCCCGTGGATAACCTCGAAAATACCCTCACTTCTCAGCGTTGTAGGTGTGCTTTGATTTAGTACGATATTCCAGATTCCTGTAACAGTTGACCTCGTCTGTGTGTATATTCCTTCCATCGTGGTTTTTGAACCATCAGCAGTAAAGGCTTCAACAAGGTAACTGTTATCGGCATTGAATTCGACATAGATTGAATCAATTCCGACTGCTGAAAGCAACAGGGCAACATTAGCTCCTGAAGAATACCAGTTTCCAATGATTCCCAGTTCATTCAGGTTTACAGAGAGTGTTTGATATACATCCATAGCCACACCATCTGCATTAAAAATGGCAGCGCCACCTTTTGGAGTTACTGTTAGTGTTTCCTGCCCAGTAGCTACTCCGGCAAGCTCCAGCGCGATGGTAGCCTGTGCCGTACCAGCAGTGTGTTCGACTGTGAAACCCGTTAGTGTGGCCTGTCCTCCCGTAAGTGTAACATTGAATGAGTTCTGATCGAGATTTCCGGTTCTGTTGTCCATTTTGTAAACTGCTTCGCTAAAAACAACAGAAGCTGTGGCGTTGTCGGCAGCAATTGTCAAACCAACCATTGCTGGTGGTTCTTCTTCTTCTCTTTTGCAACCTGTTAGCATCACCAATCCCAGAGCAAAGATTAGTGCAACGAATGTTAGAATTTGTGTTTTCATTTTACAATTGATTTAGTGGTTAATAATTAATTTTCAGAAGTGTATGTTTCATCAGATGTTGTTGATTTTAAGCGTTTTCTGTCAATTTTTCCCGAAGCATTAAGAGGAAGAGATTCGACGAATTCGAAATATTTTGGCGTCTTGTATTTGGCTAATCTTGTGTTGCAATATTCAATCAGTTGTTCAGCAGTGGCGGATTCGTTTTTATTGAGTACAATAAACGCCTTCCCAACTTCCCCCCATTTTTCGTGGCGAACCCCAATCACCGCCACGGCATGCACTGCGGGATGGGTTTGAATTGCATGCTCTACCTCGGCAGGATATATGTTTTCGCCACCGGAAATATATATATTTTTCAACCGGTCAACAATATAATAATAACCCTCATTGTCGCATTGCATCAGGTCGCCGGTATGGAACCAACCGTCAATAATTGCCTCAGCGGTTGCTTCCGGATTTTTCCAATATCCTGGTGTAACAGTGGGTCCATAAAGAATGCATTCTCCTGTGTTTCCGGTTTGAACTTCTAATCCCAATTCATCAACCAATTTCATCTGATAGTAAAAATTTGGTTTCCCTATCGAACCCTGTTTTCTAATAGCATCCGCAGCATCGAGCGAAGTGACATTGGGGCCAACTTCGGTTAACCCATATCCCTGTCGGATTAGAACTCCTCTACGGTGCCAGAGTTCAATCATCGAAACTGGCATGGCTTCGCCGCCAACAACAAAATATCGAATCGCCCCGAAGTCTACTTTTTCGAAAGAATCAGCCATGACCATCATTTTCAGCATGGTGGGAACTGCCCAAAAGATAGTCATCTTTTTTTGTTCAAGGCACTGAAGCACCTTTTCAGGTTCAAACCCCTTCATCAACAGAGTGTAAGCACCGTGATGAATGAATGGCGTTTGCAGAACATTCCAACTTCCCGTATGGAATGGCGGAGTACAGTTGATTGATCGGTCGGACGAAGTAATATCCAGCCGCATCATAGTGTTAATGCTGTTCCAGAATAGCATTTTATGGGTGTAAATTGCGCCTTTAGGAAATCCGGTAGTACCTGATGTATAAATCAGGAATAGTGGATCATTTTCGCTTGGCGTGTTGCTATTAAAAGTGTTATAAGGTTCATCGGCTAAAAGAGTTGAGCAACGTTCCTGGAATTGACTAAGGGTGAATTTGAAGGAAACCTTTTCGTATGCTTCTGATGGCTGAATTTTTGGCAAGTATTTTTCTTCGCAAATTATCATTGAAGGATCACAATTGGATATCAGAAAATCAAGGTCAGGTGTTGTGAGCCTATGATTTAACGGTACGAGTATAATTCCTGATTTTTGTGCAGTAGCAAACAAAGCGATGTGTTCGAGGCAGTTATCAGCCAATATTACAATCCTGTCGCCCTTGGCGATACTCATTTCCGACCACATCCATCCACGGAGCTGATTGCCAAGTACGTTAAACTGAGCGTAGCTGTATGCCCTGCCGGTTTCATACTCTTCAACAGCAACCTTATCGGGGCAGTAGCTTGTCCAACGTTCAAACCAATCAATCATGGGAATCATTTTTCATCATTTTTATTACGTTGCAAGAAGTATATTATCAACCCTACGACTGACGAAACGATAATTGCAGACGAAGAAGCAATTGCAGGGTTTCGCACCGGACCGGTCATGAATACATTGATGAACCCCAAATTCAAATTGTAGTGGTTCACAAGTTCTGGTAAAAAATAATACACGGTAAAGTGTACCGTGACAGCAATTATAGAAGCATATAATGGCGCATGTATGCGAGTGTTTTTTAGAAAAATCCCAAAAATTACCGGAATAAATGCCGCGGAAAAATATGCGTAAACTCCGTTCTGGGCAAAAATACCTACGCTAAGGCGAGGAGCAGTAAGCTGAATGTTTGATAAATAGATTGTTGCTGCAGCAAGTACCACGATTGCGAGTCTATTGATTGAAATAAGCTGCCTGTCGTTCAATTGCTTATTACCAAACAGCGGTTTCACAAGGTCGGATGTTATGGTAGTGGAAAGCGATTGTATCAAGCCTTCAAGGGTCGACATTCCCGCCGAAATCAACCCGAGAACGACGAAAAGACCCACAAACACGCCAATAGTGCTATCGGCAAATACTTTAACCACATATGCCGGAATTATTCCATCGTTCGGAAGCCTGACACCGTCGACCATCAGATCGGGAAAAATAATGCGTGCATACAAGCCGGTAAAAACCACGAAAAAGAAAATCAACTGCACTACCACCGCGGTAATCAAGAACTTGTTTACATCGTTTTCGGTTCGCAGAAGCAAGGATTTAGTGATGATATGCGGTTGTACAACTATAGCCATGCCCACAACAACCTGGGCAAAAACAATCTCGTACCAATTCCGGAAGAGTGGGCTATAGGGATTTATGGGCTGTATCAAAACGGGATCAATTTCTGAAATTTTTGCAAAAAATCCTCGAACACCATTGCTAAAGTGCTCAAAACCTGATGTAAGCAATATAAATGCAACCCCAAGCATTATTAAGGCCTGCACAGTGTTGGTATAAACCATGCTATTTGCGCCACCAAACATCATATAGCCAAACACAAAAAAGACTATAGCTAACATCATGGGCAATTCGCTAACATTCAACGCTTTTGACAATACTTTTGTCAATGCAACAACAATCAGTACTATGAAAGTTATCAGCAGCAAAGCAAGTATTCCCATAAAAAAAGCATATGCCTTACTTTTATACCTGCTGCCTATCCACTGCGCAAGTGTTAATGCCCGCGTATTTTGACCATATTTCCGGAAATTTTTCGTGAGAACCACCAACGAAATTACCGCAGCAAGCGGGAGTGCTAAGCCGTAGGAAATCACGCCACTAATGCCGAAATTTGCAATAAAACCAGGATTTATCACAAAGGTGGCGGCGCTAGTCATTGATGCTGCAAGCGATAAACCTACTGCAACCGGATGAAAAAACAAATTACCCAGAGCATAATCTGCAATATTGCGTGTTTTTGATGCACCCCTTACCACAAGCACAAGTATGACAATGGCATAAACTCCAACTAAAATCCAGGCGCCAGTAATCTGTGCTGATGTTGCCATGCCAAAGTTGTTTAGTATCTGAATGCTGCTGATGCGAACGCCAAGCCACCGCCTGATCCTATCATAAAAACCAGGTCGTTGTGCTTTATTTTATTGTTTTTCAACGCTTCATACAATGCCATTGGAATGCAGGCCGATCCTGTGTATCCATACCAATGCATGACTGTTGTTGTTTTATTGTGCAAAACTCCAAGCAAATCAAGAGTTTCGTAAATACTATTGATATTAATTTGAGTGAATAAATAGTGGTCTACATCATCAGTTCTGATATTCAATCTATTACAGAGAGTTAATGTCATTTTCGACCACATTTGGCAGTTTAATTGCTTAGGAAATTTGTTAACAAACTTAAGCAAATGATCGTTTGTTCGCAGATATTTTTCATCTGCTGGCTGTGCTGTACCGCCAGAATATATTCCCATGTGCTTGAAATATTGGCCTTCTGTTATCAATTGGCTCATCAGAAAACCTCTGTTCTCCTGCAACGATGATTTTAGGATCACTGCGCCTGCTCCGTCGGCAAAAAGTGTGACAGTTTTTTTATCTTTCAAATTCAAAAACTTGCTAATGGCGTAAGCTCCGATCACAAGAACGGTATTGTATCGCTTATCAGCCATGATATATTTCGAAGCAATATCAAATGCGGTTACAAAGCCAGCGCATGCAGAATTTACATCGAAAGTGCCGGCATTGTCGAGCCGGAGTAAATATTGCACTTTTGAGGAGGTTGAGGGGGAAATATATTCTGGCGTATCAGTAGCAATTATAAGCAAATCAACCTCATGTGGTTCGACTCCTCCATTTTCCATAGCATGGCGGGCAGCATTTACGCATAAGTCGGCAACAGATTGGTTCGGTTCGCACCAGCGCCTCTCCTGAATCTGCACATTTTCTTTGAGCCATGAACTAACCTCTTCACCAAGCAATTCATCAAAATAGCTATTAGGCAGAGTTCGTTCGGGAACGTACATCCCAGCGCTGTGCAATATTGCGTTTCGCATAGAAGTTTTTTAAATTGTTACACCTCCATCAACACTCAAAACAGCGCCATTAATGAACGCTGCGTCGTCTGATGCCAGAAAGAGATAGGCCGCTGCAATCTCGGCAGGAGTACCAAGCCTTCCAAGCGGGGTTTTGTCTTTCATTGATTGTATCACAGTATCAGGCATTGCCGCCACCATTTCGGTTTCAATAAATCCCGGCGCTACTGCGTTAACCGTAATTCCCTTGCGACCCAATTCCCGGGCAAGGGTTTTCGTCATTCCTATCAAGCCAGCTTTTGTGGCAGCGTAGTTAGTTTGGCCGAAGTTTCCATACAGAGCAACCACAGATGATGTATTGATTATACGCCCCCATCCATTCGCAATCATATACTCCGACACTACCTTGGTGCAATTAAACACCCCTGTCAGATTTACATCAATAACTTGTTGCCATGCATCTTGTGTCATTTTTCGCAGGGTCGAATCGCGTGTAATTCCGGCATTATTGATAAGAATATCGATTTTACCAAACCGTTCACCAATGGTTTTAGCTGCGCTCTCAACCTCAGCATATAAGGCCGTATTGACTCTCATAAACATTACTTTTTTTCCTGCTTCCGACAATGATCCGGCTAAAGCACGACCTTTTTCTTCATTAACATCCCATATCACTACAGTTGAGCCTTCGGCAGCAAATCTTTCCACGGCTGCTTTTCCAATGCCATCGGCTCCTCCTGTGATAACTGACACTTTGTTTTCGAGATTTCGCATGTTGGTTTACTGTTTTTGGTTTCTATCGTCGGGTTTGGTTTTCAGTTTTGCATGCACGAGTCAAACATTTCTCTCAACTATCATTGCAATGCCCTGGCCGCCACCAATGCATAAAGTAGCAAGGCCTCGCCTCGAGTTACGACGCTGCATCTCATACAGCAGAGTTGTAAGTACACGCGCTCCGGAAGCGCCTACAGGGTGCCCAAGAGCAATTGCCCCTCCGTTGACGTTTACACGATTAATATCAATGTTCAGATCCTTAACAACTGCGAGCGATTGTGCGGCAAAAGCTTCATTAGCTTCAACAAGGTCAATATCATCAATTGTCAACTTTGCCTTTCCCAAAACCTTTTGTGTTGCTGGAACCGGGCCATAGCCCATAATTTTTGGGTCTAAAGCTGCATAAGCTCCTGCAAGAATAAAAGCCAAAGGAATTATATCAAGCTTTCTGGCTAAACTCTCACACATCAGAACAAGCATGGCGGCGCCATCATTAATTCCTGAAGCATTACCGGCTGTTACAGTACCATCCTTTTTAAATGCTGGAGAAAGCATCGACAGTTTGTGGATAGTCATTCCATGTTTGGGGTACTCATCAGTATCAACAACTATTTGCTCTCCTTTGCGTTGCGGAATTGTAACAGGAATTATCTCGGCCGAAAACCTACCCTCTTTTTGGGCTTTTTCAGCACGGAGCTGGCTCTCAAGTGCGAATTCATCCTGTTCTGGCCGTCCTATTTCCCACTGTTCAGCAATATTTTCGGCAGTCATGCCCATGTGGTACTTATTAAAAACATCGGTCAGTCCATCTGTCAAAATTGAATCGAGCAATGCCCCGTCGCCAAGCCGGTAACCGAATCTTGCCTTTGGTAGTAGATACGGAGCATTCGACATGCTCTCGGTTCCGCCGGCTAATACAACTTCGGCTTCATCAAGAGCTATCAACTGCGCTCCAAGCATCACGGCTCTCAGTCCCGAGCCACATAGCTGATTGATGGTCATAGCCGGAGTAGTATCAGGAACTCCGGAATGAATACCAATCTGGCGTGCAATGTTTTGACCCAAACCAGCAGAAAGAATATTACCAACCAACACCTCTTCTACCATTGATGGAGCTATCCCCGCTCGTCGGATTGCTTCCGTTGCTGCAATTCGGCCGAGGTCAACCGCACTCAGCGACGATAAAGCACCGCCAAAATTTCCTATTGGAGTTCGCACTGCCGAAACTATGACTACCCGTTTCATAATTTGTTAATATTAATCAATCTATCGCTCTGAAAATCATTAATATACAACTGAAATCGCATTTTACATCTAAAAACCACTGCCAATCAAATATCCAGAGAAGGCCCTATGTTCCTCGTAAATTTTGCTAGCTTAATTTCAGGTTAAAATAAGTAAATTTTAAAGGCATTGGAAAGGCTTAATAGCAGTTTATAAGGATTGACTATAATGATATTTAGTTTTGAGCATGAACTTATCTAACTAATCTGCTTGTAGTTAAATTGAATAAAACAATGTGCGACCTGAATGAAATCACTCTAAGGGAAAACATTTTGTCGTTTAGCCTCACACTCTTTTCTTATCTCGTTAAAAATATTGGGTGCATGTTGTTGTAATTCAGCACATAAGTCCATTAACAGGCGATATGAGTGATCGTCGTGCAGGCACGTTGAAGTCGAATCGTAAAGCGCTTCCCTGAACTTTTTTTCTGTTATTTCGCACTCCTTGTAACATGCGAGCAAATAGTACCAAACAAAGGCTGGTATATATCCAACGCGGTGCTTATACTCTTTCTCAAGACTCTCGAGGCGGTTGCGCCTGACTAAAGTCAGTACTTCGCGGTATTGTTCCATCAGTAACATGCTTCTTATCATCGTTGTAAAAAAAACATGCCATCGGTGCATGAGAATATCCTGCCGATTTGCAGCAAGAAATGATTTTGCGTAGTTTAATGCTTCCTTTGCTTTGCCATTTCGGTTCAAACATTGCATGTAATAGGAAACAAACCCGATTCGGGTATGTGCATTCAATGTTTTTCCCAACTCAGGAAAAGAATTTTGCATCAGCTTCAGAGCCTCAACCGGTTTACCGTTTCGCAGCAGAACTGCGCACAAGTTATTCACATAATGCAAATAGTCCGACCCTTTATGACGGATAGAGAGCCAGCCATACCTCTCGGCCTCCGCTGGTTCATTGTATCTTGTATGCAGCAAAACACGGTTCGCGTAATAGTTTACAAGAATTCTTCTGCTGTAAATTTCTCCGTTGACTATTGCATGGTCAAGAACATCATAGAGTTCGATCAACTTGCTGTATTTCTTATAGTTATAATAAAGAAAAGTTAGCCTGACAATTGCGAAGTACCGGTTAAGGCCATCGAGGGTTTTGTCGGTAAAAACGGAAATAAGCCACTCTTCCCAATGCTTCGATTCGATTGTGGTAAGCGAGTATTGCGACACGATGTCAATAGTAGCTTCGTGTAGCTGCAGATTGACACTTTTTGCATGAAGGTATTGATTACGGTACCTGTCGAGAAACTGCCTTGTTATCTCACTATAATGATACCGCATCCTGATAAGCAGGTAGTAGCGATAGTTTTGAACCAATTCATAGAACCGGATAAAATAATAACCCGGATATTTATATTTCCTGATGGCGGAGATTATATCTAACTCCTCTTTCGAAGTGATTGAATCGGTCATGATTGACCGGTCGAGGTTTATCATCCATTCATAGAAGTAATCAGCGTCAAGCGACTTAAGTCTATTGGTGCTCCAGTTTTTCAGATATGAATACTTTCGTTTATCAATGGTCTCATCAAACCGCATCTGTTGTTGCAATTGAGCAGAATTTGCTGCGATCCGATGGAGAATGCTTACTTTTTCTGGATCCGACAAGCGATTCACCATCAGCAGATGTTGCACCTCATGCGGCAGCAGACTGTTGGCAAATTTGGAGAATTGCGAAAGTTTTCCTTTTTTGTTCGTTTTATTCATTGCTGCGCCATTTACCTTGGCTGAATATCGGGCTATTAGTTAAATGCAAAAATAAGATATATGCTTGATGAAAATGCGTGCAATAGGATTAGGAGATGCTATAATCCACTGCAATAATAATTGATAATTTTGCGCTTCCTTCAGTTTGACATCAAATGAGCAACATCCGCGACAATATAAATCATTTGCTTGATGTGTTGCCTTCTTATGTTACCCTTGTTGCAGTGTCGAAAAACCACTCCATTTTTGAAATAATGGAAGCCTTTTCAGCCGGGCAAAGGGTGTTTGGCGAAAACCGCGTGCAGGAACTTATTTCGAAACAACCATTGCTTCCTGCAGAAATAGAATGGCATCTTGTAGGGCATCTGCAAACCAACAAAGTAAAATATATCGTTCCATTCATAAAGCTGATCCATAGTATTGACAGTCCAAAACTGCTACGTGAGGTTAACAAAGAGGCTATTAAAGCCAATAAGCAGGTTGATTGCCTTTTACAGTTTCACATAGCTGCTGAAGAGTCGAAGTATGGCTTTTTGCTGGAAGAGGCAGTAAATATGCTAAATTCCACGGAAAGGGAAGATTGGCGAAACGTTTGCCTATGCGGCGTTATGGGAATGGCAACATTTACAGATGACACTTCACTCATCCGCCAGGAGTTTCGCACGTTGAAATCTATTTTCGACCAGTTAAAAGAAGAATTTTTCAAAAACGATCAGCGCTTCAGTGAGATTTCGATGGGCATGTCGGCCGATTATTCAATCGCAATTGAAGAAGGCAGTACAATTGTAAGGGTTGGGTCTGCAATTTTTGGAGAACGATAAAGCTGGCGAGTAGGACTGAAACCGCACAGGTTTCTTATTTTACTCAGCCTTCCGGGTATCGCTCATGTTTTCTTGTTGTGCATCATCATGCGAACCAATTGTTCTGTGACTTCGGGGTTTGTTGCTCTCTTTTCCTAAACTGAGCTTTAGCAGAGTTACAACTCCCATCGCAGCAACAGAAAGAACGGTAATCTCGCCTAAGGTATCAAAAGCGCGAAAGTCTACAAGAATCACATTCACCACGTTGCGGCCATGAGCCAGCAAATATGTGTTTTCGAGAAAATAGCCACTGATGCTGGCTGGTGGCGGCATGCTAAGCACCACCAGTAACAACAATGTTATAAATGACCCAATTGAGATGGCAATAATCGCATCGCGTCGTTTTGAGTTCTTTGACGAATAGTTGGCAAAACCAGGAATCTTATAAACAACAAGAACTAACAAAATCACGGTTAGCGTTTCGATGGAAAATTGTGTGAGAGCCAAATCGGGAGCGCCATAAAACACGAAAAATAGTGCAATCCCATACCCCACAATACCAAGCGATGCGATAGCGCCTAATACAGATTTGCTTCGGATGGCAAAAATTGCAGCAAGCAAAACCACAACAGCGATTAAAAATTCGTAAGTAAACAGCGAAAAGTAAGGCAACCTCAAATGGCTCAGGTCAACTAGAGTTAAAAGTGCATGGCATCCTAAAAACAGGAAAGTGATCACTATCCACAACACGTAATGGCGCAGGTAGCCGTTCTGAAAAAATTTGGTTTGCCAGGCGGCAAAACCTAATAAACTATTGAGGATTGTATTGTAAGTAGTTTCAACCTGCAGGCTTTGATGGTGGGCAAGGTAACTGACAAAACGGGTTCCAATTGAACGGGCAAAATAAAATCCTATTCCACCGGCAATTGTTAGAACACTCAAGAAAATCAATTTATAGTTACCAAGTCCCACCTGCGCATGGTTATCGTGTATGTTGGTGATTAGTGCATTTGCTCCGGGATTTGCAAACAGATTCGAGAACATGCTGTTGAACACACCCAGCAACAGGCCGCCTGCAGAAAGTATTATCGGAGGGAGCAGCAGTGTTGCCGAAATCCTGTGCGGTTTAAGTGTTATGCCATCTGTATTGCCTATAAATGGCCTGATACCCGCCATGATAGCTGTTGCAACCAAAATCATGTTTGTTACAACTAGCAGGCCTGTAATTATTGCGGGATAAATGTGGAAATGCAATCCGCTTTCATATTTCAATTCTTTACCAAAAAAGCCTAAAAACGGAAATATTCCGGCATATGAAAATGCAGCCAGAAATGCTGCCACAGCTAACAACGGCATTTGCCTGTACATACCGCTTAGAAAGCGGAGGTCGCGTGTTTTTCTTTCATGTTCAATAGTACCAGCGATCAGGAATAAGGAGCCTTTATATAATGCATGTGCTACAAGGAATGTTAAAGCTGCTGTAATTGCAAGATGTGTTCCAATGCCTATCAGAAAAACAAGCATTCCGAGAGCGCTTATTGTTGTATATGCAAGCATTCGTTTCAGGTCGGTTTGACCCAAAGCCTGGAGAGCGCCGAGAAGCATTGTAAACCCGCCTGCGACAAGCAAAGTGTACTGCCAAAGCGGAGTTTCTCCTAAAACCGGACTAAGTCGCGCCAAAATATAGATGCCTGCTTTCACCATTGTTGCCGAATGCAGATAAGCACTTACCGGAGTTGGCGCCTCCATTGCATTTGGAAGCCAAAAATGAAAAGGAAACTGAGCTGATTTGCTAAAGGCACCAACGAACACCATTACAAGTATCACGGGATAAAAATGATGCTCCTTAATTATGCTGCCTTGAGTAAGCAGTTCGCTGATAGTAAGGCTTCCGCCAGCTAAGCCAAGGAACAGGAACCCGGCAAGCAAAGCCAGCCCGCCTCCACCAGTAACAAGCAAGGCTTGAAGGGCTGCTTTGCGTGCAGCCTCTCTTTCGTGATTAAACCCGATCAGAAAATATGAGCTGATGCTCGTAAGCTCCCAAAAAATAAAAATCGTAATTATATTGTCGGCTGTAACCATCCCAAGCATCGAGGCCATGAAGAATAGTATTTGAGCCAAAAAACGTTCCTGCTTGGGATGATTCCCTAAATATCCAGCTCCATAAATTACTACCAGTGCTCCTATCCCACTTATCAGGAGAGCAAAAACGAGACTCAAGCCGTCAATCATAAACCCAACATGAATACCAAGCTCAGGAAACCATTGGTGGCGGGTAACGAAAACCTCGCCCCGCGCTACATCGGAGATGTAGGTTGTGAGGTAAAGAAAGATCCCCAACGGAACCAAGGCAAGCATGAATTTGCCGCCACGCCCCATACTCTTGTGAATCTGAGGAGCAAAAATTGCGGCTATAAAACCTGAGAGTACAGCTACAAGCATATCGTACTAACTTTTATCTTCGTTTGTCGATCCTGGTGCATTCGTGCTATCGGCTACATTTTCCAAACCACTCCTAACTGTTTTGTCTTTTTCATTGTATTTGCCTTCAAGCCGATCAACAACTGTCTTGTCCCATTTCCGGTAGCTGGCTTTATGAGCAGCCCGCCCCATAAGATGCGCTCCCACAGGAACAGTGAGAAAGAGAAAAACATTTATTCCTATTACATGTGCTGTGACCCCAATATCAGAGAAATGGAATGCCAGGGCAGTAAGAATGCTTGAAACGCCAAGTGTAGCTGCAATTGTTGAAGCCGACATTCGAAGAAAAACATCAGGCATTTTAAGCAAACCGATTGCTGCAAGCAAAATGAAAACGGTTCCCAGCGATAGAAGCGCTATAACAACATATTCCTTCATATCCAATGCTTTAATTATTCCTTGCCACCTTTTTGGTAGTAATAAGTGAATGCAACTGTGCTTAAAAACGCAATTAATGCAAGAATTAGAGATACATCAATGATCACGGGCCTACTAAATAAAATTGCGTAGGCAGAATTAAACCCGATGGCAACAATCACAAGTAAATCGAGTGCTACAACCCTATCAATCAGCCGTGGTCCTTTGATGACGCGAATAAAGATCATCACCATTGAAAGGCTTAGCGCCGGAAGAATGATATAGAGCAAAAAATTTGTCAGGTTCATCTTATAGCCTCTAAAAGTTTTTTTTCGAGCGAATTCTTGATGCTATCAATTAACTTTTGCTCGTTGTTGATGTACACAGCATAAACATAGAGAATTTTTCTGTCGCCCGAAACGTCTATACTCATAGTTCCTGGAGTTAACGTAATTATGTTTGCCAGTAAGGTTATCTCAATATCAGTTTTGGCCGAAAGGGGAAAAGCAATGATGCCTGGTTTCATATAATGCCGTGGTGTTGCTATATCCCATGCAATTTTAATACTTCCTGCAACAATCTGCCAGAAAAATGTTGCAAGAAAATCGAGAACCTTCGGAATGCGCGAAAAGTAGGTTTTATTTTGTGAACCATAGATAAGCCATAATATCAGATAGCCGAGGATAAAACCGAAAACAATATTCGAAAGAGCAAATTTCATCGTAAGTGAAATCCATACTATTGTTAGAAACGCATTGACGATTAATAATTTCATTGCAATCCTCCCAACACTGTATTAATATAGTTTTCCGGATTAAGAAGTTCACTGGCAGCACGGTTTACTACTTCGAAAAAATACCCAGGGAAGAGCCCTATCAAAATAGCTGAAAGAGTGAAAATAAGCATAGGTAAATACATCAGAATATTTTCAAGTGTAAATATCTTCTTATCAGGCGCTAACACTGATTTATAATCGCTTTTTGGAGAATCTTGCCAGAACACATAATTCCATATTTTGGTCATCGAAAATAAAGTAACCAGGCTAACAATCAATGATATTGCGATTATCAGATATTGCCCTGCTTCAAAACCTGCTTTTATAAGTAAAAATTTTGACCAGAAACCGCTTAGTGGAGGTATACCTGAAAGAGAGAGAGCAGAGACAATAAAGATAAATGATAAAACAGGATAAGTATTGCGTATGCCGCCCAGCGTTCTGATGTCAAAAGATCCCTGGAGCCGGTTTATGCACCCACTTACCAGCAGTAGATTGGTTTTAACAATCATATTATGCCCCATGTGTAATATTGCGGCGGCAAGCCCGAGTTGTGTATTTATCGCAAGACCCATTACCATGTAACCAATCTGGCTTATGATATGCATGGAAAGCAACCGGCGCATATCAAACTGTGCCGCAGCGCCAAGCACCCCAACCACCATGGTTAAGCCAGCAATTATCAAAAGTATGGTATGAGTATACCCGATATTACCTACAAACAGTAGAGTAAAAGTCCTGATCAACGAATAAACCCCAACCTTTGAAAGCAGTGCAGCAAAGATGGCGGTTATTGCAATTGGCGGAGTGTGATATGAGGCCGGGAGCCAGAAAAACATTGGAAAAACGGCTGCCTTTATCCCAAAGGCTACCAGAAAAAACATTGCAATCACAGTAATTAAACCTTGATTTGGGTGCTGCGCTAGTTTAACCGACAAATCGGCCATATTGAGAGTGCCTGCAATGCCATACAAAAAACCAACACCCACGAGAAAAAGTGCGGAAGCAATCAGATTGATAGTCACGTATTTGAATGTTCCCTCAAGTTGGCGGGTTTCACCTCCAAGAGTCAGTAAAACAAACGACGAGATAAGTATCACTTCGAACCAAACAAACAAATTGAAAAGGTCGCCTGTCAAAAATGCTCCGCAAACTCCCATGTAAAGTGTATTGATGAGGCTATAGTAGCCAAACTGTTTTCGCCGGCGGTCTATAACCACAGTGGAATAAATTGCCATTACAAAGGCGACAAGGCCCGTCAAGAGTATCATAACTGCGCTAAACATATCGGCTACGATTGTGATTCCGAATGGTGCAGGCCATTGTCCTACCTGTACAGCCTGTGTGCCGTTAGCCCATACCTCATTGAACAGAATAATACCAATGATGAACAAGCCCGTAGAGCCAACAAGGTTAAGCGTACTCTGAATTCTGCGGTTAAACCAAAATATTGTAACAACTATTGCACTTAATAGAGGCAGTAGTATAGGAGCAATTACGAGTAGCTGTTCCATGTTCAATAGATTGGATTAGTTGGCAGTATCTGTTACCCTTAACTTGTCCACATCATCAACTCCGGTTACCTGGTACACTTGCTCAATCAGCACGATGACGAAAGCCGTCAGACCAAAACTAATCACAATCGCTGTTAAAATAAGTGCTTGCGGAATAGGGTCAGCCACAGTTTCTGAGATTTGTATTGCCCCTTGATCAATTATGGGCGCCCTTCCACGCACAAGGCGTCCTATAGTAAATATCAGAAGGTTTGAAGCATGCGACAACAGTGCCAATCCAATTATCAGTTTTACAACGCAACGGCGAAGGATCATGTAAATTGAACCGGCAAACAAACCTCCGACAAGAAACGACAGAAGTATCTCCATACGTTACTCCTTTGCTTTTAAGGTAAAAATAATGCTTGTTGTAACGCCAATTACAACAAGATAAACTCCCACATCAAACATAAATGGAGTTGATAATTTCCCTATTACTGGAAGTTCGAAATCTGTCCAAAGCCCTGTGAAGGAAACCATGCCTGCCAGAACCGACAATAATCCACTTAGAAGAGCCACCGACAGTCCGAGAACAATAAAAAGTCTGCTATGTGGGAAAAGCATTTTTGCTTTTTTAACGCCATTTGAAATAGAGTAAAGTGCAAAAGCTGAGGCAGCTACAAGGCCTCCCACAAATCCACCTCCGGGTTCGTAATGCCCTCGTATGAGCAGAAAAAATGAAAATGTGATCAATACAGGCAAAATAAGCTTTGTAGCAGTAGATAGTATAAGCGATGTCATTGTTAGCTAAATGTTTACAGACATATTTATATAAAAACTACAACTACTGAATAATAAATCAATCAGGATTATTCTATGTGCAAATGTATACACTGTAAAAATGATACATCAATAATTTCGTTATTTTCTTGCGAATAGAACCTAAGCGAATATATAAAACCATAAAATTCAATCAGCCAGTGATAATTTTGAGTTTTTGTCAGGTTCGGTTTATCCGTACTTTGCTTAATCTGGCTGAATTTTGGTTTGAATTTTACACAAACAGCATTCTTAAAAATCAACGTTGAGTATAGGAAAGAGCCATCAACCTCTGATTACTTTCAGAGCTTCACTCCTATTTTGTGTTTTTATGATGATTATATACACTCCGGCTGGGAACATCCGGAATTCATCAATTTCAACAACCAAGGAAGTTTGATTGAAAGATGTACGTTTCATCAAAGAGCCTTCGGCTGAATAAACAGCTATTTCAGTTATAAATTCGCCTTGCAGATTATTCTTTATATAGAGCGAACCCATTGTCGGGTTTGGAAAAACTTCAAATGCATAATTATTTTCTGCAGAATCATTTAAGGCTGTAAGTGTGATTTGAGCCAATTGAAAGTCGGGAATACCGAAACCGAGTAATGTATCTGGATTTTGATATTGCGAACTGCTCGAAATGATTGCCTGTGCCACCTGCATATTTGTAGCGTTCAGGTTTGTTTGCCATAAGCACGCCGCCATTCCTGCGATGATTGGCGAAGAAAATGATGTTCCGCTTCCTGCAGTAATACCGCCGGCAGAAGATGCAATCGTGGTTCCTAAGCCTTGAGCAGTTACATCAGGTTTAATTCTGCCATCGTACGATGGCCCTTTTGAACTGAAGAATGCGTAAAATCCTTGAGCATCAACCGCACCGATAGTAAAAACGCTATCACCGTCGGCAGGAGCGCCAATAAATTGCCAGGGCGATTGGCCCTGATTTCCTGCGCTGGCCACTACAAGAATTCCTTTTGTTGCGGCCTTGTCTGCGCCACGTGTAACAAAAGTAGTATTACCATCCATACTTGCATATGTATGACTATGCGCCGGGTTGTCGTATTCGGTATATCCAAGCGAGGAGTTTATGATCCATGCTCCAACGCTATCGGCAAACTCTGCTCCGGCAACCCAAAAATGCTCTTCCATAAGATATTCTGCAACCACATCTTCGGTACGCAGCAACCAATAAGATGCTTCTGGGGCTGTTCCTATCATTTCTCCGCTCTGATCTGCTGCCATAATTGATAAAACATTGGTCCCATGCGGGTGAATATGCGGACTAAATATATCATTACCTGGCTGCACAAAATCTCGCCAGCCAAGAACCCTGTCCTCCGCCCAAAGATTAGCAAACACAGTGAGCAGGTTAGTGTTACGAAAGCCGGCATCAAGCACGGCTATAGCAATTCCATTGCCTTGATAACCCTGGTCGTGCAGCGCTATCCCGGAAACCATGTTTATCTGGTTAAACGCAGCGCCATAGGGACTGCTTGATTTTATGTTTATTGTATTCGTTATACCTTCCTCCTTGAAGGGGAATTTGTGGAGAATGCAAATCTCTTCACCCGTACTGACTACCGTACCACCCATAGGAACTATTGATGCAACGAAAGGCAAGGCAGCAATAACTGGTACAACTGCAGGGTCAGTTATCCAAACAGCAGCATTGTTGAACCACCTCGATACTGTAGCAATTTGAGCGCCTGCCGCTGCAACAGCCTGTAAATACGTACTATTCACCGGTATATCAGTTACATCAACCGGAATGTTCTGTAAAGCTCTCCTGTCGAGTGCTGCCGGAGTGAGAAACTCGCCAGGGTTAGCTATACTATAAGGAGATCCAGCCTTGTCAGTAAATTGTACAATATAAGCAGGTCCTAAAGGCTGAGAAAACAGGTTACTCGCAAATAGCGCAAGAACTGCGATACAAAGAAAAAATATCTTCATCAGTGTGCGGATATTAGTTGATTACTGCTACAAAGATAGTGGAATAAGGTTATTCAGATTATGAAACTCTTAAAAAATTGTGCTTTGAAGGAGTTCATCTATATTTGCGTTCAGATATGTAAAATCTACAATCAGAATGCGGATTGATATCATTACCATTTTCCCCGAAATGTTCGAAGGCCCGTTTAGCCATTCTATTATCCGGCGGGCAACTGAAAAAGGCATTGTTGAGATTAATCTGCATAATCTGCGAGATTATGCCACAACAAAACATCGCAATGTTGATGATTACCCTTACGGTGGAGGGAGTGGCATGGTGATGATGGTTCAACCGATTGCAGCGTGCATCAACCACCTGAAAAGCGAGCGTGATTACGATGAGATAATTTTTCTTACCCCCGATGGCGATTCTCTGCAACAATCGACCCTAAACAGATTTTCGTTGATGAGAAACATCATTTTGCTTTGCGGCCATTACAAAGGAGTAGATGAGCGCGTGCGACAGTTGTTCATCACGTCAGAAATCTCTATCGGCGATTATGTGCTTTCGGGTGGCGAACTGGCAGCGGCTGTAGTTTGTGATGGTGTGATCCGATTGATTCCGGGTGTTTTAAACGACGAAACTTCGGCGCTAAGCGATTCCTTTCAGGACAGCCTCCTTTCGCCTCCGGTGTACACGCGCCCAGCCGATTTTGAAGGCCATTCTGTTCCTGAAATACTGTTATCGGGCAACAAGGCCCTAATAGAGCACTGGCGACAAGAACAAGCCCTTCAAAGAACAATGAAACGCCGACCACAACTTTTAAATTACTGATAATTAACAATATAACGATTATAATTACTTTCTGTCATTCTTTCTTTTTGTTTTATTCAAAAATATATTCGTATGTTTGCACCCCAATTTTGGATGCTTTTGTAAACATACTACTACGATGAATAAGAACGATATCATGAAGTTTGTGGAAGAAAAGATGGGTGTGAAAAAACAGCTTCCCAACTTCAAAGCTGGTGATACTATCACAGTTCACTACAAAATTAAGGAAGGAGAAAAGGAGCGTATTCAGCAGTTTCAGGGCGTTGTGCTCCAGAGAGCTGGTTCGGGTTTCACCGAAACATTTACCGTGCGTAAAGTATCGGGCAGTGTTGGCGTGGAGAGAATTATCCCAATATGCTCGCCTTTCATTGACAAGATCGACATTAACAAAAGGGGTATAGTGCGGCGTGCCCGTATCTTCTACCTCCGAGCGCTCAAAGGGAAAAAAGCAAGGATCAAAGAAAAAAAATTCTGAAGTTAATTTCCTTACGTACATAAAAAAGTCCCCGTTAAAGGGGCTTTTTTTTTTACTAATCAAACCAACAAAAATGAACATTAACGACAACGAACTTATTTACAGCAGGCAGGTTCTTGACTTTTTTACTGTAGCCAACGAGTTCTGCATCTTTATTGATTCACCACAAGGGCACACTCAACAAACAGCATTCCTATACCTTCAAAAAGTTCTGCCACTTCTTTATTTGAAAGGGAGTCTGCTTCCTGATTCAGAACCTTCATATCCTGAAGCTGCTGAGCGTTATGTAACTGAAATTCAATGGGAAACAGTCTTTCTTAACTTTAAGAATTTGTTTGGCGATAAAGACAGTTACCTTCATCTTGATCCTGATTCAGATCCGAATGCCGAGAGCACCATATTAACCGTCAGTATGGCAGAACACATTGCCGATATTTATCAGGATATGAAAGATTTCGTGTTGCTGTTTAGCAGAGAATCGCAAGCGGCACGGGAATGCGCTGTATCGTCAATTGCGAAGTTATTCCGAAATCACTGGGGACACAGGTTGATAAGTCTTCACTCTGCCTTGCATTATCAGATTTATAGGTTCGACATTCTCAGCCCGGATCAGGAGGGGGCGTTGTGAAGATGCAGCCAACAACCAGCAAACAAACCGCTTCGGTGGATGTTATTTGAACCATCCGGAACAAAGCAGAAGGAGTGCAAAATAACTCAACCTTGATTTGTTCATCAAGATCAGATAGCTCGGTGCACTCATTAGCTTCAACTGGTTTATTTGGTTTAAATTTCTAATTTCGCACGTAAACTTAAATTGGCTTTAACATGAACTATGATGTAATTGTAATAGGTAGCGGACCTGGCGGATATGTTGCTGCCATACGGGCATCGCAATTGGGTCTGAAAGTGGTTGTTGTTGAAAAATCAGAACTGGGAGGCGTTTGTCTTAACTGGGGCTGTATCCCAACAAAAGCACTGTTAAAAAGTGCACAGGTGTTTAATTATGTTAAGCATGCTAAAGGCTACGGAGTTGCCATCAATGGTAATGCATCTGCTGATTTTGCAGCCATGATTACCCGTAGCCGCGAGGTTGCCGCCGGTATGAGTAAGGGTATCCATTTTCTCTTTAAGAAAAACAAGATCGAACATATTACCGGTATCGCCAGGATTATGCCTGGAAAAAAAGTTGAAGTTACATCGCCCGATGGTTCAAAAAGTGTAATCAATGCATCTCATATCATTATTGCAACTGGCGCTCGCTCGCGCGAACTCCCAACAATGCCACAGGACGGCACTAAAATCATTGGGTATCGCCAGGCCATGACGCTTGATCAACAACCCCAAAGTATGGTAGTTGTTGGTTCAGGCGCTATAGGATCTGAATTTGCTTATTTTTATAATAGCATAGGAACCAGTATCACCTTAATAGAAATGCTTCCAGACGTTTTACCTCTCGAAGATGAGGAAGTTTCAAAACAGATGGAGCGCAGTTTTAAGAAAGCCGGAATCAAGGTGATTACAAGTGCTGTAGTTGAAAAGATTGACACTTCGGCGAAAGGCTGCCAGATTACTATTGCAACAAAGAAAGGCAAGGAGATTATTGAGGCAGATGTTGTGCTTTCAGCCGTGGGTATTGTTCCGAACATCGAAAATATAGGATTGGAAGAAACCGGCATAGTGCTGGAGAATGGAAAAATCAAAGTTGACTCC
Source organism: uncultured Bacteroidales bacterium (assembly GCA_964349765.1). GTDB lineage: Bacteria > Bacteroidota > Bacteroidia > Bacteroidales > JAAYJT01 > JAAYJT01. The sequence goes on from CAYGGZ010000015.1 coordinate 26,508, forward strand.
TATTATCGCACAAACATTGATGGCTACTACGCCATTGGAGATGTGATACCTGGTCCAGCGCTTGCACATTTGGCCTCACATGAAGGTATTGTGTGTGTCGAGGCAATTGCAGGAAAAAAACCTGAGCCTATTGATTATGGCAATATTCCCGCATGTACTTACACTATGCCTGAAGTGGCATCGGTAGGCATGAGCGAGAAAGCTGCCCGCAAGGCTGGTTATGAAATCAGGATCGGAAAATTTCCGTTTACAGCTTCGGGAAAAGCCAGCGCTTCAGGATCGAAAGATGGCTTTGTTAAGTTGATATTTGACAACAAATACGGCGAACTGCTTGGAGCACACATGGTTGGAGACAATGTTACAGAGATGATAGCAGAACTTGTAGTTGCCCGGAAGCTCGAAACTACTGCCGCTGAGCTAATCAAGGCAATTCATCCTCACCCAACAATGTCGGAAGCAGTGATGGAAGCCGCAGCAGCAGCTTTCAATGAAGTTATCCACTTATAGCAAGTATAAATGAAACACTCAATTAACGTAATCTGATATGGAGATGATCCCTACTGAAATTCCGGATGTGTTACTAATAAAACCGCAGGTCTTTAGTGATCAGAGAGGCTACTTCTTCGAATCGTACCACAAGGAAAAGTTTCTGGCAGATGGAATTGATTGGTCGTTTGTGCAGGATAACGAGTCTAAATCACAGAAAGGGGTTTTACGTGGGCTTCATTTTCAAAAACCTCCTTATGCGCAAGGGAAATTGGTAAGGGTAATGAAAGGAGCAGTGTTGGATGTAGCCGTAGACATCCGCAAGGGATCGCCATGGTACGGGAAATGGGTATCGCTTGTGTTATCGGAACACAATAAGTGGATGTACTGGATACCGCCTGGGTTCGCACATGGTTTTCTGACACTTGAGGATGAAACCGTGTTTTTTTACAAGTGCACAAGTTTCTACAACAAACAATCAGAAGAGGCGCTCAGGTGGAATGATCCTGACTTAGGGATTGTTTGGAATGCCCATAACCCTATCTTATCTGATAAAGATAAAACTGCACCGTTTTTCAGCGAATTCAATTCTCCGTTCTTGTTTTGACCCAATCGGCGATGTGTCCGCAATGCAAAACAGCGATTATGTTCGTACCTTTGCAGCCATTTTTCAGGATTAACTTTTAATGATAGATGAAACGGTTAGCAGTCATTTTTTTGATAATTCTGGCGGGTGCTGGCATAATGACGTTAATCCTCGCATTAACTGCTGATCAGGGCAACAACGACAAGTTGTTTGTTTATTCCTTCCGAAGAGCCAATACTACCTTCTCAGTTCCTGTTCCCGAAAAATTCAGCTTTGCCGACGGGGCGGTTCCTGTTGAGCTGTATTATGTTCACAATGCTTTTGAACGGGAACTAACAATAAACACTTACTGGCACACCAACACGCTGATGACAATGAAAAGGGCTAACCGTTGGTTTCATGCGATAGATCCAATTCTAAAAGCCAATAATATTCCAGCCGACTTTAGATATCTTCCGGTAATTGAGAGTAATTTAACCAATGCTGTTTCGCCAGCCGGTGCTGCCGGATTCTGGCAATTGATGGAAAAAACTGCTATTGAACTTGGTTTGGAGGTAAACGATGAAGTTGACGAGCGTTTTCATCTTGAAAAAGCAACTGAGGCTGCCAGTCGCTATCTTAATACAGCCTATGAACGCTTCGGTTGCTGGCTATTAGCTGCTGCAGCCTATAATGCAGGAAAAGAAAGAATTGAACGCTCCCTGATAAATCAAAAAACCAATTGCTATTTCAACCTGCATCTTAATGAAGAAACCGCCCGTTTTGTTTACAGGTTGCTTGCTGTTAAAGCCATTTTTGAAAACCCCGAAAAATACGGATACAACCTTCGCAAAAGAGATCTTCACCAGCCCGTTCCATACACAGAGGTTACAGTGAGCGGATCTATCGAAAATCTGATTGATTTTGCGCTTGAGCATGGAGTTAATTACCGGTTGTTCAAGGAATTCAATCCATGGCTGAGAAGCGACAAGCTTACTAACCATCGTAATAACACTTATGTCATTAAAATCCCAGACATTACAAAGCTCAACCATAACGAACTTTTAAAAATTGCCCCCGAACCCCGACTTCCTGTAATACAACATCTTCCTTTAGAAGAAAATGAGCCACGATAAAGTTATTGCGAATGTTTTCGACACTGTTAACTCTACATCAACGCCGGCGACTACTGGCAATGCTATGCTCGAAGTAACCGGAGCCAGGGTGCATAACCTTCAAAACATTGATGTCAGTATCCCTCGTAACAGTTTGGTTGTTATCACGGGTTTGAGTGGAAGTGGAAAATCATCTCTTGCATTCGATACTATTTATGCCGAAGGACAACGCAGGTATATGGAAACCTTTTCGGCTTATGCACGACAGTTTATTGGGAATTTAGAACGTCCGGATGTAGATCAGATCATTGGCCTTAGCCCGGTAGTAGCTATTGAGCAAAAAAGCTCCATTCGAAATCAACGCTCTACTGTGGGAACCATAACCGAAATTTATGATTTTCTAAGGTTACTGTATGCCCGCGTGGCAATAGCTTATTCATGGGCTACCGGAAATCCCATGGTGCGATATACCGAAAGCCAGATTCAATCACTGATACTTGAAAAATTTCATAGTCAGAACATTTGCATTTTTTCTCCCTTGATTAGGGGTCGCAAAGGACACTACCGCGAATTGTTCGAAACCCTGCGAAAGCAAGGCTTCCTGAAAGTAAGAATTGACGGTGTTATCAGGGAGTTGTCGTTTGGGCTCCAACTCGACCGTTACAAAATACATGATATTGAACTTCTTATTGACCGAATCAGAGTTGAAGAAAAAAACTCAGTACGGCTCTCACAATCATTACAAATAGCTTTAAGGCATGGACGTGGCTCGGTCATGATCACCGTTGGCGATAACAGCAATCTTCACTTTTTCAGCAAATCTCTTATGGATCCAGAGTCAGGTATCAGTTACGATGAACCTGAACCAAATAGTTTTTCTTTCAATTCGCCATACGGAGCATGTTCGAGCTGCAATGGTCTGGGTGTGATCTCATCGGCTGACATGGAACGCATTATTCCTGACCGAAAATTGACAATCCGAAAAGGAGCAATAGCTCCCTTAGGAGAATTCAAACCGTCGTGGATTTTCAAACAGGTAGAAGGCATCCTTGGTAAATTTGGTTTTAACCTCGATGCACCGGTTGACGATCTTAGCCCGGAGGCCATTACTACGCTGCTTTACGGAGCCAGCGAAGTAGTAAAAGTAAAAAACCATTACCTTGGCGTAACAACAACTTACAATCTTAACTTTGAAGGGATAATCAATTTCATACAATCGCAGGAATCCGAGTCAAGCCCCGCTGCGATACGAAAATGGGCTGCAAGTTTCATGAACAAAGTCACATGTCCGGAATGCAACGGTTTGCGGCTCAAAAAGGAATCGCTGCATTTCAGAATCAGAGGATTAAATATCGGCCAGTTGGTAGAAATGGACATTCAGCAACTGCAAAACTGGATAGAAACCACCCCTGAAGAACTTGATGAACGCCGCAAGGCAATAGCAAAGGAAATTCTGCGAGAGATCAACAACAGGATAGCTTTCCTTTTAGAAGTCGGACTCGATTACCTCACGCTTAACCGGCCAGCGGCAAGCCTAAGTGGTGGCGAATCGCAGCGCATCCGCCTTGCTACTCAAATCGGTTCACAACTTGTTGGAGTTCTTTACATTCTCGACGAACCGAGCATTGGTCTTCATCAGCGTGATAACCAACGACTTATAAAAGCGCTAAGAGATTTGCGCAATATTGGAAACAGCGTAATTGTTGTTGAACACGACCGCGATATGATAATGGCTGCCGATCATATCGTTGACATCGGACCAGGAGCAGGCCGTTTTGGCGGCAAGATTGTTGCACAGGGAACTCCCGAACGGATGCTTAATTGCGAAAGCATAACCTGCCAATACCTAAGCGGCATAAAGTCGATAGCAGTGCCCAAAGTGCGGCATAAACCAAATGGCAAATACCTCACCATAACAGGTGCTAAGGGTAACAACCTGAAAAATATTGATGTTCAGATCCCACTTGGAGTATTTGTTTGCGTTACAGGGGTTTCGGGCAGCGGCAAGTCATCGTTGATCAACGAAACACTTTATCCAATGCTGGTTCGCCATTACTATCGCAGTGATGTTGAGCCTTTGCCATGCGACAACCTGTTTGGAATCGAAAATATTGATAAAGTTATTGAGATTGACCAATCGCCAATCGGAAAAACTCCTCGATCAAATCCGGCTACTTATATTGGTGTTTTCGATGAGATCAGAAAACTATTTACGCTTCTTCCGGAAGCAAAAATTCGGGGATACAAACCCGGAAGGTTTTCATTCAATGTTAAGGGTGGCCGCTGTGAAACCTGTCAGGGCGCCGGTGTAAAACTTATAGAGATGAACTTTCTGCCCAACGTACAGGTTATATGCGATAACTGCCATGGAAAGCGCTACAATCGTGAAACCCTCGAAGTCAGATATAAAGGTAAAAGTATCAGCGACATCCTCGATCTGACAATTGATCAGGCTTGTACCTTCTTCGAAAACATACCCTCTATTTTACACAAGTTTAACACATTAAAGGAGGTTGGTTTGGGATACATAAAACTCGGACAACCCAGCACAACGCTTTCGGGAGGAGAAGCACAGCGTGTGAAGCTATCGTCGGAACTTTCGCGTAAAGATACTGGCAAAACCTTATATATTCTCGACGAACCAACAACAGGCCTCCATTTTGAAGATGTCAGGGTTTTGCTTGATGTGCTTTTCAGACTTATAGACAAAGGAAACACAGTTGTTGTAATTGAACATAACATGGAAGTTATCAAGGTAGCTGATCACATTATAGATTTAGGCCCTGAGGGAGGCGAACGCGGAGGAACAATTGTTGCTACCGGAACACCTGAAGAGGTGGCATTAATCAATGGTAGTTATACCGGCGAATTCCTATATAGAGAACTTTATGGCAAAAGATCGTGAATAATGCGTTACCTTTGCGAAAACAGGAGTATTAAAAACATTTAATCAAGCAAACTATGAACACAACAAACCAAGAAGATAGGATAAAGGGTGCAATAACGCCGAAGGACTGGAACGAAATAAAGTCGCACGATTCATGGTCGGTGTTTAAGATCATGAGTGAGTTTGTTGAAGGATACGAAACTTTAGCACGCATAGGGCCATGTGTTTCAATTTTTGGATCGGCAAGAACAAAACCCTCACACAGGTATTACGCAATGGCACAGGAAGTAGCCTATATGCTCACAAAAAAAGGGTTTGGAGTAATCACAGGCGGCGGTCCTGGAATAATGGAAGCAGCCAACAAAGGAGCTCAACTTGGAGGCGGCAAGTCGGTAGGGCTGAATATTCAGCTCCCTTTCGAACAGATGGCCAACCAGTATATAGATCACGACAAACTTATCTCCTTCGACTATTTTTTTGTCCGCAAGGTTATGTTTATGCGATATGCACAAGGGTATATTGTGCTGCCGGGAGGTTTCGGCACATTGGACGAACTTTTCGAAGCAATGACCCTTATTCAGACTCATAAACTGATCCGATTTCCCATCGTTCTTGTTGACAAACCTTACTGGGAGGGATTGATCGCCTGGATCAAAGCAAAGCTTCTCGACGAACACAACATTAGTCCTGATGATATGAACATCTTTACTCTTGTGGATAGTGCCAGCGAGGCTGTTGGAATCATCGAGGATTTTTACGGAAGGTATTCTCTTAAACCCAATTTTTAACCCGAATTAATCAATAGAAAGTCCGTTAGGACTAAACTATTGATCCCATGAGGATAACCCCGATTTAGAGTTTGTACATCTTCGACACACGATGTTCATCAGCAATGCAATTTACAAACAGCTCCTGTTGTTATTAAATGGCATTGTTCTATCTTTGCAAATCTAAAAATCACGGTTCAGGTCACCTATTAATATATTAAACAGTACAGAAATGCAGAGTAAAGGTGCAATTAAGTTTTTTGCCATAGCGTTTGCGTTGGTATGCCTCTATCAGTTATCATTTACATTTATTGCTAACCGTTATGAGCGCAAGGCAAAGCAATATGCCACGGCACCAGAAGCCAAAGAACTGGCTGCAAGAATGGCAAAAGGAGATCTCATTCTTGAAAGTTTTCTCTTCGACTCAATATCCAAATCAAGAGAACAGTTCTTCCTCGATTCTATGGCCAATGAAGTGGTTTACAATTTGGGTATTCGCAAGTACACCCTCATGGAAACCAAAGAACGAGAGATCAATCTTGGCCTGGATCTTAAAGGCGGAATGAATGTAACTCTCGAAGTGGCAATAGTTGATATTGTAAGAGCATTATCGGGAAATAGTCAGAATCCTGCTTTCACCAATGCAATTGAAATGGCGCTCGAAAGGCAAAGAAGAAGTCCTGCCGACTTCGTTACTCTTTTTGCTGAATCGTTTGAAGAGGCTAATCCAAACGCCAGCCTTGCCCCTATTTTTATCAACTCGCCGGAATTTAGAGATAGGATACGTTTTAATTCGACAAATGATGAAGTTATTGATCTGATACGCCAAGAAACCCACCTTGCAATTGACCGCTCATTTAACATTTTGCGAACCCGTATCGACCGCTTCGGCGTTACTCAGCCTGAGATACAGAAACTGCAAACCACTGGCCGTATCCTTATCGAACTGCCTGGCATCAAAGATCCCAGCCGTGTTAGAAAACTTCTGCAAGGAACCGCCCGTCTCGAATTTTGGGAAACTTTCCAGTTCAACGAGGTTGCCCCTTATTTTACCGACGCCAATCAACAGTTAAGAACGATTGGAAGGGATATTGCGCTTGAACAAGAAATAGCTCCAGCGGCGGAGCCATTGGCACAGGAGCCAGTCGCTCCCGATGCTTTTGCTGAAGAACCGGCCGGCGACACAGCAGCTACTTCTCTCGAAGATTTGCTGGCAGATGATACATCGGCAGTTGGCGACCAGGAAGATCAAACCCGTGCGGAGTGGGCAAAGGAAAACCCACTGTTCAATCTGCTGCAGCCCAACTTCGTTCAAGGCGACGATGGTCAGTTTTATCCCGGACAGAGCGCTACCATTGGGTTTGCCGCCATCAAGGATACTGCACGCATCAACCATATGCTTAGGCAGGTTAACGAGGTATTTCCCAGAAACCTGAAATTAGCCTGGGCTGTGAAACCCACCAGAGGTGCAGAAGATGTACTGGAACTTAATGCACTCAAAGTTACTGCCCGTGAAGGCGTAGCTCCTCTCACCGGCGAAGTGATTGTAGATGCCAGACAAGACTACGGGCCTACAGGGCAGGTTGAGATTACAATGCTGATGAACAGCGAAGGCGCTCGCACATGGCGACGACTGACAGGAGAAAATATTGGACGACAAATTGCCATTGTTCTTGATAACTATGTATATTCAGCCCCCCGCGTAAATGATGAAATACCTGGCGGTCGCTCCTCAATCACCGGCGACTTTACTCTTGAAGAAGCCATGGACCTTGCCAACATACTGGAGTCAGGAAAAATGCCCGCTCCGGCACGCATCGTTCAGGAAGAAATTGTAGGGCCTTCACTTGGCCGTGAGGCAATATCAGCCGGTCTGACATCCTTCTTACTCGCTTTTGTCATAGTTCTTCTATATTTGGTCTTATATTACAACAAAGCCGGCCTTGTTGCGAATTTAGCGCTGCTGGTCAACATGTTCTTTATCTTTGGCGTGCTTGCTTCTCTTGGTGCTGTGTTAACACTTCCCGGTATTGCAGGCATTGTACTCACACTCGGTATGGCTGTTGACGCAAATGTGGTGATTTATGAAAGAATACGTGAAGAATTGCGGGCGGGAAAAGGGATGCGTCTCGCAATTAACGATGGATATAAGAATGCATATTCCGCCATCATTGACGGAAACGTTACAACATTGCTTACCGGCATTGTACTTTATATTTTCGGAACAGGACCAGTGCAAGGTTTCGCAACAACTCTGATTATTGGAATATGTTCGTCGCTATTTACTGCAATCCTTATATCACGACTAATATTCGAATGGCAGCTTGCCAAAAACTGGAATCTTACCTTCGACAATAAGGTTACCCGTAATCTGTTCACAGGAACAACTTTCAACTTCCTCAAAAGAAGAAAAATAGCCTACACCGTTTCAGCCTCAATTATCCTAATCGGTATTGCATCGTTGATATTTAAAGGGTTAAATTTTGGAGTTGACTTTACGGGTGGAAGAACTTACATCGTTCGTTTCGACCAGCCTATACGCACAATTGACGTTCGAGCTTCTTTAAATAATACTCTCGGCGAAGCGCCTGAAGTTAAAACATTCGGCCCATCGAATCAGGTGAAGATCACTACACAATACTTGATCGACAGCGATGAACCAGCATCAGACTCTCTCGTTGAAAAAGCAGTTTTCCAGGGCTTAGAGGGCTTCTTTAGGGATCCAATTACCTTCAGTGACTTTACATCCGACGATGAAGCCAAGATTATCGGACGACTAAGCTCCCAGAAAGTAGGCCCATCAATTGCCCACGATATTCAAAATGCAGCCGCTATTGCTGTTTCTATTGCTCTCATAATAATGTTTATTTATATTTTGATACGCTTCAAAAAATGGCAATTTGGCGCGGGCGCAGTTATAGGTCTATTCCATGATGCATTGATTACAATTGCTGTGTACTCTATCTTTTTTGGGATTCTGCCTTTCAGTCTTGAGGTTGACCAAGCGTTTATTGCTGCAATTCTCACAATCATAGGTTATTCTGTAAACGATACAGTGATTATTTTTGACCGCATCAGGGAAAATATGAACCTTTTTCCCAAACGCTCCATTGAAGTAAATATGAATGATGCTATCAACAGCACTCTCGGGCGCACAATCAACACGGCCGGAACCACGCTGCTTGTATTGCTGGCTATCTTTATTTTTGGTGGCGAAGTAATCAGAGGGTTCGCCTTTGCACTGATAGTTGGTATTGGTGTTGGAACCTACTCATCGTGGTTTACAGCCACCCCAATTGCTCACGACCTGATTAACTTACGAAGAAAACGCGAAAAGAAAGCCTGATAAAGCATCATGCCAAATCGCTTATTGATTTAATGATTCAGCCGCCCTCGTTTTCTTGAGGGCGGCTGCGTTTTATTGACCCAAAAGTGATAATTTTGCGCATACTATCACTCATATATGGATCCGAAAACAGTTTTACTGTTTTTTAACATCAGCGGAGGAGAATTGCTCATAATCCTTCTGGCTGTACTAATCATATTTGGACCCGGCAAAATACCTGAAATGGCACGCTTTTTAGGCAAAACAATCAATGATTTACGAAATACTACTGGTGATATAACCCGAGAACTGCGAAAAGAAACACATGGCCTGGGGGCGGAAATCAATAACACTATCGTAAAACCAATAAACAATGCCGGGCAGTCTGCTAATCAAACAACCAGCACAAGCGCAAACAACATCTCCAATACAAACGATGAAGCTATTCCTGATATATACCTGAAAGCCGAAGAGCAGAACACCGGATCCGATATTCCTGCCAAAAATAGTACAATAAATTCTGAGGGAAGCGTTATTGCTGATAACGACAACTCCTATCCGGCCCAGAAAAATGAATAAGGTAACATTAATATTTATTACATCGCTGGTGCTAATTACCAGTTCCTTAGACCTTTCAGCACAGAGGCGTCTAAACCGTCGTATCGCAGCAGCAGAAGAGGCATTTACCAATCATCAGTTTCACACTGCCCTTGAACGGTTTCAAAGAGTACACTCCAGAGTGCGGGGCACAGAGCAAAAAAACCAAATACTCTTTAAAATGGCGGAGTGTTATAGAATGATTAACGACACCCGACGTGCTGAAGGACTATACCGCCGGCTTGTGCGCGCCGAATTCCAACAGACAGAACCTTTGGTTCTGCGACATTTTGGCGATATGCTGCGAAGCAACCTAAAATTTAACGAAGCCGAAATCGCCTATCAACGTTATCTTGAAATAGTTAGCGACGATCCGCTGGCCCTGGCAGGCTTGGAATCAAGCGTGCTTGCCAGAGATTGGATTGCAAATCCAACAGATTATGAGGTTATAAACTTGCGAGACATCAACTCGCGGGAAGATGATTTTGCCCCCGCATATGCCGACCGAAATTTTAGTTCAATAATATTTAGTTCCAACCGCGAGGGTGTTGCAGGTAAGGGCAGCGATGATTGGACCAACCTGCCACACACCGATTTGTTCTTCGCCCGTAGCGATCCAAGAGGTGGTTGGGGCGATCCAATTTTAATTGACAACGATGAAATTGTGAATACAGGGTCGCACGAAGGTGTTGCCGTGTTCGCCCAACGGTTCTCGGCAATATACTTCACACGATGTTATAGCCAAACAACAGAAGAAACCAGAGGTTTTGGATGCCAGATATATATGTCGCGCAGGGAGGGTGCCGGATGGAGCGAAGCACAAAAGGTAATGCTTGGTGGCGATAGCACGAACGTAAGCGGGCATCCTGCGTTGAGTTCCGATGAGCAAGCAATTATCTTCGCCGCCGATTTTGAAAACGGTCAGGGAGGACGCGACCTTTGGATAGCAACACGAAACTCAGCCGGCGAGGATTTCGGAATACCTGTTAATCTCGGTAAAGCGATAAACACACCCGGCGATGAACTTTATCCATTTATTCGAAACGACTCAACTCTGTATTTTTCATCCGATGGTCATATCGGCCTGGGTGGGTTGGATATTTTTCGGTCGGTGCTTTCAAACGGGCAATGGCAGCAACCCGTAAATTTGCAATTCCCCGTTAATAGCGCCGCCGACGATTTTGGAATATGTTTTCATCCTGAAGGAGAACAAGGTTTCTTCTCATCTAATCGCCGAGGTGGCAGGGGACGCGACGATATATATAGTTTCTTCAAACCCCCGCTCATTTTTACCCTCAAAGGAAATGTTCGCGATGAATCAACGCTGCTATTCATGCCAGATATCCCTGTGATATTAACAGGCTCCGACGGTTCCAGGGCAGCTACAAAAACCGATGTCAAAGGCTTCTTTAGCTTCGCTCCATCGCAAATCAAACCAAATGTTGAATACGGTATCACTATCGACCAGGCGCAATATTTTCTCAAAACAACTCAATTCTCAACAATTGACCAGTTGTCGAACAAGGACTTTGTTAAAGATATAGCCCTGACACCCATTCCCGACAAGCCAATTCCACTTCCTGAAATCCGGTACGAGCTGGGGCGTTGGGAACTGCAACCCAAGTATCAGGATTCGTTGCAGGGTTTAATCGTGATTCTCGAACAAAATCCGACAGTTGTGATTGAACTCGCCGCCCATACCGACCTCCGAAATACTCATGAATTCAACGACATTCTCTCACAAAAGCGGGCCGAATCGGTGGTAAGTTACCTGATTGATCGTGGAATTTCTTCCGGGCGGCTTGTTGCCAAAGGATATGGAGAAAGGGTTCCTCGAACACTCGAACAGGATATTTCTATCAACGGGTTTCAGTTCAAAAGCGGTGCTATTCTTGACGAGGAGTTTATACAATCTTTACCAACAACCGAACATCGAGAAGCAGCACACCAATTAAACCGTAGAACAGAATTCCGAATACTCAGCCGTGATTTTGTTCCACCGGTAAACCAACAGGCCGCTGCTCCTACAGTACGAATGATTCTTAACCCCGACGAAAACATAGTGAGTTACCGTAGTGGCAACCGTGGAGAGATTTATGTTCCATCAATTCTTAACGGCTTCAACCTGATATTTACGCTAAACCAAACCGACCGGAGTTCGGTAACAATTTCGCTCGAGCAAGCCCTGCGACTGATGCGCGATGGCGCAATTGATCGTAATGACTTTGAAGGCGAGGCAGTAAGAATCCTTGGTGGCGGTACTATTGCTGACAGAGCAGTTTTCAACATCAGAGAACTACGAATCGGAAACCGAGCGCTGTCAAATTTAAAAGTCACAGTGCTGCACCGCCAAACCGATCCCTTGATAATTGGCGAAAATGTGTTGAGGCAGGTTGGCGAATTCAGTATTGATAAAGAAAAACGACAAATTATCTTCCGTTAACATCCTATGATCACATCAGAATCCGAACGCTATTCCAAGCGCGGTGTTTCGTCAGAAAAAAAAGAGGTACACGAAGCAATTGGCTACATCCATAAAGGGCTGTATCCTAAAGCCTTTTGCAAGATTGTTGCCGATGTATTGGGCAATGATCCCGGTTATTGCAATGTTATGCATGCCGACGGTGCCGGAACAAAATCATCCTTAGCTTATCTCTACTGGTGCGAAACTGGCGACCTCACCGTTTGGAAAGGGATTGCCCGCGATGCTGTTGTTATGAATCTCGACGATCTGTTATGCGTTGGTATAACCGACAACATCCTGATCTCTTCAACAATCGGACGAAACAAAAACCTCATTCCAAAAGAGGTTATCGCTGCAATCATCAACGGAACCGAAGAGTACCTCGAAGAGCTACGTAGCCTGGGAATAGGCATATGGTCAACAGGCGGAGAAACCGCCGATGTTGGCGACATTGTCCGTACAATCATTGTTGATGCAACAGTAACTGCTCGAATTCATAAAAATTCAGTAATTGACAATAGCAGGATAGCGCCAGGTGATGTTATAGTTGGTCTGGCTTCGTCAGGGCAAGCATCTTACGAAAAAGAATATAATAGCGGTATTGGTAGTAATGGTCTTACTTCGGCACGACACGATCTGTTTGCAAAACAATACGCAGTACGCTACCCCGAATCATTTGATCCATTAATTCCGGAATCTCTTGTATATCAAGGCAATCTGAGTCTCACCGATCCATCCGGAGTGAAAGGAGTGAATTCTGGAAAATTGGTTCTCTCCCCTACCCGAACTTACGCCCCCGTTATTAAAGCAATCTTCGAAACACTCCGCTCCAGCATCCACGGAATGGTTCACTGCAGTGGAGGTGGCCAAACCAAGATATTGCATTTTGTTGAAAATATGCACGTTGTTAAAGATAATCTATTCCCTATTCCACCTGTATTTCGCTTAATCAGCGAGCAATCTGCAACTCCCAATCATGAAATGTATAAGGTGTTCAATATGGGGCACCGGATGGAACTTTATGTACCTCACAATATTGCCAATGAGATCATTCGTATTGCAGGAACTTTTGGTGTTGAGGCTGCAATTGTTGGCTGGTGCGAACCTTCGCCTGAAAAGAAGCTCACAATCAACACTGGCACTGGAATTTACGAATATTAGCTTTCCCGGCAACCCTACTCCATAAACTACCAGAAAGTTCTGCGTTAAATTTACCTAATTTTGCATCCGCTATTTTTTTACCCAACTTGTGTATGAACGATAAACTTGAGGCTATATATAACCGTTGGCAGGACATCGAGGCACAACTTAACGATCCGGCCATCATGAGCGACATGAAGCGTTATGTTAAGCTGCACCGCGACTACAAGGAGCTAAAACCCGTTGCCGAAGCTTACATCCGCCACAGTAAGCTACTTGCTGATATTGAATCAGCCAGAGAGATACTCTTCAATGATAAAGATGAGGAACTCAAAGCAATGGCTCGCGAAGAACTGAATTTCCTCTCTCCTGAAAAAGAACAACTCGAAGAGGAGATCCACATTCTTCTTTTACCCACCGACCCAGAGGATTCAAAGAATGCAGTTCTTGAGATCAGAGCAGGAACAGGAGGCGATGAAGCAAGTATATTCGCAGGCGATCTTATAAGAATGTACAGCCGTTTCTGTGAGCGCAAAGGTTGGACACTCGAACTTGTTGACAGCGCCGAAGGTACAGTTGGTGGATACAAGGAGTTTATTGCCAACATTATAGGTGAAAACGTTTACGGAATCATGAAATACGAATCCGGAGTTCACCGCGTTCAGAGAGTTCCTGTTACAGAAACACAAGGAAGGGTTCACACATCTGCTGCAACGATTGCAGTACTGCCGCAAGCCGATGAATTTGATGTAGAAATCCGGAACGACGATATCCGAAAAGACACATACTGCTCATCTGGTCCAGGTGGTCAATCGGTAAACACTACCTATTCCGCCGTCCGTCTTACTCATATTCCTACTGGTATAGTTGTGCAATGTCAGGATCAGAAATCGCAGACGAAGAACTACGAAAAAGCACTTGATGTGCTACGTACACGAATTTACGAAATGGAGCACCAGAAGTATCTCGACGAAATTGCATCAAAGCGGAGAACAATGGTATCAACCGGCGATAGATCAGCTAAAATCCGCACATATAATTATCCGCAAGGACGTGTTACTGATCACCGCATAGGACTCTCAATCTACAACCTGCAGGCATTTATGGATGGTGATATAAGCGATATGATTGAAGCATTACAGTTGGCCGAAAATGCTGAAAGACTTAAAACTACAGATTAACCTGAAATCACTACATTATGACACGATCAGAACTGATTTCCCAGATACATAAAAAAAAGTCGTTTCTCTGCATCGGACTTGATACAGAACTTACACGTGTTCCACAGCATCTTTTGGGCAATGAAGATCCTGTATTTGACTTTAACAAGCAAATTATCGAAGCTACCCATGACCTTGCAATTGCCTACAAACCAAATCTTGCGTTTTACGAGGCTATGGGCATCGCAGGTTGGGTAAGCCTGTCGCGAACAATAGAGTACCTGCGCAATAATCATCCCGACATTTTTACTATTGCCGACGCCAAGCGCGGCGATATCGGAAATACTTCATCACAGTATGCTGACGCATTCCTCGACGACCACAAGGGTCTAGGTTTCGATGCCATTACGGTAGCGCCTTACATGGGATCAGACTCGGTAACACCATTTCTGCAATATCCCGGTAAGTGGGCTATCGTTCTTGCCCTCACCTCAAACAAGGGAGCTGAGGACTTTCAGTTAAAATCAGTCGAAGGTCGAAGATTATACGAACAGGTGTTACAAACTGCAGTTAACTGGGGATCGATCAATAACATGATGTTTGTTGTTGGCGCAACCCAGGCCACTATGCTCAAATCAATCCGAAAAATAGCGCCTGATCATTTCCTACTTGTTCCAGGTGTTGGAGCCCAGGGCGGATGTCTCAGGGATGTGGTTGAAAACGGAATGACAACCGATACAGGATTGATTGTAAATGCTTCGCGTAGTATCATCTACGCTTCTAAATGCGAAGATTTTGCTGTCAACGCACGACATGCCGCATTAGAGCTTCAGCAGGAAATGCAGATGTTGATTGGTTGATACTGATATTCAAGTACATCCTATTCCACAAACGATATCCAATCAAATTTATCTGGTTCGTCGCCAAACTGAATTCCGGTGAGGCGTTTGTAGAGTTTTGACGAAACATGACCAGCCTTTCCATCTTTACATAATTCGTAAACCCTTCCTGTTTCGCGGTCAACTATTTTGCCTATAGGCGATATAACCGCGGCCGTGCCGCAAGCCCCAGCTTCGTCGAAGTCGGCAAGTTCCTCTATTGCAACCGGACGGCGTTCAACCTCCATTCCCATATCAGCAGCCAGTTCCATGAGACTCTTGTTTGTAATTGACGGCAAAATAGTCTCGGAGAGAGGAGTGATATATTTATTGCCTTTAATTGCAAAAAAGTTTGCTGGCCCGGCTTCGTCAATATATCTCCTTTCCTTTGAATCAATAAAAAGTACGGATGAAAAGCCTTCCTTGTTTGCGCGCTCACCGGCTCGTAGGCTGGCTGCATAATTCCCGCCAACTTTGTATTGACCGGTTCCCTTTGGGGCAGTCCGGTCGTAATCCCTTACAATCTGGATATTAACCGGATTAAATCCTTCACGGAAGTAGGGTCCGACAGGAGTTACAAAAACCATAAAACAATACTCATCGGCTGGTTTAACTCCAACTCTGGCTCCTGAGCCAAACAAAAGCGGTCGCAGATACAACGCTGCCCCGGTACCATGAGGCGGAACAAAGCGCTCGTTGAGCCTCACAACAGTGAAAATTGCCTCTTCAAAAAGTGATATTGGAGGTTCCTGCATCATTACGCCATTAGCTGAAGCTTGCATCCGAATAGCATTCTCTTTCCAACGAAACAGGCGTATACGCCCATCCCTGCCCTTGTATGCCTTCATTCCTTCAAAAGCCTCCTGCCCGTAGTGTAACGCTGTAGCAGCCATATGAATACTGATATATTCAGATGACGAAATCTCAAGTTTGCCCCATTCTCCGTTGCGATAATAGCAACGAACATTGTAATCGGTTTTCTGATAACCAAAAGGTAGTTTGTCCCAATCAAGATTAACCATAATATAGAGTTTTAAACAGTAAGTTAATGCTATTTTGAAAGCGGGCTAAATTAGAACATTTTTTTTGAGAACCACTATGCCTGATATAAAATCTATGTCAATTTGGTAACAACTTCTTTTGGTTACAGAGTTTTAACATTCCTTATCCCCACACGGTAAAGAAATAAATAGCCATAGGCGATGATGTGTTGTGAAAATAAAAATACATCGTGCATAAGTTGTGTTAGCTTTTACGTAACACTTTTGTACCAAATCAGCAAAAAATGTCAATACCAGATAAAACACTGTATATTTCATGCAAACATGGTAGGGTACTTGGAAAAACAATTGTCAAAATGGCAGCATATAGCCGTGGCACAGGCTTTGTTTGAGTAAGCTAAATTTTTACAGAAAACTACTACTATGGAAAAAGGCAATATCAACGTAAAAACTGAAAACATCTTCCCCATCATCAAGAAGTTTCTCTATTCCGACCACGAAATTTTTCTACGCGAACTGATCAGCAACGCAGTTGATGCTACCAACAAATTAAAGACACTTGCCTCGCTGGGCGAATTCTCTGGCGAGCTTGGCGATCTGACCATTGAAGTGTTAATTGACAAAAAGAAAAAAACTCTTACTGTTCGCGATAAGGGAGTCGGTATGACGGCAACGGAGATTGATAAATATATCAACCAGATAGCATTTTCGGGTGCTGAGGAGTTTGTTGCCAAATATAAAGGTAAGGGCAATGGCGAGGAGTTGATCGGTAAGTTCGGACTTGGATTCTACTCCGCCTTCATGGTTTCCGATAAGGTTGAAGTAATTTCGAAGTCATTCCAGCAAAGCGAAGAATCCTACCCGGTAAAATGGAGTTGCGATGGCAGCCCTGAATATACTCTCGACAAAGCCACACGCGACACACGAGGTACTGATATAGTGCTCCATCTTAACGACGATTCAAAGGAATTTTTAGAGGAAAACCGCATCCTGGAATTGCTTCGAAAATATTGCCGTTTCCTTCCAGTTCCGATTCAGTTTGGAACCGAAAAATTCACGGAAACCATTGAAGGAGAAACGGATAATGAAAGCAAGCCAAAAACAAGGGAATCAGAACGACCGCGTATTATCAACAATACTAGTCCGTTATGGAAAAGAAAACCTGCTGAGTTGAAAGAAGAAGACTATAAGAACTTTTACCGCGAGCTATATCCATACACTTTCGATGAACCTCTTTTCAGCATACACCTGAACGTTGATTATCCGTTTAACTTAACCGGAATTCTCTATTTTCCAAAGGCTAAAAACAATTTTGAGTTGCAGCGCAATAAAATTCAACTCTACTGTAATCAGGTGTTTGTGTCGGATTCAGTAGAGGGCATTGTTCCCGACTTCCTCACTTTGCTGCACGGTGTACTTGACTCACCCGACATTCCGCTGAATGTTTCCCGGTCGTATCTTCAAGGCGATCCTAACGTGAAAAAGATTTCCAATCACATTATGAAAAAGGTAGCCGACAAGCTCGAAAGCCTTTTTAAGGAGGATCGCTCTGCATTTGAGAAAAAATGGGACGACATCAGGATTTTTATCCTGTATGGAATCATCTCGGAAAACGACTTTTACGACCGCGCTCAAAAGTTTTGCCTTTTAAAGAATACTGAAGCCAAATATTTCACCCTCGATGAATATGAGAAGATGATCAAACCGGTTCAAACCGATAAAAACAAACGGTTGATCTATCTTTATACAACCAACTCCGATGAACAGCATGCATATATCCAATCAGCTAAAGAAAGGGGTTATGATGTTTTGTTGATGGATGGCGCACTTGATACACATTTTATCAACAACATGGAACAAAAACAAAAGGATGTTTCGTTCAACCGGGTTGATAGCGATGTGATTGATAAGCTGATTGAAAAAGAAGATCCCTTACCATCGCTGCTTACCGACGACCAGAAAACCCGGCTAAAGGAACTGTTTGAGAACGAAATTGACAAGAGCCGCTATCACATTGTTGTAGAAACTCTTGGACCCGATGCTATGCCAGTAATGATAACCCGTCCTGAGTTTATGAGGCGAATGAAAGATATGGCAGCAATCGGAGGCGGATACAAATTTATGGGCGATATGCCCGAAAGCTACAACCTGGTTCTAAACTCAAGCCACGGTATGATGCCGGCGTTGCTCGAGGAAGTTGATCCTGAACGAAAGAAATCGTTAATAAACCAAATGACCGACCTTGCCCTTTTGTCGCAAAACATGCTTAAAGGGAGTGCTCTTACAGAATTTATCAAGCGGAGCGTTGAGATAATCAAATAAAACCGTTATCTTCGCCGTAATTATTCACTTATAATGCAAAATGCCATGAATTTCAAGAAATGGATCGCACCAGGGATCATAATCCTTTCCGTTATCATTGTTATTATGTGGGCTATGCGCTCCTACAACAGTCTGGTAATAAGCCAGGAAAAAGTAGAAGCTCAATGGGCTAATGTTGAAAATGTGTATCAGCGCCGTGCCGACCTGATTCCTAACCTTGTAGCAACCGTTAGTGGATATGCTGACTTTGAGCGTCAAACAATTTTGGAAGTTATTGAGGCAAGGTCGAAAGCCACGGCTGTTAACATCAATCCTGAGAACCTGAATGCCGAAAGTCTGCAACAGTTCCAGGCCGCTCAGGCTCAAATTGGCGGCGCTCTTTCCAGGTTGCTTGTTGTAGTAGAGCGTTATCCCGAACTGAAAGCAAATCAGAGCTTTCTTGATCTGCAATCCCAGCTCGAAGGTACAGAAAACCGTATCTCGACTGAGAGAGGCCGGTTCAACGACGCTGCCAGGGAATATAATACAAACATCCGGCGATTCCCCAGGAATATGTTTGCCAACATGTTTGGCTTTGAACGCAAACCGTATTTCGAAGCCGATGAAGGGGCAGAAGAAGTACCTAGAGTGGAGTTTTAGCCATGGGTGTATATGCTTCAACATTTTTTAGCAAGGCTCAGCAAGCCGACATTATGTTGGCAATTAAAAATGCTGAGTTGAATACAAGCGGCGAAATAAGAGTGCATGTCGAAAACCGCTGTCCTGGAGATGTTCTCGACCGCGCTGCATACATTTTCGCAAAACTCCGCATGCAAAAAACAGCATTGCGCAATGGGGTTCTCTTCTACCTGGCTATCAAAAACCGTCGTTTCGCAATAATTGGCGATGCCGGAATCAATGCCGCAGTTCCTGTAAACTTTTGGGACGATATAAAAGATATGATGTTGCAAAGGTTCGCACAAGGAGAGTTTGCCGAAGGATTGATTGAAGGAATAGGACGGGCCGGCGAACAGCTTAAGTGTCATTTTCCTTTTCAAAAGTGCGATGTGAATGAACAACCCGATGAAATTTCATCCGAAACAAATTAAAACTAATACAATGAGCGTTCTTTTTTATCGCCTCTGCTTTGTTTTTTTGGTTCTTATCCCCTATTCAGTTTCTGCTCAGGGAGTACCTGCACGTCCATCGCCACCACGCCTTGTGAACGATTTTGCTGGCGTACTCACCGCAAGTCAAATAATGGACATTGAACAAAGGTTGGTTGAGTTTAATAATACCACAGCTAATCAAATTGTAGTTGCTATTGTTCCTGATTTTGGTGGGTACGACCGCGCTGAATTTGCAACCAACATGGGTCATCAGTGGGGAGTGGGTCAAAAAGAATTCGACAACGGAGTTGTTGTACTTATTAAACCTCGACAGGGCACACAACGTGGCGAAGCATTCATTGCGGTTGGGTACGGACTTGAACCTGTGATAACCGATGCTGCGACCAGGCGTATTATCGAACAGGAAATGATCCCACATTTCAGGGTAAATGATTACTATTCAGGCATTAATGCTGCAACCGGAGTGATTATGAGTCTGGCTGCGAAAGAGTTCTCGTCCGATCAGTACGCCGGAGTGCAACAGCCACCCGTACTGCAATTGTTGCCTTTTTTAATGGTCATGCTACTAATGATACTCACATCAGTGTCTGCTTCCCGAAATCGCAGAACTATGGGAAGAGGAGCTTCGTTATGGCCAATGCTATTCTTGCTGGGCAGTATGGGCTCCGGTCGGGGAAGCTATGGCAACTTCTCATCGGGCAGTGGCAGTTTTGGAGGCTTTGGAGGAGGAGGATTTGGGGGAGGCGGCGCCGGCGGAAGCTGGTAGCAGATGAATAGCACCAAAATTTCTGCAAAATAATAATTCAAGCTGTTTTAAGTTTTATATCGAACTACATCAATTAGTTCAAGGGTATTCTATTTTTAAGCTTAAACTACACTTGTGACAACTACCTTCAGATTGTTGACTGCAGCCCTGATATTGATAGCCTTAAGGTCTGCATCCCAGGATATGCAAGGTTTGTTAATCAGCCCGTATAGTGGAACACATTCTGTGCATATCAACCCTTCATTGATTCTACACTCGCGTTATGCAATAAATATTGCGCCCGCCACAGGGCTTGTGTTCGCCGAGAATAATTTCCTCTATATTCCACGTGAGGATTTCAGCTTAGGAAGGCTTCGACGATTTGATTTCCCTGAATATGACGGAGGTCGTAATTTTATTGACAGGCCTGACAACCTACCCAGACATGCATATATTCACGGACGCCTGATGGGACCATCATTCATGATTTCGGTGGGAAACCGTCATGCATTTGCATTCACCAATAGCGTGCGAACCTCAACTACTGTTCAAAACATACCACACAATGTCGCTAAATTCTTGCTCGAAGGGCTTGAGTATCCACCACAGCAAAACATACGTTTTACGAACGATCACGGCATGAACGCAGGTTCGTTAGGATGGTTGGAATACGGATTCACATATGCCGCAAAAATAGCAGGACGCTATGATGAAAGTTTTTCGGCGGGAATAACACTGAAATACCTTCAGGCCTATCATGGTGGCTACCTCACAGCCTCTATGATTGATTATATGACCCCACACAAGGACACTCTTCATATTTATCTGATGAATGCCACTGGCGGCTTTTCAATTCCATTGGATCGGGCAACTAATGAATTCCTCGGAACCGAACAACCGTTTCGTGGTAGTGGCTTTGCCTTTGATCTTGGCTTTTCATATACGAGGTATTTATCGGCGCAAAGCACACGCCGTATGAGGCGCTTGTGCCGATATCCATACCAACCTTACAGATTCAAGATTGGGTTTGCGTTAACCGATTTTGGAAACATTCGGTTCGCAAGACAGGCGCAGCAACTGCTGTTCGATAACATCAGCGCCGATTTATATGATGTTTCTTCAATAACCTACAATAATATCGACTATTTTATAGATGAATTGGCGCTAAAACTGACTGCTTCTCCCGACGGTCTTGACGGCGGTAACAACTTTTCAATGTTCCTTCCTTCTGCAATTTCGGTTCAAGCCGACTATAACTTTGAAAACAGATTCTTTTTGGGCGGAGTTTGGATTCAACACCTCCCCTTCGCCGAAAATCACCTGTCGCGGCCATCGTACGTTAGTGTTATTCCCCGTTTCGAAACAGATCATTTTGAAGCTGCCATACCTATCTCGCTTTACAGATACAATCAGCTCAGAGCGGGAGCTTTTCTTCGATACAGATACATCTCAGTTGGAACCGATAATCTTGCCGGCTTCCTCGGCTATACGGATTTCGGTGGAATTGATTTTTATTTTGCCATCCATTATGGTATTTTTAAAGGTAAATGCCCCGATCCATTTGCCCGCGACAGAGATTGCGACTTCTTTCGCTAACTACTCCAACTTAGCTATATCAGGATTCAAAAAATTACTTTTGCACCCTTAATAAAATTTGAATGCCACTTCATTGCGGAATTATTGGCCTTGCCAATTCTGGAAAATCAACACTATTCAATTGTGTTTCAAATACAAGAGCCGAAGTATCGCCGGCGGCTTACACCTCAACACGATCGAACATTGGAACCGTGAAAGTTCCCGACCAGCGATTGAACGAAATTTTCAACCGTGTACGATCGGCAGGAATGGTTCAGACTTCTATTGAATTTGTCGACATTCCCGGCATGACAAGAGGTTCAAGTAAAGGCGAAGGAGTCGGAACAACATTCCTTTCCGATATACGTAATGCCGATGCGCTGATTCATGTAATCCGTTGTTTCGACGATCCAACGCTCCCACATATTGATGGATCGGTTGATCCAGTAAGAGATAAGGAAACTCTTGAACTGGAGCTTCAGGTTAAGGATGTTGAGGTAATTGCCAGAAAAATACAACGGCTCGAAAAGATGGCAAAATCGGGCGATAAGGCGCTACTCCACCAGATTGAATCGCTTAAGGTGTTTCAGCAACATATCGAATCGTTTGGAATGGCTCGCACTGCCCCGGTTGAGGGCAATGATCGCAGCGTTATTGACGACCTGTTTCTTCTTACCGACAAACCGGCATTGTATATTTGCAATGTGGATGCCGCATCGGCTGTTTCAGGCAATCATTATTCAAAAGCTTTTCAGAATTCCATTGCATCAGAAGACGGCCAGATGCTTGTAATTGCCTGCGCAAGCGAAGCAGAGATTGCAGAGTTAGAAGATGAAACCGACCGGAACGCCTTTCTTGCCGATCTTGGCCTTTCTGAACCTGGAGTGAACAAGCTGATTAAAGCAGCTTATAAACTCCTTGATTTACAAACATTTTTTACTGCCGGTCCCAAGGAAGTGCGTGCCTGGACTATCCGCCGCGGTAAAAGTGCACCCGAAGCCGCAGGGGTTATCCATAGCGATTTGGAGCGTGGGTTCATACGTGCCGAAGTAATAAAATATCACGACTTCATAGCTCTCGGTAGCGAACATGCCTGCCGTGAAGCAGGAAAACTTTCAATTGAAGGCAAAAATTATATTGTTCAGGACGGCGACCTGCTGCATATCCGGTTTAATGTTTGATATGAGCCAAAGGGAGTTGTTATTCCCACCAGACCTTATTCACAAGAAAAAAAGTAAAATATTAGTTCACGGACAATGACGTGTGCGATCGGACATTCCCGGGCGTCCCAACGCTTCGGCTTTTCTGAAATCCCTGCAGGCTGCCTCGATGTTTCGCATCCGCATGTGAATGCGTCCACGAAAGTCATAGGGTTCAGCATAGGTTGGGTTAAGCTCAATTGCACGGGTGTAATCCTCCATCGCTCCGGCAAAATCTCCAATGTCGAACTTTGCACTTCCCCGAAAAGTGTAAGCCTGAGCAAAATCGGGTTGCAGCCGGATTGCTTGCGAAAAAATCCTTATCGCTTCCACGTGCTGTTGCTGGGCTACTTTTTCTGTTCCTCGCTTCAACAGTTCGTTAGCCCTGTATTCGCGTGGCATACAACCTGTTAACATTATGCCAGCAAAAAACAGTATTGCCAGTATTGTTCTTTTCTCATGCTTAATCATGACCTGAAATCTTTTTTATCCATTTCTAATTCTTACTAAGTAACGCATTGTGGCTTAATTTCGTTTATCCCGAATTAATCAATGAAGAGTCCGTTAAGGCTGAACGATTGATTCCCTGAGGGTAACCCCGATTTAGTGTATGTTCTTTATCCAATGCGCATGATAATTTCAGTGATCTCTTCAGTTTTTTCTTTCAATATCGTTTCGCTATCGGCTTCAATCAGCAGCCGCAGATAAGATTCGGTGTTTGAGGGGCGAACGTTAAACCACCAGTGTTTAAACTCGAGACGGTAGCCATCAAAATCAAGCATCACCGCCGGAGCCTCAATGCCAGAATAATGCTCCACTAAAACCTCCATTGCCTGCTTCTTATTCTGCGACTTGAAATTGATCTCACCTGAGTTATACCATGGCCCGGCCACCAGTCGTACAAGCTCGGATAATGCAATACCTTCCTTCCTGGCATCGGAAATTACTTGTAGCAGAAGCATTACGGCCAGAAATGCCGAATCGCTGTAATAAAAATCGCGGAAATAATAATGGCCGGCAAGCTCGCCACCAAAAACTGCTCCCACATCGCGAAGTTTGAGTGCAGCAAATGCGCGACCAACTTTCCATAGATGGCATCTGAAACCAAGACGGCCAAGATAATCCTCAACGCCTTTTGATGAGCGTATGTCCATTACAACGTTACCAAGGTCGGACTGTTTAGCGAAATACAGCCCGAGCATCCCTATCATAATATCCGGACGGATAAAGCTTCCGGTTTCATCAACGAACATCACTCTGTCGGCATCGCCATCAAAAATGATTCCCAGATCGCAATGCTGGGATGTAACGGTTCGCATGAGATCATGAACATTCTCAATTTCCAGAGGATTAGGAGCATGGTTTGGGAAACGGCCATCTGGAGTATCAAAAATATACACTGCATCCTTACCAAGAATTTCACGCGCAAACAGCGACGCCATTCCATTGGAACAGTCAACAGCAATGCGAAGGTTCGAAAAATCGCGACGATATTGCGATATAAAGGCAAGATAATCGTTCTGAAACTCAAATCTATGAATCATTCCCTTTTCGCTTGCTGGGTATACCTCAGCACATTTAACCATATCCTCAAGATCTTTCAGACCCGTGTCGTACCCTACCGGTAATGCGCCTTGACGTGATATTTTCATTCCGTTATATTCCGCAGGATTATGTGAAGCGGTGATCTGTACTGAAGCCGTGAATTCGAACTTTGCAGTTGCCCAATAAACCATTGGCGTTGTGGTTAAGCCGGCATCGAAAACATCGGCTCCTGCATCGGTAATGCCCGAAGCAAGCGCATTAAAAATTTCATCCGACGAAAGCCTTATATCCCTACCAACCAGCACCTTTGTGGCATTTAGGAGTTGTGGCAGGAAAAAGCCGATTTTGTACACATCAGCAAGGTTAAAATCCTTCTGATAAACTCCTCTGATATCGTATGCCTTGAATGCATTCATAGTTATATTTATCTGATGTTTAACCTGTCGAGCGCCTGCTGGTACCGCCGTGCATGTATTATGTGTTCTCTATAGGTTCGCGAAAAATTATGGTAGCCCGAAAAATCTTCCCGTGCACAAAAGAAATAATAATTGTGATTCTCGTAATTTAGTACTGCATCAATCGCCCTGATCGACGGAAACGCGATTGGACCGGGCGGAAGACCGGGATTCAGATAAGTATTGTATGGCGAATCAACTGCTTTATGCCGGTTTAAAACACGCCTTATCGTAAAGTCGCCGGTTGCAAATATAACTGTGGGATCGGCCTGAAGAAACATTCCCCTCCGTAGCCGGTTGATAAAAACTCCAGCAACACGTGGCTTCTCGTCATCTTTTTTTGATTCCGCCTCAACAATTGAAGCAAGCGTTACCACTTCATGTCTGTTTAAACCTAATGCTGCCAATCGAGCTTGCCTTTTTTCCGTACCCCAGAAACGTTCTGATTCACGGTGCATTCGTTTCATAAACTGTTCAGGAGTGCTGTTCCAAAAAAACTCATAGGTGTTTGGAATCATCATTGCCGGAAGTTGCCTGGGTGTGATGCCAAATTGCGCAAGGTAATCAGCGTTTTGCATAAGAGCAATCAAACCTGCACTATCGGCTTCGATCTGCTTCGCAACACGCCCGGCAAGTTGATGAGCAAAACGGATATTGTTGAAGGTAACATCTACTGGTGTTTGATTTCCAGATCTTAGCAGCCTTATCAACTCAATCAAATCCATGTTTCCGTTGAGCTTATATCGGCCGGGGTTAATGTTTGTGTGAAAATTCATCCGGTAGGATAATTGCCTGAACAACCGCGGTCTGATTAATTTAAAGTCATCGTTCAGTTGCTTGTATAAATCTTCAAATGTGGAACCTGTTTTAATGTGAATAAAAATGGTGTCGTCTGGTTCTATTTTCAATGCAGGAGCCGTGATGTGGGAATACAGATAAATTCCCGCAGCTAAACTCATCGCAGTTAGTACTAATAAAGTCCGGATTATCCACTGCATTTTTGTTCGTGTGTTTTAGGTTTATTGTGGTTCCTTTTGCGAATAGTTATCCCGAGGATTAATGAGTTGCAGAAAACGTTCGTCGCACCATCCGTCGGAGTCGCGCAGCCACTCTCGACGCAAACCGGTTTCAACAAACCCGTGCTTCTGAAATAATTTCATGCTTGAATGATTTCCAACGCTTATTGTGCAATATAACTGGTGAAGGAACAATATTTCGAAGCAATAATGGATTAACAGTTCGAGAGCTTCAGCTGCCAGTCCCATCCCTTGATGACCTCGCTCAATAAGAATTCCGACACCTGCCCTTCTATTAATCGGGTCATAATCAAACAGATCAACTGCTCCAATGGTGTGAACCTCTTCGCCTGAAATTTGATCAATCATCAAACGCAGTTGTTTGGAAGTATGAATATCTTCATGGGCATTCATTACATACTGCTGTAAAACAAAGCGAGATACCGGAGCGATTGAGTTACTGACCTTGCAAATTTGGGCATCGTTTTCCCAGATATAGAGCAGGTCAACATCGGAGGGTTCAACTGCTCTGAGAATCAAGTTTAGTCCTTTTATCATCTCGCTAAAGAATTGTGTTGCCAGCGAAAACAAACTGCGCTTCTCCTGTAAGAACTATCTCTTTACAACGTGCGCCCTCGTTCTTGAGCGAAACAGTCAATCTCCCTCCTTGTGTAATAAAACTATAGTCAGGAGATGTTTGATGTTGCAAGAAAGCCGCTACGGCTGCTGCAGCGGTTACTCCTGTTCCGCAGGAAAGAGTTTCCGCTTCAACGCCGCGCTCATAGGTTCTAATCCTGATTTCTGAATTCTGAAGCGTAATAAAATTCACATTTGTGCCATGAGGTGCGAACCGCTCATGGTTGCGCCAGAATTTACCTTCCTTTTCTATCTCAATAGAATCGGCATCAGGTGTTGGAATTACAAAATGCGGTGAGCCGCTATTAAGATAAAATCCATCCTTGTAGGGTGTTATCTGAGTGATATCGTTCATTGAAACCGAAATCCTGTATACATCTTCATCACTGCTTAAAATTGTTGCGTGATGTATGCCATCGCTAGCTTCGATTGTAAGATTCTTTTTGAGTTTCCAGTGTTTGAACCCCCAGGCTGCTGCTGCTCGGATGCCATTTGCACACAATGTGTTTCCAGAACCGTCGCTGTTGTAGTATAGCATTTTAATATCCGCAACTTTCGACGATTCGCATAAGATCAACCCATCGGCGCCAATACCGAAATGTCTGTTGCATAGTAACTTTATACGCCCTGCAGGGTTTTCGATAAGATTAAAAGCGCTGCCGGTAACAATGAAATCGTTGCCGGTCGCATGGAATTTATCAAAATATAATGCCATAAACTTACAATTATGACTAATCTGCGTGCTTTGGCAAAGGTATGAAACCAAAGAGTTGTAAGGGGGGAGTAGTTAACTTTTTTTAACTATCGAAACAAAACAGACACTGCGTGTGAGCGTTTATTTGTTACGAAATGCATGCTAAGATGTTAAAAAAAGCAAAAACAAGCTTGTTTTGCACAACATTTGCGGTAATAAACTGGATTGTAATTCTTTAGAAGTTGTTGTGAATATGTATAAAAAATCGAATAGCTCAAACAAATAAACAACACAAATGTTAATTATAAGGAGGTTGATATGAACTTAAAGAAATTATTCGGTTATCTTGTAATAGCTGTGGCAGGAGGCCTGATAGCAATGCTTTCCATGCGTTTTATGCCTCAGAACACACCACAGCAGGAAGTAGTACCTACTATCCAGGAAGAGGCATCAGTACATCTTACCCGGAATCCGGCCACGGTTAATGTTCCGTCAATTGGACCTGATTTTACAAGCGCAGTTGAACATACAGTAAATACAGTTGTACACATACGTACAGAATACACTCAGAAGAGCAGCCTCTACGAGTTTTATTTCCACGACTTTCACGACTTTTTTGATTTCTTTGGCGACAGACTCCCACAACAGCGCTCCCGACCAATTATTGCAACAGGAAGCGGTGTTATAATTTCAGAGAAAGGGTATATTGTAACCAATAATCATGTGGTTTACGAGGCAGAAAAAATCACTGTAACACTTAACGACCGCAGGAGTTTTGAAGCCAAAGTTGTTGGCAATGATCCAACTACCGATTTGGCACTGATAAAGATCGACGCAAATAATCTCCCCTATATCACATATGGAAATTCTGATCATGTAAGAGTTGGCGAGTGGGTGCTTGCAGTGGGAAATCCATTTAACCTGAATTCCACCGTTACTGCGGGTATCGTGAGCGCCAAGGCGAGAAACATCAACATTTTACGCAATCCCGACGGAACCACAATTGAGTCGTTCATTCAAACGGATGCAGCGGTAAACCGTGGCAATTCAGGCGGAGCATTGATAAACACCCGCGGTGAGCTGATTGGTATCAACGCAGCTATCGCAAGCGGCACAGGGTATTTCACAGGCTATTCGTTTGCGATCCCAGTAAATATTGTTAGAAAGGTTGTAGATGATTTCATCAAATTTGGCGAAGTACAAAGAGCATTTATCGGTGTTACGATACGACATATTGACAGTGATTTCGCAAGGGAAAATGAGATTGATGAACTCAAAGGTGTTTATGTTGTGGAGGTTACCGACAACGGTGCTGCTAAGGCTGCAGGCATCAAGCAGGGCGATATTATTCTTAGTATCGAAGGAACAGCGGTAAATACGAACAGCGAGTTGCTCGAGATTGTCGGACA
This sequence comes from uncultured Bacteroidales bacterium, assembly GCA_964349765.1. GTDB lineage: Bacteria > Bacteroidota > Bacteroidia > Bacteroidales > JAAYJT01 > JAAYJT01. Next base: position 55,598 of record CAYGGZ010000015.1, read on the forward strand.
ACACCGCCCGGGCGATAAAGTAGCGTTGAACGTCAGGAGAAACAACAGGATTGTTGAAAAGGATGTTGTTCTTCGCAACCGTGATGGTAATACAGAAATTGTTAAACGTGAAATACGAGATGTAAGTAATATCCTTGGTGCTACATTCAAAGCTCCATCAGAAGAACTTCTAAGTAATTTGAGATTAACAGGTGGAGTACAAATCGCAAGTCTTGGGGATGGTGCACTAAAGGAAGCAGGTGTGAGAGAAGGGTTTATAATAATCAAAATAAATAACAGACCTGTAAATAGCACACAAGATGTTGAAAACATACTACGCAACAAGAGAGGTGGAGTTTTGATTGAAGGGGTATATCCGAACGGAGCACGTGCCTACTATGGTTTCGGTGTCTGATGAGGATTTACACATAAGAAATTAATCTCATGTGCGTTATATATTGTTCGGGGGGACAATTGCATGAAGCCTGCCGGGTTATCATACCTGGCAGGCCGACTGCACAAAACAGATCATATTGCGATTTAGGAGTTAATATACGATGCGCCAGCTAAAAATCAATAAATCAATCACTAACCGTGAAACTGCTTCGTTGGATAAATACCTTCAGGAGATCGGGCGTGAAGAGCTTATCACCGCTGATGAGGAGGTACAACTTGCACAGCGAATCAAAACTGGCGATCAAAAAGCTCTTGAGAAACTTGTGAAAGCAAATCTCCGCTTCGTGGTGTCGGTTGCCAAACAGTATCAGAATCAAGGCATGAGCCTCCCCGATCTAATCAATGAAGGTAATCTTGGATTGATAAAAGCAGCCCAGCGATTCGATGAAACCAGGGGCTTTAAGTTTATCTCGTATGCTGTTTGGTGGATACGGCAATCTATCCTGCAGGCTCTGGCCGAACAGTCGCGTATTGTAAGACTACCTCTTAACCAGGTAGGATCGATAAATAAAATAAAAAAAGAAACGAGCCGCCTGGAACAAAAATTCGAACGACTACCCTCAGCCGATGAACTGGCACAAGCCCTTGATGTTCCGGAACACAAAATTGAAGCAGTACTCAAAATTTCAACCAGATATATTTCGATGGATGCACCTTTAGTTGAAGATGAGAACACAAAATATATTGACACGTACATCAGCGAAGATACTCCCGATACCGACGACAAATTAATTCGTGAGTCGCTTGGTCAGGAAATTGAGCGCTCACTTGCAACATTAAACGATAAAGAACGACAGGTTCTGTATTTGTTCTATGGAATCGGTATGAGTCACGCTCTTACCCTCGATGAGATTGGCGCTCAAATTAATCTTACCCGCGAAAGAGTCAGGCAGATTAAAGAAAGAGCGCTCCGCCGCCTTAAAAACACATCGAAAAGCCGCCTACTAAAAGCCTATCTGGGACAGTGATGCAATTATTGCCGCACACACTCACAAAACGTTAAATCGCTCTGTTTCAACGTTTTTTATTGAGAACCGCAACACATTCCTAAAAATCAGCTTTAACCAACAGCGATTGCTTTTTTAGCTTATTCATTTTACTAATTTTGGGGTTTATCAGATTTATTGATATCTGATTGCTGCTTTCAGCGCGCAAATTAATTATAAACCACAAATAATCAAAGTCATGGAGAATAATCCCAAACCAGGTCAGCAAAATAACGACCACTATCAGCACACGCTCTCGAAATGGATCTGCGATCAAAAAGCAGCCAATGAATTCATTGATATTATCGGCCGGTTATGGTTCGATAAAGATGTGGAATTGATATTTCTACGCCGGCAACTATTAGACCGCGGCGCTAACAGCATCCTGCACAAGCACTCCTATGCTGAAAACATCCTGCAAAAACAACTCACGATTCAGGATTCACTTGCAATTGCCAAGGCAATGCTGCAACTCGACCTTGCTCCGGCACGCATTGACATTGGTCGGCTCAACCAGGAATGGGTAGACGATAGAAAAGAGTTTGGCGGTGATATCAAGCGTTTTCTGCTTCACAAGCTCGACTATATCGTAAATGTTCCGCCACGAAGCTCAATTACTAAAGATGTCATCCTTTATGGTTTCGGTAGAATCGGGCGCTTACTGGCACGAGAGATTGTTCACAGCTCGGGCAGAGGTTCGCAACTTAGGCTTAGGGCTATTGTTACCCGCGGAAATTCTGCCGAAGATATCCGCAAACGCGCTTCATTATTTAGAAAAGATTCTGTTCACAGCTATTTCCATGGGATCGCAATTGAAAATGTTGACGATAAATCGCTTTATATCAACGGGCACGTGGTTCACATGCTTTCGGCTTCAAACCCCGACGAACTGAACTACGAAGATTATGGCATCAAAGATGCATTGCTCATTGATAATACAGGCGTTTACCGCGATCGCGAAAATCTGACACGACACCTGAAATGTCGTGGAGTTGATAAAGTGCTGCTTACTGCTCCAGGAAAAGGCGATATTCCAAACATAGTATATGGCGTAAACCAGGAAACATGCAACCTTTCACCCGGCGGCGAGAAAATCTTTTCCGCAGCATCATGCACTACCAACGCAGTAGTACCCGTGTTGCAGGTAATGGAAAATGAATTCGGTATTGTTAAAGGTCACATTGAAACCATACACAGCTATACAAACGACCAGAACCTCCTCGACAATTACCACAAAAAAAGCCGTCGTGGACGTGCAGCTCCGATGAATATGGTGATCACCGAAACCGGAGCTGCTTCAGCGTCGTCGAAAGCAATCCCAAGCCTAAAAGGAAAGCTCACAGCCAATGCCGTTAGAGTACCTACTCCCAATATATCGCTCGCTATCCTTATGCTAAACCTTGCAAAGCCAACATCAGTAGAAGAGGTGAACCAGGTTATGCGAAGAGCGTCGCTGAAAGGTAACCTGATTGAGCAGATACGATACTCAACATCAAACGAACTGGTATCGAGCGATTGCACAGGCGACTCCTGCGCATGTGTTTTCGATAGCCCGGCAACACTCATGTCGGATGACAAGCAAAACGTTGTGCTGTATGCCTGGTACGATAATGAATATGGTTATACGTGTCAGGTTGTCAGGCTCGCAAAACACATCTCCCAGGTCAAAAGCTACAGGTATTATTAACCCAGATTAAGCATTTGACAATGCTTAATCGATTAAGTGTTTGTAATCAGCACAATAAGAATTGTGCTGAACAAACACTAAATCGGGGTTACCCTCATGGAATCAATAGTTCAGCCCTAACGGACTTTCTATTGATTAATTCGGGATTAAAATATCTTGATGCGAAACAGGTATCGTATATTTTTTTCCTGATAAAGTATATCTTTTACCGTTTTCTGGTATAACTACTGTAGAAGGCGACTCATTTCTCATCTTTGATACCAAAAACATGATAACGGAAGGGGAAAAACTTAGAATTCTGATTGCGGAGGATAATGCACTGAACCAGCAACTTCTTAAAACACTAATTACGATGAAAGGCTGGAAAGCTACGGTAGTCAGTAATGGAGATGAGGCTATAAAACAGTGTGCAGGAAAGGCTTTTGATTTGATTTTCATGGATATAAATATGCCTTTTTGCGATGGGCTGGAAGCAACACGCGCATTACGAAAACTTGGCATCACAACGCCAATAGTGGCTGTAAGTGCATTTTGTAGTCCTGAGTATAAAACATTATCAAGGCAGGCCGGGATGAACGGGTTCATAGCAAAGCCTTACAAGCGGCAAGAAATCTATTCAACCGTCAGCAGGTTCTGCAAAGCTCCTTGTTTTTGAAAGATATTGCAGGAAACCTCGCAGGTTATAGATTTCTCAATATCAGCAATAAAAAAGACAATGTTTTATATTTTCTCAAAACTGGTTTAGTCCCCAATTTCCTGAACACTTTTTTCAAAACGGTTTAGAACCTTTTCAATATCATTCAGATTAAGCAAAGAATCACATCCGTATGTTTCATAGTAAAGCTAAGGCGTTCATTCTCCTTTTCCACCGCTTTTATGGCAGGATATGCCTTTGGTAGCGGTGTGCCATTCTATCAGGACACTGATCATTAAACCAGTTTTTCCAGTTGCAGAATAAACTACGGGCAATATGGTATTTGCGGCAAGTTACCTCAACTCCGCTGGTTTCTTCTTCCCGCAGGATCCGGAGCTTCTCTTCCAAATCGAATTCTCGCTTACTTCACTCATGAGTTGTTAATCTACTGTACTAATTTGATTATGCAAATTTTGTCCGGTCAATTAGGAGGTTAGACCAGTTTCCGCATAAAGGACAGAGTGTTTGTATCCTGGCATAGTTTAACCTCCTTTCTCTTACTCCCACCAGATTAAGAACTGGTCAGTGTTTAATTGAATTGGATCAGATGGTAATCCGCAGGGTTTGATCGTTGACTGCTGATTCTTTTTTACAGTTACAGTCTTTTTATTTTCTTTATCGGATAACTCCACTTCACCATCGAAGACTCTCACGGTGGTCGTCCCATCATCTTCTACTTCTACAGTGAATTCTGCCCAACGGAACCTCAAAATGGCATTAGGGGTATGAATTTCAAACTTTGTTTTTGGCTCCAGTTTCTTTATAAAGCCGTGGAGTCTTCCCTTTACAATCTCCAACAAACTATCCGACTTAAATACCGCTTCCGTATTAGGCGCAATTTTGATTACATCTTTTGATGGCATTATAATTTCTAACTGCGTCTTTTTATCGGTCTTTATCGGTTCGTTGGGCTTGATGTCTTTGGGGAAGATTTTTTTCTGCTGCTCCCTTGCATTAATGGTCCCTTCTACGGTAAACCTACTGTATAAACGTCCTGAAGAATACTCTTCACGAATATGTTTAACCTGAATGCGGTCATTTTTTAAATCTACCTGATTATCAAGTGGTTCGACTATAAACATAGAGACAAATCCCAAAAAGACAGGAGATGGATTTTCTCCCACATCAAACATAGCTGTTAGAATCACATTTTCATAAAATTGTTTATTGTTTTCAATAACAGGGATGAAAGGACCTTTACTACCCATCGGAATGATAGTAACCCCCCCCTTTGCTTCAAATGGATAAAGTATAGCATCTGACCCATTTATCTCAATACTAAAATCAATATTAATCGGGGGTTCATTTTTTGATTGATGTTCCCACAAATTTCCCGTTAAAACACCTACCCATTTCCTGCCAAAAAATTCAACCGGTATCTTCTGTTTTTCCAAGAAATCGATGAGAATCTTGCTTAATTGGCGACAATATTCTAAGGTAGTCTTATGTGATAATTCTTTTTGAAGATATTCATCGGTTATTTCAAGGATTTTTCCAAATTCAGCGTCCTTTTTATATTCAGGGTATTTTTTCAAAATTTCTGCAAGTAATTGTTGCAGTTTTGATTTATATTTAAGTGTATTTTCAAATGTAAACTCAGAAAGAAGATGCTCCTCTGTAATCTCCAAAAGATCCTTAAACAACTCCGGTTTACCCGTATAGAATTCACTCGGTATCTTCTGTCGTTCCTGAGCATGCAAGAATGGCACACTGCAGAGAATTATGACAGCTAAAAAACCTATAAAAAGGTTGAATCGCATGGGGTTAAGTGACTTCATTTTTTACTCCTCCTTTCTTCCATTTTAATTTATCATCCTGCATACTCACATTAAACATCAGCAAATCCATCACGTCCACTTTCCACTGTTCGGGTAATGAATGTATCACTCTTCCAATAAAAAGCTGACGCAGTTCACGAAGCGCCGGTATTTTAGCAATTGCAAATTGGTATTTTTGATATTGTGGCTCTTCCAGTCGTTCATCTGGCAAATAAATCGGCTCTCTCCTGAAGTTTATAGCCAGCATGCAGCGGTTTATTCTTTTAATAAAATTGTCTGCCTCTCTGTCCAGTTCTTCTATGCTCTTGAAATTAGAATAATCCTTTCTGCTCACTATCCTGAAAAAGTAAGTTGCTTTTCCTCCTCCCTCACTAGAAATTGCTTCCATCGCAATGGTATTTCCCGGCTCGTTTGCATTTGTGCTGTAAATCGGAATTAAAAACCAGATGTATTCGCCGGTTAAATCGCCCAGAAGCCCTCTCTTTAAGCCGATACAAAGTTTTTCTTGTTGTGCCAGAGACTTTAAGAAATCATATTCCTCTTTGATGCCAGAAGTTTCCAGTTTCTTTTCTAACTCTGTCCAAAGTAGCGGAGAAATTGATTCTATGTCGCTTCTTCTCGCCGCCTTGCCTTCTTTCATAAAACGCGCGGCTCGTCTTATAACTGACGGGTCGGATTTGGGCAATAATTCTTTAAGCGACGATTGAACTTTAAGTGAGAGTTCGTTAATTAAATCAGAAAGAGTTTTTGTGAACGGGTCAAACTGCCGACCTAACCCTGAGAAAACGAATTTCTCTCCAAAGTCCGTGGCAATGGCAAGGTTAAAATCTTCATCCCGAATTTCGGAAATGTCGATATAGAGGATTCTTACGAGTTCTCCTTGTTCCGGTATTACGACAACTGCGGTTTCATATAAACGCGGTTCGCATTTTCCTCTTTGTTTTTCATTGCCGACTTCATCAAAATAAACGAACTCTGCTTCTACTCCGGATTTTCTAAGTGTTTCATACATCAACATATCTTTGAGAAGAATTTCATTGCGCAAACATGAAAGTACACGCAGAAAATCTTCGTATTTGTAGCCGAGATTAAAAATTGTGAGTTTCTCTTTTGAAGTCAAGGTGAGATGAATCTTATAGTCACCCTCGGAAATTTCAAGAATATCTCTTAGAGAGAAAAATAACGGCTCGCCAAACTTTGGAAGGACGGAGATATTTTCTTCCTCCAGTCTGGCTTGAGCATCTGCACTTGCTGTTATTTGTCCTGCCTCATCGCTCAAAGAATAACTCGCAGAACATTCCATAATGATTATTTGTTTGTTTTCTTCATTCATATTATTTTCTTCTCGCCGCCGTTTCGCATAACAGTTTCAGGCTTTGCGAAGTGCAAAGCATTTAGGCAAACGAAGTAAGCCGCAAAGCCCGTGTTCAAGCGAAATCCTCCGTTTTACTTCGGGTAGCTTTTTGGTTTAAAGATACGTATAATAATATGTTTTAGGCGATTCGCGGAATTTTGTATGTAAGACTCGCAACTCACTGTCGTCGCGCCTTCACTAAAAATGTGCCGTTACCTCTTGCCTTCAACCATTAATTGGGCTTCTATCTTTTTTCCATCCTTGTTGATTGTGGTCGCTGTAACAAAAGAAAAGTTTTCTATAGGTTTAACGACCTTAACGGTGACCACATGACCTGTTGTGGGGCTGACCTCAAGTTCTCTATCAGCTTCCCAACTAACAACTACATCAGCAGGAAGCTCAAACCATTTGCCATTACTCGCACCACGAACGTAGATAATCACCGTCTCGCCAACCCCAAGTTCTACATTGCCAAGAGATACTCCTGTCATTTTTTTTGCGTCTCCGGCAAAGTATAAGTCGTCTAGTTCATACCTTTCGGGTATTGGTACCTTCACCTCTGGCACTACAGCTCTCATTACTGCACAACCTACTAACAATACGATTGCAACCATTGATACAATTGTTAATGCGATTTTGTTTTTCATAATTTTTATAATTTATATGTTTTCCTACTCGTATGGCTTTTCGGTTTCGCCCCGTTTTTTGAGTGGTTTCTGGTCTCCACTATTTTCGTTTCAATGATACATTTTTTTATCATATTGGGTGGTCAGCCCTTATTTTGACCGTTGTCTTTGTTTTTAAACTTGCACATAACTAGCCAATCCCCCAAAGTTATTATATCTTTTTACTCGTATTTTCTATTTCCATATTTAACCTGACCAACGGACTGTGTATCCGGTTAATGGCTTTGTTGGATACATATGTGTAAATCATTGTGGTTTTTATGCTTGAGTGGAGCAGGTTATGCACTCTCCCTTTTTTCGAAAGCCCGTTTCTCTTAAGCGACGCTGCAATAACTTTTTGCACTTGCCCATTACTGTAGTGTGGCACGGCAGAATAGGGGAATACCACGTCATTGCGTCCGGCGCACCTGTGCTGTATCTTTTTTAAAGTTAAAACCATTGGTTTCGCTGATTTTATACTTTCTATGGCCAGTTAACAACATCAGGTTTTTTGCTATTTTTTAAAACCTGGTTTCATCTGGTACATTATGATGTTGCAATAATAATAAATTAAAAGCAAATAACATAGTGTTGGCAAAAAATAAACTAAATCCAGAATAGCGCTTCGAGACATGTGAGCCTGGCCTGTTAGAACGTATCCCTCCGACTAACCCATCTTGACCACTGTTTTTGCGCAGCATAATTTT
>CAYGGZ010000016.1:0-60986 GCA_964349765.1 uncultured Bacteroidales bacterium
TCGGGCATTTTGGAATCAATTACGGCGATCAGCAATTCCGCAGAAGCGATAACGCCAATACATTCCACAATCCTTTTGTGGAGAATTACATTATGGATGCTTTTGCAACTGAAATAGGTGGAGAGATATTAGTCCGTCCTCTTAAGAACGTATTTATAATGGCTGGTATGACTAATGGTTTGCTCGATATGGACGTAAGGGATCATGGAGACATCAGGAAAAACCCATCCATTCTTGGAAAGATTGGTTATGACAGTCAGATTTCTGATGATTTGCGTTTAAGATTATCAGCTAGCGCCTATCACAACGCGGGCACCACAAGGAACACACTTTATGCCGGCGACAGAGCAGGTTCGCGCTATTATTTTGTGATGGAACCTGAATTTTTCAGAAATTTTCGGGCTGGTGGCGCTGTAACGGCATCAACCACTGCCAACAGGTTTGCTTCTGCAAGGCTGAGTCCTGATTTTACTTCAAATGTAACCTCATTTATGATCAATCCATTTGTGAAATTCAGAGGTTTCGAATTCTTTGGAACCTATGAAATGTCGCAAGGAAGAAATGCCTCTGAATTTGCTGCTGACGGTGAAAATCGCGAATTCAACCAAGTGGCTGGCGAGGTAATTTACAGATTTCTAGATAGGGAGCAGTTGTTTGTCGCTGGGCGTTATAACAGGGTTTCCGGAAGATTGGCAGGCTATACAAATGATATTTCTGTAGAGCGCACACAATTAGCCATCGGATGGTACACAACAGAGAATTTATTGGTTAAACTGGAATACGTAACACAGAGATACAACGACTTTGTTGCTACTGATTTCAGAAACGGAGGCCAATTTGATGGCTTTATGATTGAAGCTGCAGTTGCATTTTAATGAATTTTAGACCGGGGGGAATCGGGAAACCGGTTCCCCTCATTTTTTTACACCACCGAAGCTAACATTAATTGATTCAGGATGAAATCATTCATAACTCTCTTTATGTTTGCTTTTGCTGCGACTTCACTTTTCGCAGAATCTTTTCCTGAAAGAAAATGGTTGGTGAAAAATGATTGTGTAATCATAATTAATGGAGAGTCGAATCTCAACACTTTCACCTGTAGGGCTGATAGGTATTATACTGCTGATAATCTTGCACTGTTTTACAGTCAGGGAGAAAAGTATAAATTCGAGGATAACCGCATCGTGATTGATCTCCGTCAGTTTGATTGTGGCAAAACCCTGATAACCCGCGATTTTCAGCAAACACTTATGATTGATGAACACCCGGAGATAATTATTTCGTTCCTGTCGCTGAACAAGCTTCCCTGTGATTCCTATGAGGAGGATTTTGTAGAATGTGTTGTAAGAATTACAATGGCAGGTGTATCAAAGGAAACAACTATAACTTTTTCAGTAAAACCTTTCCAAAACGGGAGCATGTTATTCAGGGGAGAGCATACATTTACGTTTTCCGATTTTGAATTGCAGCCACCCACTAAATTCATGGGAATGATTCAAGTAAAAAACATGTTATCGGTATATTTTTCATTGCATTTAATGGAACTGGCATTAAACCCGAATTCATCAATAGAAAGTTCGATAGGGGAAAAATAACAATTCTTCCTTGATAGCCATTCAAAGCCACAGTTGCAAGCACTGCTTTACATTAATCTGCATTTGCAGGTACAATAAATTTCTTTGCGAATAATTTAACTAACCTTCGGAATATGCCTGTTTTCTGGTGGAACCCTACAAGTTTCCCGATAAGTGAATATTCCGGACAAAGTGAAAAAGGGTTCAGGAGTAAAGTGTACGATCAAAAAAGAGATTAGTTCGTAATACGAAAATAGGTTAATTTCTCTATCTAAGCGTCGTTCCTTTTAAATCAAACCGATGGGCATTTGCGGCCAAGCCCTCCATCATTGTATTTGCGATTGTTGTCTCAATAGTATATTCATGCCATTTTGCATAGGGAAGCTGGGAAGTAATAACAACCGATTTTTTCATACCGGACTTCCATAATTTGCAGTAAAGCTTGGCGTGACACTGTATCGAGGGGGGTAATCCGTATGTGTTTTTCGACCCTGGAAATTCGACAACTACACTATAAGTTTCATTTGTATTTCAAACCTGAGTACTGTAGAAATCGATTTTTTATAACTTAGCCAATGGTTAGTCTTCTACTGTACCAGCGACAAGATAGGATGAAGCCTGTGATTAGATTGGAAAGCGGTGCTGATTTAACATATATCGGGGAATTATTAGGTTACAAAATAGGGGGTCTGATACACAAATAAAAATGATAAGGGTTAAATTGTTCGATCTGCTGGATGCTCATCATTTACTCATTCGCAAACGGAGAAGAAATATCCGGACAACCTTTTTCAATCACTGGTTAAGGAAATATCCGAACCTTATCCGTGGCTTTGTTCCAACGGCTTCAAATCAACTATGGGTAAGAGATTCGCTATCGTTCACTCAAACTTTTACAGGTTGCGCATGCCCGCAAACCGTTATTTTGATTAGCAGAATGACACAACAGACAATGAAGTGATATGCAAAAAACGACATTTAAGATATTAAAAATGGACTGTCCATCCGAAGAACAAATCATTCGTATGAAACTTGACGGGCTGACAAATATTAAATCGTTAGAATTTGACATACCCAACCGGTTTTTACACGTTTTTCATTTAGACAATAATGAACAAATATTTCAGCGGCTTGACTCATTAAAATTTGGCACTTCAATTGTCTCGACTGTTTCGGTTAACAATTTTTCAACAATTAATAATCAAAATGACGAAAAGAAAACCTTATGGATTGTTTTAATAATAAACTTTTTGTTTTTTGTCGTTGAAATTGTAGCAGGACTTATATCAAACTCAATGGGATTAGTTGCCGACAGTTTAGATATGTTGGCTGACAGTATTGTATACGGTCTTGCATTAGTGGCTATTGGTGGAACTGTAGTTAGAAAAGAGAACATCGCAAAATTTGCAGGATACTTTCAAATCATTCTTGCAGTAATTGGTTTTATAGAAGTAGTCAGAAGATTTATTGGTGATAGGCAAATGCCTGATTTTCAAACAATGATTTTCGTTTCAATTGCAGCTTTAATTGCGAATATTATTTGTTTGTATTTATTGCAAAAGAGAAAGAGTAAAGAAACTTATATGCGGGCAAGCATGATTTTTACATCAAACGACATCATTATAAATTCTGGAGTAATTGCAGCAGGACTGTTGGTTAATTGGCTCAATTCAGGTTACCCCGATCTGGTTATTGGAGCAATTGTGTTTGTGATTGTAGCTAGAGGGGCTTATAGAATTCTACAACTATCAAAATAACGCCCGACAATCCAACCGAAACAACAATGATTACAAAAAGGTTTTGCGTTAGGTGGAGGAAAGTTTCTTCTTGAGGCGGTCGTGAAAAACTGGACAGAAATATTTACATTTAAAGCTCCTGTTAAGCGGAATTAGAAATACAGTAAAAATGGGAACTTCAATACAGTAAAATCGGGAACAATAGTACAGTAATAAGCAACAATTTTATTAACCAAGAGCTACTTTTCAGGCTTATTTTATAAATATGGAATGCAATGGACGCTCGACAAAACAACTTATCATCATGTGTCGCGAGATTCAACGACTACAGCGGGTAGAAAAGTTTTCTATTCAACGCATTGCAGATCGCTTTTAAATTGATTTTCGGACCGCCCAACAAACCTTTCTTCTTTTTAGGACGTTAAACATTCAACCTTGGATATTATTTCTGTTCAGAATAACTATCCGGTTGCAGATTTTTCATGTTTTGTGAAGAATGCTCAATAATTTTGTCGAATTTCCTTCAACCAAACAAAACGCCACGACATTATAGGCAATAGCTATTTATATATCACTACAGTCGGTTATTGCTATAATAAAATTACAATTTGATCATTGCAAAAATTGCAATTTCTTTAGTAATTTGGTATGTTAACAGGCTCAATCATTGCGTTAGTAATAGAGTCTATTTTCGTAGAAGTTTCATTAATAAGGGTGTCGAGCTTTTTTATTTTATCCGACTCCAGATTTATTAAAGTGTCAAGATCCTTAACTTTATCAACTTCTCTATTAACAATAGAGTCCAAATGCTCCACTTTGGTACTTATTTGATTAAGTTTTTCGTCAACTTGTTTGCTAATGTTTCCACATGATGTGATTAATCCCGCTATTAGAATTAATGGCAAACTACTTTTTAAAAGAATTTTCATGATGTTTATTTTTATTATTTGTAGATAAATTTAATTTCATATGAGTCTTTTTTAGTATAAACCTTAACATTTTTTTCGATCCACTGCTATAGGCAGGTGTTCTTGTCCACCAATCTGGTAAACTATTGTCGTTGTTATGGTTAAGTGTCGTTGTTGTGTTGGTCTGCATGGAGGGTGTTTTATTCTTTTTAGAAGTGCAGGAAAAAATATTTTGAAATTCCTGCTCAGTTGAAACGATGAAACCCCGAAATTATTGCGCCATTGGATATGGAAACATATTTTGAAATTCTTCCTGCGTTGAAGCAGACACACTCTTTTGCAAGCTTTTACTTGTATGACTGCTTTCAGAAGGGTAGGGGCAGGCTCGTGGGGCTTGGTTCAGAAAACCCTCGGGGTGTGAAGCTGTGAATGGTTGGCATTGTTGTTTGTAAATGTAGCTTCTATTATTTTATTTTCTTTTTCGGTCAGGTTGTAAAGTTGCTAAACCAATTGGTCTTTTTGAGATTCGAGGGCAAACCGCGCCCCCTGATAGGGGCGGAAGCCCGGTAGAACGAATTAGCGTCAAAGAAACCTCCCGCCCCAATAGGGGCGGAACATCTGACCGATACATTTCCCTTTACCGATATTTTGCCCCTAACGGGGCAATTGTTACCGGGAATCAAAATGCGGTTAATTTGGGAACATCATTACAGTTTCAATGGGAACAGTGATACAGTAAAATCGGGAACAATAATACAGCATGAGCGAACGAAAACCTAGTTTGGTACAACCATGTTTTTGTATATCATACCAGTGCGCCCTCTTGCTACAGCGTCAGGGCGTTTAGGGGTTCGCTAAGGGTTTGAAATTTAAAAAGTCAGTTGAGCCTGCACCTGAAAATGGTTCGCAAAATAATTTGAACCTATCTGAAAGAGATCCATCGCCGAACCTTTGTTCCGTTCATAAACTGCATGGTTTCTATTGTTCGAATTATATTAAATCGTATTTTTGAGGCATGTAGAAACACGCTGTACCTATATTGTAGTACTAACGGATATCATTCGCCAAACACATTGTTTTAAAGAACTGATTTAATTATGCCAGAAAAGAACCATTATCTCAAAGTTTTGATGCTTGAAGCAAGCAGCGGTTTCTACAAGATGAAGCGTTACCGCGTGGGCGATTTCTTTGGACCTGTTGATCTTGGAATACACCTTTCCCATAAATTCAATAGTTTGAATATTGGTGCCGGACTTCTGGCAGGCTCGGTGTTTCCTGGGTCAAACCGACTGATGTTCACAGGTATATCGCCATGCTGGCACGGATTTTTTATCTCCTCGATGGGTGGCGCAGCACTTGTTTTCGATAATCTCGGAATCAATATGCTTTCTATAATCGGCCATGCTGCCCGACCTTCGATGCTGTATCTGAACCGTAACCATGGCGAAGAGGTAGAGGTTGAATTGATTGAAGTTGTTCCTGAAATCATATGGGGTCAGGGGCGGCAAGGGGTTTATGCTGTTATGGAGCATGCGATGAGTATGTTTGGATCGCGATATGAAAACGATCCGCGAGTATTAGCCACAGGTCCAGCTTCATTGTATACTGATTTCGGCGCTATCGGATCGGCGCCGGTTAAAAAAGGCGAAGTTTCTTATGTGGATACCTGGGCTGGTAGGGGTGGCTTTGGGTCAAAACTACTACAGCAACATGGTATAATCGGAATCATATACGGCGGTACACATATTGACGAGGATTTTCGCGATCGTTCGGTTGCTGATGAATGGTTTACCGATAAATATAATCAACGGATGGCAGCAAAGGATATTGAGGTTACAACCAAATATAGGTATGACCCTAAGTTCAATACCGGCGGAACATTCGGGGTAAACTATGCCACTATGGAAGGTAATATCCTCGCATTCAATTATCGCTCTATTTACTGGAGCGAGCAGCAACGGCTCGACCTGCATAAACGTTTTATTCTTGATCATTACCTAAAACAGTTTAACGAGGAGACAATCATACCCAAACAGCAGCGAAACTGCGGCGAACCCTGTGCTGCAGTATGCAAAAAGATGCATGGCCAGTTCAAAAAAGATTACGAACCTTATCAAACAATGGGGCCATTGTGCGGTATTTTCGACCAGCGCGCTGCCGAACAACTCAACCACCACGCCGATAGTCTTGGATTCGACGCCATATCGGTGGGAGGGGTGTTGAGTTGGTTAATGGATTGCCTCGATCGCAGATTCCTGCTACCCGATGAGATTGGAGTGAATGAATTTCCGAAATGGGAGATGGAGGGTTTCGATATAATTAACCACTCAATGCACAATGCCCGGCTTGGTATTGATTTGCTCAACCAGATGGTTCTGCCAGGAGGCAGAATCCAGATGGAATTTGGCGCCAGAAAATTGGCTCGCCGGCTTGCACGTGAAAAAGGAAAAGAGGTTTTGGATTTGTTTGTTTATAACGCATTCGCGCGGCAAGGTTGGATGGTTCCAAACCAATACTGGACTCCAGGCGCATTTTCGCCTATGGCTATTGTGGGCAAGTATTATATGCATTATGGGCGTAACTTCCTTCCGCCCCGTCAGTTAGGACGTGAAAATGCCAACCGGATGATCATGGAACTAATGATTGATAATCTTGGCATCTGCCGGTTTCACAGAGCATGGGCAGAGGAGTTGATGCCCAATATAGTTGATGAATTATTCGGGATGAAAGAGGCCTTTTTGCGCTCCATACAACTTACCGCAAGCAGGATTACAAGCCGCAATGCGTCTGTTTTCTGGGAACCGGAAAGATCTATTGATATGATTCATACTTTCCTGAAAAAGAAGAAGGAAGTTGACCTGTTGCAGGATGAAACTCTTGATCACTGGTTAGGGTTATTCGAAAATAATAAACATGCTGCCGCTTTTGAATTCTGGTATGAGATACACAAAGGCGTGCATGAGAAACTAAGTGAATATCCGTGTTGAGTAATTGCGAGGTTGGTTCTGTTACTCTCCGATGAGGCGAATGAACTCATCTTCCGGCATCAACGGAATTCCGAGTTCAGCGGCTTTTCTGACTTTTTCACCGCCCGGTTTGTCGCCAACAAGCAAAAAACTTATTCTGGAACTTACCGACGAAACCACCTTTCCTCCATGGCTTTCAATAACTTGTTTGATCTCGTCGCGGGATAAGTTGGAAAAAACACCTGAAACTACGAAGGTTTTCCCTTCCAGAACCATGCTGTAGTGGGATCGAACAGAATCATCCAGCATCTTAACGCCGGCTCTCCTCAACAGCTCAATCATCGCAAGGTGTTCGGGCTTGCTAAAATAATTCCTCACCGATGTTGCGGTTACCTCTCCTATGTCGTGCACTGCTGCCAAATCCTGGTGCGAAGCTGCAATGATGGCTTCTACATTGCCGAAGTAAGTAGCAAGTTTTTTAGCTGCCGTTTCTCCTACATGTCTGATCCCCAATGCGAAAATTACCCGTGCAAATGGAACCTCTTTCGATTGCCCGATCCCTCTCAGGATGTTATCAACGGTTTTTTGCTGAAAACTGATTTTTTTGCGTTTCCCGTCAGGCGATTCAATGGATTTTTCCAACCCAAGTAATTGTTCAGCAGTGAGGTAGTACAGGTCGGAAGCATTCTTCACAAGCCCTTTTTCGTATAGCCATGCTATTTTTCCTTCGCCAAGGCTGTCGATGTTCATAGCACGGCGGCTGATAAAATGTTCGAGCTTTCCTTTGATTTGAGGCGGGCAGTGATCTTCGTTCGGGCAGATGTGCGCAGCTTCACCTGGGTTGCGAACCAGAACAGAGCTGCATTCAGGGCAGTATTCCGGAAATATCAATGGCAACGAACTCTCTGAGCGACGCTTTAGATCAACTGATACAATCTTCGGTATGATCTCTCCACCTTTTTCCACAGCTACCATATCGCCGCAGCGAATGTCGAGTTGTGCAATAATGTCGGCATTATGCAACGATGCTCTTTTTACAGTTGTACCAGCTAACAATACGGGTTGCAGATTAGCTACCGGGGTAACAATACCAGTTCGGCCTACCTGAAAATCAACCGACAGGAGTTTTGTAAATGCCTGCTGTGCAGCAAATTTGTATGCAATAGCCCATCGGGGTGATTTTGCTGTATAACCAAGTTGTCGCTGTTTTTTAAGCGAATTGACTTTAATTACAACTCCGTCAATATCGAATGGCAGTTCATTTCTTGCATGTTCCCAATCCCTTATAAAGGCGAAAACCTCTTCAAGGGTTTTGCAGCGGGCAATATATTGCGGAATCCTTAAACCCCACGATCGGGCTAACATCAGGTTTTCATAATGAGTTGGAGCCGGAAGGTGTTCGCCTAGCAAATAATACAAATAACAGTTAAGACCCCGTCGGGCCACTTCCGACGGGTTTTGCAGTTTCAGGCTTCCGGCAGCAGCATTGCGGGGGTTGGCAAAAGGTTCTTCACCATCCTCAACTCTTTGACGATTCAACTCGCTAAAAGATTTGTGAGGCAGATAAATCTCGCCGCGTATTTCAAACTGCTCGGGGTAGTTGTTGCCTATTAGTCGCACAGGTATGCTGCGAATGGTTCGGGCGTTGGAAGTAACATCATCGCCTTGCAGCCCGTCGCCACGTGTAACGGCCTGAATAAGAAAACCTTGTTGATATGTGAGACTTATTGCAACCCCATCGAATTTGAGTTCGCAAACGTACTCTGGAGTATCGTCGAGGATTTTGCGAACCCGTTGATCGAAATCATGTAGCTCATTTTCGCTATAGCTGTTCGTTAGCGACAACATTGGATACCTGTGAACTACTGATTGAAATGATTTTGTCAGGTCGCTGCCCACGCGTTGCGCCGGCGATTCCGGCAAAATAAATTCCGGGTATTGTTGCTCCAAGAGTTCCAACTCTTTCAGCATCAGGTCAAACTCCTGATCGCTTATTGTGGGTTGGTTCAACACATAATACAGATAATTATGGTGGTTCAGGGCTTTAGTCAGCTCTTTTATTCTATTTTTTGCTTCCTCTGTTTTCATGAGTGTAAAAATAGAAAAGATTGAATTAGCCCCGATTAAGTATTTGACAATGCTTGCTCGGTTAAGGTTTTGATCGGCACAACTATGCTAGCTGTTCAATATCGGTTCGACCCCATTTTATCAGCGCTGCCTGAATCATGCGAAACTTGATTGGTTTCACAAGAAAATCAACCATGCCGGCGGCAAGGCACCGTTCCTTATCGCCTGACATAGCATTTGCAGTTACAGCGATGATGCGCGGTGGAGTGGTTTTTCTTCTCTGGCCAAGGATGGCTATTGTGGCCTGTAAGCCGTCCATCTTTGGCATTTGAACATCCATAAAAATTATGTCATAATCCTGACTCAGGCAAGCCTTAACTGCATCCTCGCCGTTGGCTGCAAGGCCGGGTTTGTATCCCATCTTATTCAGCAGCGAGAGTGCTAGTTTTTGGTTGATGATGTTGTCTTCAACCAGTAGTATGCGCAGTGGAATCTTTTGAGCCAAATCTTTATCGAACTCGTAATCCTGATTATGCATACGGGCACGGGATTCAGCTACAGCTTTCAATACCTCTTCGAATAAATCAGAGAACCTTATAGGTTTCGACAACTGAGCATTAAAAATGTTTTTACTCCTAACCTCATAACTGCCAAGCGAAGTTAAAAGGATCATTGGGAGGTATGAAGTGAGCGTCATGTTTCTGATGTGTTGTCCAAATTCCAATCCATTCATTCCGGGCATATTCATGTCAACAATTGCAATATCGTAGACTTCCCCGGCGTCGAGTCGTTCGAATGCCTGTTGCGCTGAAGCAACGGCAACGGGGACCATTCCCCAGGATTCGAACTGCAAGCTCAGTATCAAGCGGCTGGTTTGATTGTCGTCGACAATCAGCACGCGGCTGTTGCTCAACTCAGGATTCTGACCCCGTACATAGAGTCGTGCAGTTCCCTGGGTAGAAATAGGTGTAGACAAGGTGAAAATAAAATCAGAGCCTTTTCCTGGAGTACTCTCAACCCGGATAGTGCCGCCCATCAGTTCGACTAATTTCCTGGTAATTGCCAAACCAAGTCCCGTTCCTTCATGTTTACGGATCGAACCAAATGAAGCCTGAATAAAAGGATCGAAAATCTTGTCGGCCTCATCAGGTTCAATGCCGATTCCGGTATCCTTTACCGAGAATTGGAGTGCCTGGTTATTATCGTCGCCAGATATTCTTTCAACAGATACAAATATTTCGCCGTTGCTTGTATACTTCACAGCATTTCCTATCAGGTTAACCAGTATCTGGCGTATTCGTTGCATATCGCCAACAACATTAGGCGAAACATCGTGTTGAATAAGGTATAGAAGATCAATGCTTTTTTCAAGTGCTGCAGGGCGAAATATATCGAGCGAATCTTCGATACATGTGCGTAAATCAAAAGCCTCGTGCATCAGTTCTAATTTGCCGGATTCTACCCTGGAGAAATCCAGAATCTCGTTTACAATCTTTATCAGGCTATCGCCGCCAATGCGGATAGTTTCAACAAAATCACGCTGTTCTGGTGTTAAAGGTGTGTCGAGCAATAATCCGGTCATTCCAATCACGCCATTCATAGGAGTTCGGATCTCATGACTCATCATAGCCAGAAATTCCGATTTGATGATGTTCGACCGTTCGGCAATTTTGGTAGCTTGTCTCAGTTGCTTTTCAACTCCGATTTGTTCGGAAATATCAAAACAATAAACCGCTATCATATTATCTGAACTGTGTCCTATCTGTTCAAACAAAAACTTTACGTGTAATTCTGAACCGTCAGGTTTGGCATCAGAAAAAGCAAGTTCCGCATATTGTTCGCTCTCAAGGCGGGCTATGCTTTTTTTGAGTGTATCATTGTCAGGCCCTTTAATAATCTGATTAATGTGCATGTTTGTGAGTTGTTCGGCGCAGCCAAACAACCTTTGAATACTACCATTAACAGTCAATATAATTCCCTGTGTGTTGATAATCAATATTGGGATTGAAGAATTGTAAAAAAAATGCGATCCTATATCTGACTTCAGCCGAGAATCATCATTTGCAAGATTCAGCTTCTCTTCATTAGAAATGAATCTTTCAGCTTCTTCATTCTTGCCCTTCATAGCTAATTTGATATTGCACGAACTGCTAAGCAAAAAACAGGCCTGTTTAGTATCATCATGACAAACATGTCATTACATCGCTAAGCAGAACATATACCAGTTCACAATCAGGTCATTTGTCCCAATTTGATACAAATGCTCAAAAGGCTGCCATTCGTCATATAGCAGATAGAAAATTATTATTTTCGCAAACGTCAATGTTATAAAAAATCAAAAAGCTAAAATGTATGAAAAAGGCGCTTTGTTTTTTTGCGATAATCATGTTTGTACATTCGGTCGCAATTTCTCAGCCGTTCTTCACAGCCGAACTGATGTGGAAATTAGGCAGAGTAAGCGATCCTCAGGTTTCGCCCGACGGCACTAATGTTCTTTATGGTGTTATGCGTTACAATCTTGAAGAAAACAAGGGAAAAAGGTCGCTATACACCGTACCGGTTAAAGGTGGGGAAGCTTTGAGAACCGGTGAATTTAGTGCGAGTGTTTTTAATGGAATCTGGCGACCCGATGGGAAAAGGATTGGATTTCTGAAAAGCGATGGGGAAGCACTGCAAATTTGGGAAATGAATCCTGATGGCTCTAATTTGCAGCAGCTCAGCAATATAAGAGGTGGAGTAACCGGATTTCGCTACTCGCCCGATATGAAAAACATCTTTTACACAAAGCAGGTAAAGGTAGAAATCAGCCCTGCCGATCTCTATCCTGAACTTCCCAAAACAACAGCCCTGATATACGACGACCTGATGTATCGGCATTGGGACAGTTGGCACGACTACACATACAGTCATATTTTCGTTACCACATATTCGAAAGATACGATAATGCAAGGAGTAAATCTAATGCCACGCGACCCCTGGGATAGTCCAATGGAACCCTTTGGTGGCATGGAGCAAATAGCATGGAGTCCCAGCGGAAAGCAAATTGCATACACCTGCAAGAAAATGCATGGCAAGGAATGGACACTCAGCACTAACTCCGATATTTATCTTTTTGACATGCAAACCGGTAAAACAACTAATCTTACCGAAGGCATGCCAGGATATGATAAAGATCCCGTTTTTTCTCCCGACGGCAAAAAGATTGCCTGGCGAAGCATGGCAACTCCTGGCTTTGAAGCCGATAAAGAGCGAATAATGGTGCTTGATTTAAAAACAGGGGTTATCAGGGATTATTCGTATGGCTTTGATCAAAGTTCAAGTCGTTTTGTGTGGAGCGCCGATAGCCGCAATCTTTATTTTATAAGCGGTTTGCATGCTACATTTCAGATTTGGTCGCTGAGTATTAACGATGCCAGCATCCGGCAGATAACCAGCGGTTGGCACGACTATCAGTGGGTTGCACCAGCAGGAGATCAGTTGATTGGAATGAAAATGTCAATGTCGCTGCCATCAGAGTTATTCAGGATTGATATAGAAGGCAATGAAACTCAACTCACTTTTACAAACAGAGAGTTGTTAAGCAATGTAGAACTTGCAGGAATCACTCAACGGTGGGTAGAAACAACCGATGGGAAAGAAATGCTCGTATGGGTTATTCTCCCTCCTGATTTTGACTCCACAAAAAAATACCCAGCTTTGCTTTACTGTCAGGGAGGGCCGCAAAGTGCTGTAAGCCAATTTTTTTCCTACAGGTGGAATTTTCAGATGATGGCAGCAAACGGATATGTTGTGGTAGCGCCAAACAGGCGTGGACTTCCAACCTTTGGGCAGGAATGGAACGATCAGATAAGCGGTGATTACGGCGGACAAAATATGCTCGATTATCTTTCGGCTATTGATGAGGTTGCAAAAGAATCATGGGTTGACGAAAGCCGTCTTGGCGCCGTAGGGGCAAGTTACGGAGGGTTCTCTGTGTTTTGGCTCGCAGGTCACCATCAGAATAGATTCAGGGCGTTTATTTCTCATTGTGGATTATTTAATCTCAAAAGCTATTATGGTTCTACCGAAGAATATTTCTTTCCAAACCATGATCTCGGCGGACCATATTGGCTTGATCCTCCCCCGAGAAGCTTTGGTTTTTCGCCACACCTGTTTGTTCAAAATTGGGACACACCAATCATGATAATACACGGTGCTCACGATTATCGCGTGCCATACACCGAAAGCCTGCAGGCATTTAATGCTGCACGGCTTCGCGGGATACCAGCAAGATTGTTGTTTTTTCCCGACGAAACACATTTTGTGCTGAAACCACAAAATGCAGTGGTTTGGCAAAACGAATTCTTCCGATGGTTCGATCAGTGGCTCAAGTAGGAGTTATCTCGCGGTTTATGATGCCAATCACTTGCTCTAGGTCAGAAGGGTGCACCCAGTGATACTCATTTGATTTTTTAAACCAGGTTATTTGGCGCTTTGCATAGCGGCGTGTATTGATTTTAATCTTTTCAACAGCTTGTGAGAGGGTTATTGTGTCGTGGAAATAATCAAAAATTTCTTTGTAGCCCACCGTATTTAACGGGTTGAGATGCCGGAAGGGATAAAGGTTACGCGCCTCTTCAATTAATCCGGTAGCAATCATGTTGTCGGTGCGTAGTTCGATGCGGCGAAACAACTCTTCTCTGCCTGTATTAAGCGCTATTTTTAGTATTCTGAACGGCCTCGCTATCTTGTTCCCTGTTCTGAGTTCCGAGTATTTTTTTCCTGTGACTATGCAAACCTCAATAGCTCGCTTTAACCGGTTCACATTATTTAAATCCACTTGATTGTAATAGCCCGGGTCCAGTTTGTTTAACCAAATTCGAAGAGCTGTTATCCCCCCTGACTGGTATTCATTATCAATCTTTCGGCGCAATTCCTGATCCGAACCGGGTAGAAAATCCATTCCGTGGCAAAACGTTTCAATGAATAATCCTGAACCGCCTGTGAGAAAAACTACCGGAAGCTGAAGGAACAACTCCTTGGCAACTACCAATGCCTGTGTTTCGTAGAGTGAAACATTATAATAATCGTGTATGCTCAAGTGACCGATGAAATGATGCTTTACTTGCTGTAGCTCTTCCTTCGTAGGGGCTGCCGTTCCTATGGTCATTTCGCGGTAGAACTGGCGCGAATCGCAAGAAATTATTTCGCTGTTGAAATGTTTGGCAAGATCAATTGATAGTGCAGTTTTACCGGAGGCTGTGGGGCCGGCAATAACAACCAGTAATGGCGATGTGGCTTGAGCCAGGGCAGTCATCGCTATTGTTGCCAGGTTTGGCTGTCTTCGTTGACAATATCATCATTTTCAATCTCAAAATCTTCCTCATGGAAATCATCATCGTAAACAAGCTCATTTTCTATTTGATCGTGGAATGTAATCGGCGGCACAGCAAGGTTCTTCCAAGGGGCATTACCATTTGACTTAACTACCAACGGGTAAACTATATCGGCAGTTGCCTCTAATATTTTGGTAAGCTCGATGAAGAATAACTTTGGATTAAGAAAATCGTACTGATAAAGAATGTGTTGGTGGGGATCATTAATAACGTCTCTAACCTGCACACGGCTCATCACCTGAAGGGGTAAAGGTTTTTTACGCTTTGGAAAATCCTCATCTTCGTTGTCGAAGGTTTCTTCAGATTGCATGTCTAACAATGTAATCTCTGATAGTTTTTTCCAACGGTGATCGCAGATGAAAAAAGAGGCCAGCTCAGAGCCATCAAATCCCAATGTGGATTGCAACGTTTGATGAAATACATCGAAAGATTGATTGGCGAGCACATCAATTTCCCTGATAAATTCGTCGTCTTCATCAATCAATACCCTGAAACGATAGGCATGCATGGTTAATTTTTTTGTAAAATTACAACTTATTTTATTGCGTTCAATCCAAGTTTTTTCCCCTCTTCAATCATTAATCTATACGCCTCGTCGAAATCGTTCTTTATAACTCCTTCCAGAATTGCTTCACGTATAGCTGTTTTAATGATGCCTATTTCCCGGCTGGGTTTTAATCCAAATGTTTCCATGATGATCTCGCCTGTTATGGGCGGCTGCCAGTTGCGTAACTTGTCGCTCTCCTCCACCTCCCTGAGTTTTTGTCTGACCAGCGCAAAATTACGAAGATAGCGTTTCACTTTCATAGGATTCTTTGAACTAATATCAGCTTCGCATAAAAGCATCAGGTCGTCAATATCGTCGCCGGCATCGAAAAGCAAGCGCCTAACTGCCGAATCTGTAACTATTTCTTCCGTTAGTGCAATGGGTCGCAGATGAAGTAATACAAGTTTTTGCACATACTTCATTTTTTCGTTCTGAGGCAATTTTAACTGACGGAAGATTCTAACAACCATTTTAGACCCAAGATGGTCGTGTCCATGAAAAGTCCATCCTGTTTCCTGATCAAACTGCTTTGTAAGGGGTTTACCGATGTCGTGCAGCAGGGCAGCCCAGCGAAGCCAGAGGTTATCGGTATTTTTGGCAAGGTTATCAACTACCTGCAGAGTATGCATAAAATTGTCCTTGTGACCTTTCGCTTCCACGAACTCAGCTCCCTTTAGCGCTGAAAATTGGGGGAAAATAATCGGAAGAATACCAGTGCTTTCCAGAAGTAAAAATCCTGTTGAGGGGCGCACCGACATTACAATCTTGTTTAACTCATCCGAAATTCGCTCCATCGAAACGATTTGTAACCGTTCCCGGTTTCGTGATATCGCCCCAAGCGTGACTGGTTCGATTTGAAAATCGAGCTGTGTTGCAAAACGGATAGCGCGCATCATTCTTAAAGGATCATCCGAAAAAGTCAGGTCAGGATCGAGAGGGGTTTTTAGCACACCTTTCCTGATATCTTCAACTCCCCCGAAAGGATCAATCAACCTGCCAAAATCGTTATGCTGAAGGCTTAGCGCCAGTGTATTAATTGTAAAATCGCGGCGGTTCTGGTCGTCGTGAAGTGTTCCCTGTTCTACAAATGGTTTTCTCGAATCAGGTATGTATGATTCTTTTCGCGAACCCACAAACTCTACCTGCATGCCCTGATGATAAAGCATTGCCGTACCGAAATTTTTAAACATCGATACATTGGTATTTCGCCCGATTAACCCTGCCACCGCTTTTGCAAGCATAATTCCATCGCCCGTTACAACAATATCTACATCGGTGCAGTGCCGGTGCATCAGCTTATCGCGCACATAGCCTCCGATTACATACGCATTTACACCCTGTTGTGCCGATGCCTGTTGTATCAGCATAAAAACAGGATGATCGAGTAAGTGAGGATAGTAGCCTGATCTCATGCTGCAAAAGTATAAAAAGCTTTTTTTGGACATGACTATTGCTGATGTTCTATTAATTTATACATTTGCGCATTCAAATACTTTTTTTCCATAATATGCCGCACACTATCTCAATTTCCGAAGCAGCATCAATAGCTATACATAGCTTGGTTCTGATAGCGCAGAGCAATAATACCATGAATGTTGTAAAAATTGCCGAACGCACCGGGTCGTCTAAACATCATGTAGCCAAAGTATTGCACCGGCTTGTAAAGGAAGGAATTCTCAATTCTAACCGTGGCCCAAGTGGTGGTTTCTTCCTGCGAAAACCTACAGACCAGATTACTTTGCTTAGAATATATGAAATCATCGAAGGACCTATTGAGATCACAACATGCCCTATGGAGAACCCTGTATGTCCTTTTGAGCGGTGTCTGCTTG
The DNA here is from genome assembly GCA_964349765.1 of uncultured Bacteroidales bacterium. Taxonomy (GTDB): domain Bacteria; phylum Bacteroidota; class Bacteroidia; order Bacteroidales; family JAAYJT01; genus JAAYJT01. Next base: position 17,006 of record CAYGGZ010000016.1, read on the forward strand.
GAAATATAGTTACTAAGCTTTCAACAGATTTCCGCGACTATCTTGCATCACAAACTCTGGAAAAGTTTATCAACAAAACGCCAGCGGGGAATACTCCTGAGGCAGTTGTTTGACAACACAACTATCCGGAGCAACATAACAAGTTAATTAAGCGATTATTAGCTCGGGATTACCCTGAATCAACAGTTCAGCCCTAATGGGCTTTCTGTTGATTAATTCGGGATAAATAAAATTTTTTTCAACAATTCGGCATGTTGGTGAAAATAATTGTACATTTGCGCAATTAAATACCGAATTACTTATAGCCAAATGGCAAAAATCATAAATGTTTCTGTAGCGGCTGTTTTGGCAATACACAGTATGGCTTTTATAGCGGGCAACAAGCAACGCTTAAAAGTAGATCGCATTGCAGCGATTACAGGCCTGTCGCGCAATCATCTTGCAAAAGCGTTGCAGCAATTGGTTCGCAATAATTATATTACTTCAGGCAGAGGGCCGAATGGCGGTTTTGAGCTGAAAATTGTCCGTTTAGCGACTGTATATTCGGGGCATTACAGGGCGGTTCACAGCCGAATTCATAAAATAACTGGAAACCAAACTAATATCAGATATAACCCACAATTTATCGGACTATAACACATAAACTAATGAAAAGAACAATCATTCACATTGATGAGGACAAATGCGATGGCTGCGGACTATGCATTCCAAGTTGCCACGAAGGGGCGCTTCAGATCATTGATAATAAGGCAAGGTTAATCAGCGATCTGTTTTGCGACGGTTTGGGCGCTTGTGTTGGGCATTGCCCGCAAGATGCCATAACTATGATTGAACGCGAGGCAGAACCCTACAACGAAACAAAAGTGATGGAAGAAATGGTTTCGAAGGGTCGCAACACAATTCTTGCTCATATAGCGCATTTACGTGATCACAACCAGCATGAGTTTATGAACGAAGCTGTTGAATTTATCAGGAAAAACAATATTGACCTTAGTCCAGGCGGTACGCTTGATAGGCCTTCGGTTGCAGCCGGTACTAATTCGCTCCAAATTCCTGCAACGGCACGAGCGCCTCATCATATGCGCCCGGAGCCTGGGTCAAAAATGTCGGGTGGCTGCCCGGGTATGGCAATGGCTGATTTCAGGAAAACAGAGCCGGTTTCGCCACGAGAAAGTGAGGGCAACACCTCTGAACTCCGGCAATGGCCAGTGCAATTGCATCTGCTTAACCCAAACGCTCCTTACTTCAAAAACGCCGATGTTGTGCTTGCGGCCGATTGTGCTGCTTTCGCACACGGAAATTTTCACCAGAAATTTCTTAGAGGAAAAACCCTTGCCATAGCCTGTCCTAAACTCGACCAAAACCAGGAGGTTTATCTTGACAAATTAATTTCAATGATTGAGACAGCAAATATCAACACATTAACGGTTGTGATAATGGAAGTTCCCTGTTGCGGTGGGCTTGATCGAATTGCAAGGGCAGCAGTTTCACAATCATCGAAAAATATTCCACTTAAGCGTGCTATAATCAGCATACAGGGTGAGCTGTTAAAAGAGGAATGGGTGTAAAGAAGCTATTCATTAAACAAAATCATTTGTCAACTAAAACATTATCAAAAATGGAAGCGCAGGGATTAGAACATTCCAAAATAATGAAATTCAATGCCATTATTGATTACTCGGCCAATGGTATTATAAGTAAGCAAATCATTAAAAGATCAACGGGAAATGTTACACTTTTTTCGTTTGATAAAGGACAGGGTCTGAGCGAGCATACAGCGCCGTTCGATGCTTTGGTCAACGTGATTGAGGGGGAAGCAGTTATTCTGATTAACAAAAATGAGTATCAGCTTACTGCAGGCGATGCTATAATTATGCCTGCACACATACCTCATGCTGTTGTAGCACCACAACGTTTCAAGATGCTGTTGACTATGATCAGGAGTTGATATAATGTTTGAATCCTGAAAGTTGCAATGTGGTTGCATCATGGCCACACAACATTACCCCTATGCCCGGAGGTTAACATGAATCTCAAGCTTACATCGTAAGATCCATTATTTTAAACCGGTAATCTGTTGGCAGATCAAGCAGGTTTTAACCTTGATAGAGCTAAAATTCTAATTGCGAAACCTTGGCTTTCAGTAAAATATATATGGAAGCTGAACGTTTATTTGTTAATAGGGAGGCAGTGAAAAAAACCAGGGCATATGTTCAAGCTAACGTCATTACAAAATGCACCACGCGTACCTTTCAGGTTCGATGGCCGGAAACTGCACTCTTCAAATCAAATTGAAGTTATTCATGTTCACCTCAGGCCAGGCGAAGCAACACCGACATTCACTACCGATTGCGATGTATTCGTATGGGTCGGAAATGGTGAGGCTATGATTGAAACTAACACAATGAAAGCGCATGTAGAAGCGGGAACATTTATCGAAGTAAAGAGAGATGTTGATCGCAGTATAGCAAATTTTGGTGCTGTTCCATTGGAGCTATTGATTATCAAAGTATTCGACAGTACGCACAAACCAATTGTGAATAACTTATAGCTTAGCCAGAATAAGTATATTACAATGCTTTTTCTGGCTACCCTCATGGAATCAACAGTTCAGCCCTGGCGGGCTTTCTTTTGATTAATTCGGGTTTAACGTCTCATAACTCAAAACTCTCCTTTGCAGTAAGTGCAAGTAGTTGTTTTATCTTTGCTGCCACATTACCTGACGTAGTTTTTGCAATGGACAGATACACAGAGGAGAGCATCAAATCGCTTGACTGGAAAGAACATATCCGGCTCAGACCCGGAATGTACATTGGTAAACTGGGCGACGGCTCGTCGCAGGATGACGGGATTTACGTTCTTCTGAAAGAGATAGTTGACAACGCCATTGACGAATTTGTAATGGGATTCGGCCGCAAAGTTGAAATTACAATAAAAGATCAATCGGTTACGGTTCGTGATTTTGGTCGGGGAATACCTTTGGGGAAACTGCGGGAGTGTGTATCGAAGATTAACACTGGCGCTAAATACGACTCCAAGGTTTTCAAAAAAGCAGTAGGATTGAATGGAGTTGGCTCCAAAGCCGTAAACGCCTTATCTGGTTATTTCTTTGCCCAATCTTTCCGCGATGGAATAGCTAAAGCCGTAGAATATGAAAAAGGAGAACTACTCTCCGAAAAACCTGAGCAGCCTTGTACTGAACCTAACGGTACATTGATAACATTCAAGCCCGATGCATCCATTTTCGGCAATTTCCATTTCCTTAGCGAATATGTTGAAAAACAACTGTGGAATTATGCTTATCTGAACAAAGGCTTAACAATTCACTTTAATAACCAAACATTTCATTCCAAAAACGGACTTCACGACCTGCTTACAAAAGTTTTGAACGGGAATGAGATACTCTATCCGATTGTTCATTTCAGCTTTGAAGATTTTGAATGTGCCTTCACACATGCCGCCCGACAATATGGCGAGGAATATTATTCGTTTGTTAACGGGCAGCACACTACACAGGGAGGCACGCATCAATCGGCGTTCAGAGAGGCATTTGTAAAAACAATACGGGAGTTTTACAAAAAAGAATATGAACCATCGGATATTCGTTCTTCAATAGTTGCTGCTATTAGCTTGAAGGTTACCGAACCGGTGTTTGAATCGCAAACAAAAACCAAACTTGGTTCTACACACATTGAACCAAATGGAGCATCCATCCGCAACTACATTCACGACAGTGTAAAACGCCATCTCGACAACTACCTCCACATTAACGGCGACATAGCCGATGCCCTGCAACGAAAGATACTTCAATCAGAGAAGGAACGCAAAGAGCTGGCTAATATAAAAAAGCTCGCAAAGGAAAGCGTTAAAAAAGTTAGCCTGCATAACCGCAAACTTCGCGATTGTCGTATTCATTATAACAGCAACGATGATCGCCGTCTTGAAACCACCCTCTTCATCACAGAGGGCGATTCGGCGAGCGGATCAATCACTAAATCGCGCGATGTAAACACTCAGGCGGTATTCAGCTTGAAAGGAAAACCCCTTAATTGTTACGGACTTACCAAACGGGTAGTGTATGAAAATGATGAGTTCAACCTGCTGCAATCAGCGCTTAACATCGAAGATGGAATCGAAAATTTGCGGTATAATAACATTGTAGTTGCCACCGACGCCGATGTTGATGGCATGCACATCAGACTTCTGCTGTTAACGTTCTTCCTTCAGTTTTATCCCGACATAGTAAAAGCCGGCCATCTCTATATTCTTCAAACACCGCTGTTTCGGGTCAGAACCAAAAAGAAGACACACTACTGTTACAACGAAGTGCAAAGGATTACCGCCATCAAGGAATTAGGACCTCAGGCAGAAATTACGCGGTTCAAAGGACTTGGTGAGATCAGCCCCGATGAATTCCGGCATTTCATCGGAGTTGGAATACGCCTCGAACCTGTAATCCTGAAAAAGTCGTCGGATATTGATCAGACACTTGAATTTTACATGGGACGCAATACCCCTGAACGACAAGGCTTTATCATCAACAACCTGCGATACGAGCCGGAGATGGTGTGAAATCAGATGTTCTGATCTCATTTTCCAAACAACAAGACTCTACTATTTTGAGATAAGTAGTCGTTTCTTTTTGTATATTCGTAACCGGCAAAAAAGAAGGAGGAGTCCGATGCTTTTCAGAAAAGTGTTATTGTTTTTTCTTTTCCTGGTGTTGCCAATGCTGTCAGTCAGCGCGCAGGCAGAGCCATTATCTACTGCGTCGTCGCGGGCGGCGAGGTTATATGCTCTTGCCATCAGGCAATATGAAAACCGTCAATTATCCGATGCACTGGAGTTGCTTCATCGGGCAATTCGTCGTGATCCTGATTTTGTAGAAGCATATCTGCTGGCCGGCGATATAAGCAGGGATATGAAAAATAATGAACAAGCTATTGAATTCTATCGAAAGGCCATGGAAATAAATCCCTCGACATTTCCCCAGGCCCTTTACATTCTTGGAACACTTTATTTAGCAGAAGGTAAATACAACAAAGCTCTGGAGGTTTTCGAAACTTACCGCAATAATTATACGTTTTCAGCAGACGACGAACAACGTGTTAAACAACAAATAGAAAGATCACAAGTTGCTTTGACATTATTTAACAACCCGGTTCTTTATGATCCTGTTAACCTTGGACAAAATGTAAACACAGAACACGACGAATATGTTAACGTCATTTTGCCCGACAACAGCATGCTTGTATTCACTTTGAAAAGTCCTGTAGCAGGCGCAACTGACGGCCGGAACTTCAACGAAACTATTTACCATTCTTTGAAAAACAACGGTTCATGGCTTCCAGCCACAGAACTGATTACTGGATTCGTCAAAGCACAGGCTGAAGGGGCAATGACAATATCGGCCGATGGTTTGACAATGTTTTTTACCGCCTGTCACCGGCCCGATGGTTATGGCAGTTGCGATATATACGTTAGTCAACGTCGGGGAAAGAAGTGGACAGAACCACGAAATTTAGGCCCGGTTGTTAACAGCGTGAGATGGGATTCACAGCCATCATTCTCATCCGACGGTCGCACGCTGTTTTTTGTCAGTACCCGTGCGGGAGGATATGGCGGAAGCGACATCTGGATAACGCAGCTTCAAGCCAACGGTTTCTGGTCGCCTGTAGTTAACGCAGGGCCGGTAATCAATACTCCTGCAGATGAACTGACACCTTACATCCATCCCGATGGGAAATCGCTCTATTTCTCCTCGTACGGCCATCCGGGCCTCGGCGGAGCTGACCTGTTCATTTCGCGGTGGATCAGTGAAACAGGATGGTCGGAACCGCAGAACTTAGGCTATCCGATTAATACCCTGGCCGATGAAATTGGTTTGGTTGTAGATGCAAAAGGGCAAACCGGATATATAAGCAGCAACATCCCAGGTGGCCAGGGAGGCTACGACATCTATTCGTTTACTATGTACAACGAAATACGGCCAATGCCTGTAACATTCATCAGAGGAAATGTAGTGGATCACACGAACTCAAAACCGCTCGAAGCCGATTTAGTACTAACTGATCTTGTTTCCGGGCGTGAGGTAGTGCGATCGCAAAGCGATTCTGAAACAGGAGAATTTCTGACCGTACTCCCCACAGGACACAACTATGCCATGAGCGTCAACAAATTGGGCTATCTGTTCTACTCCCGTCATTTTGCACTCGACACTGTGAGATCATGGATTGATCCTTTACTGCTCGAAATCCGTCTGAAACCTATTTCGCCTGGCGAGGGTATAACGCTTCATAATGTTTTTTTCGACCACGATAGTTATGAAATATTAAATGTTTCGCTGCCGGAACTGCACCGTTTAAAGCAATTACTAATTGAGAACCCTTCGATCAGGGTTTTAATCGAAGGTCATACCGATAATACCGGAACTCCTGCATATAACCTAACCCTATCGGATAAACGTGCGCAATCGGTTCGCAATTTTCTGGTGAATAAGGGTATATTGCCTGAAAGGATTGAATATGCAGGCAAAGGCGACACAATTCCGGTTGCGTCAAATGATACGCCCGAAGGAAGAGCTTTGAATCGCCGAACGGAATTCATTATACTTCACATGTAAATTCAATATTATGACTGATAACGGAAAATTGGACTCAAAAGCGAAGGTGGCTGATTTAAATCAAGGTGGAATTATTTCAGATGAATTGCAGAAATATCACGAATTGTTCGAAAAATTGTCAGTAGGTTTCTATCGTTCCACACGCGAAGGCAAACTTCTTTCAGCAAACCGGATCTTTTTGAAAATGATTGGATATGCGGAGGCTGATAAGCTCAACGAGATTTCTCTATCATCTACATATTATGACCCCGATGGCAGGGATAGTTTCATTCGGGAGATAGAACAGAAAGGGGAGGTACGCACCAGGAATGCTATAATCCGGAAACGTGATGGCTCTAAACTTGAAGTAGACGAGTTTGCGATTGCCCACTATGATAACGGCAATAAGATTCTATGGTATGAAGGTTTTGTGGTTGAGGTCACAGAGATAGCGAAATCGCGCAAAAGAATTGCTTTTCTGGATAATTTCAGAATTTTGGCCACACGGCTTTCTCTGTCGTTTTTTGTTACTGACGACATCGAGCTTGATGCTAAAATTATATCGGCGCTTGAAGAGTTAGGACGTTTGATACAAGCCGATCGGTCGTGTGTGTTTCTATTCAGCGATAACACCCAGTATTTCAGCAATACGCATGAATGGTGCAACGATGGTATTGAATCAAGGATTAACACCCTGCAACATGTGTCAGCGGAACAATATTCCTGTTACATCGGGCAGTTGAAGCAGAATTTACCGGTACATGTTCCTGATGTTAGCATATTGGAAAAAGAAGCTCAGCCAGAGAAAGAAATTCTTCAGGCACAATCTATTCAATCGTTAATGTTTATTCCAATGTGTTCCAGGGCTAACATTATTGGTTTTTTGGGATTTGAAGCGATTCGCAACAAAATTGACATTGATTCTGAAACTATTGACATACTGATGATTGTGGCAGGTTTGATTGCAGCCGCAGTTCAAAGAAGAATGAGTTTTCAGGAATTAGCTAAGCACCGCCACCACCTCGAACTCATGGTTTCGGAAAGAACGGCCAACCTTGAGAGGGCCGAGGCCAAGTATAGGTTAATAGCAACAAATAGTCACGATGTTATCTGGACAATGGATAAAACCATGAAAACAACTTACATGAGTCCATCGGTCGAAAAACATCTTGGTTATACTCCAGAAGAGTATTTAAAGCTTTCGATCGAAGAACGCCTTCCAGCAGAGTCTAATTTGAAGGTTAAGCAAATAGTTAGTGATACTCTTGCAAAGTTGCAAAAAGGAGAATTCAGAAAAGATGAGGCAGTGGTTTTCGAAATGCTGCACCGATGTAAAAATGGCACGGAAATGTGGGGAGAGGTTAGTTTTATTTTACTTTTCGACGAAACGGGAGCAATTTCAGGCTTTCATGGGGTCACAAGAAATATTCATCAACGCAAACTTGCAGAGCATGCCTTGCATGAGAGCCGCAAACAATTCATGGCTTTAGTTGAAAACACATCCGATTGGATATGGGAAGTTGATCCTACTGACCGTTTCACCTATTCGAACCCGATGGTGGAGAAAATTATTGGCTATAAACCTGAAGAGGTCATAGGTCAGGTCTATTCTGATTTTCTTGACCCGGCAGAAAAGGAGCGTGTTGTATCAACCTTTTTAAATTTTCGCGATGCACGTGTTCCTTTCCAGAAAGTATCTTTTACGATTATACATCGCAACGGGAAAAAGGTGAAACTTGAATCAAGCGGCGTGCCTGTGCAAAATTATGATGGAGTTTTTATAGGATATCGCGGGATTTTAAGGGATGTTACGGAATCAACGTTAGAGGATGAAAGCCTCCGGCAAATGCAAAACAAACACAGGCATCATCTTAGGAATACTCAGTTGGGATACATCGAGTGGGACATTAACAAGGAGGTTATTGAATGGAATCAGTCGGCCGAACGAATCTTTGGCTACTTAAAAATGCAAGCTATCAGCGAAAAGATTTTTTACAAGATTATTCCCCCCGAATTGCATGATGATATTGATAAAATTTGGAGCCAGATTGTTGAAGGATGCAAGCCGGTTGCCATGATTAATGACAACCTTAACAGAGAAGGAGATGTAATTGTATGTAGTTGGCACAACACTCCCTTGCTAAACGACCAGGGTGAACTGGTGGCTGTGGCCTCACTTGTTGAAGACATAACAGACACAGAAAGGGTTAAACAGGGCAATCCTCATATAATCCAAACATTTGAACACTGGGAGAATGGAGTGATCTTATTCAAATCCAGACTCAAAATCTTAGCTGCAAACGCCGTAGCACGTAACCTGTTAGGTATTTCAGTTTCGGAAACCAACAACCACAATCTCAGTTCTTTTTTCGACAAGGAAGAATTGATGAAACTCAAAAAGAACCTGCTTCCATTGGTTGTAAGAAACAACGTTTGGAACGGTTCGTTGTTGATTAAGACCAACAAAGGGGTTCAACTCGTTCAATCGGCAATACAGCGTCATTTCAATCCGGAAAGTCAGAGTTTGATTTTTATAATGATGTTTCCAGCCAGCAAATAATAATGGATTCACCAGTGTTTACCGGGATTAGTCCGGAAGCATTCTGGTGCAGCCATACTAACAATTCACCGTTTCGATGCTCTATCCCAGATTAAGCATTTGACAATGCTTACCCCGAATAAGTGTTTGTAATCAGCGCAATAAAATTTGCGCTGAACAAACACTAGCTCGGGGTTACCCTTATAGGAACTATAGTTCAGCCCTAACGGGCTTTCTATTGATTAATTCGGGTTTATACCACCGCAGTCGCATACTGTTAGTTACGACAGTTACCGAACTGATAACCATTGCGACACCTGCAATCATAGGATCAAGTAAAAATCCGGCAACCGGAAACATAACTCCTGCTGCAATAGGAATGGCTAAAATGTTGTAAATAAATGCCCAGAAGAGGTTCTGGCGAACAATTCTTATCGTTTTTCGCGACAGAGAAATTGCATCGGCAATACTCAACGGATTATTGTTCATAAGTGTGATCCCTGCGCTTTCGATAGCAATATCTGATCCTGAGGCCATTGATATTCCTACATCAGCTTGAGCAAGCGCGGCTGCATCATTGATGCCATCGCCGGCAAAGGCCACCACTTTTCCCGACTTTTGTAACTGCTCAACTACAATATGCTTTTCATGCGGGAGAACATTGGCAATGTAGGATGAAATTCCAAGTTGAGAAGCAACTGATTTAACAGGAGCTTCTCCGTCGCCACTGAGCAACATCAGTTCAATTCCTTTTTTCGAAAGCGCTTTTATGGCGTGCGGAGCATCGGCTTTAAGGGGATCGTTTATTCCGATGATAGCTAACAGTTCTTTGTCAGATGAGAACCATACAAGCGACCTCGACATGGTTAACCACTCATTTATCATAAGATTGAGATCATCCGTAATCTGGATCCGCAGCTTTTCGATGAGATTTTTGTTGCCGGCGTAATATCGTTTGCCATCTATTATGCCTGTAATCCCCTCGCCGGGAAGGTTTGTGATCTCCCTGGCAGAAATCAACGAAACTCCTTTTTCTTCACAATAATTAACGATAGCTTGTGCAACAGGATGATCCGACATGGACTCAAGCGAAAACAGGGCGGTTTTTATAGTATCAGGGTCGTAATGTGGATTTAACCATACATTGGTTACAACAGGCTTTCCTATTGTAAGCGTGCCAGTTTTATCCAGCACAATTGTTGTTATTTTGCTTGCTTTCTCAAGCGAGTCAATATCTCTCAGTAAGATTCCAAGATTTGCCCCTCTACCCACGCCTGCGACAATTGCAGCGGGTGTTGCCAGCCCGAGTGCGCACGGGCAGGCGATTACAAGAACGCTTACTGCAGTAACGAAAGCGTGCAGCAGGGCAGGTTCGGGTCCAAAAATTGCCCATACAACAAACGTAATTACAGCAATTACAACAACAACAGGTACAAAAATCAACGAAATCCGGTCAACAAGACGCTGTATCGGAGGCTTTGAAGCCTGGGCGTTTTCGACAAGCCTGATAATTTTAGCCAGCAAAGTGGCGCTGCCTGCCGATGTAACTTTTATCAGGAGGGCACCCTGAAGATTTTGTGTTCCGGCAAACACCTTTGCTCCACCCTTTTTGGCCACAGGCATCGGTTCGCCAGAGATCATGCTCTCATCAACCCGCGAAGTTCCATCAACAACTTCTCCATCAGCCGCAACACGTTCTCCGGGTCGTATAAGTACGATAGCACCCTCTCTGAGTGTATGCAGAGGGGTTGAAATATGTCTGTTTCCCTCTACTACCGTTACGGTATCGGGTTGCAGTCCGATTAGTTTTTTTACTGCCGCCGAAGCTCCCGATCTAGCACGTTCTTCGATGTAACGGCCCATCAGTACAAAAGTGATAATTACTGCGGCAGTTTCATAATACATATAAGGTGTGAGGCCATGCCCGTATAGAATACCAGGAAAAACAGTGTTTAAAAGGCTGAACAAAAAAGCTGCACCCGTTCCGAGCGCTATCAAACTGTCCATTCCAGGCGAACGGCGAAGCAACTGTTTGCGGGCTGTTGCAAAAAACTCCGCACCAGGATAAACCATTACCGGAACTGTTAAAAACAGCAGCAAGAAATTAAGCCACTGCGGCCCATGATGCCATACCATGGATATAACGAAAACCGGTAATGTGAAAGCAATTGAAAAGACCAACTTTCTTTTCAAAAGTATGATCCTTTGCTTTTCGAACTCTATGGTTGTAGCGGCATTGGTGTCAGGCTGACTGATGATAATATCGTATCCGATGGAGCGAACCTCGCTTTGCAACACCGAAGGAGTAATCAAGTCAGGAGCGTATTTCACTGTCATGTTGTTGTTGGCAAACACAACAGATACTCTTTTAATTCCTTTGACTTTGCTTATCCGGTTTTCAATATTGGCTGCGCAGGTTGCGCACGACATACCTGCAACATGAAAAGTGGCCGTTTCATCAGGTTGTTGCATTGGATGACTTTGAATACTAACAATCGAACATCAAAAAAGTTGACTGTTTTCGGCAGGCAGGTTCTATTCTTCAGGTAATGCTTCAATAGCCCCTATATCAGGCGCTGCATCAAGCATACGGGAATTGCCTCTGATGTCGCTGCGAAGGTCAAACAACGACTGTTCGGTAATAACCCGGCTTCCGGCATCAATCAATAGTGAAAGGCTGTCGGGCTCAAGCTGATGCACATCGGGATCGCGGAATATTGAATCACTGGTAAAAATGCAATTGTTGAAACCGATACTGTGTGATGTGAGAGTATCGCTCCGAATCAGGCAATATGAGAATTCGAACGAGAATTGTGCGAGTTCCGATCTATCCAATTGTAATTCTTCCTGCAGGTTGCCGTAGATAACAGAATTACCGAAGAAAGCTCTGGTTAGTGGCCTGGCAATCACCGCTTCCTCGTGATAGTAATAATTGTTAACCAATAGTGAAGGCGTTCGTCGGGGTGAACGGTTCCAGAAGTTGCCAATTGTAAGATGCCGAAAGTCATATTCACCCCCGTAGAGGATAGCCATGGCGTGCGCTCCGCTGTTGGCAATAACAACATTTCCTCCTTCAATCCAGGTACCACGGGCCAGCAAACCTATGCCCGACATGTTTCTGATTTCTGTGTTAAAAATGCGTAAAGTTGGATTTTGTGAATTGCCAAGGGTGTCGCATTTAATACCAACAATTCCATTTTTTATTATTGCGTGATTAATCACATTGTTGACACTTCCGGGAAAAAAATAAAGGCAGGCTCCAATGATTGGATGTCCCCATTGCCCTGGTAAATCCCGATAATAAGGTTCTGTACGGTTGCCCTGAAAAATAACAGGTTGGTCGGCAGTTCCCAGCACCTCTAATGTTGCATCGCGGTAAACAAGTAAAAATGAGTTGCGATGAAAATACAACCGGGTTCCAGGATGTATGGTGAGAGTAAACAATGAGTCAACAGCCAGAAAACCATAAATTACATGAGGCTTGTCGTTGAGGAAAACGTAATCGCTTACAATGATGGCATTGTTGTAGAAATGTGCGTCTTCGCCCCAGGCAACCAGATTTACGTCCTGGTGGTTATTGTTGGTAATAAAAACTATTGAGTCGGTTTCTATCATAGGCCCGGTTTGATCGCTTGGATCAATCGTTGCGCGGATAAATATAAACATGCTGTCGTTGGCGGCAATTCTGACATCGGTTGCATGCAAAGTAGCCTGTCCGTTAATGTTAAGCCGGAAAGGAGAGTTTGTACCGCCTGCGAGCCGGATCGTAGATATCAGCAAGGGCCTCGGGTGGGGATTATATACCATCAGGTGGCGGGTAGCAGTTCCGATAGTTGTAAAAACAGTATCGAAAACAATAGTATCGTTCGAAAAGGTGAGCCGTTTATCGGGGCCGGTTGCATATGGTTCGTCGAATTGGCATGAACCAAGAAGCGCAATTATTGGTATGATAATGAGAAGGTTGAATATAAACCGCTGTATGTGAAGATTTTTCATCTTTTTTACTGTCAATCAGATGCGAAGATAATACGCAATCGCTGCTCATTTATTGCAGTAACGAAAAAATAGCAAAAGGAATCTCTATACCAATCCGGATTAATCAACAGAAAGTCAGTTGGGGCTGAACTATTGATTCCATGAGGGTAACCCCGAGCTAGTGTTTGTACAGCGCAATTCTTATTGCGCTGATTACAAACACTTATTCGGGGTAAGCATTGTCGAATGCTGAATCTGGGTTTATATGAAATTCAGTATATTTGTTTTTTTTCATAAGCAGAACAATTTTACAAAATGGTTTTATGAGTTACATCCGTTTCGACAACACGCAACTGATTAATCTTGAGTACACCTTACCCAAAGAGTTAATACGTGCGAACCGCGCCGGGTCCTATGCAAGTTCAACAATCCTGAATTGTAACACGCGAAAGTATCATGGATTGTTGGTTACTCCTCAACCGAATCTCGACGACGACAATCACGTTTTGTTATCATCCTTCGACGAAACGGTTATTCAACACGAAACAGAGTTCAATCTTGCTGTTCACAAATTTGCTGGCGAGAAATTCAACCCTAAGGGCCATCGTTATGCCATAAGTTTCTATACCGATCCAATCCCAAAGCTCATTTACAGAGTAGGAGGCGTGGTTTTAGTAAGGGAAATGCTTCTTGCCCGAAACGCCGACCGTATCATTATCAAATACACTCTTCTTGAAGCTCATTCTCCAACACGGCTAAGGTTTAAACCTTTGCTTGCTTTCAGGAACATGCACAACCTAAGTAAAGCAAACCTTGATGTTGACACAGGTTACAGTCCCGTTTTAAACGGCATCGCTGTTCGAATGTATCCAGGTTATACACCATTATACATGCAGTTTTCCAAACAGATACAATACACTCATGCTCCCGGCTGGCATTTTAATTTTGAGTATATCAGGGAAAAGATGCGAGGATACGAGTGCCATGAGGACCTTTTTATTCCGGGATTCTTCGAAGCAACTATCCGAAAAGGGGAGAGCATTTGTTTTTCGGCCGGAACAACATCAATAATTCCGTCAAAACTTTCAAGGACTTTTATTAATGAAGTACGGTTCCGAACCCCGCGTGACAGTTATTTTTCTTGCCTTGTGAACTCTGCCCAACAATTTGTGGTCAGGCGCGACAAGAAAACTGAGATTTTTGCTGGTTTTCCATGGTATGGCCGCAGGGGACGCGACACTTTTATATCGCTGCCAGGAATAATGTTGGCCACAGGCAATAAAAAGGTTTTCACCGACACTGTTGCTACCATGATTTCCGAGATGAGAGGGCCGCTTTTCCCCAACGTAGGAAAAGGCGACAGAGCACTCTACAATTCAGCCGACGCTCCACTCTGGTTTTTCTGGGCATTGCAGCAATATGCACGGTATCATGCCTCCCCAGTCTTGATATGGAAAACATACTCAACGGTTATGAAAAACATAATCGAAGGCTTTGCTTCAGGCGAGGCTGGCTTCGGCATCAGGATGCTCGAAAACGGACTGATACATTCAGGCTTAGCCAACCAAAGAGCGGTAACCTGGATGGATGCTACTGTTGATGGGCAGCCCGTAACTCCAAGAATTGGTCTGGCCGTTGAAATAAATTCGCTCTGGTACAATGCATTGAAATTTGCTCTCGAGTGTGCCACCGATGCCGGAGATATTGCGTTTGTTGAAAAATGGCAGAAGGTTTCAAATCAGATACCTGATAATTTTGTAACAACATTTTGGAATCCGGCAAAAAAATATCTTGCCGATTGCGTTGCTAACGGTGAACAGGATTTGAGTGTGAGACCCAACATGGTGATAGCTACATCTATGCCTTTCAGCCCCATTGATGAGAATATGCGCAAATCGGTACTTGATGTAGTGCGGTCGGAACTGCTAACGCCATTTGGGCTTAGAACACTCTCTCCAAAAGACTCCCGCTACCGCAGTATTTATTCCGGCGACCAACAAACACGTGATACAGCAGCTTACATGGGAACTTCGTGGCCCTGGCTGTTAGGACATTTTGCCGAAGGAATGCTCAGGCTATATGGAAATGCGACCATTAGTTTAATTGAAAAGCTATATTTTGGGTTCGAAAAAACGATGATTGATCATGCAATAGGCTCAATATCTGAATTATACGATGGCGATCCGCCTCATAAACCAGGGGGAGCTATCTCAATGGCCTGGAGTGTAGCCGAAGTAATCAGGATTCATTTTCTCATTTCTGAGCAGAAGCTGAAAAAAACTTAATTGGATAAATGTATGCGAGTTCTGATGTTTGGATGGGAATTTCCTCCACATATCGCCGGAGGACTTGGAACAGCCTGCTACGGTTTGACACGTGGCCTGGCAAAGAATAGCATTGATGTTTTATTTGTGGTACCAAAGGCATACGGCGACGAAGACCAATCGGCCGTACGCCTTGTAAATGCAAGCGATATAACGGTAGATGTCACAGACAAAGCCGTGCAGCAATTCTGGGATAGAATAACATATCTGGAAATTGGGTCAAATCTTATTCCTTATGTCGGACCCGAAGAGTTTGAACGGATTGCGAAGCAATCAAATGGTTCTCAAAATGAAACAGGCAACACACAGTTAAAAGCAAAGTTTAAGTTTTCAGGAAAATACGGCATCAATCTGATGGAGGAGGTGTCGAGGTATGCACTTGTTGCCTCGGTGGTAGCAGCCAACAACCAGTTTGATGTAATACATGCTCACGACTGGCTCACTTATCATGCAGGAGTGGCTGCACGCAACATCAGCGGCAAACCCCTTGTAGTTCATATGCATGCTACGGAATACGACCGGTCGGGCGAAAACGTTAATACTGAGGTTTTTGCAATAGAACAGTACGGAATGCAGCAAGCTGATTGTGTGATTACTGTAAGTAATTTGACAAGAAACATTGTAATCGAACGCTATGGTATTGACCCGGCAAAGGTGATAACCGTATACAATGCGGTTGAACCGGTTCAAAACCGCTCTGCCGGTAATGTGCATGCTTCCGTAAAGGATAAAATTGTTACTTTTCTGGGGAGAATCACATTTCAGAAAGGTCCGGAATATTTTGTTGAAGCAGCCCATAAAGTGATGCAACGCGATCCCAATATCCGGTTTGTTATGGCCGGTTCAGGCGACATGCTTGATAAAATGATACGCCGGGTTGCACGACTTCGCATGGGGCGCAAATTTCATTTTACAGGCTTCCTGAGAGGCGAAAGTGTGGATATCATGTTTGCAATGAGCGATGTGTATGTGATGCCCTCGGTTTCCGAACCCTTCGGAATTGCACCTTTAGAGGCTATTCGCTCCAGTGTGCCCGTGGTTATATCAAAACAATCGGGAGTATCCGAAATACTCGTTCATGCGCTAAAAGTTGATTTTTGGGATATTGACGCACTCGCCGATAATATCTGGGGTTTGACCCACTACAAAGGATTACAGCAAATGTTTGCCAATCACGGCCAAGCCGAAGTTGATAATCTGAAATGGGAAAACGCTGCTATAAAAGTTGTTGAGGTATATAAGCAAGCAATAACGAATTACACTACTGTAAACTAATAAACTTAAGGATATGCGGTCGGTTTGTATCTATTTTCACATACATCAGCCATTCAGGCTCAGGACATATCGCTTTTTCGATATTGGCGATAACCATTACTACTACGACGATTTCCTCAACCGGAGCATTATCCGGCGCGTAGCTTCAAATTGTTATCTGCCTGCCAATAAAATGTTCCTTGAACTTATTTCGAAATATCCTGAGTTTAAGGTTAGCTTCTCCATCTCCGGTACAACGCTTGAACAGATGGAAATGTATGTGCCCGAAGTAATTGAGAGCTTTCAAGCTCTTGCAAAATCAGGATCAGTGGAGTTTATTGCCGAAACTTATTCACATAGTTTGCTTTCACTGAAAGCTCCCGAAGAGTTTAAACGGCAGGTTTCTCTTCACCGCGAAAAGATTGCAAAACTGTTTGGTGTAGAACCGGTTGCCTTCCGAAACACAGAGCTTATTTATAGCGATGCTATCGGCGAAATGGTGGCCGAGATGGGATTCGACATCATGTTGACGGAAGGAGCAAAACATGTGCTCGGTTGGAAAAGTCCCGATTTTGTCTATTGTAATGCCCTCAACCCCAAACTCAAACTTTTGTTGCGCAACTTTCAACTCAGCGACGATATTGCATTTCGGTTCAGCAACCGCGGATGGTCGGAATGGCCGCTTACTGCCGAAAAATTCACCGGTTGGCTCAACGCAATCAATCCCAAACATGAAGTTGTGAACCTCTTCATGGATTATGATGCTATTGGCGAATACCAGTCAGCCGATACCGGAATATTTGATTTCATTGAAGCATTACCTGGAAATATTCTGACACATTCAAATTTTACTTTTTCTACTCCCGGCAACCTGGCAATCAAACTGAGACCCAAATCGGCCATTCATGTTCCATACCCGATCTCATGGGCAGATACCGAACGCGATCTCACGGCCTGGATTGGTAACGACCTTCAGGATGATGCCTTTGAAACTCTATGCTCTATTGAACCAAAAGTAAAATTCTGTAAAAACCCCGACTTGCTCCGCGATTGGAACTATTTGCAGTCGAGCGACCATTTTTACTACATGTGTACAAAATGGTTTTCCGACGGAGAAACGCACAAGTATGTAAATCCATACTCCTCACCTTATGAGGCATATATCAATTATATGAATGTGCTGTCGGATGTTATTGTCAGAATTGAAAATGAGTGTTTGCCAGAAGAAACCTCACATAAACTATCCGAAACCGATAAGCCTGCAACTGATCGAAACAAAACAAAACCAAGCACTAAAACCGGTTGGAATCAAAATAAAACAAAGTTGCCAGACAGAAAAAAGAAATAAGCGCACATAAGCACCAAGCTTCTCTACTCACACCTTACATATCATATGGCAGCGACAGATGGATCTGAACCAATCTCCATTGTTCGCCTTTCTTGATCAACACACCGGTAAAACGAATCCCTTCATATTTGCGCGATATGCCTTCAAGTGTAAAGTTGTAGTTGAGGATTTGAGAAAACCATGCCGAGTTTCCTGTGTCGTTGATATTGATCTTCTGATCTCTTGCCGAAATGTAGGTTTCCGAAAAGTTGTTGAATTGGCGGAGATAGACACTCCTTAATTCCTCCCAACCTTCAATTTTTTCACCAACTTCAGTTCCGAAAGCCAGAATTGGTTCATCAATGGCCCAGATCTCTTCGATAAGATCAATGTTTTGAGTTTCGTTGGCAATAATATACTTCTCAAGCACACTGAGGATTTTTACCTCGTCTTGTTTGAATTTCGGCGATTTGCCCTGCCCGTATAAAAAGGTGCCCATTAGAAGCATAACTAAAAGTAGCGTTGATGTTTTCATAGTACCTCCTGTTTGATGGTATGTATAAGCTCTGGTCGTTTTTTTATTAACGGGTTGGCTCAAAGATAGTAAAACTAGCGAAGAATAACAACTTTAGTTTCAACCCACTTGGCTTTTATCTTTTCTTTACGACAATTTCCGCTATCTGATCTTTATCCGATTAACCATTTGATAATGCTAAATCGGGGTTACCCTCATGGAATCAATAGTTTTGCCCTAACGGACTTTCTATTGATTAATTCGGGTTTAACGTAAACCTCATTTACAGGCAAGTCGGAATGTTTTCGCCACACAACTCCATGTTTGAAAACACCTTGTGGTTGCTCAGAAACCACAAATGATTTAAAAATTTGATCGTTCATATTACGGGTTCATTCAGTCGGAGGTATGTTCTCTGCGGCTGAAGTCGCGGTTCTGATCTTTTAGTTTAAGAGTTTCGCGTTTATCGTAGAGTTTTTTGCCTTTTGCAATAGCTATCTTTAGTTTAACAAGCCCTTTATCGTTAAAAAACAAACGCGTAGGGACAACCGTCAGCCCTTTTTCGCTGATGCTAACTGTTATCTTTCTTATTTCCCGCCGCTTCAGCAGTAACTTCCGTTCGCGCCTTGGTTCGTGATTATTGCAGGTTCCAAGCTTGTAGCCGGCAATGTGCATATTAAGAATGTAGAGTTCTCCGTTTCTGATAACACAATACGCTTCATTGATGCTCGCCTGACCATCACGCAACGACTTTACTTCGGTTCCGGCAAGAACAATACCAGCCTCAAACTCATCTAGAAAGTGATACTCGAACGATGCTTTCTTGTTTTTGATAACTGGCGTAACCGACATACTTCAATTTATCTCTTGCCGGCAAAAGTGCGGCAGGATTGCAAAAGTACAAAACGAATCAGACCCTTCTGTCAGAAGCCTAAATTGATACCCGCCATAAAGTGAATCCCTGCCTGTGGAAAAAACCCATCCATTGCTTTGTATTGATTATCAAGAATATAGCGATAAACCCATGCATTCGACTCGTATTCAACGTCGAACAGGTTATGGATGGTAAGCTGTAATCCGGCCTGTTTTGTCCAGGGAAGGTTCAGTTCCCACTCCAGATTCAAGTCACTTACCATGTAAGGGTCAAGTTTACGATCGTTGCTGGCAGTGTTGTCAATATATTGTTTCGATACATATTTGGAACTTAGTGAAAGAGAAATTTGCTCTGTTGGTTGGAACTGCAAACGTCCGTTTGCAATCAACCATGGTGAGAATGATATGGTTGTGTTTCCGATGGGATTTTCGATCTGGGTTGGCCATTCGTCCCAGTTGTCAACGAATTCGGTGAAATCGGTTATGACATTCCGGCTTAGAGTAGCGTTGCCTGCAATGAGCCAGCGCGGGTGTGGCATAACTGACATCTCTAACTCAATCCCTGCCCGGTAGCTTTCAGGTACATTGGTCATTATCGGAGCGCCTACATCGTTTATTTGACCCGTAAGTACAAGTTGGTCAATATAATACATAAAATAAAGATTGCCGAAAAAACTAAAGTTTGTCGAGCGAAACTGATAACCACCTTCCATGTTATGCAGAACTTCACTTCTGGGGAGCTGTCCCGCCGGATTGGCATCGGTAAGATTCGACCGGCTTGGCTCGCGCTGCCCCTTAGCATAGGAGAGGTAGAAACGATGGTGGTTATTTGGTTGATATTGAATCCCTGCCTTTGGATTCAGAAAATTGTAGACATGTTCCTGAGAAATATCTCGCAGATCATCGTCAATGCCCTTAATACGATAATTTATCCGCCGGAACTGCAAATCACCAAATATTGTCCAGTCTGATGCAGGTTGCCACGAAACTTTTGTGAACACATTCATGTCGTCTTTTAGTCCGTTATTGTCGTACCACCGGTGGTTCAAAGCGTGAATACCTCCAAATTTCGACCAGATGATGGTTCCGTAATGATCGCCGTCGTAGCGGTTGGCTGAACCTCCAGCGGTTACCTTTACATTTTGCCAGTCTCTGTTCAGCGACCATGTTAATCCATAAAAATGGTTATCAAGGTATTTTCTCCGGATGAGGTCGGTATTATCAATTTGATTATTTGCAAAGTGAAGGGTATCGCCTGCGAGAACAAGATAATTACCAGATAGTTTGATAGGTTCGAGACCGTAATTCACGAACGGGTGATCTACCTTAAACTGTTCGAAATATCCAAGACCTCTGGTGTAATGAAAAGCAACATTCAGGTGGGTTTGGCGGTTGATCTGGTGGGTCAGAAAGAGTTGATAGTGATCTTGCTGATAATTATCGGTTTCGTTTTCATAGAATCGCTCTTCGCCATCAGGCAGGAAAAATCTTCCCATGCCATTATATGTGCGGTTTACGGCCAATATTTCCGATGGGATTCCATTCCATGCCTGATATGTAACTTCCCTGCCAGAAAAGACGTTGGCTCTGACAACGGTATTGCGTCCATGCCAGCTTCCCGACAGGTTAAAGGATCGCAGGTCGGCGCTTGCGCGGTCAATAAAGCCATCGCTCGTAATCAACGAAAGGCGTCCGTCTAAATGAAAATTATTACCAAGAGTACCTGATCCAAATGAGATTGTGTTGCGGAGAGTGTTAAAGCTACCGAAACCATGCCGGAACCGGGCATATGGTTCGGGTTCGTGACCGCCTGTTTGCAGGTTTATGGTTGCCCCGAAAGCGCCAGCTCCGTGCCCGGAGGTTCCAACACCACGCTGCACCTGTAGATTTTCGACCGAGGAGGCAAAATCAGGCAAATTCACCCACCATACGCCATGCGATTCGGCATCATTGAGTGGAATGCCATTGATCATGATATTAATACGGTTCATATCGGTTCCACGAATACGAAAATAGGTATAGCCGATCCCTGTACCGGCATCGGAAGTGCTTACCACTGAAGGAAGGCTTTCGAGTAAAAAGGGAATATCGCGTCCGGTATTTATTTCTTCTATCCTGTTTCTGTCTAAGGATGAGAAACTGAACGGAGCATCGTGGCCTGCTCTTACCGCCGTTATTACAAATTCGTCGTGCATGATTGCCCTCGGTGTAAGAGCAAGGTTTAAACTGATGTTTTTGCTCACCTGAACCTCTTTTACAATCGTCTCATAACCGATGTAGCTTATTTTAAGCTGGTAGGTTTTAGGTTTGAGGTTAAGTAAGGCGAATAATCCATCGCTGCGCGAAACAGTTGCCAGCATAGTGTTTTCGAAAATGATGTGCGCTCCGTTCAGAGCCTCACCGGTTTCGCGGTCGGTTACACGACCGGTAACTGAATACTGCGACCATGCCAATAGCGCATAAAGCACCATGCTAAAGGTCAATAAAAGATTTTTCATGTCTGTAAAATTTTGGTTAAACTTTAAGGCAGCCGCATAGAGGCTCGCTGCCGCCCATGCTAAAGTTTACCATTTCCCTACGCCGGTATTACCCGGATCAGGTTCAATGGGTTTGATCTCAGCCCGTTATATTAGGGCACCCCTATTTTGAGAACGATGATGCAAATATATCACAAAACATCGCAAAAGGAAATCTGGATATCGGAAATTTTATCGCACAAAAATGCCAAGGTCGGGGAATGGAGGATTAAAACGCTCTTTAAGAATGTGATAGGGTAAATCAACAATCTTGCAGGTTGTGTGGTCCATAATGATCGTATCTGAAGATGCGATAATTCCATTCACAATGTTTTTGAGGATAAAGTCGGGCGAATGGACGGTTTCTGCAGAACCGCTAAGCAAATTCCGGTCGAGCAATTGCCGTATTGTTGAGGCAACCATTCCACTATAACTCACAGGACTGTCAATATAGAAATTTACTGATTTTGGTTTGTTGTCAGCGCAAAACGACACTATCATTTCGAGAGATTTTAAAACCAATTCGCTTCTGAACACCTTACCGTGTATTTCCGAAGCATCGCGAAGCATGCTGTCGTTGCTGATAAACACAACACTTCCGTTCAGATAGCTTCCGATTGTTATCAATACATTGCAGGCGTCGATGTGGAGATGAGAACCTGGTAGAACGCTGGCAACTGAAATCTTTTTCCGACGGTTTGCCGCATTTGCACAAGCAGAGATTCCTCTGTAAAGCATGCTGCGTTCAACGCCGCTCAAGGAATACCTGTCGCCGATAATTTTGAGTATTGCTTTTTGAGGATAACCGCGGTCAAGCATGTAAAGATAATCACCTGCTGCCTCACAAAATTGGTGCGACGGTTGTTTCATTGGTCAGAGTCCTGGTAATATAGCATCGAAATATAATGAACTACCCGATCCGAACGGTTTATCAAACCCGAATGCCCACGTTCCAGAAGGTGTGTTTTAGCCGGAGGCTGAAGCTCCTTGAACAGAGCAGTAAGAGTCATTATGGGTCCGTATCCGCACATGCTGATGTTGTGCCGCATTACAGTTGAGTAAACCGAAGCATAGTCGAGCGACATAATGTGTGGGAGCACTTTGTTGTCGAGAGCTATGCCCTGCTCAACCCTGACATAGTGTGAGAAGTCGCAGGAAGCGATCACAAGCACACGTTTTCCGGTGACTTGCATTGCGTTGGTAAGCTTTTTGGTCAGAATCAGTGCAGTTTCAGGATCTTGCTGCTTCATTGCCACTGCAACTATGCTGAAACTAAATGGCAACGTGTATTGCATAAAAGGTATCATCACCTCGGCTGAATGTTCGTGGGCATGAGCTGCATGTGATGGTGCAAGTTGCAGTGCATCGCTGAAACTCTTGTCAACCGAAACAACACCTAATGGCGTTTCCCATTCATCGTTGGGGTCAGTTGCAATATCTGCTCCATAACCGTGATGGTTAGGATGCAGTATAACAAGCGTATCGAATGAAGTATTGTATTTGGATAAAAGTTTAAAAAAGGACATTGCAACAGAGCCGCTGTAAGAATATCCGGCATGGGGTACGATTCCCCCTAAGATGTTGATTTTTTCAGGCAAATCAACTTCCTGAACATTCCGATCCAATTTCTCAAGAAGCTCAGTGAGTTTCTGGCGATTGGATGGGTAAAACGTTCCTGCAACGGCCGGTTTTCTTCTGCTCATTTAACACGTATGTTTTATGATCAACTGATTACATTCCGAACATCGCCCTGTAGTTCCTATTCTGCCAATTTCTGTAATGTATCCCTTTCTTTTAATTTGCAGTGAACCACACACATGGCATACTGTATCACTGAAATCGTAACAAGTCAGATTTCCTCCATAGCAGTAGTGTAGTGATTGCTTTGCAGTTTCAAGAAATCGCAGAATAGCAGTATCCTCCGCCGGGGGTTTATGGTATTGATAACACGGAAAATATTTTGAAATATGCAGCACAGTTGTTTTTCCGAGTTCTCCTGCGATCCACTCCAGCATGCGTTCAAACACTTTTATATCATCGTTCATTCCCGGTACGATCAGATGGGTAATTTCCAGATGTTTTCCGCTATTGTGGATTATTTTAAGTGTTCGCAACACAGGCTCAAGACAGGCACCTGTGAACTTTAAGTAGCTTTTGTTATCAAATGCCTTGAGGTCAATATTGAAAGCATCAATATGTAGCAATAAATCCTGCAGTGGCGCTGATTCGATAAACCCATTTGAGATCACGGCAGTGTGAAGTCCGGCTTGTTTAATTGCTGCTGCCAAATCAAGCAGATACTCAATATTGATTATTGGCTCGTTGTATGTAAAGGCGATTCCAATATTATCAGGCACGTTTGCGGCATGCTCAACGATTTCAGCAACTTGCATACGTCGTTGAAAATCATTGTACCCGTGAGCGTTTTGGGATATGCGCCAGTTTTGACAAAATATACAAGCCAGATTGCAGCCATACGAACCTAAAGAAAGAATAGTTTTACCAGGAAAAAAATGATACAGCGGCTTTTTCTCGACCGGATCGGAGTGTAAGGCTGAAATGATGCCATATGTGGCAGTGTAAAGCTTACCATTGCTATTGTACCGGATTTTGCATTTTCCTGCGCTGCCATCAATGAGCAAACACCCATGAGGACATAATTTGCAGCGGACTTTTTCTGCTGCCTCCGGTTCGTAATATCTGGCTTCGGTGAGCATATCCTGATTATTTTAAGCTCCAGTCAATGGGTTCATGTCCGGTGGTGGCGAGCAAGTTGTTAGTTTTTGAGAAGTGCCTGCACCCAAAAAATCCTCTCGAAACTGACAGTGGTGATGGATGCGGTGCTGTAAGTACATGATGCTTCGATTGATTAATAAGCAACCGTTTGGCGATTGCATAATTTCCCCAAAGCAGGAAGACAACGTTTTCTTTGCGTTCGCTAATGATTCTGATCACTTGGTCGGTAAACAATTCCCAGCCTTTTCCCTGGTGCGACCCGGCGCATCCCGCACGAACGGTAAGAGTGGCATTAAGAAGCAAAACACCCTGCTTTGCCCATTTTTCTAAATTACCGCTTACCGGAATGTCTATTCCCAGGTCGTTCTTGATTTCTTTGAAAATATTTTGAAGCGATGGTGGGAGGGGAACGTCCCCGGGTACTGAAAAACACAGTCCATGCGCCTGCCCCTCGCCATGATAAGGGTCTTGTCCTAAAATAACAACCTTTACAGCGTTGAATGGCGTATGATCGAATGCAGCAAAGATTTTCCCGCCTTGCGGGTAAATACGGTACCTGTTTTTTTCTTCGAGCAGAAAACGTTTCAGATTAACAAAATATGGAGCATCGAACTCCTGTTGCAACGCTTCGAGCCAGCTTTTCTCGATTTTAGGACTTGATTTTTCCATTCTGTCGTTGAATATTAACCCGAATTAATCGGGGATTAATGGCCATACAATAACACAGCCGGTTAGGTAGTTATATTTTGTGGAATAAAAATACAAATATCAAACAAGAGGCAGGAGAATTATCATGAATAAAATCTTTGAATACAGGATTTGTGCTGGAAAAACACTTCGTTTGCTTTTGGGTTTAAGTTTCCTGGTTTTGATTTTATTAGGGGTGTCGTGCAAATCAAAGCAATTTTGCCCAGCCTACGGCGAATACAAAAGGTTTCAGACCGAACAAGCCAATTGATGCTTTATCTGGGCTTAAACATCAGGAGTTTTGCATAAAAAAACGCCTTTCGAAACCGAAAGGCGTTTTTTTGATTTCAAGTACCTTTATCTGACAATAAGCTTGTTAGTAAGCACCTGATCTCCGGCCTGCAGGCGGATTATATAAACGCCCGAGGTTAAACCACTGATATCCATTGGAAGTTGATGGCTTCCGGCATTTAACATTACCTGATTGCTATTTCTGACAACTCTTCCACTCAGATCAAGCACTGATAACTCTGTTTTCGCACTTCTTGCCAGGTCGAAACGAGCAGTAACAATCTCTTTTGCTGGATTCGGGAAAATATGAAGATGGCCCTTTGCTTTTCTATCCTGGTCGGGAAGCGAGGGAATACCAACATACATATCGGAGAAGAAGGTTCCTCTACCGAATGTGGCTGCATAGATTTTGCCATAATTTATGGTACCTGGATATGTGTCATAATTTCCAAAGTCGTCAATCGGAATAGCGATCGTAGGCCTATTATGTGTTTGTTGAAGGAGCACGGTAACAGGAGCGATTCCCATTCCGTCGTCAACGGGTTGCCAATTTGGGTTTGCTATTGTGTTGGTAGCAAAAACACCGCGATCAGTTCCAAGGAACACGAGGTTAGTGTTATTCATTTCTATAAGCGAGCTATATATCGGCATTAGAGGCAGATTCCCTTGTACCGATACAAAATCAGGTGTTGCAGCCATGGCATTCGTACTGCGGTATACATAAACATCGTTTCCGTAATTACCCAGTGTAACGATGATATGGTTTGGATTCGAAGGATCAACGGAAATGCTTGTTATAAAGCGGCCGGTAAAAGTAGTTACAAGACCTGATACTATCACACAGGCAGGGTTGCCGGCAGTGGCTGTAGCGAAGTTGTAGGCATTATTGATGTTTGTTATTCTGTACAGTTGTCCTCTTCTTGCTCCTACCCAAAGAGTATTTCCATCGGATGAGATGGCGATGCTGGAAGGAATAGGGGCTGGAGCTGGAGATATGGGTAAAATAGCGATCCTGAACCATTCAGGAGGTTCGACGAAATTAATCGCTTCTTTTGTCATCCATACACCACCTCTTACTGCCATGAAGAACCGGGATGCAATGGGGTCCTTAACACGGATAGTATCGCCTGATTGCATTGCCTCTGGGAGCGTGTAGCGGAATGGATAGCGGCTTAATGCGCTGCGAACCCATACTTCGTTGCCTGCTTGATAAGAAGTATCAATAGCTATGAAGTTTACTGAATCGCGACTGTGCTGTTCGAAGTTGAAGCTTTCCCAGTGAAGTTGGGGGGTTAAGAAAACACCAGTATTATTGAAGATAGGTACAAGAGATACTGCAGTTGGGTCAACCCATGGGATAAAAGGTGTTGTGGCTTCTGTTATTCCAAAATCAGGGCTACGGAAAATTGGTATTGCTCCTGTTGCGGCGCTGGGCCCGGCATAAACAAGAAAGTCATGATTGATTATCGACATAGCGGCAGCTGCTCCATTAAATCCGGTAAGAATTCGCTCCCCTCTATCAACGGTATTACCTTTTCCACTGATAAAAACTACACCATTACCCTGGGTTCCAATAAGCCTCCCAAGGCCACCTCCAACAGCGAGTGAGTAGCACTGAAGGGTATTGTAAATTCGGTTCAGGTTTGCAACCGTTCCGCTTCCTTCTTCAAGTGTAACATAAAAGATGCCTCGGTCGGTACCAGCCAGAAGAGCATTTTGGATTCCGGGAAATGGAACGTAGATATGATGATTTGCATTAAAAAACATACCACTAATTATTGGGCTACCCCATGCAAAGAATCCAACTTCCGACACCTCTTCTCCTCTCCAAAGGTTTTTGCCCCCGAGGTAAATCACTTTGTAATTGGTTGGATCTACCACAAGAGTGTGTGCATAAGTGCCCACGTTATCTGTGCCGAAAATCTGAAAATTTGTGCTGCCGCCTGGTCCGATGAGGCGCCATGTTGCTCCTGCGTCTCTTGATTGATACACACCCATAAATTGCCCGGCGAGTGTAGCTGGCAATGCACGTGCTACACTGGCATAAAGGTAGGAGGGATTTGAGGGCGAAATGGCCAGTTCTATTCGTGCCACATCAGCTTCAGGTAGCAGGTTGGGGTTCAGTCTTGACGATAGCGTATCAAAACCATCGGGAGTACCGGTGGTTGAGTAAAATGCCTCAGCACCAACAGCAGCCACTGTGAAACCTCCATTGGCAATCTCAATATCGTGAGCGATGCCTGTGAGCTCAGTTCCGTGGCTTTGAGCAATTTGCCACGTTTCTCCACCGTTCGATGAGTACCATAGTCCTTTGTGTGTTGCAGCAAAAACCCGCTGCGAATTACCCGGATCAACCGCTACCCGGTTTATGTAAGTCCAGGTATGAGTTGTATCGTTTAATGTGGGTTGGGTTGATGGAAGGAGCGTGAAAACGACTCCATCATTCGACTTGTAGACACCCGAACCAGCAAAACCGGGAAAATTATTGAAGCGGTGGGTATCAAAAGCCTCGCCGGTTCCAATGTAAATAACCCCGTCGTTAGCCATAACCATGCTGGTTACATTATTGATTTGGCTGGCTCCGGGAATAGAACTCCATGAAATTCCCCTGTTCGTTGTCTTAAGAATTCCTCCACTAGCACCAGCAGCATAAATAATTGGTTCCCCTTGCCCGCGACTGTCAACAAATATTGCACGAGTGCGGCCTCCAAAATTATCAGGACCTGCAGTCAACCATTCCATATTCTGAATTGCGCTGCCCGATTTCACGCGGGGAGTGAGCGACTGCAACTCATCAGTAGGATTGATGGTTCCGGTATTTTGGTTAACCCTCATACTCGCAAAGTGATCGGTTGCGCAAACAGTACCTGTGTCATCTGCTGAGTAATCAGAACCTGGCCTCTGAATAATTGTTGCACTAATCAGAAAAAGCGCAACAACCGTAAGTGTTGTGATCAAGCTGATACGTAAACTTCTGTTTTTCATGCCTGTAGTGAATTTTATGTTCGTTTATTGCTTATTGCTTCCACAATTTTGTTAATTGAACAAAGATAAACTAATTTTCATTTTCAAAGTGGTATGTTAAAAATATATTATTCAAAAAAAAGCGCGCTACAATGAACCTAAAGCTATGCATCCAAAAGCTAATCGTGTTGAGCAATCGCCCACAAATGTAAATATATTCACCCTTCCGCAACATTGGCTTTTAAGTATTCATGAATCAAAGATCTAAACTGATTTCCCCTGTGCTCAAAGTTTACGAACTGGTCGTAGCTCGATGCTGCCGGTGAGAGTAAACAAACGCTTCCCTTATTAGTAATAGCGCAAGCTCTGCGAACCATATCGCCGAAATTTGTGAAAAATTCAAGTACCGGTGTTGCCTTCCCTGTTTCCTGAACAAGATTCATAATTCGCTTGCCAGCTTCGCCCGTGAACAAAAGATATTGGATGCCGCTGTTGGCCAGAAAGTGTGAGAATGGTTTATAATCAATTCCCCGATCATATCCTCCTATCAGAAGAGTTCCTACCCGGTCTAAAGTTTGCACTGCATACATGGTGGCTTCCGGAATAGTTGCAATAGAGTCGTTGTAATATGTTACCCCACGATAAGTTCCAACTCGTTCGAGGCGATGCTTCAACGGTTGAAAAGTATTAAGCGCCGATAACAAATTTTGCGGTTTTAAACCAACTACACTACAGGCTGCGAAGGCTGCAAGTATGTTCAGGCGGTTGTGATGGCCTGGGAGGGCTTGAATTTCAGGAATAGCAACTTCAAAATAATTATCGGCATCGCCCTCTAGCAGAATATCTTTTCTTTTGTCGGTTAAATCCTCTTGTGTGGCGAACCCACTGCCATACTGCAGTTTTTTAGCAACTGGCGGAAATTCTTTCACAAGGCTATTAACCACTTTGTTTTCGGAACAGTAAATCAAATAATCGCCAGGCTGTTGCCAACGGGCGATATTTAATTTGGCTAACTGATATTCGCGATAGGATGTATAGTGATCGAGATGCTCCTGATAAATGTTTAGAAGCAGCGCAATGTGCGGCGAGTAATTTATCCCCTCCAACTGGTGAGAACTCAGCTCGTATACAATTATGGTTTCAGGTTTAATCTGATTTGTTAGATCAAGTGGTGGGATACCCATATTTCCTGCCACAAGCACATCTTTTCCGTTTTCTTTTAGAAGATGACCCGTTAAAGCGGCAGTAGTGCTTTTCCCCTTTGTTCCGGTAATACCGATGGTTTGGTTACGGTAAACACCAAGAAAAAGCTCAGTTTGCGAGGTGAGTTTTTCAGCCTGTATTAATGGTTTTAGCCGTGAGAGTGGAATTCCCGGGCTTTTAATAATCAAGTCATGATTTTCAACAGTTTGCGCCCACTCTTCGCCATGGCAAATAGTAAGGTTTCCGGTTGTTGTATCAGCTAATTGAGCAGGGTCATGATTTTCATCGGCAATTGTTAATGGCAATTCAGGCAAGTGCGTTCTGATCCACCTGAATGTGGATTGACCTTCGACCCCCATTCCGAGAATCATAATTTTATGGTTGTTCAGCCTATTTAGAAGGGCGTTTATCAAGTGCATCAGTCAGAATTTTCAGATAAGTGTGGTCGAGGTGATGATTGAAGTTGTTTTCAGTTAAAAGTTTCTGGAACAAAGCCGGTTCAAAATCTGATACAGGTACTTTGGTAACATAGTATCGGAGTAGTGCTGGAAGTTGGCCGTTATTAGAGGAGCAGATCAGTTTTTGGACAGCAGCCGTTACTTCTGCAATTGTTCCTACACAGTCGAAAGGTTTTTCTGACGCCAATCCTGTTAGTTGCTCGAGAAACAACGTAAGATCAGGAGCGTCGAGCATGGATTTATTAAATATATTTTCAACTGTTTGGCTTGCAAGAAATGGTGATAAAATAATGAAGGTGAACAGGCATTTCGGACAGTTACCACACCAGATACCCGTTTTGCTTCCTGCGTTGCACGACCTGAATACAGGATGATAGCGTGGCATGGTTGCAAACAGTGAAGCAATCTGTAACTCGTTTAGTGGTCGGAGGAAACTGAAATAATTATAGGCCGGATGTATGAAACGTGAAGTGTAATTTCTAAAATCGGTTTCAAAAGCTAAACTTTTCGAGTATTGATGATTAATCATCGTATCGGGTACAGTTGGTTCACTTGCGCTCGATTCGTTCGACAACACTATATCGAAACGGTTTGTAATGTGCGCCGCTAAAAGCGAGTAAAATGCCAGTAATGCAGAAAAAGGTGTGTGCCCGTTCAGAAACCCTTGTTCATTCATTTCAACCATTTTTGGATCCAATTTCCGGTTGATTATGAAGAGTTCGTCAACTGAAAAGCCAGCTACAAGGCAGGTATCAATACTCGCCTTGATTGGGTTCAACAAAAAAGGTTTAATGTTTTTTTCGCTATGTTGCAGGATTTCAAGTGTAACAGAGGAATCTTTTCCGCCGCCAATTGGTACCAAGGCCATATCACTAACATTAAAAGCACTATGAGCGGGAGGTGAAGCTTTTCCTTCGAACAAAAATGAGATGAAGTTTTCATCAGGCTCAATTCCGTTGGTGTGGAAAAATTCCCCAAGACCAAAACGGTAAAGGTTTTTCCACCACTTATGAGCATCTGATGGAAGCGTGTATGGTTCGATTCTCACAACCGGTGGGCATGTAGTTTTCCAATAACTAATCAGTTCGGCTATACCAATGTGAAAAATCAGCCATTGCAAATAGTTGTTATCTGAAATCTGATCAATCAGGCTTGATTTTATTGAAAATGAAGGTTGGAAAAGAATTTTGCCGGAAAGATCAAATTCGAATGTCACATACAGCAAACCGGATGTGATTTGATAATGTATCTTTCTGAAAGTGAGGAATGGATACTCCTTTCTCAGTAACTCGTATTTTTGCTGACGCTCTTTGCGTAAAGGTTTGGTTGGTATCATTTTTGTTATATTTCACAGGAAATACCAGCGCGTAAAATTACGAATTTACCAACGGGCGGGTTTCGCCAAAAGTAAGAGCGGCCATTAAGTTTTAAAGCGATACAGCAATGACCAATACCCAAGGGAAAGAGAAAAATTCGCGTCTTTTGCCTCCTGCTTCCGGACGGATACTCATTGCAGATCCCTTTCTGCATGATTTTTATTTTCGGAGGTCGGTGGTTTTGCTATCTGATCATGGCGACGAAGGCACTTTCGGATTGATTCTCAATAAGCCGGTCGAAGTAAGGTTTAACGAGGTTGTTAAAGGGTTCCCAAAGTACAATGCCAGTCTTTACCTTGGCGGGCCGATTAAGACCAACAACCTCTATTTTATTCATACTCTTGGCAATCAGATTGAAGGAAGCATGAGAGTAGTTGATGGGCTTTACTGGGGTGGCGATTTAGGCCAGATAAAGGATCTTATGGCAAGTAAACAACTCGACGACTATTCGGTTCGCTTTTTCATAGGATATTCAGGTTGGATGGAGAAACAACTTGAGCGGGAGCTTGAGGAACGCTCGTGGGTTGTAACATCAGCAACCCGTCAGCAACTCATACATAGCGATCCGGTAACTCTGTGGCGACAAATGGTGCTTACCTTAGGCAGTGAGTATACACTTTGGGCCAATTTCCCCACCGATCCCATGATGAATTAATCAGGGGGCAATTTCCCTGTGATCCAATTCCGAACCCATCAGGCTGTGCGGGATTAAATAAACCACAAGCATCACGATTGATGCAGCAAGTGTCCATTTGTAGTGTTGGCGGTTTTTCCATGTTTTAACAAGAGCTATCATCCAAACGATAAAGGCTACCATCGTTTTGTTGTCAGTAAGGTCGTGCCCAAATGGAAACCCAGTCCAATAGGCTCCGAAAGCAAATTTCTGAACAATAGGGCCTATAAATAATCCGCCAATAAAGAGCAGGAGTGTTGTAAGCCATGTGTAAAGAAAAATGTTTTTTCCTCTTCCAAGCGCTTCGAGTCCAGCGCGGCACGATAACAAAATAGCAAAAAACATCGGTATTATGTGCAGAATCATCCAGACAGCCGGTACATGACCTCTGAACCGGATAATGGCCGCCTTATCGTTCAAAACATATTCGGTATCACCTTTTCTGAGAAAAATTTGATAAATCACCTTGCCGGCCGGTGGTTGGTGAGGAATAGTAGCTATAAGATAATCGTCGTGCCTGAGCAGAGGTAGTTTTTGTAACGTGTCGAAGCTTAGATACCTTTTAAACGTATAATAGCCAGTTATTTCCCTGTCAGGAACGTATATTTTGGCAAGAGCATCATCGCTTCCGCTATATGATCTGATCAGGCTGTACGGTATGCGTTCAGCGCCGATATCCGCCCTCCCGCGCATTGGATCGGTGGGACCGGTAAAACGCTGATAAACCGAGAAGGCTAAAGTCATGAAAAGTGCGATTATCCAGAATAACAGCGGGTTGTGTTTAATTTTCATAGTTATGGATGTGATTTGCAAATACTCTCAGAAATAAAATAAATGCTTTGTTTGATTCAAACAGTTAATAACTGAAGCGCAAATATATCAACAAAACATGAAGTCGATGGAAAATCAAGTTTTGCAGATTCCCTACCAACACCATCATCAAAGAAAAAGGAAAACCTGAATGGTTTTCCTTTTTCTTAATTATGTAACACAAAGTAATTAGAAGCTCATATCAACACCAAGTGCTATTACATTTGCGCTCCGGTTGTATGTTTCCTGGAATGCTCCCAATGCACCCGTTAGCATCCTGTAATCATCAACATATGTTGTGTTCATAACCCCGAAGTTCAGTGCAAAACTTTCGTTTAGCTTAAATCGTACGCCGGTGCCTAAGCTATTTGTGCTCAGGCTATGGGTCAAATCGCTTTGATAGAATTTGTTTACGCCGGTTTGTGTGTGAAGGTACCCTGCGCTAATCATCAGCCTGTCAGTAACTTCAGCTTCAAAGCCGAAAGCTGCTTCCCAGAAATTGTTATCTATCACCTCTGAGTTATCTACAAAGACGTTATTGATTTTTCTGCCATAATTGGCTTGCTTATCAAGGTAGTGGTGATATCCGGCATAAAATCTGAGCTTATCGATGGGAGCCCATGACGCACCGAGCGAAAACATAGAAGGCATGTCGGAAGGTATTACTTCTCCGTCGGGATAGAGGCCAACATCATCTGTTGTTGTCTCATTGGTAACATTGATTCTGGCCCTGTGTTCGTATTTGACTGCAACGTTGAAATTATCGGTCAGGTTAATGTTGAAACCTATAAATGGTGCCCAACCGGTTCCTGACTGTGAAACATCAAGACTGCGATTTCCTGTTGCAGCAGCAGATGCTTCTGCTTGCACTTTCCGGTCAAGGAACACAGGTGTTGCCAGTTGATATGCGCCTTGAATCTGTTCAATGGTCATTGTGGTCGGATCGAGAGCCGGGTTAATAAAACCAACTCCTCCACCAATGGCCTGCACCTGTTCAGCGGTGAGCAGTTGCATTGCCTGAGCCTGAGCCAGGGTCAAACCTCCTCCACCGCCGGTAATAAGTGGCTGAAGCGATGCTGCTGTTCCTGCAAGGCTATTGAACATACCTGCCATAGCGGTAAAGAATGTTGGAGCTGCAACCATATCGCCTGTAAAGCCCAACGCCGGAAACACGGGGTTAATCTGAATATCCCTAAGATGCCCATGGTAAGAGTTATTGATTGTGAGATAACGAATGCCGGCTCCGATAGAGACAACATCATTTGCCTGATAGGCAACACCAGCCTGCAATCCCCAAATCAACGAACGCCCTTCAAAGTGTGCATCCAGCGAATATGCCGTTGTAGGAACACCTGCGAGCGAGAGCGCCGACGGTAGTGTTGAAGGTTGTGCTTCGAACGAGGGCAAACCTTTTTCAAAAGTTGCACTGCCTCCTCCTCCTATCGGCATCAAAGCCAATGAGAAAGCCCAATTGTTTGTTTTGTAAACACCAAAAACCGAAGGGAACACTGGTGCTACAACTCCGCCTTCAAACTCGGTGCGACCCAGAGTTGGAAAAGTACTCCGAATAGTACGGGTTTGGGTGATGTACTGGTTGTTTACTGAAAAATGGAAACCATCCTTCAGAAGCGATGTCGCGGCAGGATTGAAATATACCGCATCAATACCCAGAACGGCATTACGCGCCGGCATTCGAATAAACGATGCACTCTGGTTAGTGTTGTGAACAATACCTCCGGCAATCAGGGTGAAGGCGACCGCCAGAAACGAAATAGTGAAGACTGCTTTTTTCATACTTGATGTATTGGTTATGGCGGCTAAATTAAAATAAGTTCACCGAACCACAAAATTGTGAATCCGCATCTTCAAAAATCCCGATATTGATTCTAAGTTCATTAACAAAGTGGTTTTCAGATTGATATATTTTGCAGCAGCATGAAGATTCATGTGATGTAAATAAATTTGCCAATTATTCGTTTTCATCGAAAATTGTAGGGATTTATGATGCGTTACATCTCTTGTATATTGTTAATGCTGCTAACTGTACCGTTTTTACATGCACAGCAATCAGCTCCCAATGTAACAGATTCTCTCGGGCGGAAACAGGGACACTGGAGGCAATTAAACGAAGGGATGCAGCCGGTTTATCAGGGTTATTTTGTTGATGACGTACCCGTTGGAGAAATGATTCACTTTTTTCCGAACGGCAGAACTAGAGCCGTACTCTACTACGAAAAACATAGCGATACTGTTTCAGCACGAATTTTTCACGCAAACGGGAGATTAAAGTCAGAAGGTTCTTATTTGAACCAAAACCGAACAGGGGAGTGGCGGTTCTATAGCTCGGCGGGCAATTTGGCGGCGATTGAACATTATGTTGATGACTTTAAGCATGGCTTGAGCCAAAATTTTTTAAGCAGCGGTGTAGTCATTGAAGAGGCTACCTATGAAATGGGTAAACGACACGGTTTTTTGCGGCAATATTTTCAACATGGCAAATTGAGATCTGTAAAGCAATATCAGGCTGATGTTTTGCATGGCAATGCTGTTTTCTACCATTCAAACGGTGCTATAAGCGGGAAGGGGCAGTACGTAAACGGACTAAGAGATGGAGAGTGGATTTGGTTCGCACCTGAAGGCGACACTTTATCAATACAACAGTGGACGGCCGGCACACTCCCTGAAGTTGAAACAGAGTAACCCTTCAAAAATCAACGCACTATTCCACATCATTGAGTAGAGTTCCGTTTCGGTCGCACACAACTACTTCGATTACAGTGATTTTGAATAATGCACACAGGTTACTCATATTGCAAAAATAGAGTTTTGACAGCTATTCCAACGTACAATATTAATTATACCCGAATCAATCAACAGTTCAGCGCAATTCTTAGTGTGTTGATTATAAGCACTTAATCGTTTACCCATTGTAAAATGCTTAGTCTGGGTTAAACTCAGTTGTCTTGGAAGGATGTTTTGCGTATTTTTGGGAAAAATTAGTGAGGTACTATGTTTTTCGAAATACGCTGAAACGATGCAAAAAAAAATCATTACTATTTTAATTTCACTGATTTGCGTTGCAACCGGCACTGCCTATTCGCAGTGCGATCCTGATCCTGTGCCTGTGCGACCGGGAATCTATCCCGATAGCGCTACTGGCTTTCCGCCAGCATTTGCCACCTTCGAATACAATCTTGTGATAACCGTGGTTCTTCCGGTTGACACAATCATCCCACCCTTGCCAAGGTATAGAGTTGATTCAATTGGAATATTTTCAATTGAAGGCTTGCCTGAAGGATTTCAGGTAATTCCCAACCGCCCGTCAGGATTTTGGCATGGCGGAACCAGGGGTTGTGTGCTAATCACTGGGCGTCCAACAGCGCAACAGGTTGGCTCTTACCCTCTTAATTTTAATGTGGTAGGTTTTATTGGCGGAATCAATTTGCCTATTCCGCACACTATAACTTTTTATACTCTCCATGTGTTTGACTCTGCAGCGTTTGGGATTCGGGAGAGAGATAATAACCGGTTAACCACTCTCCGGGCATTTCCAAACCCATCGTCAAGGTTCATGTGGCTTGGTTTCGAGACGCTGCCGGCAGGAGAGTACAGCTTGAAAATATTTGATCAAATGCAAAGGGTAGCTCTTGAGCACACGTTTTCATCCGACGGAACTTTGCAGCAGGTTGAAATAGATTTAGCTCATTTGCCACGCGGTTTATACTTTGGTCTATTGAAAAATGGCAAGGGAGCACGGTCAAACCTGATCAGAATCATCAGGTTGTGACCCGAAAGATTTAACGGATCGAAAAAATAGAAAAAAGCAGGTTATGAGAATTTATTTTGTTGTAATGCTTGTGCTGATCCTGCAGGCAGCACATGGGCAGAATGCCGTTATCTACGGCAAGGTTACCGACCAATCCACCAAAGAGTCATTACCTGGAGTTAACGTAATCTATGGAGTTGGAAAAGGCGTTGCTACAGATAGCGATGGACTGTATCGTATTGAAACTGCGGCCGGTAAGATAAGGCTACAATACAGGTTCATAGGATATTTGCCAGCGGTACGCTTTGTGGAACTGGCTCCGGGCCAGGAAATAAAAGTGGATATATTGCTCGAACCACAAAGCCAACTTCTCGACGAGGTTGTTGTGAGCGCATCACGTTATGAACAGCGACTTTCTGATATAATAGTTTCGATGGAAATTATTGATCAGGCTCGCATCGAAAACACGCACACTCTTTCGGTTGAATCTGCAATACAGCAGATGCCTGGGATAATGTTTCTTGAGAATCAGGTGAGCATCAGAGGTGGCAATGCTTACAGTTATGGAGTAGGCTCACGTGTTTTGCTACTGCTCGACGACCTGCCGATGCTTACCGGCGCCGGAGGGCAGGCCAACTGGAATTTCATTCCTATTGAGAACCTCAGCAGTATCGAAGTGTTGAAAGGCGCCTCCTCGGCATTATATGGTTCGTCGGCGCTCAATGGAGTAATTAACATCCGCACAAAATTTCCTGGAGAAAAACCTGAAACATCGCTCGTTTTCTATAGCGGCATCTACGGGAACCCGAGCCGGCCAGAGGCTGAATGGTGGGGAAATACTCAACCTTTTTATTCCGGAATTCGCTTCTCTCACAGCCGGACAGCCGGAAACCTCGATGTAGTTGCAGGAGCTAACATATTCACCGATCAAGGATTCCGGGAGAATCAAGACGAACAATTCTATCGTGTGAACCTCAATACCCGCTATAGAGTCAGCCAGGTTGATGGATTATCGGTAGGAATAAATACTAATATTATGCGAAACCGGGGCGGGAATTTTTTGCTCTGGCTTAATGGAACTGATGGAATTTACCGTGTTTCGCCTAATTTCAAACAACGATTCGACAATATGCAGTTCATCATCGACCCGTTTGTTACTTACCACACCCGAAACAATCAGAGGCATACGCTCAGGGGGAGAATCTTTCAGGTGAGTTATGAACACGATGCAATCATAAATAATTTTGATAATTCATATTATTTAGAGTATCAATTTCTAAACGCAACCAGAGAAAACTTTTCCTTCACAGCAGGCGGTAGTGCGCTCTATGTAGCGTCAAGCTCTACCTACTATGGCGATACACTCCATACATCGAGAAACCAGGCTCTTTTTATGCAGGCCGAACATCGGTTCGGAAATTTAAGGGTAACACTTGGCGGAAGATATGAATGGCATTCCATTAACCAAACAAGGCACAGACCTATGCCATTGTTGCGGTTCGGAATGAACTACCAGGCCGGAAGGGCAACATTTATCAGAAGTAGTTTCGGGCAGGGTTTCCGGTATCCCGCAATTGCCGAAAAGTATGCTTCAACGCAGGTTGGCGCATTGAAGATATTCCCAAATGCAGAATTAAAACCTGAATTTGGTTGGAATGCCGAAGTTGGAGTAAAGCAGGGCTTTTCTTTGGCCGGGGCACAGGGATTTTTTGATGCTGCCTTCTTCCTTACCGAATTTGAAAACATGATTGAATTTTCTTTCGGGCAGCACTACCCCGATAATCTTCTTGATACAACAATGATTGACTTTTTCAACTACACGGGCTTCAAACCGTATAATATTAGTAATGCACGCATCAGTGGTTTTGAGGTCTCAGCTACCGGCCAAGGCACAATAGGCGATTTTGGCTACAGTTTTCATGCAGGCTATACCTATACAAATCCAATAGATAAAGATTTTGATAAACGGCTGCCCGAAGAAAATACCGGAACAAGCGATCGCAACATACTGAAATACCGCTTCTATCATAGCGCCAAAGCGTCGGTTGATTTTTCGTGGCGTAGGTTCTCAACCGGATTCAATGCAGATTATCACAGCTTCATAATAAACATCGACAGGGCATTTGAAGATTCATTGCGATTCCCAAACGGAGTTCCTTTCGGGGCGATACTTCCAGGGCTACAGGAATACCGACGGATCAACAACACTGGTGAAATACTGTTTAACTTCCGGATAGCCTATGAGCCTTCGGAGCATATAAGATGGTCGCTGATTGTCAATAATTTGTTCAATAATGAATTCATGACCCGCCCGGCTTATGTAGGCCCGCCGAGAGTTTATGCAGTGCAGCTCTCAATGCGGTTTTAATAGTAGAAGTAACTTGTTTGGACAGGAACATAGTAATTAATCTCTAACTTTGCAGATCATTTAACGTGAATGCCATGATCCAGCGAATTCAAACAGTGTTTCTTTTCATTGCAGTTGTCGCAATCGGGGTTATGTTTTTTATGCCCCTCGCCGATTTTTTTGGCGATGATTTTTACTTTCGCTTGTATATCAACAAAGTGTCGGACGAAACAGTTGTAGAGGTTAACACAATACCACTGATTGCAATATCGGCAGTTATGTTTGTTTTACCACTTGTTGCAATCTTTATGTATAAAAAGCTTTGGTTGCAGATGCGTTTAGTGCGGTTCGCAATACTTTTGAACCTTGCAATGATAATCATGCTTTATTTCGGTTACACCGATGTTATTGCCAAACAGGCATCTGTTAGTGTGAGCTATCAGGCGGGAGTTTATTTTCCTCTGGTTTCGCTGGTTTTCCTTGTACTTGCAATGAGGTTTATCGTGAAGGATGATAAGTTGTTACGCAATGCAGGCAGGCTTCGCTAATATTGCACAAAAAATCCTGCTAAAAAACGTAAACCTGATAAATTAAATGCTAAATCTTCTGCTTTTAATAGGTGGGTTCGCACTTCTCATTTATGGAGCCAACATGTTGGTTAACAACGCTTCTGCTCTTGCAAAAAGCTTGAAAATACCAAACATCGTAATAGGATTAACCATAGTGGCTTTTGGTACATCGTCGCCGGAGTTTGTTGTAAATGTGTTCGCAGCTTCGGAAGGCAACTCATCTTTAGCGCTGGGCAATATTGTTGGCAGTAATTTATTCAATATTTTACTGATTCTTGGAATTTCAGCCGTAATATTTCCACTCGGTGTGAAAAGCAGTACAACATGGTCGGAAATACCCTTGTGTTTGTTATCGGCTGTTGCTTTGTTCATTATGGCCAACGATATAATCCTGGATAAAACATCAGTGTCAACAATTGGCCGTGGTGATGGTGTTATTCTTCTATTATTTTTTTCTGTCTTTCTTGCCTACAATATACATCTTGCAAGAAAAGGCGACATATCGGAAGAATTGGTAGTGAAGGCAAGAGGTAAACTATTATCATCTTTTCTTATCCTCGCCGGGTTAGGCTTACTCGTGGTGGGCGGTCGTTTTATTGTTCAATCTGCTGTTTCTATTGCTTACGAATTTGGTGTCCCGGAGAGGATAATCGCTCTTACAATAATTTCTGCAGGCACGTCGCTTCCTGAATTAGCCACATCGGTAGTTGCTGCAATAAAGAAAAATACCGATATTGCAATCGGCAATATAGTTGGGTCAAACATATTCAATGTATTTTTTATTATGGGGGTTACTGCTCTAATCAACCCTGTATCCATTGGGCCAGGGAGCAATACTGATCTTGTGTTAAATATATTTGTGAGCCTGCTTTTATTCGCGTTCATCTTCACCGGTAAGCACAGGCGTATCGAAAAAGTTGAAGGAATAGGGTTCCTCATTCTTTACGCCGGATACCTGACGTTTCTGATTGTCGCATAAACTCTTCCGTTTTACACTTTACCACATGTTGACTTGTTGGCCGGCCAATGTAGGTCATGCACAATCTTTTTGGATACTGACTTAATGAAAACATATAGTTAATGTTCTTATGTCAAAAGCATTTTATGATTTTTTAACCAAATACTGTGCAATGATTTAACTTTCGATTGTATCTTTGAGGCAGAGGTAATAATAAATTTTTCAATTATTATTCAAAACACTATAACCTTGACACATTGAATGCAACCGGAGGATGTATGAACACCAAGAGAAATACTGGAATTGTTGTTTTGATTGCAGCAGCTTTATTGCTGACTGCATTCAGTTGGTTTCTAATAACAGGTGGACGGGGCCGCATGGCAGAACCCACAGAGGATAAACTTTATGCAACACAAACCAGCATGACAGGACAAACAGCGTCGCGACCAGAAAGGGGAGTAAGGGAAGCAATGTTTTATAAGAAGCTACCCGATCGGGCTGTGAAATGTCAGCTCTGCTTCAGATATTGCATTATCGAAGAAGGTGATCCCGGCGTCTGCAAGGTTCGTGAAAACAGGCGAGGCGTACTCTACACTCTCGTTTATGGAGAACCCTCAGCAGTTCATATTGACCCGATAGAAAAAGAACCTCAATACCACCATTTACCCGGCACCGATATCCTTTGTATAGGAACCGTAGGATGCAACTTCATTTGTCTTCACTGTCATAATTGGACCCTCTCGCAGGCACGACCCGGCGAAAGGCCAGTGTACGATTTTCCTCCCGAAGAAGTAATTCGAACCGCATTGGCGAGGAATTTGCCTATTATTTCATTCACCTATAACGATCCTATCGTTTGCTATGAGTATGTGTTCGACGTGGCAAAACTCGCCAGGAAAAATGGAATAAGGGTCATTCTGCACACTAATGGTGCAATAAATCACGAGCCACTTATGGCTATTATTGATTATATTGATGCTTTCACTGTTGATATAAAAGGCTTTTCCAGCAGGGCGTACGCTAACTCATCTGCACAACTCCAGCCTGTTCTGAACACTCTTAAAACAATCAGAGAGCAAGGTGTATGGCTCGAACTGGTTTATTTAGTAATTCCTACAATCAACAATAGTCCGGAAGAAATCCGACAAATGAGCCGGTGGGTGGTGGATAACCTCGGAGCTGATGTTCCTATTCATTTCTCACGGTTTTTTCCTAATTTCCGGTTAAGAGACATTGCTGCAACACCAGTAAGAACAATTGAAATGGCAAGAGAAATTGCTTTAAGCGAAGGTGTTCGCTTCTCTACTATCGGCAATGTGCCAGGACACAGATATAATTCCACCTTTTGCCCCGAATGTGATTTAAGGCTTATTCACAGAGTTCATTTTGAGGTAGTATACAACAAAATTGAAAACGGCCGTTGCTCTGGCTGCAACGAAGTTATTCCCGGATTATGGCAGTAACACATCTTGCGCCATTCGGCTACAAAGCCATCGCCATTGCAATATCGGGCATCACCGGTATCATAGCGCAGGTTATTTTGCTGAGAGAACTGTTGGTGAGCTTTCAGGGCAACGAACTCTCACTCGGCATTATACTGGCAAATTGGCTCCTCTTCGAGGCGATAGGCTCTTATATTGCTGGAAAAACCGAAAGACGAATCAAAAATAAAGCGGCTGCATTTGCAATCATCCAACTGTTGGTTGCTGTGGGTTTGCCGATAGGTATATATATAGCACGATCGGCAAGGCTTATTATGGGTTTGCCGGTTGGGCAAGGGCTGGGAGTAGATGCTATGTTTATTGTTTCGATATTGGCGCTGTTGCCGGTAGCGGTGCTTCATGGCGCCTCTTTTACATTTGCAAGCATGGCAATGGGCGCTAAAAATGATTCGCTCGGTAAAACATATGTTTATGAAAATTTAGGTACAATGGTGGGCGGTGTGCTGGTGACCCTGGCTCTTATACCATTCTTTGATTCCTTTGAAATAGCCCTGTTAGCGATGCTTTTTAGTGCTATTGCAGCCGTTTCATTGTTGCGGAAGGAGCTTAAATACGCCACCAGACACAAACCCGCAGTGTATATTTACCTTGGTATGAGCATTCTGTTACCGATAGTTCTGATTCTCTTTCAAGGAAAAATGCATAACAGATCGCTCGAAGGGCAGTGGACAGGCCAAAATCTTGTAAGCCATAAGAATACAATATATGGGAACATTGCTGTGGTTGAACATGGTGGCGAATACACATTTTTTACTGACGGACAACCAATCATAACAACTCCCTTCCCTGATATAATAAGGCTTGAGGAGTTTGTCCATTTTACGATGTTATCGCATCAAAAACCACAAAGCATTGCCGTTTTAACCGGTGGTGCTGGTGGAAAAATATACGAGATATTAAAACACCCTGATGTAAAAACAATTGATTATGTAGAGCTTGATCCCGAGTTGCTGTCGAAGGTAAAAGAGTTTTCAACCGAGCTTACATCATATGAATTAACCCACCCCAAGGTCAGGCTTCACCTTGACGATGGCCGTTATTTTCTGAAAAAAACCAGCAAACTTTACGACGTCTGTATCGTTGGAATCTCGAATCCTGCCGATCTTCAAACAAACAGGTTTTTTACAACTGAGTTTTTCCAAACTGTTGATAAGAGGCTCAATCCAGATGGAGTGCTGGCACTGAGTTTGCCAAGCCTGCCGAGAGCGCAACTTATGGCCGAAGGTTTGGCTGCTATGAGCAGATCAATTTACGCCACACTGAAGGAGGTATTCAGGTATGTGAGAGTTTTTCCTGGCGAAGGCTCAAATATATTCATCGCTTCAAACACAAGCTATATAATGTACACAAGCGCATCTTCGATGAGCCGCAAGATTGAAGCGAAAGGAATAGATGTTACCCTTTTGAACCAACCTTATCTTGAACACAGAACTCTTCCCTGGTGGTCGGAAAACTTTTATGCCTCAATCTACAACTGGGAGACCGCCGCTTTAAACAAAGATTTTGAACCAGGGGCTGTGTTTGAGAGTATGCTTTATTTCAGCGAAATGTTTACTCCGGGTATTGCTGTGGTTCTTGATGCCGCCAGAAACTATGGAAGGTATCTGTTGTTCGCAGGGTTTTTGGCTGCTGTGATTATGGTTGCTTTTTTACGTAGAAGGGGTGATGTTCCGTTTGCGATTTTCACAACAGGATTTGCCGGTATGCTGCTCGATCTG
>CAYGGZ010000017.1:0-55339 GCA_964349765.1 uncultured Bacteroidales bacterium
CTCGGCGTGTACGAAGACTTGCACTTCGCTAGTAAAAGAATCATGCCCGACATACTAAACCCAGATTAAGCATTTGACAATGCTTAATCGATTAAGTGTTTGTAATCAGCACAATAAGAATTGCGCTGATTACAAACACTTAATCGGGGTTACCCTCATGGAATCAATAGTTCAGCCCCAACAGACTTTCTATTGATTAATTCGGGATAAACCAACCTTGGAGCGGTTCCCTGTTGAAAGTAATTACATTCAAGGACGAATTATTCAGGAAAAGTAGCAAGATATATTTTTTGCCTTCAAATATTATTTGTTATTTTTGCCGCCGTCGGCCTGAGTATTTATAAAACTACTAAATTCAACTAAAAAACACTATACGCAAATTTTAAATCAGCATTCATGAAGATAAAAAAAGTACTGATTGCCAACCGCGGAGAGATTGCTTTAAGGGTTATGCGCACCTTACGGGAAATGGGAATCAGATCGGCAGCGGTATACTCCGATGCCGATCGCAAGTCGCTGCATGTTCGATATGCTGACGAAGCTTACCATATCGGACCTTCTCCTTCTGTAGAGAGTTACCTGAACATCGACAAGATCATTGCAACAGCCAAGAGATGTAAAGCTGATGCTATCCACCCCGG
The DNA here is from genome assembly GCA_964349765.1 of uncultured Bacteroidales bacterium. Classification (GTDB taxonomy): domain Bacteria; phylum Bacteroidota; class Bacteroidia; order Bacteroidales; family JAAYJT01; genus JAAYJT01. The sequence continues at coordinate 642 of CAYGGZ010000017.1, forward strand.
GTATGGTTTCTTGTCGGAAAATGCCCGATTCTCGCAGCGATGCGAAGATGAAGGTATCATCTTCATTGGCCCTTCGGCATATTCAATCTCTACGATGGGCGATAAGATCACTGCCCGAAAAACAATGATGAAGGCTAGCGTTCCGGTTGTTCCCGGCACTGTCGACAAGATTACCGACGATCAGGAAGCGCTACGAATCATCAAAGAAATAGGACTCCCTGTGATGATAAAAGCCTCGGCAGGCGGAGGTGGTAAAGGAATGCGATTGGTTCGCAACCAACAAGATGTTGTTTCCTCAATAAGAGCAGCTCGTTCTGAAGCTATGGCAGCTTTTGGAGATGATGCCGTGTATATCGAAAAATACATTGACTCGCCTCATCATATTGAATTTCAAATCCTCGCCGATAAACATGGCCACACTATTCACCTGTTTGAGCGGGAATGCTCGGTTCAGCGCCGTCATCAAAAGGTTATTGAAGAAACCCCTTCCCCTTTGATGAATCCAAAAGTGAGGGCAGAAATGGGCGAACACGCAGTTGCGGCTGCTAAAGCTGTAGGATACCATGGTGCCGGAACAATTGAGTTCATAGTTGACGACAACCTGAACTACTATTTCCTCGAAATGAATACACGCCTGCAGGTAGAGCATCCGATTACCGAAAGGGTGGTTGGAGTTGACCTCGTTAGAGAACAAGTTCTAATTGCAGCAGGCGAACACCTTCAACTGAAACAGGAAGAACTGCAGCAAAAAGGTCACGCCATCGAATGTCGTATCTACGCTGAAGATCATGAACAAAACTTCAGACCAAGTCCCGGATTGATAAAACATATTTCCGAACCACTTGGACCTGGAATAAGACACGACGGATATGTTTATAGTGGGTTCGAAATTCCGATTTATTACGACCCGATGATTTCCAAACTTGTTGCCTGGGCTCCTACACGTGAAGAGGCTATAGAAAGAATGAAAAGAGCCTTGTTTGAGTACAAGGTAACAGGAGTCAAAACATCAATTCCATTCCTTGCCCGTGTGATGGACGCCCCTGACTTCATTTCAGGAAAATACAATACTCATTTTATTGAGAATAACCTTGATTTTCTAATGAAGCAAAAATCAGGTGCTGACAACTGCGAAGAGCTGGCAATAATTGCAGCACTCGTTGATTATACCGACAAGCTCGGGTCTGATACCGCAAAAAAACCGGTAAGCACCGAAACAAGCAAGTGGAAGGAATTTGGGAGAAGAAAGGCCATGCGGCAATAACTAAATGACAGTGTCACTATTCCGAACACTATCAACTATTGCAAACAGCGCTTAAAGTTGAGTCTGAAGTAACAATTTAAATTAACTAGTACTACTCCTCGAAAAAATGTCAACAGTTGAACACAACAATAAGGAATGAAAACAGAAATTCAAATTAATAATCGAACAGTTGAAGCCGAATTGCTTCAGCGCGAAGGTAGCAAGGTAAAGATCAGCGTAGACGGCAAAGTATTTGACCTCGATCTTGTTAAAATTAACGAAGGAATTTACTCAGCGGTCTATAATGGGAACTCATATAATTTTGAGATGGTCACAACTAACAGCAAACGGCACTACACTGTTAAAACCTTCTACGACAGCTACGATGTTGAAATTATTGACCAGCAGACCAAATATCTGAAAAGTCGTTCGGGCGCTGGACAAGAAGCTGCTGGCAATACTATTGTCAGCCCTATGCCTGGTAAAGTGGTTAAGATATTAGTGAAGGAAGGCGATGAAGTAGAAGCCGGCCAAACAGTGCTGATCATCTCTGCAATGAAGATGGAAAGCGAATACAAAGCGCCGCGCAATTCCATAGTAAAAAAAATCACCGTAGCCGACGGCGATGTTGTTGATAGCAACCAGATAGTAATGGTATTTGAGTAAAATCTTTTTTGAAACACGAAATTGAAAGCACGATGAATACACTTGAGAACCTATTCAAACGATTCGAAGAAAAAAACGCTGAAGCTCTGCTTGGAGGTGGTGTTGAAAGAATTAAAAAACTGCATCAAACAGGACGCAAAACCGCACGTGAAAGGGTAGAGCTACTACTTGATCCGGGTAGCTTTGTAGAACTCGACAAGTTTATGACGCACCGCGCATCCGATTTTGGGATGGATAAACAAAAAATATCCGGCGATGGCGTAGTAAGCGGTTATGGTAAGATTGACGGCCGGCTGGTGTATGTGTTCGCACAGGACTTCACCGTTTTTGGTGGAACACTCAGCCGCGCAAACGCCGATAAAATAGTTAAGGTAATGGATCTGGCTGTTAAGATGGGAGCACCGGTTATCGGACTTAACGATTCGGGTGGAGCCAGAATTCAGGAAGGCGTTCAAAGCCTTGCCGGTTATGCCGATATTTTTCACCGTAATGTGAAGAGTTCTGGCGTGGTTCCGCAAATTTCGGCTATTCTGGGCCCCTGTGCCGGAGGAGCTGTTTACTCACCAGCCATAACCGACTTTATTTTTATGGTGAAAGACACCAGCTATATGTTTGTTACCGGACCAGATGTAATTAAAACAGTTACACATGAGGAAGTAACTAAGGATGAGCTCGGCGGCGCATTGACTCACAACTCAAAAAGCGGCGTAGCGCATTTTATGGCTGCCAACGACGAGCAGTGCCTGATGATGATCCGCGAAATGATAGGCTTCCTGCCTTCAAATAATATGGAAGACCCACCAATAGCAAGTTGCACTGATGATATTAACCGTGAAGATGAAAAGCTCCAGACTCTTGTGCCTGCCGATCCGAACAAGCCCTACGACATGAAGGAACTGGTGCACTCTGTTGTTGACGACGGCAACTTTTTTGAGGTAATGCCACATTATGCACAAAACATGCTGATTGGTTTCGCACGACTGGGTGGCCGTCCCGTTGGTATTGTAGCAAACCAGCCTGCCGTTTTAGCAGGTGTTCTCGACATTAACTCCTCCATCAAAGCAGCACGGTTCGTTCGCTTCTGCGATGCTTTCAACGTCCCGTTGGTTACTTTTGTTGACGTTCCCGGATTTCTGCCAGGAACTGCACAGGAGTTTGGCGGTATTATAAAGCATGGAGCAAAGTTGTTGTATGCTTTTTCAGAAGGTACTGTTCCAAAAATTACTGTGATTACAAGAAAAGCCTATGGTGGTGCATACGATGTTATGTCGAGCAAACATATCGGCGCCGACGTTAACTATGCATATCCTACAGCAGAAATTGCAGTTATGGGACCCGAAGGTGCTGCAAATATTCTTCACCGTCAGAACTTAGATGATGCTCAAAGGCAAAATGCTGTTGAAAATTATCGCGACACCTTCTCCAATCCGTATAAAGCTGCTGAATTAGGCTATATTGATGAAGTTATATATCCTCGTGAAACCAGACGTAAATTAATACAAGCACTGGAAATGACCCAAAATAAGAGCGAGGCAACACCAACCAGAAAACACGGAAATATTCCGCTATAACAATTCTGGACGCGCGCAAGCACCTATTTGTCAGTTGTTTAAATTTGATTTTGATAAGTCGGTGCAGTTTTAAAGGTTAAACCTGTTCAACATAAATCAAGCGGCACTTCCTTATTTGCAGAAGTGCCGCTTTTCGTTTACTCTCAGCCCGATCAATCAGGTAAAGATTATTTGTGTTCCCTGTCCACCGCACAATCCGTAAAAATCGCCAACAGTCAACACATCCTTCACCTCCTTAACTAAATCGCGCTTTTTCAGCTTGAACATGTCCATTGCCAGCTTGCAGGCGTATATTTCGCCGCCTCCGGCAGTGATCATTTCAATAAATTCAGGAACCGTAGGGATGTCGAGCTTTTCCATTTCTTTCTTCATCATGTATGAAACCCCAGCCTCTACGCCAGGAAGCACTCCCAGCAATGTCGGGAACGGCCATCCGTTGGGCATACGCATCGCGGGATTACCAACAGTGGCAGTATGTAACCTGCTCAACCGTTTTTTTGTGATCGCGTCCAAACCAAAAAAAGTAAAGAACACCTTAGCTTCGATTCCTTCCATCACTGCTCCATTTGCAAGCACAAGGGTTGCATATACGTCTTCGATAGTGCCCTTGGCACAAATAATACAAACTTTCTTCAGAGGAAATTCTTCTTTAATCATTGTTTTATTAATTAAGGTTAAACACAAGATGAAGGTTTCGCCACCCCGGCAATTTTTGAAGCCAGCTTAAGCGGTGCTCCGGGAAATAATTCGTAAAATCCTTTGATATCAACGATACCTGACTTCCCAATAGCCCTGATGGTAATTAATTCTCCGCTCAATTGCTTATCGCGGATAAATTTCAAAACAGCCAGATGCTTTTCCGTAAGCTCAAGATTGTTCTCTTTTGCCACCTCTTTTGCGATCTCAGGAGTCCACTGCAAAGGATTGGTGAAATATCCTTCTTCATTCATTTCGACTGCCTTACCGGCATAGGTTTTTGATGTCATATTCGATTGGTGTTTGATTAAATTTATAAATTGCCATTGCTTTCAAGCCTAATAAAATCAAGTATTTTCTCATGCCTCCACACAAACATTTACTCTACATAGCCAAACCTGTATCTCAATCTGCTTCTAACCTGTTTTACGTTTGCCGGTCATGGTCATGTGCGATCCCATCATTGGTATTTTCACGCCCGTAATAATGAGATTCCAGTATAACCAGCGAAACATCATTTTGCCCCAATGATTTATTCTGTTGTTCCTGAGCAGGCCGAAAGGTCCAAAAAAAGGCAAGGGGAATGTGCCAGGCAACGGTTCTGTATCGTAGTTAAAATCAATAAGTGAGCCTTTACCAAACCCTGTTTCGATAAAACAATTGGCGTGGCCGTCGAATTTTGCATTCAAAGGCTTGCCTGCAATTGATGCCATGAGATTTTCGAAAAGTATATCGGCCGAAAAATGAGCAACAGATCCTGCTTTTGAGGTTGGTATGTTTGAAGCATCGCCAAGCACAAAAACGTTTTCGTGCTTTTCTGAACGAAGTGTGTGTTTATCGGTGGGCACGAAGTTCAGGTCGTCGCCCAAACCACTCCGGGCAATTAATTCGTCGCCCATATTCACAGGAATAATAGTTAACAGATCGAATGAAACTTCGCGACCATCGTAAGAAACTATGCATTTGCTCTCATTATCAACCCTTTCGAGATAGAAGTCCGAGATTACCTCAATATTCTTTTCTTTTAGAAGATCGCTAAGCATTTTGGTTGCTATGGGTTTAGTAAATGCACCCGCTAACGGGGTTACATACGAAATTTTTACCTTGTTGCGTATGCCGCTTTTGGTGAAATATGCATCGGCGAGAAAAGCGAATTCGAGAGGCGCTACCGGACATTTGTAAGGTAATTCGGCAATACTAATTACCAAATGACCACCCTCCCATGTCTTAAGAAATTCTCCGAGTTTAACTGCGCCTTCAACGGTATAAAAATCGAATATCGTCTTGTACCAGAGCTGTCCGAGGAGGCCTGGTGTTTGGTCGGGTCGAACCTGGGCGCCTGTTGCAATAATCAGGTAATCATAATGCAGAATGGTTCCATCTGCCATTCGAACTTGTTTGTCTTCGGGAATAACTTTATCAGCCTCGTTGTAGATAACGTTTACACCTTTGGGCAGGTAAGTAAGCTTGGCTTTGACCACGTGAGATTCATTGTATACTCCGAATGGCAGAAACAGAAAGCCAGGTTGATAATAATGTTCCTGGTTCTTATCAATGATTGTGATTTCCCATTCCCTGCGATCCAAAGCTTTTCGAAGTTTATTAGCCATAATTGTACCCGCTGTGCCAGCGCCGAGTATCATAATTTTTTTCATTTTCACTTACTATTAGCTTTCAACGTTAGTAATAACAATCCTAATTGCCATTTTTTGCAGATAATTTAACCGCGACCGGTTATAGTGCAGCAAACTTTTAGCTGCCACATTCATTCTACCAATTAATTATGTAAATATCGACATTTTAACGTAATCAATCAGAATTAATTGCTGTTTTTAATAATTTGTAGATGGGATACAAACATTGGGGCTGCATTATAGATTAATCCTGAAATTTGCGGTTTATTTTCAAAATGAACCAGTCACAAATTTTTACTGTGAAAATCTCAAGACTGATGCAACCTTTGTCATTTCATGCACATCTTTACAACGTTATCGTACTAAAATTCGCTTCTGATCGCTAATGGATGAAAAGCAACTCCTAAGGGATTGTCGTGCTGGTGGCGTACGAGCTCAGAAGCAACTGTACGAATTATATGCGTCGAAAATGTACGGTGTTTGTCTTCGTTATGCACAGGATGCCAACATGGCTGAAGATTTTCTTCAGGAAGGATTCATCAAGGTGTTTTCTAACCTGCATCGCTTTCGCCACGATGGCTCACTTGAGGGCTGGATACGACGGATTATGATCAATACGTCGCTGGAGTGGCTTAGAAAAAAAGACTTACTCAAACATAGCACAAACCTGGATAATGCGGAGCATATTCGTTATGAAACAACAGAAGTTAATGAGGGATTGAGCGCTTCAGAACTACTAAGCATAATCCAGACCTTGCCTGCGGGATACAGGGCTGTTTTCAACCTTTTTGCTGTAGAGGGATTTTCGCACAAGGAGATTGCTGAGCTCCTGAACATATCGGAAGGCACATCAAAATCGCAGTACGCAAGAGCCAGAAGTTGGCTTCAGAAACGGTTAAGAACCTATGGCAACGAAACATGAGCAACGAAAGCGATAACATCAGAAATCTTTTTCAATCGCGTTTCCGCGATCTTGAAATCACACCACCGGCCGAAACATGGGGAAAGGTAAACATGAGGCTTCGCCGGAACAAGAAAGTCGTTTTTTGGCGCTATTCCGTTGCCGCTACGGTGCTTTTGCTTATTACGGCTTCATTGTTCTTCCTTCGTCCTATTTTACCCGTACAAAAATCAGCAGAAAAGCAGGCTGTAGAAGAACTCAAACCTGCTGTAGTTCAAGTTACTCCAGATCCAGTTCAACCAAGTTATGCTGAAGGTAATGTGCAACAAACCCCATCCATTATTTCTGTTTCCGCTGTCGAGGATCAGGCAATAACTACTACAACACCGCAACTTGAAAATTTTACAAGCACCACGGAATTAACAATTGAAAAACCATACACTGAACAGTTAGCCGTAGAAACCGCCAGGTCTGCGGATTATCCCGCCGATTCTGTTGCCAAACCACACTATATTCCTCAATTTGACAATAACGAAAACCTCCGTATAAACGGTTATTTACCCGACCTACCTCTTCTGGAACCACAAAGATGGACAATTGCACTCGGGTACGGTACCAATCCTCAATTACCCGAAACAGCCTTCGAAAGTAGTTTTACCCCCAGCCGTGCTGCAGCAGATCTCGAAAACAACTTCACCGATTTTTTAGACAATACAACCAGTGCAGAGAACATTGCAACCAGAGAACACCATATTCCTGTAAGTTTTGCATTAACTTTAACCCGCCGCATTACACAAAGAATCAACTTTGAAGGCGGTCTTAGCATCACTCGGCTTAGGTCGGTAAACAGCACATTTCCGATATCAGGACAGCACAATGCCTATGAAAGCACACTTTACTATCTGGGTTTTCCGGCCGGTGTGAGGTTCGATGTCGTCAAAACCGGCAGGTTGTCGTTTTATATCCTGCAATCTATAGTAGTTGAAAAGGGAGTTTTAGCACAACACGACACCTATCGGTTTACGGGAAATATCCTTACGGGAAATGAAAACCGCTCGGGTTCGGTTGATGGAATTCAACTATCATCTTTAACCGGAGCAGGCGCTGCTGTTCGAATAATCAACCCGATAAGTGTATATATCCAGTCAGGATTTCAGGTTTTCCTTCTGAACCACACCCAGCCATATACAATTCGCAATGAGCGGGCTATTTGGCCATCGGTTCATACAGGATTGCGTTTTCATCTCTGAAAAATTTTAATCCAAATGCAACTTTCACTTTTAATTAGCATCTTAAGCATCTAAAACACTCCTTCTGAACTGAATTTATTTAACAAATCATCAAAATTGTAAATCAAATGAAAACAAACCACCTGCTTGCATTTTTGTCGGCGTTGCTGTTCATGCCAGTATTTCTGATGACTGGTTGCCGCGATAAGATATACGAGGAGATCACTTACACAGCCAATGTTCCGGTGTATATGCCGTTTGACGAATTTCGCGGGGCAGTAAAACGGACTACTCCTCAGCAATTGGTCAACCCTGGTAAAATCTATTTCAAAAACAGTACGCTTTATGTGAACGAAAGTATGCAAGGCGTACATGTTATTGACAACAGCAATCCAGCCTCGCCGGTAATTGTGGCTTTCATAGAAATACCCGGAAATGTTGACATTGCCATTCGCGATAATATTCTTTTTGCGGATAGTTTCATTGATTTAGTAGCTCTTGATATTTCAGATCCATATAATCCTACTGAAATTGACCGCATCGAAAATGCATTCCCAAATGTACTTCCTCCGCCCGATTTCTCTTATCCAATCTACGATCTGGATTTCACAAAAGGAGTAGTAGTGGACTGGGAAACCCGCGAAGTAACTGAAATGGTCGAACGAGGGACACATTTTTTTGGCAGATTCATTAATTTTGACGACGATATGGCACCAACATTTGGCGGAAATGAATTGCGGATCAATACTGGCAGTACGGGCGTGGGTGGCTCAATGGCGCGGTTCACAATTGGAGGTGATTATCTGTATTCGGTTCACAACGATGCCCTGAAAGTATTCAATATTGCTGCAACTCCAGGCATTGTTGCCGGAAGCAATATTCCCCTTAACAGAGTGGTTGAAACAATTTTTCCACTCAACAACATGCTCTTCCTCGGAACAACTACCGGGATGTTAATCTACAGCCTTGCCAACCCAGCCGAACCATCATATGTGTCGGTATTTGAGCATGCAAATGCTTGCGATCCCGTTGTTGTGGAAGGAAATTTCGCTTATGTAACTCTTCGCACAGGCACACAGTGTTTTGGTACTCTTAACCAGTTGGATGTTGTAGATATTTCTTCTTTAGCAAACCCATTCCTTGTGAAATCTTATCCAATGTATAATCCTCACGGATTGGGAATTGATAATGGAATTCTTTTTATTTGCGATGGCGATGCCGGTCTTAAGGTATACAACGCCAGCGACCCGATGAATATCCATTTGAACCAGATTGCACATTTTGAGGATATCCACGCTTATGATGTGATCCCACTTGGGGGAATACTGATTTTGATCGGATCAGATGGGCTTTTCCAATATGATTATACCGATCCCGCCAACCTAACGCTGCTAAGCCAGATTCCCGTAGTAGGACCGTGAAACAATGAAAAGAATATCTGTTCTCTCTGCTTTTTGGGCTGTTTTAATAGGTTCAACCCTCGGGCTGCTGCCTCTAAATCGGGCAGCAGCCCAAAACCTTAGGGGCGATATTGTTCATCTCAGAAACGGATCGGCTGTTGCTGGACGAATAATTGCAAAAGATAGCCTTGGTGTGAGAATATACAACAAATGCGGCATCTGGCAATTTGGTATGGAAGAAATTGACCGTGTTGAACTCCGCCATTCTGCTGGATTGCTAATCCGTGCAGCTAATCCACGTGGCTATTACAACTATTCCTCTGCAGCTCTTCTGATGGGTATCGGACGTGAAGGATTTGTTCCTGTGCCATCGTTACTTATGGTGAACGGATATAGGTTTAATAAACATATTTCGGCCGGATTTGGTATTGGCTACGAATTTTATGAATGGAGAATGATGCCTGTGTTTGGAGAGTTGCGTTTCTTCGCCAATCCCAATCATGTTACGCCATTTATTTCGGCAAAAGCAGGCTATGGAGTTCCATTGCAAGGATATTTTGATTCAGGTTATTCGGGAACTTTAAGCCGTGTTAGAGGAGGTTGGTTAGTTAGTCCTGAAGCAGGTTTGCGAATATACACAGGACATAAAAACGCATTGATCTTAGCAATAGGTTATCGTTATCAGCAACTTTTTTACTCGGAAGATCAGCCTTCCTGGTCGTCATTAGAGAGCAACCCAAAGAAAGTTTGGATGCACTATAACCGGATCTCCTTTCGGGTTGGACTTATGTTTCAGTGATGTAAGAAGCTACTCGTTGTATTAACTGGACAACTCTGTTTGGTTCGAGCCACTCATGGGACTCGAACCCACGACCCGCGCATTACGAATGCGCTGCTCTACCAACTGAGCTAAAGTGGCTGAAAAAGTCGGGGTGGCGAGACTCGAACTCGCGACCTCTACGTCCCGAACGTAGCGCGCTAGCCAACTGCGCCACACCCCGATTGCGCTATCGTTCAGTGTACATAATTGCACACTAAAAAACTGTGAAAATCTTGTCTCCCCGCCAGGAATCGAACCTGGGACCCGATGATTAAGAGTCATCTGCTCTACCATCTGAGCTACGGAGAGAATGACTTTATATTTCCTTGTGCCCTCATTGCTAACCGATAACAGGAAAGTATTCAGGCCAGCAATAATAAGATAACAAATGAGGGATGCAAAATTAGTAAAACTTTTCGTCTGCAATGTTCAACAGGCAGGTTGTTCACAATGTCTGGCAATTATGATTCTTCTTGTATAACTTTGCCGTTCGATACTTTTAAGCTATGCCTGACGAATCTGATAATAAGTTTGACCCCACCTTAATTGTTAATGCGGGTATTTCTCAACCTCCGTCAGTAAATCCTGTGGCCGCCGATCGTTACAGGAAAAGAAAACTCAAAATGTTGTCAGAAGAGGAGTACTTGGATGGTCTTCTTAACGGTGATCGAACAATTCTTGGGAAAGTGATTACTTTAATTGAGAGCGCTTTGCCGGAACACCAACAGATGGCGCAGGCAATCATAGCCAAATGTCTTCCTCACAGTGGCAACAGTATACGCATTGGCATTACCGGTGTGCCGGGCGTGGGAAAAAGTACATTTATTGAAACGCTTGGCTCTCAATTAACTTCGAGTGGGAATAAACTGGCTGTGCTCGCTATTGACCCAAGCAGCAGAAGAACTAAAGGTAGTATTCTTGGCGATAAAACCCGAATGGAGACCCTCTCGGCTGATTCAAATGCCTTTATTCGCCCATCGCCATCGGCTGGAACTCTTGGTGGCGTAGCCCGAAAGACACATGAATCAGTTCTATTGTGCGAAGCTGCAGGATTTAACATCATTTTTATAGAAACCGTGGGCGTAGGACAATCGGAAACAACAGTATACGACATGGTTGATTTTTTTCTTCTTCTCATGCTTGCCGGTGGTGGCGATGAACTGCAGGGAATCAAACGTGGAATTATGGAAATGGCCGACGCCGTTGTGATCAATAAAGCCGATGGTGATAATGCTGCAAGAGCAAATCTAACAGCAGCTCAAATGCAAAATGCAATCCGGCTCTTTCCGGCACCAGTTTCAGGCTGGCAACCAATTGTTGCTACCTGTTCAGCATTAACAAATTTCGGTATTAAAGAGGTGTGGGATAACATAGAGAGTTACATCTCCTTTGCAAAAAAATCTGACTATTTTTGGCAGCGCCGTGCGGTTCAAACCAGGCAGGTGATGAGCAACTCTCTTGGCGAATGGTTGATGCTTGATTTTCAACAGAACAAAACTGTTAAGAAACTACTTCCTGAAGTTGAAGAAGGCCTTGCTTGCAATCGCTTCAGCGCTTATGTGGCTGCAAGTATGTTGATTGAGGCTTATCGCTCAGATCTTAGCAAAAACAAACAATAATGAATCTGTATCATGTGAGCGCTGACGCAGGTTTTTTATTACAAACTATGCTTACCATCGTTAAAAGTAAATCGCAACTAAAATAACCACACAAAATATCCGATAAAAGATGAAAGAAAGAATTGAGCTCAACCCAAATCCTCTTGTTCAATACTTGAATAAGCCGGCCTCAGGCTTTACCAAAGCCGATCTCATCCGCTATATTGCTGACCACAACATTGAAATGCTAAACCTGCGCTATGTAGCCGGCGACGGGCGATTGAAAACCTTGAATTTTGTGATTAATAATCGTTTACACCTCGATACCATATTGTCGCAAGGCGAACGTGTTGACGGATCAAGTCTGTTTAAACATATCGAGACCGGAGCAAGCGATCTCTATGTTGTACCACGATATCGTACTGCATTCCTGAATCCATTTAGCGAAATACCTGCTATTGATATTCTCTGTTCGTATTACGACAAAGATGGTTCACCGTTGCAATCGGCTCCTGAATACATTGTCGATAAAGCTCATCAGGTCCTTCGCTCCACTACTGGATTTGATTTTCATGTAATGGGCGAACTGGAGTACTATGTTGTAAGTCCGAGTCAGCCCCTGTTTCATGCCAGCGATCAGCGCGGATATCATGAATCAACTCCCTTTGTTAAGTGGGAAAAACTACGTGTTGAGGCCATTGATGCCATTGCCCAGTCTGGCGGGTTTGTTAAGTATGGCCATTCCGAAGTAGGCAATTTTACTATGGATAATTTGGAATTTGAACAAAATGAGATTGAGTTTCTTCCGGTTCCGGTCGAAGATGCTGCCGATCAGTTGGTTATCGCAAAATGGATACTGAGAAGTCTGGCACACAAGTATGGAGTTTTGCTCACTTTTGCCCCTAAGATTACTGCCGGAAAAGCAGGCAGCGGGCTTCACTTTCATACAAAATTGATGAAAAACGGGCGTAATTGTATGTTGCAGGATGGCGTTCTGAGCGATGTGGCCAAAAAATCAATTGCTGGTTTTCTTGACCTTGCCCCATCTCTTACGGCCTTTGGCAATACCAATCCCACCTCATACTTCCGGCTGGTTCCCCATCAGGAAGCTCCAACAAATATTTGCTGGGGCGACCGAAACCGTTCAGTTCTGGTGCGGGTTCCTCTTGGCTGGATTGGTAAGCATGATATGATCAACCACGCTAACCCACTTGAAGCCAAACACGAAGTTGATTTTTCCGACGTTCAGACTGTAGAATTTCGCTGCCCCGATGGTTCGGCTGATGTTTACCTAACAATTGCCGGCTTAACCGTTGCAGCCAGACATGGGCTTGAAATGGGAAACGCTCTGGAGTATGCTGCACGCACTTATGTTGATGTAAATATTTTTCATGAAGAACATAAACATAGGGTAGCTGAGTTGAAACAATTGCCTGATTCGTGCGCCCAATCAGCAGAAATGCTCAATCAACAACGGGAACATTATATGAAATACGGCGTGTTTCCCGAGAGTCTTATTAATGGAACTATCAGCAAATTGAAAGCATTTGGCGATCGTACACTCCGTGCAGATATAAAAAACGACAATGATAAAATACTCCGGATTGTTGAGGAGTATTACCACTGTGGCTGATCATTGTTGCCCAAAGCGGATGCTACGACGGTTAAAGAAATACACCCTTCTGATCCAGTGCGGCAACACAAGGATTCCATTGAAAACATATGGGTAATAGGTGATTAATCTCCATAGTATTGCCAAAGGGGTGCCTAAAGTTGTCCCGATAAACCCGCCTAAAAACAAAGAAAAAAAGTACTCCGCTACTCCACTACTCCCAGAGGTTGGGCTGATGAGCAATATTACCCACATCACTATTTGACGTGCATATATTATCAAGTGTTCGCTTACAGGAATATCTGCCATCATAAGCGCGTTTACGACTCCAAAGCGGGCTGTCCAGGCGAAGGCTGTTGACAAATAAGCTTTGACCCAAAAGCTTACGGGTTTGTTTCTTATCTCATGTGATGTGATGATGATATCATCGCCTGTTTGTTCAACATCAATCCGCCATCTGCGAAGGAATTTTAATCGGAACAGGGCGGTAAGAATCCCTTTAACCCAACTTGAAAGTTAGGTTAAGTAAGTGTGAAATGTTTAATCAACAGTAAAGTTGACATAAAACATCGGTGTAAGCTTGCTATTTTGTTGGCAGGTCAGAAGAGGTGTCTGAATGGCACAAGAAGCCATCCGATGATTTTCTCGGAGAGTGGTCTGGCAAGCCACGCTTCATGGTTAAATGGCTGGCATTCCTGCAAGGTTTCGTCCATATGTGCTTTTAGTTGGTCAACAACCAGAGGTTCGGTCCCAAACAACATGATTTCATGACAATATCGAAAGCTACGGTAATCGAAATTGGATGTTCCAAGGGCAAAAATCCGATCGTCCATTAAGAAGCATTTTGAGTGCAGGTTAGTAGGTTTGTAAAAGAAGAGTTTTACATTTTTTAAATGAAATTTTCCTAGATATTTATCACGAAGCATATCAACAGTTCGGATATCGGAGTGCAAGGGCATGATAATTTTTACATCAACGCCTCGGCGCGCAGCGTTGAAAAGAGCTTTTCGCAGTTTAAATCCAGGAAGGAAGTAGGGTGTTTCAATTACAATACTGTTACGAGCACGTTTTATAAGCGTTTCGTATTTCCTTTTTACGAGCTGCCTATATATGGTAGGCATGTCCTGTACGATTTCAAAACTTCCGTATTGGAGTGTTTTTTTAAAGGAATATGTGTTTTGTATGTACCTGTTGTAATTTTTAAAGCTATCGAGAAATGTTTTCTTTAAAACCAATGCAATCCCTCCAGTTGCACGCATGTGCAATTCGCGCCATTTAAGTGAGTGTCCTGCAATATTTGCTGAACCGATGTACGCTATATGATCATCAATGATCATGAGTTTCCTGTGATTTCGGCGGTGGTTGCGAGTAAACAGGTTGAATGAGAAAATAATTTTTCTGAAAAAGCGAACCTCAGCGCCGTGCTGTATCATTTCAGAAAAATAAGTGCTTGAAACTTGTGCGCCCCATGAATCAATCAGTAATCGAATCTTAACCCCTTTCCTACTCATTTGGGTAAGTGCATCTCTGAACTTATCGCCTATTGAGTCGTCACCCCATTTGTACACCTCAAGGTATATGTAATGCTGTGAAGCAAAAATATCGTTTAGCATTGCCTCATAAAGCAATTCTGGTTGATTGAACAGCAGATAATTATCCTTTAATTGCTTCCCCACAAGTAGCCATCTTAGAATAAGGCAAATTTACAAAAGAAAATAATTTGCCTTCCGCTGGCCACGTAGCTAATGAGGCTGGCGGAAGGCAAAATTGAAATCCAGGGGGGTCAATTTTTTAGAAGCATTTCAATTTGTCGTATATCTGAACTGCTAATTCCTTTAGCGACGATTATATTATTGGCATTGCTTGTGATCACAAGCACGCTCCCGGAAGCCGAATAGGAGGCTTCCACTGCCTTGATATTGTTTCTGGGCAGAGTGATTGTTATTTTTGGATGTTTTAATGTAGAGCTTTTGATGAAAATGACATGAGAATCGTCAATGACCAGTTGTTCATGCGAAAACAATCGCCTACTCTTAAAAAAATGTTGTTTTCCGATAACTTTCAATGGGTGTGTTTTTCGATTTTTATAGGGTATTCTTAACACGCTTCCTTTCCTTTCAATAATTTACGACCGACATTCGAACGGATGTAACCGAAGTGAGTCGTCTGACATAATTGTAGAGCATTTCAAATTCATGCATAGGATTCTTTGCATCCCAAATGCATCTGTTGAGTACTATTCCGGGAAACCCAAAATGAACCAGGCTGTGAATGTTGCTTGCGTTTACACAGCCAGAAGCAAAGACCATTTTACGTGTATAGGTTAGCAGATTTTTGAGTCGCTGGTGCTCGCTTGAATTCTGAATTTCCAGATTTCCGCCGTTGAAAACAGAGGTAAGGTAAACGGCGTCGAAAAAGAATAATGCACTGGATAGTTGCCTAAGCTTTCCAACGCTTGTTACTCTTAAGCAATTCCTTCTGACTGTGATTGCCGGGATAATTTCCCAGGATGGGATCATTGATGAATGAATACCATTTTCAATATAAACACCAACGTGTTTTTGTATTTGCCCGTTGTGTTCTTTACGGTTGATAATAAGCCGGTTATGCAGATACTCTGGTATTTCATTGAAAAAGGTCTTATAATGGGCCTCGCTCCAGTTCTTCTTGAAAACATGGTAATAACCAAGTCCTTTTTTTAGGAAATTCAATGCAAACTCCGATTCTTGTTCTGGAGCTCTATAATCCAGATCTGATTTGATCAATAAGACTGGAGCCATAATTGTATCGTTCAATTGCCCTCAGGCGTCATTTCACGATGCAATACTACTGTGTATATTTCCGTAGAATGAACCAAATGAGTATTCGTACGTGTTGGATGAGTATTCGTCAGGTCTCGTTGAGTATTCGTTAGACCCGAATTAATCAGCGGAATTAATCAGATGACAATTACTGCTGTGGGTGCATCAGAAACCGAACTGTTGAGCGGCTGCGCTGTTCGAGTAGTATCTTCCGGTTATGGGTTATGCGCAATATGCTGGCATTGTCATAATTGCGAATAGTAAACAGTTCAAGACCCTGATTATATTTTACCTGAAAATGCTGCTGCAATTGGGCTATCATCTCACTAAAATCCGCCCGGCTGTTATCGAAACACACTGAAAAACTGATAGCTGAATTTTCCATCATATTGAGACTGACTCCGAAATGGGAAAAAATGCTCAATATAATTACCAGTTTTTCTTCGTTGATGAATGAAAAATCGCGAGGAATAATGCTCAACAAAATTTGCTGAGGTTTGTAAATAAAACAGGGCGCTGCATCATATTTGCCGGTGTCTGGGCCAATATATGTGCCTGATTCGGAGGGATTATTGAATGACTTTACGAACAGCGGTATCTGCTTGTTTTGTAATGGTTTTATTGTTTTTGGGTGTATCACTGTTGCCCCGTAGTAGGCTAGTTCAATGGCGTCGTTGAAACTGAGCCGGTTGAGTTTTACAGCATCAGGAAACACTTTCGGATCTGCATTCATCAAGCCGGGAACATCTTTCCAAATAATAACATCATCGGCATCAAGCGCATACGCAAAAATTGCAGCCGTGTAGTCCGAGCCTTCGCGACCTAAGGTGGTGCGTCGCTTGAATTGGTCGCCACCAATGAAACCTTGAGTAAGCAACAAAGGGGGGCTTTTGCTTGCTATGATTGTTGTTTCATGCCATGCACCTTTTACTGCCGCAACAGTTTGATCCCAAATTACCTCCGCCTCACGAAACCTGCTGTTGGTAAAAACAAGCTTTGAGGCATCACATAACCGGTGATGAATTGATTGCTCTGTTAGCCACCACGAGAAAATTTGGGTCGAAAGAAGTTCACCATAAGGAATCAGCTTCCCGTAACATTCGTCGTAGGTATCGCAGGGCGAATTTCCAATTACCTGTTGTATCTCCACAAAAATCCTTTCCAGTTCAGTATACGCATGATGTGTATCCGACGGGAAAAGATTGAGGAGTACCTGCTGGTGGAAATGTTTAATATGGATATGCTGCTCCTGCATTTGTGCCGTTTCGTTAAGAAACCAATGACCTGTAAGTTTTTCAAAAGCATTGGTCATTTTGCCCATAGCCGAAAGCACAACAACAAGAGGCTTAGTGTTATAGTTTTTTACAATCAGAGCCGCTTTGCGAACCGAAGCCGCATCTTTTACCGAAGCGCCTCCAAACTTAAATATTTTCACCCGATCCCAGTTATTGTAACTTGATGCAAAGCTGCATAAAAATTTTCTCCCCGTCCATGCTGTTACTAATAAGTTGAGGAGGAATAGCACCAGTAAGCGAAAAATCCTATATTGTCAAACTTAGCTGCGTATACCAACACCTTTATAGTTGCAAAGCAAATTGATTCGATTTGAGATCTACAGTGTATGATTCAACAACTTTCCTGATTCGATGAGTTCTCTGAGGATTTTTTCTGAACCTGCCTTTATCAGGCTGTTCATATAATGTTGATTATGCACGTCGGACCCGACAAATTCTACCATTCCCTCCTTGATCAGTTTCTCTGCAACCTTTTTCTCCTCGTTGCCGTAATGGCCCGCCAGCGATACCGTGTTTATCTGAAAAAAAATTGCCCTATCCTTTAAATCATTGTATTTCCCAAAGTCGCGAAACCAATAACTATATCGCTCCGGGTGTGCAAGAATTACCTGATAGCCCTCAATCTGCAGGTCGAAAAGAAACTGTTTGAAATTAGGGTGCGGAGAGTAGTAATTGAGTTCAACAAGCAAATATTTGTTGCCGAAGGTAATCAGTTCCCCGTTACGGAATTTTTTTGCGAACCCATCGTCGAGCAAATACTCGGCAGCAGCTTCAATTTCAATTTCTATGCCTTCGTTGCGCACTGCATCCTTAATCGTTTTCAAACCAGAGATAATCGTAGTTGTATCATTTTTAAAAAATTCCTCCTGAGCATGAGGTGTAGTTATCAGTTTCTTGAAACCCAGCTCTTTGAATTGCCTGATAAGCTCAAGCGATTCCTCAATACTCTTCACTCCGTCGTCAATGCCGGGAATCAGATGAGAGTGAAAATCAGTTCCTACTGCGGAAAAACCGGTAGCAACGGTAGGTGTTTTGCTGAATAGTTTGTTGAAGAACGACATAAATTGAAGAATTTAGAACAACAAGTATGAAAGTTGGTTGTTGCCTTTCTCAACCCCAAACGTAAAAAGTGCAGAATTCTAGTGTTTGAGTTTAATTAGCACAATTGGGATTTATTAAAACACAAAACCACAACTGCATGATAATTACCCTGTTGGGATGAGCCGGGAAATCGTGTCAAAAGTAATCAAATAGACTAACCCAAAGGCCATATTATACCCCTGTATTACGTTTTTATGTAACAGTTACGACAATTGCCTAATGGTGTTTTCGGATTTTTTACCTTTGAGGCAGTGGTTTTGGTAATCTTGAAAGAAAAATATGGAAAGCCCATTGATATTCATCTTTCTCGGAACTTTGATCTTCTTTTCCCATACGGTGAATGCATTTTACTCCCACATACGGATACCTGGTATGTTATTATTGTTGCTTACCGGAGTTGTTATTGGGTCAGCAAAAGGATTAATATCGGTGGATAACTTCGGGAAGTTCGGGAAAAAGCTCACCACCTTCACATTGCTAATTATTATTTTGTTCGAGAATGTCATAAGCCTGAAACTAAATGAACTGCGCCGTTCCATAGGCGTGGTCTCCATCTTTAATGTGATAAACTGCATCATTTGTTTGGCAATTATCTTATTGATGGCCTTGCCAGGCAACCACATGATACAATATACAGGATACTTAGTCGTATTGTTCAGTATTTTAACCATTAATATGCTGGTTGCAGTCTTGACCATCAAACCCAGTACTTTACCTGATATGATTGTTTATTCAGCCCACGTGAATGAAAACAGCTATAATGAGAAAATTCAATAATTGTCGTAATCAACAAATTCAACAGGTTTGAAAATCTATCACCAGAAAAAACGTTGGAAAATAGTGCTTGCCGTTGCGGCATTCATTATAGTTGCGATATCGCTTTGGTATTCAAATCTTCTTGTCGAGCAGATTGCCAGAGATGAACGGCGCAACATTGCCATTTGGGCTGATGCCATTCGAAATAGGGTTCAAATGGTTCAGTACACACAAATTCTGTTCGAACAGATAAAAAACGAAGAACGAAAAAGAGTTGAACTGCTCGCCGAAACGTACAAACGAATAGGTGAAACTGAGAATTCTGACCAACTCAACTTCTACCTGCGGATAATCGCAAACAATACAACAATACCGGTCATTATAACCAATTCGAAGGGAGATATTCTCGAAAGCGGCAATATTGATGAAGATATTAGTGGTTTCCACAGACTTGAGGGGCGGCTGCGCGAGCAATTTTCAACCTACGACCCTGTTGTTGTGCGCTTGTATCAGGAGGAATATATTTATGTTTACTATAAAGATTCGAAAACCTTTACCGAGCTTCGCGAATATCTCGACGAAATGGTTGCCACCTTCTTCTCGGAGGTGGTTGCAAATTCTGTTTCTGTTCCGGTTTTGATTACTGATTCATTGAAGACACAGGCTATTGCATGGGGAAACCTCGACGAAGGTGTGGTATCCGATCCCGAGGGCATAACACACCTGATCCGGGAAATGGAATCGGAAAACGAACCAATGGCTATTGATTTTGGCGAACAGGGCAAGCGGTATATTTTCTACAAAAGCTCTTATCTGCTTACTCAGTTGAGGTATTATCCTTACTTTCAGCTTGGGATAATATTTATTTTTCTCATTGTGGCATATTTGCTTTTCAGCACCGCCCGCAATGCCGAGCAGAACCAGGTGTGGGTAGGGCTGGCCAAAGAAACAGCGCATCAGTTAGGAACTCCGCTTTCGGCGTTGATGGCATGGGTAGAGATGCTAAAGATCAAGGGTGTAGACGAAGAGACCATCACCGAACTCAATAAAGACATCCGCAGGCTTCAAACCATTGCCGAACGGTTCTCAAAAATAGGTTCTGCTTCCAATCTTCAGCCACACGACCTAAGAGAAATAGTGCAAAATGCAGTATCATACATGGAGCTTCGATCTTCAAAAAAAATAACTACATCGTTACACTGCCCGCCCGATAAACCATATGTTGTTCCTCTGAACCCGCAGTTGTTCGAATGGGTTATTGAGAATCTCTGGAACAATGCTACTGATGCAATGAGCGGCAAGGGACACATTGATATCAGGGTATCGGATGAAGGCGATTTTGTAGCACTTGATTTCAGCGATAATGGAAAAGGGATAAATAAATCAAAATTCAACAATGTTTTCAAACCGGGCTACACAAGCAAGCAGCGAGGTTGGGGATTAGGACTATCGCTGTCGCGCCGGATAGTTGAAGGATATCATCGGGGACGAATTTTCGTAAAATCCTCAACCCCGGGAAAAGGAACAACCTTTCGTGTCATGCTAAGAAAATAGTTATGTACATTGCTTCTCTCTCGAAGCCGAAAACACCTCATCCTCCGGCCTTATCACAAACTTGCTACCTGAACGTTTCGCGCAGCCGTTTGTAGCCTTCCTGACTGGCACGTAACTTATCTCCATTTTTCATCACAACCAAATGGGTGTTTTTCTCATAAAGATCAACTGAAGTGGCGCAGGTAATGTTTATGATGTATTTCCGGTGTATGCGAAGAAACTCAGAGCCAGGAAGATGCTCCTCGAAATATTTCATTGTTTTTTCCTTTAGATGACGACCCAACTCTGAACAAACTAACACATAATCATCCTGTGCTTCGAAGTAGTAAATTTTTTCGACTGGTATAATAATTATTTTCGATCCTACTCTTACCACAACGCGGTCGAGCGTATGTTCCTGATTGTCAAGCTGCTGTTGAAGTTTTTCAAGTGGCTGTGGCTGTTGGAGTTGAATGCGTTGTCCAACTTTGCTAAGGGCTTGCAAAAAACGCTCCTTCGAAAAAGGTTTCAGCAGGTAATCAACTGCATTCATTTCGAAGGCACGGATTGCATATTGATCAAAAGCTGTTGCGAAGATAATATGAGGCTTATTGTCAAGTAATTCAAGCAGTTCAAACCCATCAATTCTTGGCATCTGAACATCAAGGAAAACCAAGTCAGGACGCATCTCCTGAATAGCTTTCAGCCCATCGAAACCATTCGAACATTCGGCAATCACATCAAGCCCTTCGGCACAGGCATATTTGCGCAACAACTCGCGGGCAAGTGGTTCGTCATCAACAATAATGGTTCTAAGGTTCTTCATAACGTGGGATTGCTAATTCAACTTCAAATACATTTTCTTGTTTTCTGACAACCATCAGGTCGTATCTGTTATAGAGAGTTTGCAATCGTTTTTCAATATTGCGAAGGCCTGTCCCGGTGCCTTTCCTGGCTGAAGAGATGTGGTCAAAATTGTTCCGGACCTGCAGATAAAGCAGATCGTTCCTTAATTCGGCATTTATATAGATATTCACCGCGCCAACATTTCCGTAAACTCCATGTTTAACCGCGTTTTCAATCAGTGGTTGAAGAATCATTGCGGGAAGTTTGCGCGACAAGCACTTATCGCATATTTTTTTCTCGATATTTAACCTGTCGGAAAAACGAACCTTCTCTATGTCGAGGTAGAGCCCCATGTGATAGAGTTCCTGCTCTAAGGTTATCGTTGACTCATCCTGATGACTCAGCGAGTATCGCATAAATTCCGAAAGTTTTACAACCATTTCCTGTGCTTTGTCAGAATTACTCAGGATCAACGCATTAATTGAGTTAAGGCTGTTAAACAGGAAATGAGGGCGTATCTGGGAGCGAAGCATGCTCAATTCGGCATCCCTAAGTTGTGTTAAAAGCATCGCCTCGCGGTTTATCTTCCTCTGCAACTCCCGAAAACTATCAATAAGGTAGTATATACTTACCAACAGGCCATAGAAGAACAAACCATTAAAAACACGCGGAGTCAACGCAGTTGAAAGGTATTCTTTTGCCGATGGGTTTGAAGATAATAACATGAATAGGATTCCATTCGATGTTCCCAGCCAAACCATAACTACAATCGTAGCAATTACAACATGCCGGATCAGGATTTCAACAACACCTTTATTTTTTAGATGTGAAAATCTTGTTGTGAACCAAAGGCCTATTCCCAGTAAAGCAAAAATAGTATTGAAGACAAAACTGTCAATGATGGAAGTCGCCCACGGAAATCCATATATCTGCGACATCACTAAGATGTGAACTATCACTACGACAATCCACAACGAAATATACAAAACAGGGAAACGGTATCTGGTCAGGAACGTTTGCATGCTATTACTACCAGTAGTTTTTTACTTCGCCGCCGCCAAAAATAGTCACTCCTCTTAGAATAACGGTTTTGTTCAAATCAACCTGTCCAGGGCTGCGCTTATCGTCATATCCTCCAAGGATATTGGTTACTTCCACCTTGATGTTCCAGTCGGCAGGCACGATCAGCTGCACTCCTCCGAAAACACAAATTACTTCAATTTCAATTACTCCCGGAGCCAGCTTTGTGTGAGAAAGATTCAACTTCGACCCGCCAAAAACAGCAATAATTTTCCCGCCGCGAAACGACTCTGAGTGGATTACACGATCTGAAGCGGCAAATATTACAACATCCTCTACAACATCTTCATTCGCGCTGTGTTTAACACTCTCCCTTCTGGGCCAGGTTAGCCGGGTTGATAGAATCAGAGCGAAACCAACGGCTATGATCACGAGGGGGAAAAAAGCTTCTCCCATGCTCACAGGATTCCCCAAAAAGCGGGAAACCATAAACAAAGAGCCAAGCCCAATCAATAGCAGTCCCCATTTTTTACCTCTACTGACGAGAAGTAGCAATCCACTTATTATCATTACCCCTTCCCATGAAAAAAAATATCGTGTTAGTCGTGGTTGAATTATGCCAATATTGTCGAGCAATAGCACAAAGCCAGCAAACAACACTATCAAACCCCACATTGCGCTCGTTATTGGCTTCGGCTTGCTGACTCGTTCGTCGGAAGATTTATCCATGATGTTTTTACTTTACGTTAGTAAAAGTTGATTTTAAAGCAAAAGTAGTATCACTGGCAACAACGAAGATACTTGAAATCGGTGAACGCCTGCTTTTTACAGGCGAATGGTAGCATGAGCGGTATGTATAAGCAGTATGCTAACTTTTGGATAGGTGGTCGTAAAAGGTAAAGATTATAAAAAACAAAATTCTACTACCAGTTGGAGGAGTGTTTTTGGCAACCGTTCGATGCAATATGTTAATGACCACAGAAATGCAAACACTTTAGTAAATTCTTACATAAAGCATCAAAATCTGCTGACAATAAATATTATGAGTGGCGATGTATCGAAAAATTGCTGCTATCTTAGAATTTTTGTTAATGCGCTTCTGAGAGGCTGGTTTATTATTTGGAGCGATTATAAGTTAGTTGTTTTACTGACAGCAAATCAGTTAATTGCGAATATTTAACAAAATTTAACTGATTTATCAGGGAGAGTTGATTAATAAATTATTCGTACTTTCGCCGCAAAGTCGGATAATGATTGGCTCTTTGAATATTTGATAAAATTGCAGTATTAGTAGGTATTGCTGTGGATTAGGAATTAAATGCGTAGATTTAACTGGCGACACATAGGTTTATTTTTTATGTGAAAATATTGCAACTTTGAATCAGGTATTCCAGGAGATATCAACTACCGGGAATTTGTCATCTAAAGTCGAGTTTATTTTATAACTAGGAGGAACCAATGTCAGAGTACAAAATTTTGCCGGGGCCTGAGTCTTATTTGCCACCGGCTGCTGTAATGCATGGGATTACCCTTCCAGAAAAAGGGGAAGCTTATATTGAAGGTAGTCGTGTGAAATTGGATGCTGGGATACGTAAAATTGCAGAAAAACTCACAACGGCCACGAATCCCACATTTTTTCCAGGCCCGCTGCTTATATGGAAAACAACCGAATACGCCATTGAGAGGGGTCGATTATTGTGCGAAATTGCTAAGGCAGTTAGCGCCAAAATTATTCCCATGCCAGATTACAGACCAAAGTACCCGATGATTAATCCGGTTGTAGAAATCAACCCAAATCATCCAAACCTAACTATCTGGCACAATAAGATTGATGTTGGTATTTTTATCGGAGTACACTGCCACCAGGCTAATTTGGCGTTAAAAATTATCAGAGGTGGAACAAGTTGCTATACGATAGCTCTTTGTGCTGAGGAAGGTCATGAAGAAGCTAACACATCGTTGCGCGATGCCGACAACGAAATGCTGAATAAAATTCTAGAAGAAATCTATAAAGTTAAAGCCGGAGGATAATAAAACATGCAATCAGATAAACCTTTGCTCAAAGAGGTCTCCGCCGAATATATGCTCTTCAACGCAAGACGGGAAGAGCAATTTATTACAGGCAGCGAGGCCGTTAGAGAGGCTATTCGTCGTGCAAATGTTGACATGGCGATCTCTTATCCTATCACACCACAATCCGAGAGCATGCACCTTGTGGGAGAAATTTATGCTGAGGGTTACATAAAGGAATACATGCGCGGCGAAAACGAATTTGCAGTAATGTCGGAAGTTGCCGGCGCTGCTATGGCCGGAGTCAGAACCTTTACCGCAACCTGCGGGCCTGGCACACTCAGGGCATTCGAAAATTTCCCGATGTGGTCGGGGGCACGGCTGCCAATTGTAATGGCTTTTATGACACGTGCTATTAATGCTCCCCTGAGTATTCAGCCCGATACCATTGAAATGGGGTTTCTCCTTGAAACCGGAATGATTATGCTACACGCCGAGAATGCTCAAGATTTGTACGACATGCTTCTGTTAAGCTTTGATGTAGCCGAGCGTACTTCCGTACACATTCCCATAGGCGTTTTTATTGATGGATTCTTTGTAACACATACCCGTCAGAAAGTTAAGGTAGTGGTTGAGGATGTAAAACTTCATGCCTACAATCCTGCTCTTTCGCCAGTGCCACATACCGATATGGAAACACCACCATTCAGGTATATGAAAGATCCTTTTGTTATGAAGAGCAATTTCATCAGCTATGCAGCACACGCCTCGTGGCAGCAGGAAGTTGCGGCTGCAGCAATAAGGTCGAAGAGATATCTGAAGAAATTTCTTGGCGAGTTCATTGAGCATGAAAACCCTGGAGCCGAAATACAGATGGTTGCAGCTGGAACTGCTGTATCACAAGCCCGGGCGGCAATTGAACTGCTTAAAAAAGACGGGATTAACGTGGGTTTGGTAAAAATCAAAACTATCAGACCGTTCCCATCGGACGAAATAAGGGAAGCTCTCAAGGATGCAAAAAAAATTATTATTCCCGAGTTCAACAGAGCTGGATGGTTGGCCAAAGAAATTGCCGCCACTATAAGGAATAACGACCGGATTTTCCCTGGTCCGCGTGTATATGGCGGTATGACAATGCCACCTGAAGTTATAGTTGATGTTATCAAGAACGAAACTATTATAGGAGTCTAACCATGTCAATGAATATTCTTAAACCTAATCCTCATTTTAAAGATCTCCTTCCGCAGGAGTATAAGGATCTTGTTTCAAGTGGCCAGTTTGGCTCTGAAAAAACCCTCACGGATTTTGGTTCTTTCAAAGAACTGATTGAGGAACACCCACTTTGTGCAGGATGCAGTCTGGCGCTTGCATATAGATTGATCATCGGCTCACTCCCCACTCCTGAAGACACAGTTATAGTTGGGTCAACAGGATGCAGCAGCCTTGCTTTCACACAGTTGGCTGTTCATAACATTCACTCTCTTTTTGGCAACCAAAACTCTATAGCCACAGGGCTGAAAAGAGCATTGAAAATCAGATTTCCCGACAAAAACAAGGATGTGGTTGTAATGGCTGGCGACGGAGCTACCGCCGATATTGGGCTTGACATGACTCTTCACTCATGGATCAGGGGAGAAAATATCACTACCGTGATGTTCGACAACGAACTATATGCTAACACTGGCGGACAGGAGAGTGGTATGAGCCAGCTACATTCGGTTCTCCACATGGCTCCAACCGGGAAAAAATTCAAAAAAATCAACCTCCCGGAACTGGCAAAATCTTCGGGTTGTGTATATGTAGTCACTGTTTCGGTTGCCAGACCCAAAACTATTTCCAGTTGTTTTAAGAAAGCGGTACTGATTGCTCGCGAAATCGGTCCTACTTATATGCAAATTCATGTACCATGCCCGACAAATCTAAAAATCAAGTCGTCGGATGGAATTGCTGCAGCCCAACAAAGGATGAAGGAAGATTATGCTTTTCTCGAGTATATATCTGACGAGGCAGCGGAATATCTTAATGTTAAAGGGATCAAATAATTTGTTGGAATGATGGATAAAATTAATCGCAATAATCACACCGGAGGAACCATGGATAAGAGCATCAGAATGTCCGGCCTTGGAGGACAGGGAGTTGTAACTGCCGCTCACCTGTTGGGCACTTGTGCGGTTTTGGATGGGAAAAACTCTACTGTTAATCCTTTTTTTGGAGCTGAAAAACGCCTCGCCCCCGCCGAAAGCTATGTTAGAATTTCAACCGGAAATATCTACGACGTCGGAGAAGTTGTTTACCCTGACATTATTATGGTGTTTCATGCCGATGTAATAACGCAAGGGAAATCTTATACAATGCCGTTTTTTTCTGGTATTCGAAACAACGGAATCATTATTATTAATTCTGACACCGAATTTCAATTAACTGCCGATGAGACAGAGGGCCTCGATAAACTTAATGTGAAGCTCTATTTTGTTGGTGCAACAGAAATAGCTAGAACTGTTGGAAAAACCGAACTCTCGGGCAATATTGCAATGCTTGGAGCCTTGCTCGGAATCACCAACATAGTGTCAGTCAAATCTATGCACGAAGCCCTCAAGGAGAGGTTTGGTGGTAAAATCAAACTGGTTGCATCCGGAACTACTGCTGCCCTCGACGAAGCTATCAAAAGGCAGTTCGGTAAGGTCGAACAGCTTATCGCCGCAAATATTGATGTGTTCGACGAAGCCTATAAACAAGCAAGTTCATTGAAGACCTAATTCTCAGCAAAGGAGCAAGTATGTATCAAGTCGCAATAATTGAAGAAAATAAATGCATTGGCTGCAAAATATGCATCCAAACATGTCCCGAACCTAACGCTATTATCTTTATAGCCTCTAAGAAAAAGTCGAAAATAGTAGCAACTAAGTGCAAAGCCTGTGGCATTTGTATTGTAAAGTGCCCTAAAGAGGCAATCAAACTCCTTCAACTGAAATAGCCGTTTTTATCCGATTGCAGAGAAGTATTAGGGTTTCGAAACCCGCGCTTACTGGTGCTACAGAATGCAAGCTGAAGACAGTAGCAAAGATTCTGTATTAGAGGCCGCCACAAACTCAGTATTATAATCCCCGAACCGCAACCTGAGCCGAACAGGTAAACGTTTTTACCTATAGTATCCCCGAAACGGGCTTATTCGTTTATTTGTGCTGCCGGGTGAGTCTCATTTAAGCACTACCTTTATGTTCCGGTTCAGGAAGCCGTGCAAATTTTTCTAATTTTGCAGGCTGTTTTCGAAAAAATAGAAAAATTTTTATAGTATCTGATGAGGCGTAAATATAAGCAATACAAACAGCCAGATTTCACGGTTATAGCCAGAGAGATGCTGCAGTACTGGAATGAGCAGAGAATTTTCGAAAAAAGCCTGCAAATTCGTGATGGAAGCACCCATTTTACATTCTACGAAGGGCCTCCTTCAGCCAACGGAATACCTGGAATTCACCATGTAATGGCCAGAACGATTAAGGACATTTTCTGCAGGTTCAAAACAATGACGGGTTTTCACGTTGCACGTAAAGCAGGCTGGGATACTCATGGCTTACCAATTGAAATCGCTGTAGAAAAAACCCTTGGGATTACCAAAGATGACATCGGTAGAAAAATATCAATTGCCGACTATAACGCAGCATGCCGTACCGAGGTTATGAAATACAAGGACTTGTGGGACGACCTTACAAGAAAAATCGGCTACTGGGTTGATCTCGACAACCCCTATATCACTTTCGAAAATAAGTACATTGAATCGGTGTGGTGGCTTCTGGCACAATTGTATGAGAAAGGCTTGCTATATAAAGGTTATTCAATTCAACCATACAGCCCGGCAGCAGGAACTGGTTTAAGCACTCATGAGTTGAATCAACCGGGTTGCTACCGTATGATAAAAGACAATAGCGTTGTTGCTATGTTCAAAGTTATCCGCAACGCGCAATCAGAATTTCTTTTCAGCAACACATTTGGCGATCTGTTTATTATGGCCTGGACAACTACACCCTGGACTCTTCCATCAAACACAGCCCTTGCCGTTGGGAGCGATATCATGTATGCAAAGATCAAAACATACAACTCGTACACCTTCCAACCTATTACGGTAATTGTTGCCAAAGAGTTGGCAGCCAGGTATTTTTCGGAGAAAACATCGGAAGCAGATTTTGAAAGCTATACCCCTGGTCATAAAAACATCCCATATCTTGTGCTAGATGAATTTTCCGGACAGGCGCTTCGAGGCCTTCGTTACGAACAGCTTCTACCTTATGCCCAACCCACCGATGGAGACGCATTTGTTGTGGTTACAGGTGATTTTGTAACTACTGCAGACGGAACAGGGGTTGTGCACATAGCGCCAAGCTTTGGTGCCGACGATTTCCGTACGGCAAAACAATACGGGTTAGGAACTCTGACGATGGTTGGCAAAGATGGCCGGTTTACTGAAGCTATGGGAGAGTTTGCGGGGCGCTATGTGAAGCCGGAATACGACCCTAACCCCACCAACCAAAACGATAACGTGGATATTGACATTATCGTAAAACTAAAAACACAAAACAGGGCATTTAAAGCAGAGAAATACGAACACTCCTATCCTCACTGCTGGCGCACAGATAAACCAATCCTCTACTACCCTCTCGATTCATGGTTTATACGCACTACTGCTTTCCGGGATCAGATGATAGAACTTAACAAGACCATTCAATGGAAACCCGAAGCTACAGGAACCGGACGCTTTGGCAACTGGCTCGAAAATCTTGTTGACTGGAACCTGTCGCGGTCGCGATACTGGGGAACTCCACTGCCAATTTGGATCACACAAGACAAAACCGAAACCTTGTGTATTGGCTCGTTACGACAACTAAAGAGCGAAATTGAAAAAGCAGTATCAACGGGCTTTATGCATCACAACCCCCTTGCTACGTTCGATCCAAACAATATGTCGGACGAGAATTACAATAGCTTCGATCTGCACCGGCCTTATGTTGACGAAATAGTACTGGTTTCGGCGTCGGGAAGGAAAATGTTTCGCGAACCTGACCTGATTGACGTTTGGTTCGACTCAGGAGCTATGCCCTATGCTCAGTTTCACTTTCCATTTGAACTCGCCAACGAGTTGGATCAATACTTCCCCGCCGATTTTATTGCAGAAGGAGTTGACCAAACACGTGGATGGTTTTTCACCCTTCATGCTATTGCCACAATGATCTTTGACTCGGTATCATTCAGAACAGTGGTTTCAAACGGGTTGGTTCTTGATAAGCTCGGAAACAAAATGTCGAAAAGGCTCGGTAATGCCGTTGATCCTTTTGAAACCATTGAAAAATATGGCCCCGATGCCACTCGCTGGTATATGATTACCAATTCGCAACCGTGGGACAACCTGAAATTTGATGTTGAAGGCGTAGCAGAAGTGCAACGCCGGTTTTTCGGTACGCTTTTCAACACGTACAGCTTTTTTGCCCTGTACGCCAATATTGACGGATTTGCCTACAAAGAAGAAGAAATCCCTTACAACCTGCGCCCCGAAATTGACCGCTGGATTTTATCGGAACTGAATTCTCTTATCCACACAGTAAACGAAAGTTATGAGGATTATGAGCCTACTAAAGTTGGCCGTGCCATACAGGATTTTGTTGACGAATACCTGAGCAACTGGTTCGTTCGATTGTCGCGCCGTCGGTTTTGGAAAGGAGAATATAGTCAGGATAAAATTTCAGCCTACCAAACTCTTTATCATTGTCTGGAAACGGTTGCAAAACTAGCAGCCCCCATTGCTCCATTTTATTCCGACAGATTGTACCTGGATCTTATTCGTGTTTCACAAAAAAATCCTCACGAATCGGTTCACCTCACCTTCTTCCCAAAACCTGATATCGAATGCATTGATAAACAACTCGAACAACGGATGCAGCTCGCCCAGAAAATTTCATCTTTGGTTCTTTCATTGCGGAAGAAAAACAAAATCAGGGTACGCCAGCCTCTAACTCGTATCATACTTCCTATTGCTGACGAGAGTTTAAAGCAACAAATCGAAAAGGTTAAAAATCTGATTCAGAATGAAGTAAATGTAAAAGAGATCACATTTGTTGACAATAACAACGCATTGCTGATAAAGAAAGTTAAGCCAAACTTTAAAACCCTGGGTCCTCGATACGGAAAGTTGATGAAAGCTATCGCCGATGCCCTTGGCCAATGGGGCAACGGAGAAATAGGCACAATTGAGGCGGAAGGGAAAATCATTCTTAATATTCAGCAAACTGACATTGAGATTACATTAGAAGATATTGAGATTTTTACAGAAGATATTCCTGGATGGACAGTTGCAAATTCAGGAAATCTTGCAGTAGCGCTTGATATCACAATATCCGATCAACTTAGGGACGAGGGAATAGCAAGAGAGCTGATCAACCGGATACAAAACCTTAGAAAAAAGAAGGGATTTGAAGTAACCGATAAAATATCCGTGTTGATTAAGAAAAACATTGGGCTTGTATCGGCAATTGAAAATAATTTTTTATACATTTGTTCGGAAACGTTAGCTACACATCTTGAGTTTGCCAATAACATTGAAAATGGCGATGAAGTAGAAATTACCGATGATATAACCACCGCTATTCTGATAAGGCGCGAAATGCCGGTTCTGAATAACGAATAAAAGAACAGGAGGATTGAATTATGCAGGAAGAATCAGGAAAAGTTAAAACACGCTATTCGGATGATGAACTCGAGGAGTTTCGCAAAATCATCCTGATCAAGATTGAAAAAGCGCAACGCGATCTGAAGATGCTTACAGAAGCTTATACCTTTAACAATGAGCACGACACCAACGATACTTCGCCCACTTTTAAAGTTCTTGAAGAGGGCTATCAGGTATTGTCGAAGGAGGAAAACAGCCGGTTGGCCGCTCGCCAGGATAAGTTCATCAAATCGCTTGAGGCAGCGCTGATTAGAATTAATAACAAATCTTACGGGATTTGTCGCGCAACCGGAAAGCTGATCTCTAAAGAACGGTTACGCAGCGTGCCACATGCCACTCTCAGCATTGAAGCAAAACTTAACCAGAACAAATAACAAATTGAGAGTGCTGCCGTTAACAAGCCAAAACCAAATTAAACATCAAATAAGCAAACATTAAGTTGTGCGATATGAGATGTTTGTCATAATAAACTTGCAAATTTGAAACGCTCACTCATTATTATCATCATCATACTGACAGTTGATCAGGTTTCAAAGTTTTGGATAAAAACCAACATGACTTTGGGGCAGGATTTTCATGTTATAGGTAACTGGTTTCTGATACACTTTACCGAGAACCCGGGAATGGCTTTTGGCCTTGAGTTTGGCGGAGAACACGGTAAACTCATCCTTACGCTGCTTCGTTTAGTAGCAGTAACTTTTATAGGATTTTACCTCGTTCACCTTCATAGAAAAAAGGCTATGTTTCTGCTAATATTTTGCGTTTCACTGATCATGGCCGGTGCGCTTGGAAACATAATTGACAGTGTTTTCTATGGCGTAATTTTCAGCGAGAGTAGCTTTTTCGAACGGGCTGTGTTTCTTCCGGAAGGAGGTGGTTATGCCCCACTTTTACATGGCAACGTGGTCGACATGTTCTACTTCCCTATTATTCAGGGCTACTACCCCGAATGGTTCCCAATTAAAGGCGGAGATGAATTTATTTTCTTCCGGCCAGTATTCAATGTAGCCGATAGCTCAATTACAACCGGCGTATTAATCCTGATAATTTTTCAAAAGAGGCTTTTTCATGTCGAACCGGCTAAAGAGCACAAAACATAAAAAATCCCACACAGAGCATGGGATTTTGGGTAGTGGTACCAACTGGAATCGAACCAGTGACACACGGATTTTCAGTCCGTTGCTCTACCTGCTGAGCTATGGTACCAGGCAATCAGGGCGCAAAAGTAAACAACATTTCTGAATCCAACAAATACGCATGAAACATAACGGGCAATGCAATATTGTGATTGACTTTGGCAACACATTATGCAAAGTCGCAGGATATTCATTGGGACAACTTGTCTGGTTGAAGTCGTTTCAAACATTGAAAGGCGAAAGCCAGCCTATCCGTTACTTGTTGACGTTACCTGAAAAGAGCCATTGTATTTTTTCGAGTGTAATTCTACATTCAAAAGCAATGGAAGAGTTTATTCAGCAACGGTTTCAAGCCATTTTCCTTAATTCTCAAACCCTTCTTCCGATCAAAATAAAATATACTACTCCCGAAAGCCTTGGCAACGACAGGATAGCAATGGCAGTTACAGCTTTTCGACATTTCAAGGGGAAGAATGTGTTGGCAATAGGGGCAGGTACGGCAATAACCTATGATATTTTAACCAGCAAGGGCGAATATGTTGGTGGCGCAATCTCACCCGGGTTAATTATGAGATTCAGGGCACTTAATACTTTTACAGGCCGGCTACCGTTATTAAAACCAGGATCAATTAAATTTCTTGTGGGGGATTCCACCGAAAACAGCATTCTATCGGGAGTAATTAATGGAACAGTTTTGGAAATTGATGGAATGATTGAGGCTTTTATACAGAAATATGATGATTTGCAAATTATTTTAGGGGGTGGCCACAGCAAATTTTTGCACAAGAGATTAAAAAATAGCACTTTTGCAATCCCAAACCCTGTAATTGATGGACTAAACACTATTCTTGAATACAATATTGAAAACAACACTATTTGATAGAGGCGTAATCCTGGTTGCTCTGTACAGCATAAGCCTGTGCTCAATAGCTCAAACTAGAATCATTTCTCCTTATTCCAGATTTGGTATAGGCGACCTTCACCAATCAAATCATGCAACTATTCTCGGGATGGGAGGCACCAATGCCGCATTCAGTATGCCAGGAGTTATCAACAATTCGAATCCGGCATCATATGCCGCTTTCCTGCCGCAAACGTTTTTGTTCGACGTAGCCTTAACCGGACGCTTATCTGATTTACAAACCACAACTTTGCGGCAATCAACCAATCACTTAGCTCTTGGGCACATACTCATGGGTTTTCCTGTAACACAACACTGGAAGGCAAGCGTCGGAGTTGTGCCTTACAGCAGTGTGGGATACCACATAATTGACCAGACAATTACGCCCGAGCTTGGAAAATCAAGGCATATCTACGAAGGCAAAGGTGGCATAAACCAATTTTATGCTGGAAGCGCCTTGCAGATTGGAAACCGTCTTTCTATTGGTATCAACGCCACCTACATATTTGGCACAATTGAAAAAAACCGCAGCCATTCATTCCCTGATTCATTATACAAGCTTGCTACACGCGTGTTGAATACCACAACCGTTTCAGATTTTCGCTTTACAGCCGGTTTACAATACATTCAGCCTCTCGGAGAAAACTATTCATTAATTACCGGCATTGTCGTAAGCCCTGAGATTGAAATTGGGCTCCGGGATAAATTACTCATATACAATTTTTTTCCGGGAACCGCCGGTGTTGACAATATTCGCGACACTATCGTAAATACTCCGTCAGAAAAGGGATACATGACTATGCCCCTCGAAGTTGGGGGCGGAATTTCGATTAACCAAACCGGAAGGTGGTCGCTCGGTGCAGACTTCTTCTGGCAAAACTGGGAACAATACACTTTTTTCGGACAGAGTGATATGTTGCGCAATAGTTGGAGAATTTCTACCGGAGCAAAAATATTTCCCACCGGAACCGCCGCCGACAGCTACTGGAGAAGAATAAGCTACTGCTTTGGACTACGCTACTCACAAAGCTTCCTGGAGTTAAGAAATAATCAAATCAACGAGTTTGGCATAAGCTTTGGGGTGGGATTACCATTGGTTCGCACAAGGTCGACAATTAACTTAGGAATGGAATTTGGCACCAGAGGAACCACGGAAGATAACCTAATATCAGAAAATTTCTTTCGGTTCTCGCTCGGATTTTCAATCAACGAGCGCTGGTTTGAAGAAAGGAGATATTTTTAACAAACACGATATAAAAGCCTTACAAGCTCACAATGCATAACAAAATGAAAATCAAAAGTATCATCATCGCAAGTTTGTTTGCCGTTTTGGCAGTCTTATTACCTGCCCCCAGCGAGGCTCAAAGCAGTTTTGAACCAATACCCGGACCCCGTTTTGGCACCGACAGCATTACTTGTGTTGTGAATCTATCGCTCTACAGAGAGTTTTTTAGACAATGGAGGCAAGCTGGTAATGAAGGCAAAATAATCGAAGATGCCATCAATCCCTGGCGTTGGGTTTTCCTTAATTGTCCGAAGGCAAGCAAAAATATCTATCTCGATGGCGTTGCTATTGTTGAGTATTTGATTGAGAAAGAAAAAGACCCATCAAGAAGAAATAAACTGATAGATACCTTGATGATGGTTTATGATCAGCGTATTAGGGCTTTTGGTGAAGAAGGTTTTGTTCTTGGACGCAAGGGAGTAAACCTGGCAAATTATCGCCCGGAAAACACTCAGGAACTGTTTCAGATTTTCAACAGATCGGTCGAACTGATGGGAAACAGTACCGAACCAGCTGTAATAGTTCAGTACTTCCGAACAGCCGAACGAATGGTAAGAGAAGGAACCCTCGATCTTGATCAGTTTTTTAACATCTACAGTCAACTCATTGCTATTGTTGATGCGGGCATTGAAGCCGGGGAGAATATCACTACAATGGAAAATGTGAGAGGTTTTCTGGTACAAACTCTTGAGCCACACGCCGGTTGCAACGATCTGGTGAGAATCTTTTCGAAGAAAGTAGAACAATCACCTGATGACATTGAACTGCTTCATAATATTATCCGGCTTTTTGATCGAAGGGGATGCACCGACGATCCATTTTACCTTTCCGTTACTATAAAGGCATATAAACTTGATCCCTCGGCGGAATCAGCCTTTGGAATCGCAAAAATGTATTTTCGCAACAAAGAATATTCAAAAGCTATTGAATTCCTTGACAAGGTTAATGAACTAAAAGACTCTAACGATCGTGCTGACGGATTTCTCCTTCTTGCCAATTCGCTCAAGAACACCAATGATTTTCCGAAGGCACGCGACGCTGCCCGGAACGCCATTAAAGCCAGACCTGGTGAAGGCCATGCTTACATCCTGATTGGCGACATGTATGCAGAAAGTTCAGAATCATGCGGAACCAACGAATTAACTACCCGCGCGGTATTTTGGGCTGCAGTAGATCAATATATAACAGCCCGAAGGGTTGACCCAACTGTTGCTGAATTAACCGACGCCCGGATTGCTCTGTTCTCGAAACACTTCCCAAACTACGAAACCATATTTTTCCACGGTTTTAGGGAAGGCGATACTTTTCTGGTCGAGTGCTGGATCAACGAAAGCACAACAGTCAGGGCAGCCAGATAACAAAATAATACAATGAAACCTTTCTCAGAAAGGGCATCGCGGTACATATTCCCAAACATAATGGCAGGTATTGCCGCTGCGGCAATCACAATCTTATTCGGTTGTGAAAATGAGATGACCCGCATTAAGGAGATCACTCAGCAAGACACTCTGCCATCAGCAATTTCTTATAATATAATATTGCATCGCTCTGAAAACGGACAACCCCAGTTAACTTTGAGAGCTCCGGTAGTTAAAAGCTTTAGTGGGTCAAATCCCCATCAGGAATTTCCTGATGGCTTAAATATTCAGTTCTTTGATTCGCTTATGAATGTGAGATCCGAGTTAACTGCCGATTACGCAATAAGCTATGAACGCACCAGGACAATGGAAGCAAAAAATAATGTTGAAATTATAAATTTCGACAATAACGAAAAAATAAACACCGAACACCTTGTTTGGGATCAAAACAGACGTATCATTTACTCCGAAACATTTGTTCGAATCACCACCATGAACGATGTAATTCATGGAGAAGACGGCTTTGAGGCCGATGAATCGTTCGATAATTGGGTTATAAAAAGACCCACTGGTGAGTTCGAAGTTCAGGAGGATGAATAATTAACTCACGGCCACAATCTCAAAACAGTGAGTATGTGGCTAAAACTTTTAATTTTGCAGCCTTATTTCTTAACCAGGTATATTTATGGCTATAATTGGAAGTATCAGAAAGCGCTCAGGACTTTTACTTGTCATTGTCGGCATTGCGCTTGCAGCATTTGTTCTTGGCGATTTTCTTGCCGCCGGCCCTCGCCGCCAAGAGTTTAACATCGGTGTGGTTGAGGGGTCCAAAATTCCCATTTTGGCTTTTAACCAGCGGCTTGAAGAGAATCTATTGTTTCGCAGGCAAAGCCTTGGGCGAGAAAACCTCACCCCACAAGAGCAGTTCGACGTCAGGCAAACCACCTGGGATGATATGGTGAGAGAAATTCTAATGGAAAAACAATACAGTAAATTGGGACTTTCGGTTAGCACCGAAGAGCTCGACGAACTGATACGAGGCGATAACCCGCATAGCTTTATCAGGCAAAGTTTTACCGACCCTCAAACTGGCGAATTCAACCCTGAAACTGTGAATGAATTTCTGCGGAACCTCAATCAGGTAGAGGCTTCGATGCGTCAGCGTTATTTGTTTATCGAAAAAGCGGTTAAAGACGACCGGCTTCAAACCAAGTACCGCAATCTGATAAGCAAGGGTTTTAATGTTCCTGCTCCGCTTGCTGTTTTCGACCATAATTCAAAAAACGACGTAGCAAATGTTGTCACCGTTGCGCTACGATATACAACCATCGCCGACGATGCGGTTGAAATCTCTGAAGCCGACCTTCGCTCCTTTTACGAGGCGAATAACTATCGTTTCCGGCAGGAGGAAAGCAGATCAATCGAGTTCGTCTTGTTTGAAATATTGCCATCGGATGAAGACAGGCAAAAAACAGAGGAAGAAATTAATAGGCTTCACAAAGAATTTGCCCAGGCCACCAATCCCGCACTGTTTGTAAATGCTCATTCAGATGCACGTTACGACAGCACATGGTTTGCCCAAGGAATGCTCCCTCTGAATATCGAGGAGTTGTTGTTCGATGCACCCGTGGGAACCACTACACGACCAATCTTCGAAGATAATACCTACAAAGTTTCTCGCCTTGTTGATGTACAACATCGTCCCGACTCAATGAGGGCAAGCCACATCCTTGTCAGTTACAGAAATACCGGAGTTAACCCGGAGTTAACCCGAACTAAACAAGAGGCAAGGCTTCGTGCCGATAGTATTTACAATGAGATTAGGCGCGACCGAGCCAAGTTCAGGCTTCTGGCTGCAAATGTCAACGACGACGCAATGGCCGCCAATAACTTTGGGGACCTTGGTTGGTTTGCCGACGGCGCAATGGTATATGCATTTAACGAAGCAGTGTTGAATGGTCGGGTTGGCGATCTTGTAAAGGTTGAAACACAATTCGGATATCATATTGTAGAGATCACAGGAAAAAAAGAGCCTGAACGGCGGGTTAGGGTTGCCACACTCGAAAGGACTCTTATGGCAAGTACATATACTGTTAGCCAAATTTTTTCCTCTGCCAGCCGTTTTGCATTCGAAAACCGTAATCAGGAGGAGTTTAATAATGCTGTTACCGAAATGGCTTTGTCAAAACGAATAGCCGAGGATATAACGCCATTCGAAAATGCGATATTAGGAATAAATGCTCCCCGCGAAATCATCCGATGGATGTATGATCCAGAATCCGAAATAGGAGATGTTTCTCAGGTGTTTGATACGGACGGAGCATACGTGGTGGCTGTGCTTACAAATATCAGAGAAGAGGGAACCATGCCCTTTGATCAGGCACGTGATCTTATTGAACCCCTTGTCCGTCGGGAGAAAAAAGCCGATATCCTCGAGGCCAGACTGAGTGAACAATTAGCCACTACTAACGACCTGAACGCGATTGCCATGCAGCTTCAAACCACTGTTGATACGTTAAGTGGTATTACCTTTTCATCGCTCAATATTCCTCTATTTGGTAGGGATCCACGTATTGTGGGCGCTATTTTTGCCTTGGAAAAGGGGCAGATTTCTGAACCGGTACGTGGCGACATTGCCGTGTACATACTCAAACTCCACGAATTGACCACCCGCACACCCGACGACATCTCGTTGCAAGGCATAGAACGAGTGCTCACCAACAGTTTCCGAAGTAGGGCGGTGCGCGAAGCCTACGATGCACTTCTGAATAATTCTGATATAGAGGATAGCCGGCTACTGTTTTATTAGTCAGGAAACCATCAGGTTGCATCCTCGTACGTCGGCGTAATCGTAACGACCAAGTACTTCAAACGTGCCATCATTGTTAACTCGCCCCAGATCCTGTGTCGAGATGAAGGAACAGGAATAGCGGTTAGCCAGATCAATAATGTTGATTGCCCCCGTTCTGCCCACCGGCAGATAACAAAAGGGATCGTTGAGATCGCGTATCAGCACTTTCATCCATGGCGGGGTTCGAAATAGTCCACCGCCCTGCGAATAAGCCTGCGACAATAGCTCAGTCATTCCGTATTCAGAATGGATTACAGCCACTTCTAATTGGGAGCACAAATTCTTGTGCAGTTCGTTGCGAACCATCTCTTCTCTTCGCCCCTTCATTCCTCCGGTCTCCATGACAACAAAGTTTTCTGTCAGGTTTATGCAATGGTCTGATGAAAAATCAAGCAAAGCAAAACTGACTCCAATCAAGATGGTTTTTTGACCCGATTCTTTTAATTGACTTATTGCATTGGTAAGTTGTTTGCCATTTTGAAGGAAAAACCCATTAAGAGGATGATTGCTGTAGTCCATCAACTTGCGCATCATGTAGATAAGGCTGGAGTTTTCGCGTCCGATATACGATGGTAAAAGAGCCAGAAAGCACCACCCTGACGGCTCGCCATAAAACAAGCGGAATCCTTTCACAAGCGAATCATCGTATAAGCTGATATCTTTTACAAAGTGAATGGATCTGTTTTCTGAAGTAGTTCCGCTGCTTTCGAACATTTTTGAATAGCTCTTGCCACAAAGTACTTTATGCGATTTGTAGATTTCCACAGGCAGAAATGGAATTTGTTCTATCTTTTCGATATCCCAAGGTTTAACATCCAGTAATTCGCAGAAACTACTATATACTTCATTCTGATTAATTTGAAAATGAAATGTTTCAAAACAACGCTTTGTAAACGTGTTAGTGTCGATTGTATTGAAAATATCTGTTGGTACGAGGTTTTTGCTCATGTAAACAATATTTTATCACTATCCAGAGGTTCGAAGCAAAAGAGACCAGTTCACAAATTTAATCAAAGTAGTTCAGAGAATTTTTTATTAGCCTTCCCAGACTGAAACCATCCCTAAACATCGTAATTTTGCAAAGGGAGAATCCCGCTTTCCAAGCTTATTTCCGGAGTTGCTATGAGAAATCCATACATCAACAGAAGGGTTGTTGTTGAAGTCATTATTATAGTTGTTGGGGCTATTCTGACGGTTCGCCTCTTCTATCTCCAGATTATTAATCAAAGCTTTAAACTCTCGGCAAGCAATAATGTTTTGCGTTATGTAACGCAGTACCCTGCCCGAGGGCTGATCTTCGACCGCAACGGCGAAGTTCTTGTATTTAACGAAGCTGCCTACGATCTGATGGTTGTACCGCGGTTAGCAAGGAACATTGATACCTTGGCGCTTTGCCAGCTTATTGGTATTGACAAGGAAACATACAAACGGAATATGGTTCGCGCGAGGAAATATTCCGCCTTTAAACCATCGGTGTTTGAATCACAACTATCGAAAGAAACATTCGGTTTTCTGCAGGAGCAACTATTCAAATTTCCAGGATTTTTCGTGCAACCACGAACTATTCGGCAATACACCCACCCTATTGCTGCACATGCGTTGGGCTATATTGGGGAGGTAAGTCCTGCAACGGTTAAGCGTGATCCCTACTACGAGCCAGGCGATTATATCGGAATAAGTGGGATTGAACGAACCTACGAACCACTTCTCAGGGGCAATAAGGGAGTTAGCATCAAAATGGTTGATGTTCATAACCGCATTGTTGGAAGTTTTAAGGATGGCCAATACGATACACTTGCTGAAATGGGTCAGAATATTCATATTACACTTGATGCTACACTTCAGGCCTATGGCGAAGCCTTGATGCGTAACAAACGTGGCAGTATCGTGGCT
Organism: uncultured Bacteroidales bacterium; assembly: GCA_964349765.1. Lineage (GTDB taxonomy): Bacteria > Bacteroidota > Bacteroidia > Bacteroidales > JAAYJT01 > JAAYJT01. The sequence continues at coordinate 41,513 of CAYGGZ010000017.1, forward strand.
ATTGAACCATCAACGGGAGAAATACTTGCCCTTGTATCAAGCCCGTCCTTCGATCCTGGCTTGTTATCGGGTCGCACTAAGGCACAGAACTACGAAATTCTGTTCAACGATCCGACAAAACCTCTATTCAACCGAGCACTCATGGCCATGTATCCACCTGGCAGCACTTTTAAAATGACCATAGGGCTGTCGGCGCTTCATCGGGGAGTTATTTCGCCACATACAGGCATTGCCTGCCAGGGTATTGGGTCGCAGCCTATCCGTTGCAGCCATAACCACCGCTCGCCTCTACAGTTAGATGAAGCAATAGAGCATTCCTGTAATCCGTACTTCTGGATTTCTTTTCGGGCTATTATAGAAAACCCCCGCATCGGCAACACAGTTGAGGCATTCAACCTCTGGCGTAACGATATGCTAAGTTTCGGTCTAAATGCACAAGTAGGATATGATCTGTTTGGAGAGCAACCCGGGAAAATACCAACCGCAGCCGAATATGACGGGATATACGGGAAGGGCCGGTGGCGCGCTCTCACTATCCGGTCGCTCTCAATAGGTCAGGGCGAAATTCTGGTTACACCTGTCCAGTTGGCAAATATGGCAGTTATCTTCGCCAACAGAGGGTTTTACTATCAGCCACACCTATTAAGAGCCGTTGGCGATGCTGCAGCAAGGAAGCCATTAAGTCTGGAAAGAAGAGTTATCAATGCCTCTTCTCTTCATGTAGAAGAAATTGTACGCGGAATGGATCTTGTTTTCAGCGGAAGCCACGGAACTGCCAGGTGGTTTGCTCTTGATGATATTCCAATGAGCGGTAAAACGGGCACGGTCGAAAATCCACATGGTAAGGCACATTCAATGTTTATCGCTTTCGCACCAACAAACCAACCTCGAATAGCTATATCAGTAGTGGTGGAAAATGCCGGGTACGGGGCAACGTGGGCTGTTCCAATAGCTACCCTGATGATGGAAAAATATTTGAAAGGTGAAATTTCCCGCAAAGACGTCGAAGAGCGAATAATGAACGCAATCATTATGTGAATTTATGAGAGAAAGGGTTCATATATTTGAAAATGTTGATTACGGAGTGGTTCTTATCTACCTCGTATTGGTAGTATTAGGCTGGATGAATATTTATTCAGCAGTTTACAGCGAAACACACAGCAGCATTTTTAATCTCTCACGCGATTATGGGAAGCAGTTGCTCTGGATAGTTACGTCTTTATTTCTGGTTTGTGTTATATTTATGCTCGATTACAAACTATTCCCTGCATTTGCATACTTTGCCTACGGTGCGGTGATATTACTTCTGGTATTGGTACTGTTTACAGGTACGGTTGTTGCAGGTAGCAGGTCGTGGTTTCAGATCGGAGGGTTTGCGCTGCAGCCTTCAGAATTCGCCAAGTTTGCGACAGCCCTGGCATTGGCGCGTTTTATGGGATCGCACAACTTTAACTTCAATTCGCTAAAAAATAAGGTAATACCTCTGGTACTCATTGGTATGCCAGCCATTCTGATTGTGTTGCAGGGCGATGTCGGGTCGGCGCTTGTGTTTAGCGCTTTTGTGATTATGTTCTATCGCGAAGGACTCTCCGGGAAATTACTGATTTCCGGAGTAATTTTGGTGGCACTTTTTTTGGTGACCCTTTTGTTCGGCGAACTACCGGTAATCATCGCAGTAACAGTCATTGCTGCCACTTTGATATATTTTATCAAACGGAGCAGGAGAAACATCATGCTTGTAGTGGCTGCATTATTATTGGCTGTAGCAACAATACATGCCATTGATTACGCCTTTCACAGGCTGCTGCAGCCTCATCAGCAGGCAAGAATCAATGTTTTGCTTGGCAAAGAGGCCGACCTGCATGGCGCTGGATATAATGTACATCAATCGAAAATTGCTATTGGTTCGGGAGGTTTAACGGGGAAAGGATTTTTGCAGGGAACGCAAACCAAGTTTAGTTTTGTGCCTGAGCAAAGTACAGATTTTATTTTTTGTACCATTGGCGAGGAGTGGGGCTTTTTAGGAAGCACCGTGGTAATAGCGTTGTTCGTAACTCTGTTTATCAGGCTTATACGGCTCGCTGAACGGCAACGTTCAAAATTCAGCCGGATTTTTGGCTATGGAGTAACATCGGTGTTGTTTTTTCATTTCGCCGTTAACGTCGGTATGACTATTGGCCTGGTGCCTGTCATAGGAATACCATTGCCTTTTTTAAGTTATGGCGGCTCGTCGCTTTGGGCGTTTACAATTATGCTTTTTGTTTTCCTTAAACTGTCGGCAAATCGTTTGGCTATAATGTGATACATAGTTGCACCAGATTATCCAAGAAAATAATTTCATAAAACTTACCTGCAAGTTTCTCTGTATCAGGTAATTCGAGGTGGTTGTGGCCAGACAGTTCAGCTACAGAAAATCACGGTTACAAGCTCGCACAGCACGGAACGATCTACTATTCAGCAATCACAACTCATCAGTCAATCGCTATTACCTGTTCACAGGAATAATCAAATCCGGATTGTCGTTTCCTGGCGAGTTCACCAGCTTCGAAACCTCATAAGCTACCATCAAATCCCAACGATAGGGAGCGAGTAGTTGCCGGAGTTGGTTCGTATCATTACTTTCGAGCCATAATTCCTCCGATTCGGGAGGCAATATAACGGGCATGCGTTCATGTATGCCGTTCATTATTTCGTTGGCAGTGGTTGTAATGATGGAAAAAGAAAAAACAGTTGTGCCTGCAAGATTCTTCCACGCCTCCCAAATACCTGCCATGGCGAATAATTGATTATTCTTTAATGCGATCCGGTATGGCGTTTTTCCATTTTGATTCTTCCATTCGTAAAAGCCATCGGCTGGCACAAGGCAGCGACGATGGAGAAATGCGTTGCGGTAGGAAGGCTTCTCTTCAATACTCTCAGCCCGGGCGTTGATCATTTTATTCCCGATCTTTTCGTCTTTTGCCCAGAAAGGGATTAGTCCCCACTTAAAACATTTCTTTTGCCTGGGCAATTGTCCTGTGATCACAATCAGGTTTTGTGTAGGAGAGCAGTTGTATCTGGCCACATAAGGCTCAGTTCCTCCCACAAGCCTAAAACGTTCGTTTAGTATGGCTTCATCCGTAGTTAAAGAAAAGCGACCGCACATTGAACAAAGTTTTTATAAAAATAATTGAGTGTTAAAATTAGTTAATGTGAATCAATGCTACTTTGCAAAGTCGAAAAACTTTAATAATTTTGAACTTTCTCATTAATAATCAAACATTTAAAAATAAACTCAAATGAAAAATTTTGCAATTGTACTGTCAGGATGCGGTGTTTATGATGGCGCTGAAATTCATGAGGCAGTAATGACGATGCTTGCCATCGGAAAAGCAGGCGCTGCTTATCAGGTTTTCGCACCCGATATGCTGCAGCATCATGTTGTGAACCACATAACCGGCGAAGAAATGCCCGAAAACAGGAATGTGCTTGTTGAATCGGCCAGGATTGCACGTGGAAATATCAAGCCGTTGTCGGAGTATGATCCTAATGAGTTCGATGCTTTAATCTTCCCGGGAGGTTTTGGGGTGGCCAAAAATCTATGCACTTTTGCCTTCGATGGTGCTGATTGCGAGGCAAATCACGAAGTGGAGAAGGCTGTTAAAGCTACTCATGCTTTGAAAAAACCTATTGGTGCGCTTTGCATCGCTCCGGCGATGATATCAAAACTTCTACGCGACGTGGAACTTACCATAGGACAGGATGCTGCTACTGCTGAAATAATCACGAAAATGGGGTCTAAACATGTGAAAACTACCCACGGCGAAGTGGTTGTTGACCGGAAAAACAACATCTTCACAACACCATGTTATATGCTCGATGCCAGTATTGTTGAGGTTGAGCTTGGCGCCATGAACATTGTGGAAGCTATGATGGAAGCAATGTAACGCATTAATCCCAAAACATTATATCAGTGCCAGCTTAACTTTTCTACAGCCAACGCAATTATTGCGGCATGATCAAACGCCAAGGGAGGCAGGTTGTGCAGATTGAACCATGCAACCTCTTTTGCATCTGAGCCGGCAACTGCAGTGTGTTTATCACTATCAACCGTGCAATAAAACACAACGGAAATTGTTCGGTGACGTGGATCGCGGTCAAGCGAACTGAAGGCATGTAACTGCTTTAACTGCAGGCCGGTAAGCGATGTTTCTTCCTGAAGCTCACGGGTAGCGGTTTCTTCAAGTGTTTCACTCATATCCATAAACCCGCCGGGCAGCGCCCATAAACCCTCGAAAGGTGGGTTTAATCGTCGTATCAGTAATATTTCACTCAGCCTGTTTCGAAACACAACTATATCAACAGTAACTGCCGGACGAGGGTAATCATAAGCAAAATGGCTCATATAATCAATTTTTTATTGTTTGGGGATTAATGCTCAGATTGCTCTCGGTTTTCATTCAATCTCTTTTTCTTCAGCTTTCACTGTTTGTATGGTAATTTACTGCCTGTTGCTGCCAGCAATAACAATAACAATTTCTCCTTTCAAACGACGATGTGCAGCTACATCTGCCAGTTCAGCCAGCGATCCTCTTATAGTTTCCTCATGAAACTTTGAGAGTTCGCGCGAAAGACTTGCCCTGCGATCGGCGCTAAAGTAGCTAAGTAGCTCCTTCAGTGTTTTGGCAATACGGTGAGGCGATTCAAACAAAATGACGGTGCAATTTAGTCGGGCAAGTTCTTCGAGGCGTGTTTTACGACCCTTTTTTGCTGGCAGAAACCCTTCAAAGTGAAACCTGTCAGATGGAAGCCCTGATATCACAAGTGCTGGCACAAATGAGGTGGCACCGGGAAGACATTCCACTTCAACCCCTGATTCAATGCAGGTGCGAACTAGCAAAAAGCCTGGATCGCTTATTGACGGAGTGCCAGCATCGCTGACCAATGCCACTTTAAGTCCCTTGCTTATGAGCTTTACAAGCGACTGGACGGCAGAATGCTCATTGTGAATATGGTAAGGGTGGGCACTTTTGGATATGCCGTAATGTTTCAGCAAAACAGATGATGTGCGGGTATCTTCGGCTAAAATCAAATCCACCTCTTTTAAGGTTCGCAACGCCCTCAGGGTTATATCCTCAAGATTGCCAATTGGCGTAGGAACAACAAAGAGTTTCCCTTGCATCATTACAATTTTTCAACAAATTGTGTAATCAGACGAAATAATTCATTGTAGCGGTTTAGCGGTAATGCTTCGCGGGTATCGTATATGTCGTGGTAGTGTCGGTGTTCTTTATCAAAGGTAAGCAGGAAAAACGCTGGAACGCCTTGTTGATGGAAATAGAAATGATCGCTGTTTCTCGATCCACCACGAGGCCTGATCTCAGGAAACAGCCGCTCTTCTTCATTAATGACTCGTATCATTTCAAATCGTGCTGAGTCGGCATTGGCATTGAAAACAAGAAGTCCATCGCTTCCGGTTCCTACCATATCGAGGTTAATGAGGAATTTTATCTGTTCCAAGGGAAATAATGGATTTTCTGTGTAATACTTCGACCCAAGTAACCCTGCCTCTTCTGCAGCAAAAGCCATAAAGGCTATTGAAAAGCGCGGTTTGTTTTCTGGTTGACTGTAATGTCGTGCGAGATCAATCATCAGCGCTGTACCACTTGCATTATCGTTAGCGCCGGGGAACAGAGTATTAGCACCCATCATACCAATGTGATCAAAATGAGCAGTAAACACAATGAAAGTGTCGGGAGTATGCGCTCCTTTGATGTATCCTATCACATTTCGGGTACTGTAATCGTAAATGTAACTATTATCAATATCAAGGCTTATGGTTCGTGGAATTTTATCAATTGCCTCCCGATGAAACTCTATCCCAGTGAAAGGTTGTTCCCTCATTGTCCGCGCAAAAACGTGCCATGTGAGGTCATTGGTTGTGCGCAAAATACCTCTTGCTCCTACGGCATTCTGGAATAACAGGGAATCAATAATTTTCAGCGTATCGCGCGAGTTTATGGAACGCAAATCAATATCCACGAATATAAACCGGTCGTTGTGATCCTTTTCAAGAAACCGGTCTAATTTTTTCTGGTTGTCGAGTAAAGATCGTGTGAATTTTCTTACCCGAAATTTTCCCTCTGCTCCATGAGAGGAAGGAAAAACAATAAATTGCGAACCGGGAACAAATTCTCGTCCCCCTGCCTGTACTGCAACATTTTCGGGGAATGTATTTACCGAAAGGTGAAAATGCTGGAAGTAATCTTCACGGAACGGTTGCAAGTTCCATCGTGAAAATTCTCCGGCAACGAACTCGGCTGCAATGCTGTCGCCACGGTTAATGTAACCCCGACCCCACATAAAGGGCGATGCCAGAGTATCAACTACCGCTCTGGCGTAGCCGCGATTTTGCGAATTTGCTTCCACTGATAACAGCAGGAGAATGAGCAAGGCAGGTAAAATCTGTTGCGATCGTATCAACATGTGTTTAGAATTAAGAGAGTAATTCGGGAAAACGGCGTGAAAGGATATCATTCAACCTTTTGAACGAAACAGATTGTTCATTCATTTGATGAATGCTTATCAATTCCTGCACAATTGATAGCGCCTCCTCCGTTTTATTACATGTGTTTAACCGATTGATTGCTGTATTGTAAGCTGTCATGTCGCCCTTAAACAACTCATTGATAAAAAGAAACTTATCGTTAATACCAATAATTGATTTCAAATCGCTAACCGGACTTTGCTGCATTTTCGAGCCTATTAGGTTATCATCGCCAGGTTGTTTCAGTTTTTCACCAATTGTTTTTGATCCCGACTTGTGTTTTTCGCCGATATAGGCTGTGGTTGCAACACCAAAAAGGTCGGTTCCGCCTGTTGCTGGTTCTGATAATGGAGGTGATTGTGGTTCTTTAATTGAGACAGGTGCAGACTCGTCAACAGTTGAGAATGCCGACTTTCCTTTGGCCGTTTCGTTATCAAACGCGTGATCAGCTATTACGGTGGTTGGTGGAACAGGCTCATTGGCAGCGGCACTATAAGACTGCTGCCTTTCAGTAGCCGTATCTTCCAGTTCAACCGCAGCGCTTTTGAATTTTGTTTGCAGCCTAACAGGCTGATCCGTAATTATCTCGCTGCGAACCTTGCCGATGTCGAACTCTTTTGTCTTGTTCAGCTTGTCAATCAGATAAACATATTCATAAAGTTTGCGGATGTTATCAGCAAAGATGTCGAGCTCAATATATGGCACCTTGCCTGGATAGGAGCGGATGGTTTTCCACTGTTCTGCCAGCGTTACAATCAGGTCGTCAATTTCGGTTAGAAAAATTTCCTTACTCATACACCTTAAATGTTAATATTGTTGAAAATTTGTGCGACTGTAAAATTAGAAAACTTACCAAGCCGGGAAGGATGAGTAGTGACATTATTAAGAAATTTTCATCTCAATAATTTAGAATTAACTCTACGCAATCCGAAAACCTTAATTTTGGCCACGAATTGAATACTAACATGTTTATAGAGCACCCACACGACCGCAGCAATGCCCGGGGATGGATCGAAGTGATTACAGGGTCAATGTTTTCGGGGAAAACCGAAGAATTGATTCGCAGAATCAAACGGGCAAGGATTGCCAGGCAAAAAGTAGAAATTTTCAAACCCGAAGTTGACAAGCGATACGACGATGTGAAAGTTGTATCGCACGACGAAAACTCTATCATTTCCACTCCGGTTCAAACCTCATGGCAAATTCTTCTTTACGTGCAGGATGCAGATGTTGTTGGGATTGATGAAGCGCAATTTTTCGACAGCGAATTAAGCGCAGCATGTAATCAATTAGCAAATCGAGGAATTCGGGTAATAGTGGCTGGACTGGATATGGATTACCTCGGCAAACCTTTTGGCCCTATCCCAAACCTGATGGCAACAGCCGAGTATGTAACAAAAGTGCATGCTATTTGCATCCGCTGTGGCCACCTCGCACACCATTCTCATCGAATCATCAATAGCAACAATCTTGTTGTGATAGGCGAAAAAGAGAGTTATGAACCGCTATGCCGGACCTGCTTTGGCATCGAAATGGCAAAACCCCGCTAATATTAGTAACCATCACATGGGACATGCCGCCAACCACAGCAGTTGGATCAATTTTTGTAAGTTTGCATTCTCAAAATAACCAAAGCCCATCGAAGATGAAAAAGTACATGCTAATTCCTCTGATGTTTCTACTTCTAACCTATCCTATGATACAGAAAACGCAAGGGCAAACTGCTCAAAACAACGAACCGGTAGTAGTGATCCATACCGACATGGGAGATATCACGCTGAAACTGTACAACGAAACCCCGCTTCACCGCGATAATTTTTTGAAATTAGCAAGGCAGGGTTATTACAATGGTTCTATTTTTCACAGGGTCATACAAAATTTCATGATACAGGGAGGCGGAGGGACTACCGGCCTTGATGACCCCGGTTATACTATCCCAGCCGAGATATTACCACAATTTTTTCACAAGCGGGGCGCTCTTGCGGCTGCCCGCAAACCCGATCAGGTGAACCCCGAGAAACGTTCGTCGGGCTCTCAATTTTATATCGTTCACGGTAGAACCTTTGCCCCCGAACAGCTTGCAATTTTCGGGCAACGCAGCGGAAAAACATTCACTCAGGAGCAAATTGATACTTATGCCACTATCGGAGGTGCGCCTCACCTTGATGGCGACTATACCGTTTTTGGTGAAGTAATTTCCGGTATTGAAGTAGTTGACCGCATCGCTACCGTTCAAACCGCACCGGGCGACCGACCTGTTAAAGAGATTAAGATGCGCGTCACGATATTGGAGTAACTCTGATACGGAATGAAAGAACTCATTGAACAGATAAAACATCAGGCCGAAACATTTACAGTAAATTCGCCAGCTGAAGTTGAATTGTTTCGTATTCGATTTCTCGGCAAAAAAGGGCTACTGAACGATCTGTTCGACTTGTTCAAAACCATACCTCTCGAAGAACGTCGCCAAACCGGCAAATTGATCAACGAACTCAAAGTATTTGTTCAGGCTAAGCTGGAACAGCTTAAAAGCGAAGCAACTTTTTCCAACGCTGTTGCAGAAGTTCCCGATCTTTCCCTGCCTGTTGGGTTTGAGCATACTGGTAGCCGTCACCCGGTATCTATCGTGCTCAACAGGGTTACAGATGTGTTTGCCCGGATTGGCTTTCCGGTTGCCGAAGGACCTGAAATCGAAGACGACTGGCACAACTTCACCGCACTCAATTTCGCCCCCGAACACCCTGCCCGGGATATGCAGGACACCTTCTTCATTGCTTCCAGTCCGGATATACTCCTGCGAACCCATACATCTTCAGTGCAAGTACGCTACATGGAGTCTCATAAACCGCCTTTGCGGGCTATTTTTCCCGGACGTGTATACCGCAACGAAGCCATCTCGGCCAGGGCGCACTGCCTTTTCCACCAGGTAGAAGGATTATATATTGATAAAGATGTGTCATTCGCCGATTTGAAACAGACACTTCTCTATTTTGCCCGTGAAATGTTTGATGCAAAAACCCGGATTCGGTTGCGCCCTTCTTACTTCCCTTTTACCGAACCTTCGGCCGAAATGGACATCTCTTGCAATATCTGCATGGGAAAAGGCTGCAACATTTGCAAATACACAGGTTGGGTCGAAATACTGGGATGCGGTATGGTTGACCCTCAAGTTTTGGAAAACTGTGGAATCTGCAGCAAAACCTTCAGCGGATATGCTTTTGGTATCGGGATCGAAAGAATGGCACTTTTGCTTTTTCAAATAACCGATTTAAGATTGTTTTTCGAAAACGATCTGCGATTTTTAAAACAATTCAATGCAGTTGTATAACAACACTTTTGCCTAAACATAAGAAATTTCTGATTGTTATTACTATATACATACCAACTGAACAACTCAGTTATTAAAAAGCAACCTTAAGGAAGCTTGACAACCACAGCGTGATTGAGTATTTTTGTTGTTTTCATTAGCGTTCATCACCTTCCTGGGATATTGCGAAAGCCCCTGCTTCATTCAAGTGGTTAGCAGCTTTGAGTAAATCGGAACAGGGTGATTTTTTCATAATTGAAAATAAGTCCTATTTTGGGAATGTTTTGTAAAAAAGATATTTTTTAATGATTTGAATTTGAGTTTGTTAAAAAGCAATGTATTTTTGGCACAATATTGGTAAAATCAAAAGAAACAAAATAACTAATGCCATGAAAAGAGCTTTTATTTTTTTAGTTGTTCTCCTCTCATTAGCAGTATTGACTTCTTGTCAAAAAGACGACATTGATGATATTGATACCATTAATAACATGGAGGAAATTACAGTTCCAGCCAACTTCGATTGGAAAACCACCAGGGATATTCAGATTACATTCACTAGCAATACTAATGGAATTGTTGAAGTGCTGAACTCACAGAATGTCCCGTATCAGAAAGTTTTCCTGAATCCAACTCAATCTTATATAATGAAACTCACCTTGCCTTCCTTTGAAACGGAAATTAAGCTCAGGTTTCTTGGAAAGGAATCAGTAGTTGAACTCGGTAACGGGATTATACAATATCATTTCAACTAATTATTTTGCTGTTATCTTCATCTAAAAAACACCAACCATGAAAAGAATATTTATTTTAGGCTTGTTGCTTAACATTACACTAACAGCACTAAGTCAGGAAACATGGACCAGCCTGCAAAGCGGACTTTGGTCTTCAGCCTCCACATGGGCTGTTTCAGGAGGTGCCAGTGGCGCTCCCTCTAACAACCTTACCGGCAACCGGGTAGTAATCATTACAAATGGGCACCAGGTTACAATGACCTCCAACATCGAACTGCAAGGCAATGCACAGCTTCGGATCACTAACGGAGGAAGGTTGCGGATGGGCAATGCCGGGAACCCTGCGCCAACTTTCACTATGAAAAATTCAGGCACAAGTTTCATTATTGACAATGGCACTTACGAAAGCCATTCCCCGGGAAGCGGAGGCAATTTTCTTGCGGAAGATGGTTTAATTAATTGGAATAACGGACTGATATATGTTTCAGGCAATTATACTTTCAAAGACGACATGGACAATGTTACCATGCAAAATATGTGCATCAGGGTGGCGCAAAACATTCTTTATGAGGGTGTTGGGTCAACCAGTACTCCTGCAATAATGACCAATGCTTTTCACGTTTCAGGTCTCGCAGGAACGGGGAACTTAACTTTCAGTTCAAATAGCCGCCTTACAGTCAACAATATTCGACTCAACGCTTCCGCAGCCACTTCCAATCTTGAATTCTTCCAGTCAACAATGAGTGGCACCATTACTTCTATCAACGGCAGGCAGAGAATTTCCGTCAGCAACATGTCGGGTGATACTTTCCTTGAATTCTGGTGCGCTGGAACAGTAACTCCGAATCTCAATTACTTTTCAGGGGCAAAGATCAATAATTGCGCAGTCGCGCAGGAAATATGTACCGGAATTCCCACACAAACCGACCTCGGCGTTCAAAAAACAGCAAATCCCATGAACCCGCTGATTGGAGCGAACGTCACTTTCACGATTGTTGCCACCAATAACGGACCATCCAATGCCACTGGAGTTGTGGTAAACGATGTATTGCCCAACGGTTATACATTTGTGAGTGCAACTCCACAAACCGGAACATGGACGGCACCAAACTGGAGTATCGGAAACCTTGCATCAGGTGCATCGTCTACCCTAACAATTGTAGCAACAGTAAATGCTCAAGGGGCATACACCAACACTGCAACAATATCTGGAGGTCAGACCGACCCAAACCCTGCCAACAATTCAAGCAGCGTTACGCCTGCACCAGTCAGCAATGCTGATCTTGCTGTTAATAAAACGGTAAACAATGCTACTCCGCCGGTAGGGTCGAATGTAACATTTACAATCACAGCTTCAAATAACGGACCATCCAATGCCACTGGAGTTGTGGTAAACGATGTATTGCCCAACGGTTATACATTTGTGAGTGCAACAACACAGACCGGAACATGGACAGCACCAAGCTGGAATATCGGAAGTTTGAACAATGGAGCAAATGCTTCATTATCCATAGTTGCAACCGTAAATCCTGCTGGCAATTATACAAACACAGCAAATATTAGCGGGAATGAAAATGATCCTGCTGCAGGCAACAACTCTTCATCAATCAGTGTGACCCCACAGGTATCCCTAACCGGGCCTACGGCGGTTGATGACAATGCAACCACAACAATGAATAACCCTGTGGAAATTGATATACTGGGAAATGATATACAGGGAACTGCTGCCATTTCTCCTTCAAGCATCACTTTTATAAGTGGAACTCTTCCTGATCCTACTATTGTCGGTGTTTTCACTGTCAATTCAGCTACAGGCATAGTCACGTTTACTCCTGCCAATTTCTTCACAGGAACTGCTACCATTCAATATCAGGTGTGCGATTTAAACAGCCTGTGCGACGTAGCAACAATTTCGGTAGTTGTTTCCGCAGCAGCCGGCAATTGCGAAATCACCAAAACCAATGGAGGCGGTTTTCAAACTACAATTGTTTCGGTTGTAGACGACTGTACCAAAAAAACCATCACACTAAGAGTCAGAAGGATCGGAGCAGGTCAGGATCTGTCGCATTATGCCATTCAGGCCGTTGCCGGCAGCTACAATAATGTGAGCGTGCAGCTTCTTCCAGGAACTACTATGAATTACACAATTGATCTCGGTCCTAACCTTGGAGCAGTTCAGCCCTTCCAGGGCTTTAAAGTGGACGATGTTTCCGGCCTGGATATCGGTGAAGGTTTCCTCATCACGTACGACCTTACAGTTTTTCAAAATCAGAGAACTGCCGCCAAAGCAGGTCAGAATAATTTCATAGCAGAATTCTTCAGCAGCGAGTTTGCAGAAGTAATGAATTGTGCCGGAACCACCTGTGCAAGCGGAACCATTGATAACCTGTTTCCAGCAACCGGCTTCGGAACCCTTGCTTTCGAGGATCTCTGGCCAGGCAAAGGTGATTATGATTTCAATGACATGGTTATTGATTATCAGTTCGAAATAACCTCCAACGCAACTAATCATGTTGAGACAGTTATAGCAACATTTATCCTAAGAGCTTTTGGCGCCTCGCTCGAAAATGGATTTGGCTTCCAATTTAGTGGAAACATAAATCCGAATGATCTTTTTGTGTCAGGCCATGAACTTACCGAAAACATTATCACAAATAATCCTAACGGAACCGAAGCGGGTCAGACCAAACCGACTATTATAGTATTCGACAATGCCCACAACCAAATGCAATACTCCGGCATAGGTATTGGCGTTAATACAACTCCGGAAGCACCTTTTGTTCAGCCCGATACCATTACTATCACTATTGGATTTAAGCCCAACACCTATAGCATTAACGACCTGAATATTGGCAACTTCAATCCTTTTATTTTTGTTAATCAGGTGCGCAGCCATGAAGTACACCTTCCCAACTACCCGCCCACCGATCTGGCAGATATAAGTCTTTTTGGTCAATGGGAGGACAATAGTGACCCCGCCGCAGGAAGATTCTATGTTACTCAAAATAACCTGCCCTGGGCTATTAACATATACAAGCGCTTCGATTATCCCATCGAAAAACAGGAAATCTTGTGGGCGCATCTGAAGTTTGCTGAATGGGCAATGAGTGGTGGAGTTTTGTTCCCCGAATGGTATAAAAACCTTCCGGGATACAGAAATAATACCCTGATATACCAGGCACCTGAATAATTTTAAGATTCAAGTGTTATCGAGTAGGTAGGGGGATTACTCCCCCGCCCTCTCACACCACCGTGCATGCTCT
>CAYGGZ010000018.1:0-49232 GCA_964349765.1 uncultured Bacteroidales bacterium
CGTTAGGGCTGAACTATTGATTCCATGAGGGTAACCCCGATTTAGTGTTTGTACATCGCAATTCTTATTGTACTGATTACAAACACTTAATCGTTTAAGCATTGTCAAATGCTTAATCTGGGTGAATGGTTATTCATGTCGGCGCCGGAAGCGCTGGTGTAACGTTTCCACTTCTCTATTATCATCTGCATATCGGAAGGCAAAGGAGAAATAAACTGCATTTCTACGCCGGTTACCGGATGATTAAAGCCTAGCTCCTTCGCATGCAATGCCTGCCGGGGGAGCAAAGTAAAGCAATTGTCTATGAACTGCTTGTATTTACTGAATGTAGTACCTTTAATGATCTGATCGCCCCCGTATTTTTTGTCGTTAAATAATGGGTGTCCGAGATAACGCATATGTGCCCTAATCTGATGAGTTCGTCCGGTTTCGAGTCGGCATTCAGCCAGGGTCACATAACCAAAACGATGCAATACCTTGTAGTGTGTTACGGCATGCCGCCCTTGGCTCCCGTCAGGAAATACCTGCATCACTCTTCTGTCTCTTTGACTTCGGCCAATATGACCCGATATTGTTCCTTCCTGTTGTTCGATATCGCCCCACACAAGCGCAACATACGATCGCTTGATTTGGCGATCAAAAAAGAGTCTGGCCAAAATATTTTGCGACAATTCGTTCTTGGCCACAACCAATAACCCGGAGGTGTCTTTGTCAATTCGATGAACCAGAAAGGGATACGGAGAATTTGATTTTCCTTGCGACCCGAAATGATATAGCAGAGCATTCACGAGTGTTCCTGTAAAGTTACCATAGCCTGGATGTACGACCATACCTGCGGCTTTCTCGATAATTGCAATGTCGTGATCTTCGTAGATAATGTTAACAGGAATATTTTCGGGTAGAAGCTCAAATTCTCTCGGCGGATGGGGCAACACAATAGTGATAATATCGGCCGGTTTGACTCTGTAGTTTGGTTTAACCGTTTTGCCGTTTACAAGGATATTTCCTGCATGGGTTGCAATCTGAATTTTGTTTCGGGTTACATTTTCGAGCCGGTTGGTCAGAAACTTATCTATACGCAGGAGGCTTTGCCCCTTATCTGCCACCAGGCGGTGATGTTCAAAAAGATCGTTCTCTTCGTCGGGGTGGTTCTCGATCAGCTCTTCCATGATCTTATTGTCGGGAAATGATAAATCTGGCGGTAGCAATACTGCCGCTGTTTGCAATTATCCTTAGCAAATAAACGCCATCGTCTAACCCAGATATGTCAATCTGATTATGGGATGTTCTTCCTGTAATAACAATAGAGCCAAGAACATTGACTACGGCAAAATCATAATCCCTATGTGTGGTTTGATCAATCTTCAGGTTTATATAATTTCCTGACACGGGGTTAGGATAGATCACCATTAGTTTGTGTGGCTCAGGAGGCTGGTCGGTTCCTAAAAGCAGCGTTCCAAAAACCGGACGAATCATAAGCGAGCCTTCAAACATTGTGTTGTACCACTCACCGCTGAGAAGGTAAAGAATGTTGCCACTGGAATTAGTATTATGATCGAACCCAATGTTGAGCAAATCGTCAGTGAATTGTTCCCATCCTATGTAGAAAACCAAACCTGGAAATGAGTTATTCTCAATAAAAACCGGCTGTTCTATCTGGTATTCATGAAACACGTTCAATCCTTCATGATATTGTGGTCGTAAATTTTCTTGAGAATAAATCAGTTGACCGGGCCGGCCTCCAAACTCATTCCAGACTTTTAATCTGAAAAACTGCTGGCTGGCATTATTGATTGTTCTGTTGAAGAACATTCTGATAGCTGTAAGAGTGTCGGGTGTGTTGAGTCTAAACCTATAAGCAAGCATACCACCCTGGAAGTTTAATCCGTAGCCAGCCTCGGCCGAACCATCGTCGTATACAAACTCATCGCTGAATGTCTGAACAAATCGTACGGTATCGTTGCGATCAGGGGTGAGGGTTCCATGGTGTGTTATGATGTGCTCTACAAAAAAAGAAGCCGATGGTTGGTTATAGGAAGGAAAAATTAAGTTTACCGGAGGTTGGGCTACTTCAGGCTGATTGACATATCCTGAAGTGTGATATGGTAAAAAGGAGAGAACAGGAGTTTCATGTTTTGATATCAATGCCCCAGCAGCATTACGTACTTCGTACCGGTAAGAGGAGGGTTGATTTATATTACTACGGTTGGAAATCAGCACCTGCAAATTAAATCCCATTTCATTAACGCTATTCTGCTTGTATTGGCGGTATGGCATTGCATAAAAATTTTTGAGTAAACTGCCGGGCTGATTCACAAATGCAACATCAAGCCTGGATCTGTCGCCAGAGGTTCGGTTTCGGTTGATGTATACATCGTCGATATGCCAGAAATCGCGATTGCTTTGCCTGCTCGGAGCAGCCGGTATACGGATGCTTGCATAGTTGAAAAAACGAAACCGGAATCCTGGTTTCATAAATGCTGTATCAGTGATTCGAATTTCAGCATAACCGAAATAGTTACCGTGTTGTTCCCTGAATGGTTCAAGTTGCTGTCCTGAAGCGCTCCAAACTCTTACCCATCTTTTGAGCGAATCAACATAGTGATCGAGATAGAATTCGACAACAAGCGAGTCAGAAGGATCGGGGGCAAACCCATGGCCGCCGGGCTGATAGTAAAAACTCAAAATTATTGAATCGGCAGGTGTTAATCGGTGCATTTGCGCTCCTACGAGCGTAGAGTCAAGACGAAGAGGGCGGGAAGTGAGATAATCGGCAATGAATATGTTGGCAGTTGCTGCGTGGTATATCTCTCCAAACTGATCCAAAACATCGAAAGTTGCCACGCCAAGTGTTGGGGGAAATTTAGGGAAGTTTTGGTTTACAAATACATCGCTGTCGCTCCACAGGATTTGATCCGGGAAATGTGCAGCGTCCGAAAAATCATCATTAAATGGAATCATTAGCAGTTGAGGTAAACTCTTGAGCGTAGCGGATCGCTCACTCACGGTATTTTTCAACATTGGATTATCGTGCAAAGGCACGATAATTTCCTGAGCAACCAATTTTGTTAATTGCAGGAAGAAAATGATGATAATCAGGGATTGTTTCATCAATATTGCAGTGTGTCGAAAATATAATCTTCGATTACTGGAACGTTATTGGCTTGATAAAGTTGTAGTAATGAATCGAAATTGAACAGGTTTGAGGATTTATACCACAAATCAACTGACTGCCCGGGTCTCATAAAAGCTTCTTCTCCAAACATCGGATGTTGCCGAAAAACTCTTGGCTGTAGAGTATCAGGAAGATCAACAAAGAATTGAGCGCCTATGTTCAGGGAATAGCGATGAAGGCTAGAGCTGGCTCTTGAGGGTGAAAGCCCCAGAAGAAAAGGAACAGGAACCGAATGTGTACCTATTCCTGAGCCAACTACAAGATCAATGGCCGACCCCTTTACCACGAACGTTCCCGGTTCAACCGGCAGCCCGTTGAGTTTTTGCGATATTACTGCGTTTAGAGCAATGTCTGGAACATGTTCAAGTTTGCCTGCCCTCAAACCGTATGTTTCAAGAGTTGAAATGGCTTGTCGTAGTGTAAGATCAACCAAATCAGGGATACTGACCTGTTCGGGCAATACTGATATCGTTGTAAGGTAAATCTTCCGGTGTGGCTTTACTTTTGAATTTGGTGCAGGATCATGATGAATTATACTGCCCTTGGGTTTGCTATCGTCATATACAGAATCGAGGATAACGAATTCAAAATCGCCACCGATTCTATACAGTTTAATATCACTGAGCGTCAGTCCGGTGTAATCAGGAACGGTAACATACGTGCCATGTCCGGTGTAGAGTTTTAATATCCAGAGGCTGATTGAAGCCAACAATAAGGTAACGACTACCGAAAGCAAAAGATGTTTGAAAAACGTTTTGCTTTTTAAAAACTTTACCAAACTCATGATAGATTGCATTTTCGACTATCTGCGTGCAATGTAGCCAAACCGGGACACCAATCAATTAACATTTACACAGATTTATTATTGTTTGTTGGCTGCAAAGTTATGAATTATAACTTTGTCCGCTGAATACCATTTACTACAAAGGCACTAAGTGTCATGGAATCAGTATACCAACATTAATTCATTGAGCTATGAGATTAAACGTAGCAGTATTAACGGGAGGTAGCAGCGGGGAACTTGAAATTTCACTGCAAAGCGCCCAACAAGTTTACACACATCTTGACAGGAAACACTACCAGCCATTTCTTATCATTGTGAGGAGCCGCGATTGGGTTTGTTTAATTGATGGAATAGAATATCCTGTTGATAAAACAGATTTTACATTGTCGCTCCCTGATGAAAAAATTGTTTTTGATTGCATATTTCTAGTAATTCACGGAACACCGGGCGAAGATGGCAAATTACAAGGCTATTTCGATTTGTTGGGAATTCCATATACTAGCTGCAATTCAATTGTTTCAGGAGTTACTTTTAGCAAATATTTCTCAAATCACGTTGCCGCACAGGCGGGGATAGCAGTTCCGATCACATATCCTTTGGTTGTTGGTGAGCAGCTAAACCATGAGTACATTTTATCAGTTACCGGCCTCCCTTGTTTTGTTAAACCATCGAAGAGTGGTTCGAGCGTTGGAGTAAGCAAGGTTAGCGTCCGCAACACGCTGCAAGCTGCGTTGGATTTTGCATTTTCATACGATGATGAGGTGCTTGTGCAGGAAGCGCTTAATGGGCGTGAAATTACCTGCGGTATTATGCGATACAAAAATGAAGTGATAATTTTCCCATTATGTGAGATAGTAAGTAAGAGAGAGTTCTTCGATTATGAGGCAAAATACACTCCAGAAATGGCCGAAGAAATAGTCCCGGCTATGCTCACTGAAACTCTTGCATCTAAATGTAGGGATATTTCTGCAAAACTTTACACTCATTTTCGATGTAAAGGAGTTGTAAGGTTTGATTATATACTCGTTGGTCAGACCTATTATTTCCTGGAGGTAAATACTATTCCTGGCCTTACTCAAGGCAGCATTGTTCCGAGAATGGCCTCAGCAAAGGGGTTAACCATGAGCGAACTTTTTGGAATGTTAGTTGAGGATGCTATGTTCATACCGAGTTAATCAATAGATAGTCCGTTTGGGTTAAGCTATTAATTTCGTGAGGGTTCATTTACATGGCAGAGTAGCATCACACACCAGATGGTAAGTATTCCAATAAAAATTTTGCGAGCTTCTCTGTAGCCTGATAGCGATGGCTGATACTGTTTTTCATTGTTAGGCTCATTTGTGCAAATGTTTGCGAATATCCGACAGGAATAAAAATAGAATCATATCCAAATCCACCTGTACCCCTACGATCCCTAATGATTTCCCCATCAATTGTTCCCTCAAAAAAATACTCAGCGCCATCAAGCATCAAAGCGAATACGGTTCTGAATCGCCCCTTTCTGTTGGTTTCATTATGAAGCTCGCCAAGAACTTTAGATATGTTTTGGTCGAAGTTTTTATCATTCCCTGCATATCGTGCCGAATATACTCCTGGACGTCCTCCAAGAGCTTCAATTTCGAGCCCAGTATCGTCGGCAAAACTGTTAAGATTATAAAGTTCCTTTACAAACCGCGCTTTTAGTAAAGCATTCCCCTCAAGAGTATCGCTGGTTTCAGGAATCTCTTCGTAGCAGCCTATATCTCGCAACGACAAAATCTGCCATCTGAAGAGTTGTTTTGAATTCCGAATGTGGAAAGAATTCAGGCAGTCGGAAACTTCGATAATTTTATGTTGATTATGAGTTGCGAAAATTAGTTGTTGCATATGTATGCAGGGTTTACTCGTTGTGATAGGTTCGTTGCGAAGAATTGTAAGTGCTCCGTAGAGTTGCTCAACCAATACGCTTTATATGTTCGATAATGATATTTATAATCAACGCATCATAGTTTTACCGGCAAGTAAAAGCAATATTCTCATTCGCAGGCAAAACTAATATAAGCGGAATTAAAATCATTACTTTTGCAGTAACCTTTAGGATTTTTATTTTTAACGATTTGATGCGATTATTTTTCGATGTTGAATTTCTCGAGTTAACCATTTTAGTGGCAAACTTTTTGATAGAATAAAACATGGCTATTGCAATGCTTACGAAACATAAAGGCCGCATAATCAGAGAGTTGCTCTGTTGTTTTAATGTCAGATAAGCTGTTATGAAATTACTTTTTTTATTTTTTCTGCTTCTGTGCATTAAATTGGCACACAACCCTCTTTCAGCTCAGGAGATTTCGCATAGCGACTCCATCGCCGCAGCTATCCGGCATGGCAACAGCCGCGAACTTGCTAACTTTTTGAACGCCACAGTACAACTTATTCTGCCAGGTAGCGATGGAAGATATAGTAAAACACAGGCAGAGTTGATTATCAGAGATTTTTTCAACCGTACTCCGCCTTCTTCTTTCACACTCAAGCATAGTGGCGAATCGGGCGATGGGTCACAATTCCATATCGGTATTTACAAGAGCGGAGAAACCCGGTTCAGGACTTATTTCCTAATTAAACAACAAGCGGGGTACTGGCTTATTCACCAGCTTCGAATCGAACCGGAAGAATAGGCTCCTTATTTTCTACGAAATGATCAATTTTTTGCGGAAGAAGTACAAACATGTAGTGAGCAGCCGCACACAAATCGTTATAGCAAAATACCTGAGGAAGCTTATACTTCCAGGTTTCGACGGGATGCCCTTTTACGACGTGATGAGGTTTTTTATTGAGGGGATTATGAAAGGTGCAGTTGCTACTCGCGCCTCGGCAATATCCTTTAACCTTTTTATGGCAATCTTTCCGGCAGTTATCTTTTTATTTACACTCATCCCTTATATACCAATAGCTGATTTTCAGGATTCCTTAATGGAATTCCTTCAAAATATTATTCCTGAGCAAACTTATCAAACAGTTGAAGCAACATTGTTTGATATAATAATGCAGCCAAGAAGCGGATTACTGTCGGTTGGTTTTTTTCTGGCACTCTATTTTGCAACAAGCGGTATCAACAGTATAATCGAAGCATTCAACCAAACATATCATACAATCGAAACAAGGGGCTTTTTTCGACAACAGTTGGCCTCTGTCACTCTGGTGCTAATCCTGTCACTTCTTCTGATTCTTGGAATAACAACGATCACTGTCGGCCCTGTTATTATTGACTGGCTGGTTGACAACCGGTTTTTAAAGGGTCGCTATACGGTAGAGATCATCGTTGTGCTGAAATGGTTAATTACTGCCGGAATGTTTGTGCTGATGTTTTCAACACTATACTACTTTGCCCCAGCGAAAAAGAAGGAATTTCGCTTTTTTTCGGCGGGCGCAACCCTTGCTTCGATTATTATCATCCTGAGCAGCATCGGGTTTAACTACTATGTAAATAACTTCTCTATGTATAATGCCCTTTACGGCTCAATCGGCACGCTACTCATACTATTAATTTACATTTATTTCAATTCGATCATTTTATTGCTTGGTTTTGAGCTTAATGCGAGTGTTCGCCATGTAAAATATAACCATCGGGGCTTAAAGAGACGGGCAAGGAAAACGTCTGATAAAAGGGTATTAAGTTCTTAAGGGTCGCATTAGCAGGAGCGCTCAAAAATCTTTCCGACTGAAGGAAGATTCTGAATTATTTAGCCTGAAATATGGCCAGCACATTCATCCAAATTTTTACATTCAACAACTGGCACCATTTATGGGAGTGTTTATTCGATAAAGACACTTCAATCATGTTGCCAGGTGATCTAATAATTTTTTTATGCATATATGCGTGCGAACTGTTTTATTTCTATAATTTTACAACCAATATTGCGTTTTGGCTATCAAAACAGGTTGTTGCCATTTAGGGGAGTCGAATAGATGCCTTCGGGTGGTTGGCGAGAAAGGATGTTTTGCGTTTTCCATGTGCAGTATTTTAGAAAAACAGAGGGCATTAAAGCAAGATGATTCATAACAAGAGTAACTGATGATATAGGAGCATTGGTTTTAATGGTCACGTTATCAGTCAGTTGGAGGTTTGGTGTTTAAAAAAGAAACATTGGGTACTTCAGGGCGAAGCATTTGCGAACCCCTTAAATATAATAACTGATATTTCTCTAAGGAATGGACAAATCCAAAAGAAACGGACCGGCACTACCCCACACAACAGAGTTTCAAATCCGTAAAATATTAATTTGTATTGGAGAGACTGAGCCTTCAGTAAAACCGAAAGCGAAGCTGAGAGTTAGTTTTAGAGGAATGATTAACCGTAATAGTTTAATTCAAACTATTGTAAAATTAAGAGAATTCTATCGCTGTGCCCCTCAGGATAAAGCAAATAAACCCCTACACAACTTATTTATCAATGTAGGGATGACCGTCAATTTTGGCTTGTCAGATTTACTGTCACAAATATTCCCGGACATATCCAAAAGAGTCAGATCAAATCTTAACTAATGAAATCTTGTACAATTAGCTTAAAATGAGGAGGAAACAACAACATGTATGAAGCTGAATTCAATGGAAGATTAGAGAAGGGCAATGGCAAACAGTTAATTATTTTTAGTGTATTATCTTTAGGTACTGGACTTTTATTATGGTTACTGTTAGGTAATTTACATCAGACCCTTGCAGGTACAATTTTCATGTCGACGGTGTATGGTACGCTCGTGTTTTGGAAATTTAGAGTGGCCATCGCCTTTTTGGGAATAGTTTTACTTCTACTTACCCGAACAATTGATTTGACAACAACCATTGCCTTTATGAGCATTGATGTTATCATATTTCTGATGGGTATGATGGTGATAGTTGGCATGTTGCGCCAAACCGGATTTTTCCGGTGGCTTTTGGCTTTTGGATTAAAGCTTTCGGGGTTTGAGCCTTACCGGCTAATGATTATCCTGTTGTTTCTCTCCGCAGTAACAGCAAGTATGGTTGATGAGGTAACCTCCATACTTTTTATGATGGCCTTAACTCTTGATTTCTGTGAGCAATTTAAGCTTAAACCAGTAAAATATGTTATCTCTGTTGTGTTTGCCACAAACATTGGCAGTGCATGGACTGTTCTCGGAAACCCGATTGGGATTTTAATTGCACTGAGGTCGGGGTTAACTTTTGAGGATTTTATTATGAACGCTTTCCCTATCGGATTTGTGGCCCTTATAGGTATTATAATCCTTAGCTTGATATGGCAGAGAGATGACCTGCGAACACTTGGTGCAAACATGCGAATAATGCCTATAGAAGATCGGGAAAGGTTCTTGTCGGGATTACTCAAGATTGAAAACAAACCATTTTTCAGAGGAGGTGTGATAGTTTTCATCACTACTTTAGTTGCTCTTGCTCTTCATAGCCGTCTGGAACTTCTGCTTGGGCTTGAAAAGAATACCTTATTAGTTGCAACCTCAATTGCCGGAGCCGGCATAGTAATGCTTTGGCAACGAGCTCAAGCACAACATTATATCCAACGCGATGTTGACTGGAGCGTGCTGGTATTCTTCATGTTCTTGTTTGCCAAAGCCGGAACTATCTATCACGTTGGACTATCCGATGTACTCACAGAAACAATAGCTGCATCCACCGGCGGCGGCAATCCCTATATTCTTGTCCCATTCATGTTATGGTTTTCAGGCATTACTTCTGCAATGCTTGATAATGTTGTGGCAGTAGCAGCTCTTATTCCATCAACGTTGAGTCTTAGTGAGATGGTGGGCACCGATGTGTTATGGTGGGCGCTTCTTTTTGGTGGATGTTTCGGTGGTAATGCCACTATGGTTGGCTCCACAGCTAATATCATTGCACTGGGTATGTTGGAGAAAAGAGCAGGCTACAGCGTGACATTAGGGTACTGGTTAAAAATTGGCATTTTCGGTGCTGGGATTCCAATGATAATAGCCACAGTAGCAATGCTTATTTTTAATGTTTAATAGTTAAAACCTTACATGAATCCAATTCAGGCGCTTGTGAATGCAGAACGAGTGCCAAGGACCCTACACAAGCATTGTACTTCTATAAAATGATTCCAACCTGATACAAAGGGTTGGGGTTGTTTATGCACAATTGTTTTATTAATTTTGTGTGCAGGGTTTATTCGACTTAATTAAAAATAATGCAGTTATGAAAAGGTCTTTTTACCTGCAGTTTTCAACAATGGTATTGTTGGCAGTGGTGATTATCCAGGTTGGCTATGCACAAATTCCGAACACTAGTTGGACAAGAACTTTTGGGGGCTCTAACATAGATATCGGTCATCACGTTGAGCAAACATTAGACCTGGGTTTTATTATTACAGGTTATACGCGCTCCTTTGGCGCTGCAGCCGGGCGGAATGTATGGCTTGTAAAAACCGATAACGAAGGATATCAGGAGTGGCAAGTTGCTTTTGGAGGGGACGACGATGACGAGGGGCACTCTGTAAAACAAACATCTGATGGCGGTTTTATAATTGCAGGTCATACCGAATCCTTTGGCGCAGGAATGAAAGATGTGCTGCTGATAAGAACCGATGCCAATGGCAACCAGATGTGGATGCGAACATTTGGAGGATCGAACGATGATGAAGGATACGACCTGCTTCAAACCCATGATGGTGGATATACACTTACCGGCTTCACCTTTGTGTCAACCACTCAACGCGATGACATGAAGCCACAGGACACACGCTATCCCATGGTGCAGGCATGCATGATGTATGGCTTATTAAACTTGCGGCGGATGTGACTTCAGTGCCCTATTTCTATCAGCAAAGCCTCAGCCAGCTACATAACTTCCCTAATCCGTTCAAGACAGTCACTAACATTTCGTTTACTCTGCAACAACCAGATTTTATAACACTTGAAGTTCTCGATCTCACCGGCCGGGTGTTGCGAACTCTTTTATATGGCTATCAAAATGCGGGTACTCATCAGGTAACATTTGATGCGAATGGTTTGTCGGACGGAATCTACTTTTATAGGCTACATGGCGAAGGTATAATCGAAACAGGTAAGATGATACTGCTCGAATAAAGCCCGTTTAGGAGAGTGTTGCGGTGATCCTGCGCAGTTAAAACTTTGAGCGTTCGTGTGTTACTTTTTTGTGGGTCGCAATAGTGTAGTTAAACGGTTAAGGTAACTTATGACGAACTGATTGATGTCTTCAGATATTTTCAGCGCGAAGACGGGTAAAATGAACGCAACTGAAGTAAGAAAACTACGAACTGCTACATCGGCAAACACATTAGGAATCCTGCCTGATAGTTCGGAGACGGCAATGATAATCAGAAGGATAATGGGAACAAATAACTGCCTGGGTTCGAAAGGATGGATACGAAGGTGAATCTGGATAAACCATATACGCAACAGGTTGTATAACACCAGTGAAATCATACTGGCGAATGCCGCTCCGTTTATACCAAACACCGGAATAAAGATCAGATTTGTTGCAACAATCACAATCAGAAGACCCAAGGTGAAGTAAAAATCAACTCTATACCGTTTTGAGGTCAATAGTATAGTTCCGCTTAAGCCCGATGTCATTTCGAATAGGCGTCCGATCCCAAGAAACAAAAACACATATTTTCCTTGGGAGTATTCTGCAGGCATGAAATGAAAAATAGAGTCAAGATTTACCCAAATGAGCATAAACAGCCCTGATCCAATTACCAGGTTGCTTGATGTTACCTGACGGTAAAGTTTGCCCATTTGCTCCATAGCCCGGTTTTTCCAATAATTGGCTATAATCGGACCTGATACCTTAAGCACAGCTCTGTGTGGCATAAGTATCACACTTGTTACAAAGATCATGGTAGTGTAAATTCCTGCTGCACTCAAATTAATCATTGCAGCAACCATCAGAGAATCAATTCCCGACAGAATAAGAAAACTCAAATTATTCAGCAAGGAGTATAATCCATATATCAACATGATCCAAGCAAACCGCTTAATTAACGGGGTAACCATTGGCTTCATCAACAATGACCTTATCAAAGCTGTGTAAAGTATCACGATCAGCGATGGCAAACAATTAGCAATCACATATATAGTAACAAATCCCGGAAAGGAGAGGAAACCAAAAGCAAACATCAGTATTGTAATCGTGATAAAGAGCCTTAGCGCCACATCATAAACAAATGAGGCAAACACGGTTCTAAACAGGCATCGGAGATACGAATCAAAAAGGTTGAAGTATAAAGAAGCCAGAGCAAGAGGAATAAGATACCATGCATAATCTATGAGTAACGGGCTGTTTTTGTGATAGATAAGATACAGCGGATGCTGAAGTGCAATTGCAACTGTTGTTACAATAATGAACCCTGCAGTGGCAAAGGCAAACATTGCAAACAGAAAGCCGTGGTTATGGTTGGGTTGATCTTTAAAAAAAGGAAAAAACCGGATGATAATGTTATTCGATCCGAGTGATGCTACCTGAGAATACATCAGCGCAATACTGATAAGCAGGTTGGCCAGACCTACCTGATCGGTTTCAAGAAAATTTGGGAACAGAAAAACCTTATTAAGGTATCCAATAGCGGCACCCGCAAAAGCAATTATAGTAATCCGGAAGCTATCGCGCTGGACAATTCCCATATTTAAGTCTTGAATGGCAAAGATAGGAAACTAAGAATGTGTGTAATGATGTATTTTTGTTAACCTAAATCGCCAAAATTACCAATGACTTTGAACGAAAAAAAAATCCTTTTTCTCACTTTCTGGTATCCCAGCAGTAAGAATCCAGTAAGGGGAATTTTTATCAGGGAGCATGCACTTGCTTTAAAGAATCATGGATGCAACGTGTTGGTGTTTGCTGTAGACGTTGACTACGGTTCACGGTTGTTTGAAGTAAGAAATCACCGATTTACAGATCCGGATGGATTGTGCGTTTATATGGTTTCTGTACGTTCACTGTTTTACAAGTTGATTTATGTGAGCAATCCGCTCATGAACCGATTGGTATTCAGACACTTTAGAAACAACATACTCCCGTCTTTTGACCCTGAAATTATCCATTCCAGTGTTTTACATCCGGCAGCTATTGCAGGACACTATATTTGTGTTCGCACTGGAAAACCGCATATAATTACCGAACATTGGGGGAAGGTTGGTAAATTTTTCAACCGGAGTTTATTCTCATCTATGGGTAGAAGAACGTATGAACATGCAAATTACATTACTGCAGTTTCGCAATGGATGAAAAAGGAACTTGGAAACTTTGTGTCCGACCCCGATAAAATCATAGTGACACCAAATGTTGTGGATTCAGTGTTTAAAACTGCAGGCTACGCCCGCGATTCTACCATACGTTTTACAGCAGTGGCTACATGGGAGCCTCCGAAAAACATCAGCATTTTGGTTCAAGCACTTGAGATCCTATCAAGAGAGCTTCCGTTTTCAATAACGTTAAATATTGTAGGGGAGGGCAGTTTGCTTGACCCGATTTTGAGGAACACAGAAAAATATCATTTCACTATCACTCATCACGGCTATCTTTCCAAACCGCAAATAGCCGCTTTATTACAGCACACTGATTTATTCCTTCACTGTTCGTTCGGAGAAACATTTTCGATAGTAATTGCCGAGGCGCTTAGTTGCGGTGTGCCAGTAGTGGCTTCAGAGGTTGCGGCAATTCCGGAATTGGTCTCAAACGAAAACGGTGTTCTTTGTTCAAATGATCTTGCGAACTGGGTTGCAGCTATACGGTTGGCAATAGGTAAAGATTACGACAGAAAGAAAATTGGTGCAGAAGCCTCAAAACGGTTTAGTGGCGAATCGGTTGCAAAGCAATTTATTCAACTATACAGTCGTCTTTAATTTGAGGTTATCCGATTTAGTAACTCCGACAATCGCTCAGTAAGATTTTTTCTGCTGTATTGTTCAATGGAGTACTGGTTGGCGTTGTTTTTGCCATTTTCGAAGTTGTTGAACAGTTCTTTAATCGCCTGAACCATACTCACCTCATCGTCGTATTCGCATACTTTTCCAGCCTGGCACTGTTTTATGATTTTGGCGCTTTCGCCATTCTCAGGCCCAATACATAAGATTGGACGGCCAGAGGCAAGATATTCGAACACCTTTCCGGTTACGATCACATCATGATTTGGCGTTCGGTTTATTAATAGCAGCAGCGCTGCTGAGGAAGCAGCTATTTTAATGGCTTCGGTATGGGGAAGATAAGGCGTAAACGCTGCCCGGTTCAAAAGACCAAAGCGACTCAGGCTCTCTTTCAGCGATATGTCTGTTTTGCCAACAAACCGCAGGCGTAAATTGTGGTTTATAGGCTCATGTTCTAAACAAAGTTTAGCAATTGCCCTCCATAAAGCATCAGGGTTGCGATCGCTGTTCAAGCTGCCAATGTGTGTGAGTGTAAAGCTATCTTCGGGTCTTACAGGTAAAAAGTCAAAGTCATCTGGGTCGAAACCGTTCGAAATCACAGTGATGTTGCGTTTTGAAACCCTGTACAGGCTTTGGGCGAGGTTATCGCCAATAGTCAGAACGGAGTCAGCACTTGTCAGAACGGCTTTTTCCAGCCTTCGGTGCTTTCGGTTGGCTAAATGTGTAAGTTTTAGTTTGTGATAATAATCTATTTCTGTCCATGGATCTCTGAAATCGGCAAGCCAGGGAATGTTTAGCCTTTTCTTCACACCGAGTGCAATCAGATGCATTGAGTGCGGAGGGCCGGTGGAAACGATTGCATCTACTGGTTGAGCGCTCAAGTATTCAGTGAGGTAACGAACCGATGGCTTAATCCAGAAACAGCGGGCGTCGGGTATAAACAGATTGCCACGAATCCACACCGATAAATGCTCAAACATACTTGCATTAGCCTTCTCTTTCAAAAAACCATGTGTAATTTTCCCTGTTTTGTCTTTGCCGGTAAGCCGTTTATAGAGTGCATAAGGCTCCCACA
Organism: uncultured Bacteroidales bacterium; assembly: GCA_964349765.1. Lineage (GTDB taxonomy): Bacteria > Bacteroidota > Bacteroidia > Bacteroidales > JAAYJT01 > JAAYJT01. The sequence goes on from CAYGGZ010000018.1 coordinate 14,907, forward strand.
CCGGTTTTTTGATGATTTTCAGATTATCAGGAACATCGTTCAGGAGCGAAGTGTCAATTTCCGGGGGTTCGGGGTTTGATGGAGTGTAGATTATGGGTTCCCAGCCGAACTGTGGGAGATATTTTGCAAATTTCAACCAACGCTGAACTCCTGCTCCTGCACTTGGTGGCCAGTAATAGGTAATGATAAGAACTTTGCGCTTTATGGGTTTCGGCTGCAACATCATAGCCATTTTTTGTACAACGCAACTCCAGAGCCAATAATCAGCAACACGAGAAGCGAGGAGAAAGCAAACGAAACCTGTTCGCCAATCCGGTATGAACGGGGTTCGAACCGGAATTCAATTTCGTGGTTTCCAGGTGGAACTACCATTGCGCGAAGGAGGTAATTAGCTCTGAAATGTGGTGTTAACTTGCCGTTGAGGTATGCGTTCCAACCTTTTGCATAATATATTTCAGAGAAAACCGCAATTTGTTGAGTAGAAGTTCTGACGTCGTAAACCAGTCTGTTCGGTGCGTAATATGTAAGTGCGATACTTGCATTGGGGTCGGCTTCAAATGTTTGGTTCACAAGATAATTGGCAAATCGCTGGTCGGTAACGATCCATTCAAGAGGCTGCAGTTCGTTAAGCGCTGCTGATTCTTCGTCGGCATTCTGAACAATCCGATACTGGCTCACAAACCATCCATTACCGAGTGCATCAGGATTTAGTTGAGCTACCGGCTGCCGATTGGAGTCAAGAACAATCAGATATTTGGTGTTGAGCATATTGCTCACCGTGTGATTGCCTTTGATAATGTGATGGTCAATCAGATCCTGAAACCTTTGCAACTTGGCGCCGTGGTACCCGCCAATGGAACTGTGAAAGAAAGAGGTTCCGGATTCGTTGAAAGTATTGGTAGTCAGATTCAAAACCCTGAAGTGAAGGTCAGTGTCGCTGAGAATTTGTTTATTGGCTTGTGTTGGTTGAAAAGGCCGTTGCATTTGACGCCGTGGAACAAAATTTTCGTTGTTCAGAAAGCGGCGGTTAATTGTCCACATATCGGCCATGACGATAAGAAACAACACTCCGATGAGGTGGATAGGTTTGTATTTTTTGCTTGCAAAAATCCAAAGAACTAAGGCAGTAATGATTGCAAAAACAAAACTTCGCATAGCATCGGCCTGCATGATACCAATTCTGGCCTCCCTGAGTTGATAAATAAACGCATCAATTGTTTGCGCCATAGCTGGTTGGGCTTGCCTGTATTCGTTAAACATAGCCGTTTCTTGCGATGTGATAAATCCGGAGAATAAGCGCGGCGCAATATAAAACAGTATTGCAATCCCGGCTGTGAAGCCTGTTGCTGCTAAGAACTCAACCCGATGGGTTTTTATTAGGGAAGGCTGATCGATTAGTTTCCAAAGAGTTAGAAAAGCTAAAAATGGTATGCATAGCTCGGCAATGACAAGGGTCATAGAAACAGCCCTGAATTTGTTGTAAAGGGGCACATGCTCCAGGAAAAACATAGTCAGAGGTTCGAAGTTTCGACCCCATGCCAGCATTATTGACAAAATTGTTGCGATAACTAATGCCCATTTCAAAGGCCCGCGCAGAAAAAATGCTCCGAAAAGGAACAAAAACAGCACAGTAACTCCCACATAAACAGGGCCGGAAGTAAATGGTTGTTCGCCCCAATAGTGGTTTTGACCAGCGATAAATTCGCGAAACTGTGGCTCAACTTCTTGCATAGCTGCTTCATTACCGGCGAGCCTTCCCGATTCACCACCTTTTAAATTTGGAACAAGTAGGGTAAATGTTTCACCTATTCCGTAGCTCCACTGTGTCGCATATTCAAAGTCAAGGCCTCTGCCTGTCTGGATTTCAATATCGTATGTCAGTTCTGAACCTCCTCTTATAGTGTCTTTTGAATATTCCCATGTTGTAAAAAGTTTTGAGAAATTCAAGCCCAATGCAATTATAGCGGCCAGCGATAACGCTCCGAGCGCTTTAAAAAACCTGGCGGATTGTTTTTCCCGAATATCGTTGATTAGAAGAGCTGCTCCTACTATGATAGTGATTATCAGCAAGTAATAGGTAATCTGCAGATGGTTGGCGTAAATCTGGAGTCCCAAAAAGATGGCTGTGATAATACTTCCAATAATGATTTTGCCTTTCAAGGCCATCAGAATGCCTGCCAATGCCGGCGCCATATATGCAATTGCTACCGCTTTTGAATTGTGTCCGGCTTCAAGGATAATGAAGTGGTATGATGAAAGTGCAAATCCTGTTGCTGCTAGCGCCGACAACCATACGTTTGCGCCAAGGCTTATCATTAGAATGAAGAACCCCAGGAAATACAGAAAAATCATGTCGGCCGGACGTGGTAGGCCAAGAGTTAGAATATCATGAAAAAGGGTGGCAATATTATTTTTATATAGAACCGAAATCTGATAAGCCGGCATACCGCCAAACATTGAATTGGTCCAGAGTGGTTCTTCTCCTGTCTCTTTGCGGAAGTCAACTATTTCCTTCGACATTCCGATATGTTTTACAATATCGGATTGAAACAGCATCTTGCCTTCAAGAACGGGGGAAACATAGGCCAGTGAAAGAAAGGCAAAAGCAGCGATCGAAATAATGTGAGGCCATGTGGTGTTGAAAAATGATTTCAGCATATCTGCCTGTTTAGATGTGGTTATCGTATATCTTCGAATTCAACAAATTCGCCGCTATCCTTGGCTGTTTTATTCTTTTTCGATGGGGGAATATAGTCAATTTGCACAGTTCCGGGCGGTTTGGTGTTTTTTGTTTTGAAATTATTTTTTTCCACTGAGTTACGGCGATAAACTCTCAGGAGCCAGTAGCGCAAAAATATGGGAAGCAGATACCGGAATGTTGCGTAAACGAGCAAAAGAATAAGAAGCAGAATGAGAACATCCATGACGGTAAACAGTTGGCGCACAAAATTACTTTTTTTTCTCCAAGGATGTTGTTTTGAAAACTATAATCTAAAAACAGAGGAGGCTGTCCTTTTTAGACAGCCTCCTTCAGATCGACTATTTTGATTGGACTATTCTTCCTACCACTTCTCGAGATATTCGTCCGACACGGTCAATTTGTGTCTACCTTTTGCCCTGCGGGCCGACAGTATCTTTTGCCCATTGGCAGTTGACATCCTTTTCCTGAATCCGTGCTTGTTTTTCCTCTTGCGGTTCGAGGGTTGAAATGTGCGCTTCATGACCGTTTTCTTTTTTGAGGGTGCAAAGGTAAACCAATTTTCTAAATCTGCAAACGCTCTGCAAAATTACTGTTGAATTTACTGTTTGACCGGAATATTTTTTAAAGTTTCGACCAGAAAATCGTAAAACTTAGGCACCGAAGGGATATTCACCTTTTCATCCGGCGAATGTGGGTATCGTATTGTTGGCCCAAATGAGATCATGTCCCAGTTTGGATATGCAGCACCAAGAATACCACATTCAAGCCCTGCGTGAATGGCTTTGATTTCAGGGATTCTTCCAAATTTCCGGTTGTATACTTCCTGCATAAGTTTCAGTATTGTTGACAGTGGATTGGGTTTCCAGCCAGGGTAATCTCCATTAAACACAACCTCTGCGCCTGCAAGTTCAAACACACTCCCCATCATGGTTGCCAGATCATGCTTTGCAGAATCAACAGAGCTTCTAAGCAAACATGTTACCGTTACCACACCGTTTTGGGATTTAATTATGGAGAGGTTCGTTGATGTTTCTACAAGCCCTTCCATTGCATCGCTCATTCGTATCACTCCATTGGGACAGGCATAAATAGCATTGACGATGATCTCCTGATTTTTACGATCCATTACTTTCTCTGGGCGCGCTGCTGGTTCCAGTGAAATATTTAACTGAGGCTCAGTAACCGAAAGTTCAGCTTTTATTGCCGAAGTCAGCTTACCGAAAAAGTCGCCAAAATGTTTCTCTTCTGATGATGGGATCACCACAATGGCATTGGCTTCGCGTGGGATAGCATTGCGCATATTGCCGGCTTCGAGTGAGGCAATCTGCAAGCGGTGCTCCTTTATTCCATGATATAGAAATCTTGTAATTATTTTGCAAGAGTTACCGCGGCCGAGGGCGATATCCAGGCCTGAATGCCCACCTTTGAGGCCAGAGATGCTGATGCGGAATGCTTTTGAGTCTGAAGGAAAAGATTCTTCAATGTAAGAAAGCTTAAAATTGCCATTGATTCCGCCGGCGCAACCTATATACAACTGGCCTTCCTCTTCGCTATCCGTGTTAATAAGAATATCGCCTTTTAGAATTCCAGGTTCAAGGTTAAAAGCTCCTGTCATACCGCTTTCTTCATCAATAGTGAAAAGAGCTTCTATCGGTCCGTGAACCAGGGTCTTATCTTCCAAAACAGCCATAGCGGCTGCCACGCCCAGTCCATTGTCTGACCCGAGCGTAGTTCCTTTGGCTTTTACCCATTCTCCATCAATTACTGTTTCAATTGGGTCGTTTTCGAAGTCATGCGTTTTATCACTATTTTTTTGCGGAACCATATCAAGATGCCCTTGCAATACCACACCAAGACGGTTTTCCATGCCTGGTGAGGCAGGTTTTCGGATGATGACATTGCCTGTTTTGTCAACAATCGTTTCCAATCCCAGGTTTTCGCCGAATTGTTTCATAAATTGAATGATCTTTTCTTCCTTTTTTGAAGGGCGGGGAATTTGGGTCAAACTGTAGAAATGCTTCCAGAGCAATTTTGGTTCGAGGTCTGATAAAGGATAGCTCATAACTGTAAGATTGTTAAAGTGAATAATCAAAATTTGTTCGATTGGTTGTTTCAATCAGCGGCATAAAGCTGGTTTCATTCACGTTCTTCAAGTTCGGTGAATGTGATCAATCCCTGCCGGTATAGTGAGGTCAAGAACTTTGTGATTCTGTCGGTTACAGGTTCTATTCTTGGGCCAAACCGCAGAAACAGTTGGTTGCAAACCTCGGCTACATTTTTTTTGCCATCAATTTCCAGCCACACGGCCGAGCCAAGCTCGTCGAGCTTGGCCCTGAAGTGTGGGGAACGCCTTTTTGGGATCAATAGTTTGAGGAACAGTTCTGTTTTAAATTTCGGTATCAAAACAGTTACAATCCCATTCTCATCGGTAGAATGCTGATAGCGTACCTTAGGGTGAAGATCAAGGTAATTTGCTTCTTTCAGGATTCTACGTTCACGTACTCGTTTGAACACGGTAATTGGTTTATTATGTTAAGTAAAGCGGGGTTGCCCGAAGGCGCCCCGCTTTAATAAACTGAGTTAACAATCAATTAGTGTCCTCCCGCACTTGGAGGTGCAGGCTCATCAGGACTACCGGCGAATTTAAGCGGGTAATGAACAAGTATTACCCCGATAACTCCAATTACAATAAGTCCAACAAGGTAAATTGGATTTTCGAAAAACGAAAATACCTGGAACAGGAATATTCCACCAACTGCAAACATTGCTAAAGCCAAGCCCATTAATGCTTCGCCAGCGATTAATCCTGAGGCCAGCAGTATACCTGCGTTTTCAGTTCTTATTTTTTGTCCCTCGTTGAGTTTGCGTTTGTTAGCTATGTATTCAAGTATGGCTTTAATCATTCCACCTGTGAAGATAGCAAACGTAGTTGTTAAGGGCAAGAACATTCCAACGCTTACAAGCATCGGGCTTCTCACTTTCATCAAAATAAATCCGCCACCCATGAGCATACCAACAATAATTAATGGCCAGGCCATTGCGCCTTCAACAATACCGCGCGAAAGCATAGCCATCAGACTGGCTTGCGGAGAAGGCAGTTCAGGACTTCCGAAACCTCCTTTGTATCCTTGAACCTCTCCACGGGCTATATCGCCGTCGTTTAGAATCATGAGGATTAGAAACATCACCGAACCCGAAGCAACTACACTTATGATGTTTCCAATTTCCATTTTCCAGGGAGTTCCGCCTAGAATGTGCCCTGTTTTAAGATCCTGAAGCATACCGCCGGCTACCGCAGCAGCCACGCAGGCAATTGCTGCAACTCCTAACACGGCTAATACCCCTGGATCTCCTTGTTCGATACCCAGAAGTACAAGTACAAGTGCTGTGATAACGAGAGCGGTCATTGTGAGACCACTGACAGGATTATTTGACGAGCCGATTGTTCCAACAAGATAACCTGATATAGCGGCAAGGAAGAAGGCCAGTATGGTAATCAGGAAGGCAACCGTGATTGCTACCCATAATTGGGTGTTAAACACAAAAAAGGTAATGGAAAATATGACAATAAGCAAACCAAGAAGGGTTAACATAACGTAGTTGAATTTGATGTCGTTATCAACCCGATCAACCTTGATGTTCACTCCGGCCGCTGCCTTTTTGACATCAGAAATCGAACGGCCTATACCTGCAAGCAGACTCTTTCTCATGCGATAAAGAGTAAAGCTGGCTCCTACAAGCATGCCTCCGATTGCAATTGGCCGCACTATGCTTCTCCACACTTGCTTGGCTGTATCTATCCATGCTCCAGTGTCGCCAGCTTCGGCAATTGGGAGGTTGGGTCCCATAAAATACATAATGATAGGTGTGAGTAAACCCCAGGCGATGACTCCTCCGCTGAATGCAAGTGAGCCAAGGACTGGACCGATAATGTAGCCTACGCCGATATATGCCGCACTAACTCCGGGCGAGCCTAATAAAATCCCTCCTTGCCCGGTGAAAGCACCTGTAGTTGTTTTGCCCCAGGTTACAAAATACTCCCACGATTTGGCAAACAATTTCAATTCCGACAGTAATTTTATAAGACTTCCAACAGCCATGGCGCTGAACAGGAGTTTCGGACCGCTGCCACTGGTTCTTCCGGCTTTATGAATCTCTGCTGCTGCAACACTTTCAGGAAATGGCAATTCTACATCAACAACCATAATTCTGCGCAACAGCGCAACGAACATTATTCCCAGAACCCCGCCAGTGATAATAAGCAGCGTTGCTGTTAAATAATTTTGTGAAGTGTAAAAAGGATCCCACAAGCCTGCAATGTAGAAGGCGGGTAAGGTGAAAATAGCGCCTGCAGCCACCGATTCGCCAATTGCGCCAACAGTACGGGAAAAGTTTTCTTCAAGAATGCTTCCCCTTACAATTCGCAATATTGCCATTCCAAGTATCGCAGCAGGGTAAATTGCTGAAATGGTCATTCCCGCCCGTAATCCGAGATAAGCATTGGCAGCGCCAAATATTATCGACATCACCAGACCAATCAATAAAGCCCTCAAAGTGAACTCTTTCATGCTGGTGTCGGACGAAACATAAGGTACAAAATTTTTCGGTTGCGTCATAACTGTGTTGTTTTAATGGTTATTTCTAAAATTGTTTTATAATAGTTCGCTAAGTACGTAAAATTTCGTAAAACAAACAAGTGAAACGGTACGCTTGCAAAAAAAAATCAAAATAAAGTTCTCGATGGTTATTTCACACTATAGCAAACATCTTTTTTGCAAACACATACATAACAACATCAAAATTCATGGAATTACTTGATTTACTAAACAAAATACAATGTTTCAGGAACTTGCTATTACCGGTAAAGGTGTAAAAGCAGTTTGGTTTCGAAATAAGGCTCTTCGAAGATAGATTTTAAAGGGTAAATGGCTGATTTCCACTTTAGGTTTGTGAGTTCCTGGGCTACTTCGCCACCTTTCAGGTAGAATATTCCGGATGCCGGCAATATGGCACTGGTAATAGGCAAGTATGGGGCAGTCCATTTCACTATTTGTTCAAGTGGCGCTACGGCTCGGCTCACAACATAATCGAATTCGCCTTTAACCGCTTCAATACGGGTGCAATCGGCTGTAACGTTGTGAAGGTGAAGGTGGGCGACAATATCTTTTACTGCCAGAATCTTTTTACCAACTGAGTCTACGAGATGAAATTTTACATCTGGCCAGAGTATAGCTAATGGAATACCCGGGAATCCACCTCCGGTTCCTGCATCCAAAACTCTTGACCCGTCAGGAAAGTTTACAAAGCCTGCAACCGAAAGAGAATGAAGCACATGATGCTCATAAAATGCACCAAAATCTTTTCTCGAAATGAGATTAATCCTTTTGTTCCATTGCTCATAGAGAAGATAAAGCTGTTCAAACCTGACTTTCTGAGCCGAAGTGAGATCCGGGAAATATTTAGTGATTAGTTGTATCATGAATTCGCTGATTTTGAGAGCAAAGTTAGGTTTTCGCCCTGGTTGGCATATCTGTAATGAAAAATATGTTTGTGTAGGCTCAGGAAAATTTGTAATTTAGACCCTGTAAATACCAATCCTAAAAGATCAAAGTCATGCAGAATAATTACATGTGCCCAAAGTGCAAAGGGTACCTGAATGTTGGCAACAGTGTGGTCCTTTCTGTAGCCTCAAAGAATAACCAGCGTGGTATTGTTTTGCTTAGTTCTGAACTTGGCGATTATACAACAAAACACCACTCATCACTACATTTTGCGGAAGGCGAAAAGGTGAGTTTTATTGCCCAATCTGTCATGCACGTCTGGCATCACGGCGACACACAAACCTAGCTCGTATTCTGATGGTTGATGAAAATAACGATGTTTTTGAAGTACTTTTTTCTGAGATCACAGGCGAACGATGTACATTCCAGATTATGGGCAACCAGTTTAAGGTTTTTGGCGACGATTCACAATATTACAAGGAATTTCTTGAATCTATGCGCAAGGGTCATTCATTCCGAAATCTGTAGATGTGTAGAAAATAGCCAGCATTGAGCAATATATTTTTTATAAAAAGCGTTTCTGGTCTGGTTTCTGGCTCTTTTCGAACCTAATCTGGAGAGGGAATAGATTTTGAAGAAACAATATTTCCGTATCGCAACAACATAAATTTATCAAAAAGTTTATGCAAAAAAGTTTGTATTTGCTTACGCTGCTTGTTTTTATGGATTCCGGTTTACTGGCAGCACAGCCGGAAAAATATGCAGAGATCCGTCGGGGGTATATCGAACGCTTCCGTGATTTGGCAATTGGAAAGATGAAGGAATTTGGTATTCCAGTCAGCATTACCCTTGCCCAGGGAATCCTTGAATCGCGGAGTGGTACAAGCACCCTTGCCGTGAAAGCGAACAATCATTTTGGTATAAAATGCCACAGGGAATGGCAAGGCGATACATTTACATATACCGACGATAAGCCAGATGAGTGTTTCAGAAAATATCCAACAGTTGAAGATTCATTTCATGACCATAGTTTGTTTCTGACAACACGTCCGCGATATGCAAGCCTATTCGAATTATGCCCCTCCGACTATAAGGGCTGGGCAAGAGGTTTAAGCAAAGCAGGCTACGCCACTAACCCGCGATATGCCGACCTGCTTATCAAAATCATTGAGGAAAACAATTTATATGAATACGATAAACTTGTACTGGCCAAGCTTCAACCTGGTATCGAAACACCGGTTGCAGAACGGATAGATGCGTACATTAAACTTGATTCGCTGCGGTTTGCTATTTTTAGCAACGAACCCTACCAACGCAGGATTTACGAAAACAACAGGAGGCTTTTCGTTTTTGCCAATGAGGAAGATTCATTTTTAACTATTGCAGCCGACTTCGGACTTAAATCGGCGCAACTTATCCGGTTTAATGATTTAGAGCCAGGTACAATGCTGTATGAGGGGCAGATAGTTTATTTGCAGAATAAGAGGGCGAGAAGCGAAATCCCCGCACACATCGTGCGACCTGGCGAGGATATGCATTTTATTTCACAACTTTATGGGGTAAGGCTAAGAGAATTGTATCGAATAAACCGTATAAAACCAGGCACAGAAATAACCCCCGGCACCGAGATCAGGTTGCGATGATTATGCTTCAGCCGTTTATGCCTAATCCTCGGTTTCATGTTCATCCTGTTCGTGTGGAGGCTTTTCTTTTCTGGCCCTGTCAAGAAGGAAATTGAATCCAAGTTGAATACTTGCCGTTTGGGCATGCTGGGGCAGGAATGGAGCGATTACATTTCCTGTAGCTGCATAAAATTGCAAGGGTCCTAAATTGAGATTTAAACCCAGTCCAAGATTACTCATGTTGAAGTTATGCAAAGAATAGGCAATTGCAACGTTGAGTACCCTGCCAACCGGCAAATAGTAAATCAGTCCTAAACTTGGGAACGATGACCCGCCCAACGATTCGTGCTGAAAGTATATCCCTGCCGAACCAAAAGCCGGTAAGTCGTATAGAGCGCTTAAATACACACGCGTACCAATATTTGTTTGAAACTCCTCTTTAAACTCGGTGGGCTCAAATATGGCTATGAGTGAATCTCCCAAATTGCTGAATCCATTTTCATTACCGTTTTCGCTTCCAAAGAATTCGTTTAGATCAAACCCCTCGAACGAAAAGGTTGAGTTTTCATTGGAACGGAAATTGAGAGTGTTTGTATTCCAATTGATCCTCCCTAAGTCAGTAACGCCAGCCTGCAAGGTTAGTCTGTTGATCGGTTTATAGCTGATTCCGAAATCCAGTGCATAGCCTGTATTTTTCCATATGTCGTAGTGTTCCTCGCCAGGCACCGAGGAGAAAGCCAATAAATCGGTTTGAAGTGAGAGATGATACATGTGTGGATCGGTATGCAGGCTTAAAGTTGAGCGTTCAATTTTTGTGCTGGCGATACCAGTGAGATGTTTTAAGCGCACTCCGGCCGTGAGCTTATCGTTTATTCGGCGGGAATATCCGATTGCAATTTCGTTCCATGCATTACCTACAAGATCGAAGTTACCTATGTTAACAGTTTGCCCAATAAATCCTGCATTGCCTTCGGTAAGTAAAACAAAGAGTTCTTTTGGGTAACTAGCCATCAGCTTCACACGCGGTGAAGCACTCAGCGAAAAATAATTGTTTTTGACCCTGAATCCAAACGAAAAAGGCTCATAGCTGAAACTCGAACGTAGTAGGTTCGCATCATCCATTGTGGCTACGGCATTTCTGACATCAAGAAACAGTGAATCGTTGGGTAGCCGCACCACAAGATCTGAGTAACGAAAACCACTGTGGGTTAATGATAATTCAACATTGGGCAATAACATTGCGAAATGGCCGCCATATTCCGGAAAGAAGGCTGGGTTGCTCCTTGCTGATTGCGGAACCGCGCTCATGAAGTGCATAATTTCCTGCTGCGCATAGCTATTGATGGAAAGTAGCAACAGCACCATCAGGTTAATACCATGCTTTCTGAGATGAGAAACACAGTTTGATATATCTGTCTTTTTCATGATGTTTATGGTTTTACGTTAAACGAGGCTTTTGTTGCCAGCTCAACCTCAATGAAGTAGTCGTTGTAGATTTTGGCATGAGCGTTATCGGTGGTACTCAGCGTTGTTACGATAATAAAGTGTTTGGTTCTGGCGAGATTTTCGACTTTATTACCGGAAACATCAACAGTTGTGAGCTTTGTTGCCGAACCGTCAGTGCGAAAATCTGGTTCGCCACCAACAGGAGCTCCGGCAATCAGTTGAGTATCGCTGCCAAAAAGAGAATCTATCACCTGGTATTGTGCATCACAAAAATAGATTTGCAGCTCTGCACTTAGCGGAAATGTGTTGATGATGTTTACCATCAACTGGAGCGAATCAGCCTGATCGGTGTCGAGATTAAACTCCACTGTATCGCGAAGGATTAAATCATTAACCCAGCCGAACAATTCTGCCTCAATTGAGAGTCCTACTTCAAAGCGGCTGGTGTCGAGGATAAAGTTCACTTCATCCAGGTTGTTGCCGGGGTTGGTAATTGCAGTGATGTCGAACTCAATCATATCGGGGAGCGAACTGATGGCTTCAGCCAAATTCGATGTTGTTGCAATGTTAGTAACGGTGGTTTGACCAGGTTGCTGGGGAGCTTGAATTACAAAGCTGTTGGGGATTCCGGGCCCGAAAAGATTAATATTAACTGGTGGGCGGTCTTGAGAAAATGTTCTGAAAGGGTCTATCGTTAATTGAATCGGTAATCCATAGCTGTTTCTAATTTCGAGGTCAAAGTCAATGCTTTCGGGCGCAAGGCTTAGCTCTCCTTCAATGGTGTTGCTCAGGAAACCAATATCAATGGAATCGGAGAAAACGAAATCATATACGCCGAAGTATCCGATCAGTCTTTCGAACTTTATCTCTTGAAATTCGACCGTTGTCTGCAGGCTGCTTTCGCTGGGATAAGTGCTTCCGTCGCCTTCGAGGGTGGTGGTGTATTGCAGCAACAACACATTGCTGTCGGGCTGAGGATTTATGAAGTGCAGGCGATATGGATTTAGATCGGTCTGAATATTTAAAATGCCGGGTTGTGTTCCGGTGTAGGGCATTTGAAAAACCATTTCAAATGTATCGCCGGTTGTTTTGTTGATCAGATTGGGAACTTCGAGGACAACAACAGCGTCTTTATTAAAATAGCTCACAATAGTTACCATTACTATTCCTGAACGGAAATAGATTTCATCTAAGCGTTGATTGGGTTTTTCGGTTGCGAATACTCTTTCAACCTCAAATTGGTAAGTGAATGTTTCGCCTATTGGCAATGGAGGGCAGATGAATGCTGCGCTCTCACTGAATAGTTGGTTTGGTACTTGTATCCTTTCTTCTGCTGTTTGGGATATGATTTGAGGAGCAGAAAAAAACAGACTCACAAGCCCCGTTGCGGTGTCGGTTCTTATGAATTCGTGCTCGGGGAGGATATCTTCAAGCGTAAGACGGCTTTTAACCAAAGGGACAGCAATGGTCGGGTTGAGTTCTGGCCCTGTGATTTTATCGAACTCAAAATTATCCTCTATGCAGCCGGAAAAGAAGGTCAATGCTAAAATCAGCATGCCTCCTGCAGGCCAGATCGGGTTTCGTATAGTTTTCATAATGTGATGTGTTAACCGATTTAAGAAACAAAGGTAATATGGTTATTCGTATGGAGGCAAATATTTTTGATTTAAGGTAAAAAAGGGAAAGCTATCAACATTTCGGCTGAGCCTGATAATACAATCGGTAGCCCATCGTTGTCGAGGTAAGCAATTACAGGAGCAACTGTAGCACCGGCAGAAATAGGGTCAGAAAGCCTGCCTGCGACTCCGTAAAGTGAGATATCGCCTGGGTTTCCTTCGGTAACGGCGATTATGATCTGGCCTGAATTGTCACGAAATATAACCGGACTGATTGTAATGGGATAGTTAAAGTGCTGTTTCATCAAGGTTTGCGCGAAACGGTCGAACACAACCAGTTGTTGGCGGTCGGCGAAGATGAAATCGGGATGAGGATCGTTATCGAAGTCGTCGTATACAAACCAGGGAGTGCCGCTAAAAGTAGTAAATGTTGTTTGTTGCAGTCCACCGCCGGGCGACAGATATGATAGCCGTCCTTGCTTATCGGCGGTTAACCAGGCCCCCTTGGCGTTCGTACGGTTAATATAAAACTTTGCATTGCCTGCGTGAAAAAACCGCGCAGGTATCCTCCACGACGGAACGCCGCGACGGTCAGTGATTACAACCCGTCCGGCAGAGTCTGATAATACAACAAAACTCCTTCCCTGATGTACGATGTGTTGGGGAGGCTTGATGCAAATATGTTCCATACTTGGATTTTCCCATCCCACTATACTGTTACCCTTCAAATCAATGCAGATAACAGTTCTATCGGCAGTTGGAAGCAGCAATCGGGGTTGCTCATCATCGGCGAACCTGACCAGGGTTGCCGCTGTTGTGGCTGTGCGTATAAGCTTTTTAGGGTATCCGGGCAGAAGATTACCAGCATCATCAAGTAGATAAAGGTAATTAGGCGTGTTAAAAAGATATTGTGTCTTTGCATGACGGGGATCCGGTAAGGCATAAACTTCTCCCATTCCTGGTTCTGCAAGAATACGTTGCCAGCGGACAGCCCCGTTGCGGTCAATCATAGTGATGTTGGCAGCGTCGTCGAACACAATAATGTTTTTACTTGCCGATCCTTGGTCAAAAACCACTGTAGGACTTGCAACTATCTTTCCGGGCAATCTAACCTCCCATACACGGTTATCGCCATATAATTCTCCTTTTCCGTGCAACAGCACAGCATTAGTAAATATGGCCTGATCAACCGGCTGGATTTGCCAATAGAATTGCGTGATAGGAGGAAATAAGCTCATAATGAATTCTTTAGCCAAGGAGTCTCTTGTCATGAATTCGGCAACGTAATAGGCCCCACGTGTGTTCAGGAAGAAATCGAAAGCGCTATTTTCGCTTATGTAGTTTTTTAATTGTGAAAAGGCTTTTGCTGAACTGAGAGTGTTTGAAGTTGAAGAACCCTGCTTGATTTGTTCGAGAAGCGATGGATTTTCAACAAATAAGTTCATGTTTTCAATTGAACTGTGGAACATCCAGCGGTTATGAGGAACGATAGAGCCGTATTGTTCTCTGAGGTTTACTTTTTCTTTGAGTTGGTTTACAGGTGTAGTAATGTAATCGCCACCACCTTTATAGGGCATGGCTATGATTGAAGATAGATTTGGCTCAAGGAGTTCGTCGCGGAGCAGCAAAACTGAAGCCCCTGCCAGGTTGCTGAAAATTCCACTCGTAAAAGCTGATGCCACTTCTACGGAGTTTTTTCTGGAATGTAGAAAATTTGAGCGACGGATGAACCCGATGGTGTTGTTTGGCAGGAGTGACGGTATGTCGACAGTGGCACCGCTACTGGTAAGAGAGGCTACAAAACAATTATTGCCCGAACACTTGATAAATCCATTGAACCAGAGGCTGTTTTTTCTTGTGATAATGTCGAGAAGTGCATACTGCCCCAGGTCTTTCACAGCGGATGCAATGTATTGGTGTTGACTGTTGAGATTAAGAGCAAGCATATTGCCAAGCATTTGAAAATCAACTGTCATTACAGCGTTAGCATGTGTTACTGGTAATTTGGCCATGTTGAGTGCGTGTGCATTGCGTATTTCCGGCGTAGTGAGACCTTGCAATGCCTTAATAAGCAATCCGTTGCTGAAGCTTCCAAAAAATAATCTGTCGGTAAGAACCCATGAGAATATTTGTTCGGGATTATTGGGGTGAAACGATTTATAGATTTTATAAAATTCCATGCTGCGCGAAGTAAGGGGTTCAAACCCTGCGTGCTCACTCAATAAACGGTGAATCTCCTTGGGTCGCATCTGTGTGTTTGCTGCCAGCAACCAGCCCTGTTGTGCATGATGTGAAATATAAACGCCGACGCTTTCGCGATAAATTTTATTGTTGTTTGATGGTTGAGTTACAAGCCTGGCGAGGGCACTCCAGGAAAGAGTGTTTTTGTTGGAAGTGTCTGTTTGGGCGTTGTAAAGGAAAGATTTTGAAACAGCACCCAAAAATTGTTTAGGATCAGTTATCCGCATCACAACGGTTGCGTCCAAAGGCACAACCGTGTAAGGAGGAGTGGCTGGGCGCCACTGGCTGAGGTAGAACCATACAATCGCAATGGCAAATGTGAGCATAACAGCCACTACCCTGATCATTCTATTGCTCATTTGTTTCCTTTGTTTTTGTTAATAGCCTGAATATCATCGAATGGCAATCCGAGTGCACGACATCCTGTAAAAGTTTTCCTATGCCATGAAGTGATTCCATTGTTTCGGATCGCAAGCAAATGTTCGCTTGTTGGATATCCTTTGTTGCGATCCCATAGAAAGTGCGGATACAAGAGATGTATTGATTTCATCAGGGCATCGCGGTACGTTTTGGCTAATACCGAAGCGGCTGAAATAGAAGCTATTCTGGAATCGCCTTTAACAATACAGCGGTGTGTAATCTCAGGGTAGTTCAGGAATCTGTTGCCATCAATCAGCAGCAGGCTGGGTTTCACACTTAGGCAGGAAATTGCGCGGTGCATGGCTAAAAAAGTAGCATTTAGAATATTGATCCGGTCAATTTCATGATTTGAGGCAAAGCCCACTGCCCATGCAAGAGCTTTATCCTCAATTTGAAAACGGAGCTTTTCGCGTTGTTGTGATGTTAACTTCTTTGAATCATCAAGCCCCTCAATCGCATAATCTTCGGGAAGTATCACTGCAGCAGCCACAACCGGCCCAGCAAGACACCCCCGCCCTGCCTCATCGCATCCGGCAATAATCTGCCCGGAAGGATATTTTGGGTCAGGCTCTCCAGTCGAAGATAAAAGAGCAACATCATAATCAGAATCAGAATCCCAGAGAAGAGATTTGTTGTTCATGACTTTTAGCTGTTTCAGATGAAGCGAAAAGTAACTATTAAAGCAAGAAGCAGCGAAAAGAACAACTCAGCCCAAAACAGTTTTTTCCGCGCCATAAAGAAGTATGCCATTACTACTGTGGAAGGAGGGATCATCAAATAAAACGACTCGGATGGATCACTCAGCCCGGCAACAAACGATAAAACCCCAACGAAGAGCATCACCTTCACTACTGCTAAGTTTTTTCTGATGCTGATAACTTTATCGTGAATTTCTGATTCGATTTTAACCAACGAGAGCAATAGCAAAAACGCTATTGCAGCGAAGAATATCCACTGCTTCAAGTGTATTGTCGAAAATGCAAATGAGAATTTCGCTTCAATGTCTGTAAAATATCCGGTCAATTGTTTAAGCCCATCGGTTAAATAGAGGGCTGAAATTATTAAGAGCCACGGTGTGGCAAAGCCCAAAAGCGAAACAACCCATTCGCGCCAGGCGGTGAGGCGGCAAACTACGAATGAACCCCACACAAATAACATCATCACTGCCGCTTCAATATGAAACAACGAAGCCACACTCATCCAGAATGCAGCATTAAAGGCTTCTTTTATCGTTTCGTTTTTGTCGTAGAAGTGTAGAAGGTTTCGAAACGACAACAAAAGCAACAGTGAAATGATCGATCCATCATGCAATGTTAAAAGGTTCGGGTCGAAACTGCCCAGCATGACAAAGAGCAGTGCAGGAAAAAATATTGATTTCGAAAATAGTGGGATTGCGGTCAATATGTTATTCAGATACAGAGCCTGTGCAACCAATAAAAGAAAAGCGAGAATTGTGGCGGTAAACGCTGGAACAATGAACCTGCCGGGGAGCAGATGCCAGATAAAGCCATCAAACAAGTCCTGGGTGTAAGAAGGCGGGTTAACAAAAGCCCCAGCCCATAGTCCCAGCGAAATTAAAATAAAACTGAATAGCTTTAAAAAATAGCTCGATTTAAATAGCCTGATTATCATGTATTTAAATCAGATTAAGAGATTTCATTGGCAAGAAGGTCTTTCCCTATGTCGCGGCGGTAATAGCAATTTTCGAAATGAATCTGACGAACGCGTTCGTAGGCCAGGTTCAATGCTGAATTGAGGGTAGCGCCATAAGCTGTTATTGCCATCACTCGCCCACCGGCAGTAACGAGTTCTCCGTTTTCGTTACGACGGGTTGCTGAGTGGAAAATCATATTTCCAACCGTGTCTTCGGCACCATCAATCAACTTTCCAATTGAGTAATTTCCGGGGTATCCTCCCGAAACCATCATTACGGCAGCGGTTGATCGTGGTGTGATAACTATTTTCGCCGAGTCTAACTGTTTGTTGGCGGCCTTTATGAGCAGCTCTAAGATATCGCTCTCAATTCGTGGCAAAATTACTTCTGCCTCGGGGTCGCCAAGTCGAACATTATACTCAATAACGAAAGGTTCGTTATCGCAAATCATCAAGCCAAAGAATATAAAGCCGGTATATGGGATATTCTCCTTTTGCAAACCGTAGATTGTAGGGCGGATAATTCGCTCTTCGATTTTTTGCTTAAGAACATCATCGGCAAAAGCAACAGGCGAAACGGCTCCCATTCCTCCGGTATTTAAACCAGTGTCGCCTTCGCCAATCCGTTTATAGTCTTTTGCTTCAGGAAGTACCACATAGTTTTGACCGTCGGTAAGCACAAAAGCCGACATCTCAATCCCGCTGAGAAATTGTTCGATCACGATTCGTTCCGATGCCTGTCCGAATTTTCGTTTTAGCAACATCTCTTTAACTTCAATAATAGCCGAAGCCTTGTTGCTGCAAATGGCTACCCCTTTTCCGGCTGCCAGACCATCGGCTTTGATCACAAGTGGTGGCTTCAGGGAATTAAGATAATCCAGTGCAGAGGTCAAATCGTCAACGCCAAAGCTACGGTAAGTGGCAGTTGGTATTCCGTGTCGTTGCATAAAGGCTTTTGCAAACTCTTTGCTCGATTCAAGGCGTGCTCCAGATATTGAAGGGCCGATAACCGGAATATGCGACAATGCTTCGTTTTGTTGAAAGAAATCGGTTATTCCGGCGGCAAGTGGCGCTTCGGGGCCTGGAATAATCAATTGGATATTGTACTTCAGAGCTGCTTCGCCAATAGCTTCCAGGTCGGTATCATTCACCGGAATATTGGTTCCATACGCTGATGTTCCTGCGTTACCGGGAGCAATATATAGTTTACGGGTGTGAGTGCTTTGTGCCAGTTTCCAGGCCAATGCACATTCGCGCCCCCCCGATCCAATTAATAAGATGTTCATGAGTATTACGGCTTAATGCTGCAAATTTAAGTTAAATGATGCCAATGGCAGGCGGATATGTGCATATTCGACCCAATCATGCCCGTGCCGGAAAAGCATGGAGGTGCATTATGCTAAAAATCTGGTTGTACTCAAAGATGAAAAAAAATAATCTGTTGCCGTGTAAACAATCAATTTATCAATGCAACTGTGTATCTTTGCTTTCGGCACAGAAAAACGGGATATTGCGAAAATGTTCTATCTCCAAAATGCATTCAAATGATAAAACTTATCAAAGTTAAGATTAAGAAATATAAGAGTTTCACACTGGAGCAGGAAGTTGCCATTGATGAACGGATCACGACAGTTGTAGGGAAAAACGAATCGGGTAAAACAGCCTTTCTTGAGGCAATTGCCAAGGTGAACTATTTCGAGAAAGACGAAAATTTTACCCTGAACCCCATCGGCGATTTTCCCAGAAACGAGCTAAGCAGGTTCAAGGCGAATCATGAGGATGTTGAAGCAGTGAATGGTACCTTCTTAATCGATCGCAAACTGTTGAACATAATTACTGAAGACATTGGCGAGGGAGTGTTGCAATCCGATAGTTTCTCTTACGGAGTTACCTATTACGGCAAATCGGTATGGTATGGACTTGAAGTTGATGAAAAGAGGTTCATCAGCAACCTGCTCAAACGTTACACACTTTCAGGCGAAATGCGAAATTATCTTGCCGGCGCCCGATCGATTGACGAACTTCTTGATGCATGCCAGCGTATGCGCGATGAGAAAGCCCTGCAGATTTTGACGGACGACCTGCGTCAACGCTTCCTGTTGAAGGGCTATCCATGGAAAAACAGGGTCAAGGGATATGTAGCCAAGCAGTACCTCAAGCCAAACCTGCCAAAGTTCTGGTACTTCGATGAGTATTACATTCTGCCCTCCCGTATTAGTTTGCGTTCCTTAAAGAATCCTCAGCCTGAAGATGAGTCGGTGAAAATATCGAAAGCCTTTTTCGAGCTTGCAAAAATTAATATTGACGAAGTTCTGGCAACCGATAATTTTGAAGCTTATCTGGCCGATCTTGAAGCAACGGCCAATGAGGTGACCGCATATATTCTTAAATACTGGTCAACAGATCGCAACCTTGAAATCAAATTTGAAATTGAAAACCGGCCTGAGGAAAACGACAAGATCCTCGATATCCGGATTAGAAACACGCGGCGCAAAGTAACGCTCCCGCTTCGCAACAGAAGCAAAGGCCTCAATATGTTCTTCTCCTTTATCGTATGGTTTAGTAAGATACAAAACGAAAATAGCGACCAACCGTTTGTTTTACTTCTCGATGAGCCCGGTCTAAGCCTTCATTCAACCGCACAAACCGATCTGATGCACTTTATTGACGACTTATCAGTAAATTATCAGATAATCTATACTACACATTCGCCATTTATGGTGAATCCACGCCGACTCGACCGGATTCGCACCGTAACCGACACACCCGACGGAAGCATTGTCTCAAACCTGATCGCAGAGATCGAACCTGAAACACTGTTCCCACTCCAATCGGCAATCGGGTTTGATATCACAAGCCGCCTTTTTCACAACAAAAAAAACCTCATCGTCGAAAGCCCCATCGAGATGTTGTATATTGACATTATGTCGCGAAAATTGAAAATGGCAAACCGCACCGGGCTGCACAACGACATTGTAGTGATACCATGCGGCGGACTCAACCGGCTTACTGCGTTTATCTCCCTGCTTAAAAATGAAAAGCTTGACTTTACAGGGCTTTTCACAACCACAGCACTTCACGACAACGCAGAAACTGTTGATCATCTGCTGCGAAAGCGCCTTATCGTAAACAGCAACCTGCTCACTTTCGACGAATACACCCTCTCACCCTTGCCGCAGGCATCAGTTGAGGATATGTTCGAAAAGGAAGAATTGGTTGGCTTGCTTTCAAAAATTGACATTTCGCTCAATTTACCGGCTGATGAAGGAAAGAAAAAGCCATTTATTTTTCGCGATCATATCAGAAATCTTCCGGGAAACAACACTATTGACCTCTACGCTGTTGCATCAACCTTTGCCCTCGACTTTTCTCTGCACAACCAGCTCTCGGAGAATACACTCAATCGTTTCGAAACATTATTCACCGCAATAAACCAATCGTTACATACAACAACCACAAATTAAACTTTTTATCAAATCATGGAATGTCCTGTATGTAAAATCACGCTTCCGAAAAAAAAGAAGCACTCGCAGTGCACCAATTGCAACGCCGATCTGGAGGTTTACGACTTGATCGCAGGAATTGAAGAAAAGGTTAGCGGCCAGAAATCAACAATATTTATTCTGACAATGATGCTTTTATTATTTGTTGGAGCTATGGCAGCATATTATTTCTATTTCAGTAAACCACCGCTTCAGAATAATTTACAGGTAAGTACCGACCTTATCAAACAGCAACAGGCAGAGATTCAGCAGCTTCAAACGGAAAAGACTATTTTGATGCAGAGTATAATTGATTTGCAGGCCAGGCTTGAAGCCGCTTCGGGGCAACCGGCTACATCGGTTATTTCACGGCCGACGCCATTGCAGCCCGATACACCTAACATCAACACTAATATTCCACGCGTACAAACACCAACACCAACACCGCCTGTTGTTACACCAGTCGTTACTCCTGCTCAGGTCAGCGAGCGGATTCATGTGGTAAGAAGAGGTGAAACCCTACGCCAGATAGCCGAAATATATTACGGAAACCCTGATGCTTTTACCCGAATTATGGCCGATAATAATATCAAAAACCCCGACCAGATTACTGTGGGGCAGCGGCTGAAAATCATTTTGCCTAACCTTTAACCACCCGACGTCTATGGCATCGAAAAAAGCTATGTTTCAGCAGATTCGACATCGTGTTACGGTGATAATGGCCGAAAACACTGAGTTGAAGAACAAGTTGCAACATCTGTTGGCTGATAAAAGCAAGCTTGAATCCCGCATAGAAAAAGTAACGGCTGAGCTGAAGGTATTAACCCAGGAAAGCACCGACCTTAAGGAGATTGTTTATGACTTGAACCGCGAAAATGCACGGTTTCGCAAACAAGGCGATAAAAGGCCTGAAGCAACGCCTGCTCCAGAGATATCTCTTCCGCAACCAACTCCCAAACCTGTTGTAACCTCGTCCGAACCCGACATACGCGACTTTCAACCCGCAAAGTTGGACTTTGCCTCCGACGAAAACAATGTTGATGCCGAGGAGCGCTAATTTACCATCAAACCACCGGTTAGGTCGCGCACACAGGAAATGTCATGCCGTTGCAGGTAATCCGCTATTCCGGCAGCAATGTTTACACTGGCCTGCGGATCAATAAAATTTGCGGTTCCTACCTGAATTGCAGCCGCCCCGGCAAGCATAAATTCTATAGCATCGGAAGCAGTCATAATCCCTCCGATGCCAATTATAGGAAGCTTTACAGCCTTATATACCTGCCAAACCATCCTTACGGCTACAGGTTTAATGGCCGGGCCTGATAAGCCACCTGTTATAGTGCTCAGAACCGGTCGGCGGGTTTCGGAATTAATGGCCATCCCCATCAGGGTATTGATCAGCGAAAGTGCATCAGCGCCTGAATCTTCCACCGCCTTGGCTATCTCGGCTATGCTGGTTACGTTGGGCGACAACTTCACGATCATAGTTTTTTTGTATTTCCTGCGAACCGCTGCTGTTACCTTTTGCGCTGCCGTGCAACTTGTTCCGAATGCCATACCGCCTTCTTTAACATTTGGGCACGAGATGTTAAGCTCAATAGCAGGGATGTTATCCAAATCATTGATGATTTCGGCAACTTCCTCGTATTCTTCTATGGTTGAACCAGAAACGTTCACCAGTACCTGAGTGGGATAGTCTTTGATTTTCGGATAAATATCGCTGACAAAATAATGCACCCCTTTGTTTTGCAAGCCGATTGCATTAAGCATCCCCATTGGGGTTTCGGCCATGCGCGGATATGGATTACCCTTGCGGGGGTTCGCGGTGGTGGCTTTGACGATAATTCCCCCAAGGAGGCTGAGATCAACAAAATCTTCATATTCCCAGCCATAGCCAAACGTACCGCTTGCAGTAAGCACAGGGTTGCGAAGTTCGAGGTTGTGAAGTTTAACGCTCAGGTTTTTCATAATCCGGATTGTGTTGTGGCGTTTTGCCATCCGGGCAGGTCGGAGGCATCGAATACAGGCCCGTCGGTGCATGCCAGGCGATAACCGGTTGTGGTGTTCACAACACAACATAAACAAGCTCCGATACCGCAAGCCATTGTGTTATCGAGCGATACCTGGCAGGCAACTTTAAGCTGACCAGATAAATTACTGATTGCTTTTAGCATGTTGGTGGTTCCGCAGGCGTAAATTGTGTGAAAAGGGAAAGGCACCGATGAGAAAATAGTGTGATCGGTTATCAAACCTTTCTCGCCTTGGCTGCCATCTTCGGTAATTGTATATACGTTGCAATACTGTTCAAATGACCTGGTTTCCAGAATATCGCCGTATGATTTGCCACCTATTACGATTGAAGGCACAAACCCATAATCGAAAAGCCTATGAGCAAGAAAAAGCAGGGGAGCAGTTCCGGCACCGCCACCTACAAGCAAAACATCGCCGTTTTCAGGCAACCGAAAACCTGTACCGAGCGGATACACCAGATTCAGCAATTCGCCAGCGCGCAATTGTGATAAAGCCAGTGTGCCTTTGCCAACTATCATTATCAACAGCCTGATTGTGTTCTCATGAATGTTTACATCATGAATAGCCAACGGGCGCCGCAAAAACACATCTTTGCATCCAGGTACCAGCACTTCGGCAAACTGACCTGGTTCCATCAACGGAAGCGGTTGGGGCGCCAGAAGTTCAAGGATGAAGTAGCTGTTGTTCAGGCGGATGTTGCTTACAACAGTGAAATCGTGAATCAGTTTTTTCATAGGTATGATGGTAAAATATCCGTATTGCAACGGATTTACAGATAGAATCAGGCGTTTTTTTCCTCCTTCTCAGCGGTTTCGGTAGCGCCTGACTCGTTTTCTGCCTCGCCCGGCTCATTGTCAATCAGATCAAGTAATCCTTTCTCTAACAAAAGGTTATACCATGAAAAGATTTTCCTGATGTGAGAAATATAAACCCGTTCAGGATCGTAGTCGGGCAGTACTTCGTTAAAATAGGCAGTTAGCGTATTGTTGTCTGCTTTTGATTCAGGCGCAGGGCCACCTTCAGCTTTAGCCCGAATGGCTTTTAGCACCTCTTTCAAAGGCTTGTCGGAGTCGTGTGTGAATATGCTGACCTCTTCGAGAGAACTTACCTTATCGCCGGCAAATGTCTGAAACCGTTTTTGATCGAGTAGCGATTCTACTACCATACCGTTTTTTGCCTGGCTTAATATCCTGAACAATCCGGGCCTGCCCGAAATGGCCAGAATCTTGCCCAACTTTGATTCTTGTTTAATATCCATCTGAAATTAGATTCGTTGGTGATTGGTATCGCAAAAATAAGATAAAAAGAGGTTACTTTCTAAGTAGAATGTAGTTTTTAAACTCGCCCAGCATTGGCATTTGCAGGATTCGTTTTTTTATAAAAGTAAATACTCTGTTCCTGAGAGTTTCATGTTTGTTAGGTCGCCGGTTAGGATTAGGTTTGCCTGAATACTGCAGTTGAGCACCCCAGTTGAAAGCGGCAATCCAATCTTTCATTACGGCAGGGTGGCTTCCAGTAAAGCGGGGTAGAAGTGAGAGAGGTCCGTAATCGAATTCGTAATAGTTGTTTTTTTCGAGTTGCTTAACTCCATCTACACCTTTGTGTATGGTATCTAATGCTTTACTTTTCTTCCGCATCAGCTCTGGTGGTCGCACCCAGCCGTAATGATACACCCAGGCGTTAATCAACACCACCTTAAGCTTGTGGGTGTTTTGTTGCTGGCGGTAGTTTTTTCCATCAAAAGCTGGAATACGCCGGAATGATTGTGCCGATTCCCAACTGTGAATGTCGGGATGGTTACGTATGATCCTTATTTCGCGCGGATACCAGCCATGGGAGTTGTGATAGTGATCGTAATCGCCCCAAAAATGAATGTAGTTGAAGAGCAAGCCCTCTACTTCGTGATCGTTCAGGTATTTTTCGCATGCTTGTTTTATTACAGGCAGATATTTTTCGTGGATCACCTCGTCGGCTTGCAGGTAGAGCAGCCAGTTGCCTGTGCAATGGCTTTTGGCGATGTCAGTTTGATGAGCGTTTTCGGTACCGCGGGGGTATTTCTCGATATCCCAGACAGTATCAATAATTTTTATTTTCGGATCGACGATTTCTGCAACTATTTCCCGCGTTGTATCACCTTCATCGCCCTTTCCGATAGCTATCACAAACTCATCAACCAATGGAAGAACGCTTTGAATTGCCTGGCGAATGGGATAATACAACCCAGCCGCGTTCCTTACCATACTAAAACCGCTGATTTTCATGTTCTTCTGGTCGTTGCCAAACATTTTCCAACTCTTTAGGTTTGATCCTCCAATTCCTAATCGTTTGCGAACCTTTACTGAAACATCTGCATTTTATGCAATTTGGCGTAATTTCCTTTCTTCCGGATAAGTTCATGGTGTGTTCCGGTTTCAATAATTTCTCCCTCGTGCATCACGCAAATCAGGTCGGCGTTCACAACTGTTGA
This sequence comes from uncultured Bacteroidales bacterium, assembly GCA_964349765.1. GTDB lineage: Bacteria > Bacteroidota > Bacteroidia > Bacteroidales > JAAYJT01 > JAAYJT01. The sequence goes on from CAYGGZ010000018.1 coordinate 40,087, forward strand.
GAGCCGATGTGCAATAACAATTGATGTGCGATTCTCCATAACTCGCGCTACGGCATCCTGAACAAGTCGTTCGCTCTCGGTATCGAGCGATGAGGTTGCCTCGTCGAGTATAAGAATGGGAGGGTTTTTCAGGATGGCACGTGCAATGCTTATTCTCTGACGCTGCCCACCCGACAACTTGCCGCCGCGGTCGCCGATATTTGTGAAGTAGCCGTTGGCTGTATGCAAAATGAATTCATGAGCATTTGCAATACGGGCAGCTTCCTCAACCTGTTGATCGGTAGTGTTTTCGACTCCAAAAGCGATGTTGTTAAAAAAAGTATCGTTAAACAAAATTGGCTCCTGGTTTACGAAACCCATCAGATTTCGCAAGTCCTTTATCCTGAGATCCTTTATCGGAATACCATCAACAAGGATCACCCCTTCCTGCGGATCGAAAAAGCGGGGGAGAAGATCAACCAGCGTCGACTTGCCAGCGCCTGATTGCCCAACCAGAGCCACTGTTGATCCTTTTTTAATTATGAGGTTGATATTTTTTAACACCGGTTCTTTCTCATACCGGAAACTTACGCCTCGGAATTCTACGCGATCGGTAAAACTGTTTATTGAAACAGGTTCGGCTTTTTCAACAATCACCAGATCGGCATTATTGATATCCTGTACCCGTTCGGCCGAAGCCATTCCTTTTTGAACATTATACCATGCGGTGGAGAATGATTTTGCCGGATTTATTATTTGTGAAAACACAAGCAGGTAGCCGATAAACTCCTCAGGCGAAAGCGTACTTTTTGCGCCTAAAACAAGCGAACCGCCATACCACATGATGATGACCACCACAAAAGTGCCAAGAAACTCACTCAAGGGTGTAGCAAGGTACTGACGGCGAAAAATCCGTACCATCAGGCGGGTGTATAAGTTGTTGATACTATGGAAACGTTGCTTCATGCGCTCTTCGCTGTTAAAGGCTTTGATCACACGCAATCCTCCCAGGGTCTCATCAAGAACCGATAAAATGAAACCCATTTTTTTCTGACCCTTCATCGAACTGGTTCGCAACGACCGGCCCACACGACCGATTATAAATGCGCTTATGGGCAACAACACAATTACCAACAAAGTGAGCTGCGGACTGGCAATTGTCAATCCAATGAGATATACCATTATGGTGATAGGATCGCGGAACATCATCTCCAACGAACTGATTATGCTCCATTCGATAACGAAAACATCGTTCGTCATCCGGCTGATAAGATCGCCCTTGCGTTCGTTGTTGTAATAAGAAAGCGGCAAATCAACCGCCTTCCTGTAAAGTGTATTTCGAATATCCCGTACAGCGTGGTTACGTATTGCTGCTAACTGGTACATGGCCAGGTATTTGAACCCGGTTTTGAACAGGGTCATAACTACCACCATTCCACTTACGAGTATCAGCGCATGAACTTCGCTGTAGCGCTCTATGAAGAGAGTAATGTAGTAATAGAAATTGTTTATCAGAACATCAGTAGAAAAGGCAAGGGGCATCAGTTCGGTAACAGGCTCCTGCGTGCGAAACAGTATTCCCAGAAACGGAATCACAAGTGCCAGCCCAAATAACGAAAATAAAACCGACAAGAAGTTGAACAACACATTGAGTGCCACCTTTGGCCAGTAAGGCACCAGATAACGTAGAATAGCAGCGTATCGCTTCATGGCAGGTTGTGGATTGTAGCAAGATCGGGCAAAAGTACAATATTACCGTTGATGTGTTTCTGTATTCTCCGGATCGGAATTCTCTATCTGTTCATCATTACTGTCGCTCTCGCTTTCGGGGTCATCATCATCCCACTCATAACGGTCGCGTTGAGGGCCTTTTTCGCGATGCCAGATTGCCAGTACAACTCCAGCCACCATACCGGTAAGGTGACCTTCCCACGAAATATTACGATGAGGATGGAAGGAAGGAATGATGCCCCAAACAATACTGCCATAAAGAAATGTTACTAACAGCGAAAAAGCAAGCAGGCGCATGTTTCGTTTGATTAATCCTGCAGTGAAATGAAATGCAGCCAATCCGTAAACCAAACCACTGGCGCCAATATGCATCGTTCCATCCCTGCCTAAAAACCATAGCCATATGCCTGAGATAAGATAAAGCTGGAAAAAAATTCCCAGGGCTTGCTGGCGGTAATAATAAAAAAGGGCACTGCCCAGAAACAGCAACGGCAGAGAATTTGAAAAAAGATGACTGAGATCGCTATGTAATAATGGGTAAAAAAGAATGCCCGTTAGTCCTTCCAATGAGCGTGGAGCCAATCCCCAGTGCGACAGACTAATGTCGGCTACAACCTCAACACTTTTGACTATCCATAGCAAAACCACGAAAATTACCGGATAAGCCGCACTTAATATTAACCGCCGCTGCTCGGTTTTGAGAGTGTTTTCGTACGTGTGAAGCGGCTCCATGAAGTAAATGTTGCTCCTGGCAAAAGTACAGTTTTTGATTTAGCCCCGATTAAGTGTTTGTACAGCGCAATTCTTATTGTGCTGATTACAAGCATTTAATCGTTTACGCAATGCAATTGCTTAATCTGGGTTCAACAAAATTTGGAAACCGAAACTATTAAATCTGCTATTTACACTTGTTATAGCATGGAGAAATACAGCAAAAAGCAAAGTACGTGGCAAAGTTCACTGGCAGAACAAATATGGGATTTACCTGATTTTGACAGGCAGAACGTGAAGTGCAAAGTCATTTGAAGAAATTGAATTTATGACTTATTTGAATTGGAACGTAAATATTGCAAAATACTTTTTCAAATCTGAGCCTGCAAAATTTTTAAATCGAAAAATTCAAGAGAGAACTGCCTAAATTTGTTCTTTAGGAGAAGGGGAAACTAAAACTGTTAAAAAGCATTCTGAATCATGAGCAATAACCAACATCATATTTTGCTCTTTGACGGGGTTTGTAATTTATGCAACAGCATTGTTCAATTCACAATCAAAAGAGACCCGAAAGGGAAATTCAAATTCGCTTCATTACAATCTGAAAGCGGCCAGGCATTGCTTAAAAAGTTTAACCTGCCGACAGATGATTTTGACTCTTTTGTATTTATCAGAGCCGATAAATACTTTCTCAAATCTTCGGCAGGACTTCATGTATTGAAAGAGTTGGGAGGAGTCTGGAAACTGTTTTATGTTTTTATTATTTTCCCAAAACCATTGAGAGATTTTATCTACAACATAATTGCTAAAACACGGTACAGAATATTTGGAAAGCGGGACAATTGTATGATTCCGGCACCAGACAACATTCAAAGATTCTTATAATGACTACAGATAACGGCAGGCAACGCATTGAAAGATAGTTCACAAGCCATGCAAACAAAGCCTGATATTGCACTTCATTGCCAGGCTTTTTGGTCTATTACCTCGCGTCATTTCTGTACGGAATAAATGTTCAGCGAACAGGTAACAACGCTTTTCCCAATCTCCTGGAAAGATAGTGCTATTTAGTTGTTTCCATTTTAATGCATGTTTACCACACCCTTCATCAAGCCGCACACGCTATAAAACGAATATACAACTTGGTAATCTGGCACACGCAAGAGATAGGGAAGCACAAAAAGTTGATTTACATTGATGGGAAACAGAGATATGATTACAAAACAGCATGCTTTTAAGAGTTCGGTTGGGATTCTTCAATTTATTGGCAACTGTTTCTAATGCGAAAAAATAGATTATATTTGACAAGCGGATTTTTTTACTGATCGCTGCAACTATCATCGTTATGAAGCAAACCGGATTAGAAGCCAGGATGGAAAGTGCAATGCAATTAGTAACGTAAATAAAGAAGGGCGACTTGCGCCGCCCTGAATGTTTTCACAACGGAATAATCCTTATTGTGAATTGCTTTAGATTGTGATGCAAAACTACAACAATACGTACAAAAAACAAATTTTTATGAAAAAATTTTTAGGGCTCGATCTCGGAACAAGTTCAATAGGATGGGCTGTTGTTCAGGAAAATGAGAGCAATATTGAAATTCTTGATATGGGAAGCAGGATTATTCCGCTCATAGCAGATGAAAGAGATGAGTTTACGTCTGGAAATGCTGTTACAAAAAACCAGAAAAGAACGCAAAGACGTACACAGCGTAAGGGCTATGACAGGTATCAGCTCAGAAGGAAATATCTTACCCAATTCTTGCTTAACAACAACATGTTTCCCGGAGATGATTTGCTAAGGGTTCACAAAATGAACCTTTGGGAATTGCGCAAAAAAGCTGCCTCTGAAAGGGTAGAACTAAACGAATTAGGACGAATTTTATATCACCTCAACCAGAAGAGAGGGTATAAAAGCGCCCGTATTGACGAAAATAAAGAAAAAAAAGATACAGATTATGTAGTTGAAGTTAAAGGACGGCACCAACTCATCAACGAACGGAAACAAACCATCGGACAGTATTTATACGAGCAATTATCGGACAATCAATTATACAGAATTCGCAATCAGGTGTTCCCCAGAGAAGCATACATTGAAGAATTCGATGCAATTATGAGGGAGCAGCAGAAACACTACCCCGAACTTATCAACGCTTCATTTATTAACGAATTGAAAAATGAAATCATTTACTTTCAACGCAAGCTTAAGTCACAAAAAGGGCTGGTGAGCGTGTGTGAATTTGCAGGGATTTGGGTTGCAGTTGGCAATGGACGAGAAATTTTTACAGGACCGAAGGTGGCACCGAGGAGTTCTCCTGTATTTCAAGCCTGCAAGATTTGGGAAAATATTAACTCCATCAAAATTAAAAATAGAAGAAACGAAGAACTTCCAATCGCATCAGAACAGAAACAACTTATTTTCGATTTTCTCAACAAAAATGAACGACTGAAGTCATCTGATCTGCAAGCGTTGTTAAACCTCGAAAAAAAAGGAGACTGGTTGTTTAACCAACAATTGAAGAATGGCATTCAAGGTAACACTACAAGAACCAAACTCAAAGAAATACTTGGAGAAGATCATCACTTGCTAAGTTTTACCATCAGGACAAAGGAGAATAATTCCGATGCAACACTTTATGATAAAGACACTGGAGAGGTTTTAAGCTGCATTAAAGGTAAAACAATTGATGACATTATTGAGAAAGAGCCATTATATCAACTTTGGCACACAATCTACTCAATCAACGACATAACTGAATGCTCTAAAGCATTGATAAAAAGGTTCGATTTGCAGGAAGACACTGCATTGAAACTTGCTCAGGTTGATTTTGTTAGTGCTGGCTTTGGAAACAAGTCGGTTAAAGCAATGAGAAACATACTTCCGTATCTGATGGAAGGTTATGTTTACAGTGATGCCTGCATGCTGGCCGGTTATAACCATTCAGACAGTATTACCAAAGAGGAAAACCTTCGCCGGAAACTTATTGATAAGCTGCCACAGTTGCATAAAAACAGTTTGCGGCAACCAGTGGTTGAAAAGATCTTAAACCAAATGATAAACGTTGTAAATTGTGTGATAGAAAAATATGGCAGGCCCGATGAAATCAGAGTTGAGCTTGCGCGAGAACTTAAACAGAGCAAAGAGGAGAGAAAACAAACGTATAAAGACCTGAACGACAGGGAAAAGGAAAACGACCGTATCCGCAAAAGATTACGCGAAGAGTATGGGATACGTGATACAAGAAACAACGTAATAAAATGGAGGTTGTTTCAGGAGATTGCCGGCGACGACACTAAGATAAATGCACAATGTGTGTATTGCGGAAAACAATTCGGAATTACCGACGCCCTGCAGGGTAGCCAGGTTGACGTGGAACATATTATTCCTAAGGCGTTGCTTTTTGATGACTCTCAAAGTAATAAAACACTTTCACACAGGCATTGCAACCTCGATAAACATAATCAAACCGCATATGATTACATGGCTTCGAAGGGAGAAGATTCATTGAATGCTTACATTGATAGAGTTAATAAGTTATTTAAAAACAAAATTATTGGAAGGGCAAAATTTAATAAATTACTCATGCCCAAATCAAAAATCCCTAACGATTTTATTGACCGCCAAATTAGAGAAACACAGTATATAAGCAAGAAATCGAAGGAAATGCTGTTGCAGGTTTGCAGAAACGTATGGGCAACAAGTGGTACTGTAACCGAACGTCTAAGGTATTTATGGGGCTGGAACGACGTGCTGATGAACCTGCAACTACCAAAACAACGTGAATTTGGTCTCACAGAGTGGGTTGAATGGGAAACAAACAATGGGCAAAAGCATAGAAAAGAGGTTATTAAAGATTGGACAAAACGCGACGACCATCGGCATCATGCTATTGACGCACTTGTAGTAGCATGCACAAAACAGGGCTTTATCCAACGGATGAATAACCTTTCACAGGAGGGCGCAAGAGCTGAAATATATGCAGAAGTAGAAAATATGAATTTTGACTTTCGCGAAAAATTAAACCTGCTTGACAGATATTTGATAGCTCAACGCCCCTTCGATACAGCATATGTTGAGAAGAAAGCCAGCCAGATACTCGTGTCGTTTAAATCTGGAAAAAAGGTTGCTACCTGGGGGCGGCGTATAGCCAAATTGAATGGCAAAAAACAAATCGTGCAGAACAGAATTGTTGTGCCACGAGGCCCTCTAAGCGAAGAATCCGTCTACGGAAAAATAGTTTCTGTGGAAAGAGACCCTAAAACAAGCTGTATTATCAGGCACCCTGTAAAATATCTTTTCGAAAATCCACACCTAATCTTTAAAAACTATATCAGACAATTAGTAGAAGAAAGGCTCGCACGTTTCGATAACGATGTTAAGTCGGCATTGGCGTCATTGAAAAAAGAGCCTGTTTTTCTTGATAAAGACAAAAAGGTGGCTTTAGAATACGCTACATGTTTTAAGGAGGCTTATGTGATTAAATACTCCGTAAAATCACTAAAGCTTGGCGATGTGAACTATATTGTTGATGAAAAAGCAAAACAGGCAATCAGGGCGCGGCTCGAACAATTCAGTGGTAAAACGACAGAGGCATTCAAAGAACCTGTGTATATTGATGAAGAAAACAAAATACCAATCCTGACGGTTCGCTGCTATACAGGCCTGGAAATGGTTGAACCAGTAAAAAAAGACAGCTCCGGAAAGGATATTGGATTCGTAAAGCCAGGAAACAACCACCATATAGCCATTTACCTCGACAGCGATGGAAAACCGGTAGAACATTTATGCACATTCTGGCATGCAGTAGAACGAAAAAAATTCCTGATGCCTGTTGTTATTAAATCTCCCACCGAGGTATGGGATAAAATAATGACCTCCAACAATGAATATCCTGAGGCTTTTTTGGAAAGACTACCACAACAAGGCTGGAAATTTGTAATGGAAATGCAACAGAATAAAATGTTTCTTATGAATATGGCGGCCGAGGCAATTGACGAAGCAATTCGAAACAATAACATAACCGAATTGTCGAACCACCTTTACAGGGTTCAGAAACTCACATCAAAGGATTATTATTTTCGGCATCATACCGAAACACAGGTAGGTGAAAGCAGTAAATTTATTTCTTCACGAAAGCACATTAGAATAGCGAGTATCAAGGCTTTAATAGCGCATGAGCCAAGAGCAGTGGATTTAAGTTCGCTTGGCGGAATAATGAAAATCGGAGAAAAACTTGTATGGCAGCACTAAAATCTGAATTTAACCATGATAAAGCGGACTTTGTTGTTGACAAAAGCCTGTGAAGTCAGGAAAAAAGACCGGCAATTGATTGTAAGATATCCTGATGAAGAGCCTACCCGAAGTGTGCCTATCGAAGATATAGGGATGCTTATAATGGAAGATCAGCAGGTTGTTATTAGCAATGCCTTGCTGATGGCATTGATGGAGAACAACGTTGCTGTGCTAACCTGCGATACAAAGCATTTGCCTGCCGGCCTGCTTCTCCCAATTCACAGCCACCATGCGTTCACTGCCAAAATGTTTGCGCAAACCGGCAGTTCGCTCCCATTGAGGAAAAGGCTATGGCAGCAAACGGTTATTGCAAAAATTTTGAACCAGTGCGCTTTGTTGGATAAACTTGGTTTTGATTCAAAAAAACTAAAATATTTTGCAGCAAAGGTTAAGAGCGGCGATCCTGACAATGTTGAAGGCAGGGCTGCTGCTGCTTACTGGGATCAACTATATGGGAATCGAGGTTTTCTGAGGCATCGCGACGGGGAAATGCCCAATGCCCTGTATAATTATGGTTATGCCGTACTTCTCGCCATTATGGCCCGCGCAATTGTTGGTAGCGGTTTGCTTCCTGCTTTCGGAATACATCACCGTAATAAGTACAATCCGTGGTGTCTGGCTTCCGATTTAATGGAACCATACCGCCCCTTTGTTGATGAGATAGTACTAAAGGTAGAAATTATGAACCCAGGAGCATTTGAGCTATCTCCGGCAATGAAGCGCGATTTGCTTCAGATTCCGGTTGTGGATGTTACGATTGACGGACAGTTAAGCCCGCTTATGATTGCTGCACAGCGTACATCGGCATCGCTCTCGGCCTGCTTCGAGCAGCAATCCAGAAAATTGCTCTATCCGCTGCAAACTTAATGAGTAGTACACAACGACTTAACCATTATCGCATTTTGTGGATATTTGTTTTCTTCGATCTTCCTACCGAAACCAAAAAGGATAGGAAAGCCCATGCCCGATTCCGCAAGGATCTGCAAAAAGATGGATTTGCCATGCTACAGTTTTCAATTTATATACGGCATTGCAGTAGTCGCGAGAATGCGGATGTGCATATACGAAGGGTGAAATCGTTTCTTCCCCCAAAGGGCGATGTAATAATTTTTACATTAACCGACAAACAGTTTGCGATGATGGAATTTTATTGTGGCGAAAAGCAGACCTCCCGCCCTTCAACACCCCAGCAACTTGAATTGTTCTGATTATTTGTTGTCGGCAATTGTGCCAGTGTGGTTCTATGGGCATTGTTATAATTGATTACACAATGCATCAGGACAAAAAAAACATCATTATCGAGCCCAGAACCTTGAGTGCCTCACCTGTTTTTTAATTGCAAAACTGAGCCTAATATAAACATAATCAGCGCGATAAGTATTAGTATATTAGGCTCAGTATTTCAAAGATACAATCTGAAAGCAATTCACAAC
>CAYGGZ010000018.1:49332-54590 GCA_964349765.1 uncultured Bacteroidales bacterium
ATTAGTATATTAGGCTCAGTATTTCAAAGATACAATCTGAAAGCAATTCACAACTTGCGAGTAGGTTGGCCAACCCTTCGCCGAATTAGGCTCAGTATTTCAAAGATACAATCTGAAAGCAATTCACAACACTATCTATCGCAACCTGCAACTAAAGAAGATTAGGCTCAGTATTTCAAAGATACAATCTGAAAGCAATTCACAACAGACCAGTTGCGCAAGAAGTGCAAGAAGTGATTAGGCTCAGTATTTCAAAGATACAATCTGAAAGCAATTCACAACGTTACAAAGGTTTTGTACTCTTTTATCTTGATTAGGCTCAGTATTTCAAAGATACAATCTGAAAGCAATTCACAACCGGGCTTGGTCAGTACCTCCCGATGGTCGTATTAGGCTCAGTATTTCAAAGATACAATCTGAAAGCAATTCACAACAGGAGCTTGCTGAATTGGTCAGCGAACTCCATTAGGCTCAGTATTTCAAAGATACAATCTGAAAGCAATTCACAACGCAGAGATCAAGACGAAAATAAGTAAGCGGATTAGGCTCAGTATTTCAAAGATACAATCTGAAAGCAATTCACAACAAAGCAGGTGAGGAAGTATCTTTGATAGAATTAGGCTCAGTATTTCAAAGATACAATCTGAAAGCAATTCACAACAAATTCCCCACGTATATCCCGCCCGTCAAGATTAGGCTCAGTATTTCAAAGATACAATCTGAAAGCAATTCACAACGTAACAATTCGTTCAGTGTTTTCATTTTAGATTAGGCTCAGTATTTCAAAGATACAATCTGAAAGCAATTCACAACAGCACCTGTAAATGGCCTTCAATCAGCGGCATTAGGCTCAGTATTTCAAAGATACAATCTGAAAGCAATTCACAACTGCATTCTTTCGGCAAACTCCCGCCGTTGATTAGGCTCAGTATTTCAAAGATACAATCTGAAAGCAATTCACAACTGTAATGATTTGCGTCTCCACCGTCGGGGGATTAGGCTCAGTATTTCAAAGATACAATCTGAAAGCAATTCACAACACACGAGCCACGAATCGAGGGTATAGTTGTATTAGGCTCAGTATTTCAAAGATACAATCTGAAAGCAATTCACAACTATTCAGATGGTATTGATACCTATCATATCATTAGGCTCAGTATTTCAAAGATACAATCTGAAAGCAATTCACAACGCAACGGTTCTGTTAAATTTGATAGTGACTATTAGGCTCAGTATTTCAAAGATACAATCTGAAAGCAATTCACAACGGTGGAGCAGTTGCACGGCACACGTTCATGATTAGGCTCAGTATTTCAAAGATACAATCTGAAAGCAATTCACAACCAGACCTGCTCGAACTGAATAGGGTCGTACCATTAGGCTCAGTATTTCAAAGATACAATCTGAAAGCAATTCACAACGTTGGTTACATTCAGCCCGTCTCTATCTGTATTAGGCTCAGTATTTCAAAGATACAATCTGAAAGCAATTCACAACACTATGCCTCACGTTAAACATCAGTTGTAATTAGGCTCAGTATTTCAAAGATACAATCTGAAAGCAATTCACAACATGTTTTTAAATACGTAGTAATCAATGCCTATTAGGCTCAGTATTTCAAAGATACAATCTGAAAGCAATTCACAACGAGGTCAAACAACTGGTCGGCGAAGCGTGTATTAGGCTCAGTATTTCAAAGATACAATCTGAAAGCAATTCACAACATTCGGCAACAGAGGAACGGGTATCAATTTATTAGGCTCAGTATTTCAAAGATACAATCTGAAAGCAATTCACAACCTTGTTGATGCTTTGGGACACTTTGGAATTATTAGGCTCAGTATTTCAAAGATACAATCTGAAAGCAATTCACAACCGAACCTTATCCTCCATATCAGCCCCGAAAATTAGGCTCAGTATTTCAAAGATACAATCTGAAAGCAATTCACAACTGATATGCGGGATCATCATACAAATAAATTATTAGGCTCAGTATTTCAAAGATACAATCTGAAAGCAATTCACAACCGTTGTCGCTCGGCTTATTTGTTGCTTTGCATTAGGCTCAGTATTTCAAAGATACAATCTGAAAGCAATTCACAACGTCAAACAGATTGTTCGGAGCGATTAATAGCAGCCCGCAGGTCGGTTACCAGCTCGGTGAAAATTTCTTTTACTGTTGAGATCTTCTCAGCAAGAAAAGCATTGCTTCCGGCAAAAGCATAACCGCTTTTCATCCTTCCCTTGTATGCGTTGAGCAGGGCAGCCATTATGCAATAAGGAGTGGTGGAAATATCACAGGTTCTTATACAATGGTAAGGGCATTTCACGGGTTTTGTGTATCCTTGGTTCACCTTGGCGATAAAGTCGTTGTGAATTGCTCTGCCTGGCATACCAACCGGGCTGTTGATAATTACTATATCATCTTCAGCAGCATCAATGTAGGCTTGTTTGAACTCCGGCGAGGCATCGCATTCAGTTGTGGTTACAAACCTTGTTCCAAGTTGAACACCTTTGGCGCCCATTTGCATGATATCAAAAATATCCTGGCCAGTATAGATTCCACCAGCAGCTATTACCGGTATTTCCTTGTTGTATTTTTCTTCAAAATAACGTACTTCTCTTACCACCTCTGGAACAATCTCCTGAAGTGTATAATTCGAATCGTCAATATTCTGCTTCTTGAACCCCAAATGCCCGCCAGCTTTGGGTCCCTCAACCACGAAAGCATCCGGGAGATAATTGAAAGCCGATTTCCATTTCTCACAGATCAATTTTGCAGCTCTGCCTGACGAAACAATAGGTACTAACCTGGTCAGGCTATCGGGTTTCAGAAAATCGGGTAATTGCAAGGGCAAGCCAGCACCAGAAAAAATTATATCGGCCTTCTCAGATATTGCAGTTCGAACCAGATCAGCAAAATTCGACATGGCAACCATGATGTTAACACCAATGATGCCCTTGGTATTCTCCCTGGCTTTCCTGATTTCCAGTTTTAACCCTTCGATATTGGCCTGCACAAAATCAAGTGCTGGATTACGATGCACAAGCCCAAGGCCGGCGGCAGAAATAACTCCTACGCCACCTTCATTGGCAACCGCAGCAGCCAGTCCCGACATTGAAATACCAACACCCATGCCGCCTTGTATGATGGGGATAGGTATGTTTAAACCGCCGATGTTTAAATTACGTATCATTCGATTGGTTGTATAATTTGCAAAGATAAGCTATTCTCGCCGTTATTTGACCCTAAGCCCAAACTAAGACTTTTATTTCCGGAATATATTTGAATGAGTTTCATGCCTGACTTTTAGTCCAGAAAAATTGGCACAAAACAGTCACAAAAAATAATCGGTCACCTCGTAACAGAGCCTTCTGCCACACTTGTTTCCACACATAATGCTACTACGTGGCCAATGGTCTCCAGAACTTATTACTCTCCGGCACGAACAACATTGAAATAGAAATTATCCGTAAAACTTCGGCCGAAAATATCTCTGACTCTTACTTCAATGAAGCTTTTGCCAATTTCAAGATTAGTAGGAACCCTTGTTTTCCATAAATGGGTGCTGGGGATCGGATTAGAAGGCCTTACGCCAGGTAGCAGTACTTCGGCATGATCCCAGCGGTAGCGGATCGCACACATGTATGGATCGGGTTCAACAGTGTAGCGCATTGGTTGCCAATTGCCTGTACCAATACGGTACTCAACGGTATCCTTTTGGCTTCCCTGAAAAAAGTTAACGAATAACTCGCCTCTGAAGTGCCTGTTTTGTGGAACCACCTTTGGCCCGTAGAGCCGCATTTTGAAATCTTCCGCTTTTCCTGCTACGTGGTAATCAATGGTGTAGCTATTTCCGCTGAAGCGAACTATAGAGTATCCTTTAGGTGTACCATCCCACATAATGCTTTCCGGAATGCCGTCGGGTCCTGGATTTCCCGACCACCAATCGCCCGATACTGCACCGGTTGTGTAGTGGTGATGCGGGTTTTTGCCGTTCCATCCTTCAGTTGTGTCGAAAAAATGGTGATGCAATGCGTGAGCATGTCCCGACATCGAAAAGGTGTACGGGCGGTTGTGCAAAAGCTCGAACAGTTGCTCACGGTGCTGATCAACAAAGGTTTCACCAAACTTCACGTCATCATAAAGCGGAATATGCATGAAAAGTACTACAAGATAATGCTCGGGGACATGTTTAAGCGAGTTTTCGACGAACCGTAGCTGTTTTTCGCTGAATCCTCCCACATAATAGTGGCCAGGATAAGGATTTGGAAAGATTACATTGTTAAGAACAATGAAATGAACTTTTCCATGGTTAAAGGCGTATGTTGCAGGGCCATAGTTACGTTCAAAGGTTTCGTCGTTGTGCTGGGGCGTAGTTGCATCATAATTTATATCGTGATTACCAACTACATGAAACCATGGAATACCAATCTGCGCCGTTGCCCGGTTAAGTGGCTCAAGCAGGTCGAGTCTTCTGGCAACCAGATCGCCGAGTGTTATACCGAAAGAATGCATTTGCTTGCCTTTCAGCTCTCCTATAAAAGCTTTTTCATAGTAGCTAATCTCAGCTTCGTTTGAAACCTGTGGATCGGCAAACACTATGATGCTGAAATTATCTGATTTATTGCCAGTTATCAGGCCGAAATCTACTGATTTGGGAAGAGGACCGGTGGGCGGTAAGCCTTTAAACTCCAATGGTGGCGAGCCTAAAGGTTTGTGGTTATACCAGAATTGCGGGAGGTTAAGTTCGTTCACAGGGTAGTTGTAGCCAGAAGGTCTGATAACAAAAATGATTGCTTCATTGTCAACAGGCAGCTCATACCGGCCATTTTTGTCGGTTAATACCACATCCGAGCCATTGCTTACCGCAACATTGGCTATTCCGGGTTCTTTCGGTTCGCGGATACTGTTGTTGTTCAAATCATGAAACACTACCCCGCTGGCCTTTGTTTGCGCTTGTAGTACACCAACTTCCAGTACCAGCAGGCTTAAAATGAGAATTCTGAGTGCATTCATAAAGCTGAAATATGGTTTGATTTTAGTGCGATGATAATAAAAAAAAACCTACAAGACTGAATTTAATAATGATTTAATGTAAGCGGAGTGTTCAGGAAAAGCTTCTGAAACGATATGTACGCCGCGGTTCGAAAACCCTTTTAAAAACACATTAAAATACCTTCGGGCAGTGTTTTCTGACCGATTGAGATAAGAACAGATTTTTTCCAACTGTTTTCTTTCTTTAGATTTGCAAACG